>CAZBUB010000054.1:0-14207 GCA_964494985.1 uncultured Desulfohalobiaceae bacterium | reverse complement strand
CAGGACCTTTCCTTGACCTGGAGAGTTTACCGTGTTGGGTTCTAGAGTACAGCATTACAACCCTGGTATTTTGGCCTTGGCCTCTGGACCTTAACAGCTAAGCTGCCAGGATACGGTCAAAGATGCTGAAGGCAGAGTTCAGGGCCGGATTGTCTGCAGGCAACTCGAAGGTGGGCTTGCCCTGCAGATCGAATTCCTGCACGCCTTGATCCATATAGATGCTGCCCAGAAGCTCCAGGCCTGTGTCCTGGATCAACTGCAGCATTTTGCCTGCTGGCTCCTGCTGCACATTATTAAGGATAAGGCCCATATTTTTTATGTGCACTGGCAGGGTCCGGGCCAGGTCCTGGATGCGCTGGGCAGCCTGCAGGCCTCGTTTGGAAGGATCTGAGGCCACTAACAGGTAATCGATATTACTGGTGGTCAATCTGCTGATGTGCTCCATCCCTGCCTCGTTATCCATGATAATGTAAGCGTAGTTGTCGCTTAGCTTGTATAAGAAATCACTTAACAAAGTGTTGGCAGCGCAATAGCAGCCCTGGCCCTCGGGTTGGCCCATGACCACCAGGTCAAAGCCTTGGCTTTCCACTATGGCTTCTTCAAGCTTCATGGACATGAACCTGTCTTTGGTCATGCCGCTGGGCACATCGCCCTGCTTCATCTGTTCCCGGACCTGGCCCAAAGTTTTTTCTACCTCCACGCCCAAAACTTCATTTAAGTTGTAATTTGGGTCAGCATCCACAGCCAAAAGCGGAGCCATATCCTTTTGCAACATGTATCTGATAAGCATGCCGCATAGTGTGGTTTTACCTGTGCCTCCTTTGCCGGAGAAGGCAATAGAAAGTCCCATAAATGTACCTCTTTTTTTCTGGTCTGATACGTTAATCTTGGCCTGGACTGAAATAGGCCAGGATGTCTGCACATAAAGTATCTATTTGATCCCTGTCCTGCAGATCAAGGACACTGGGGCTGGATTGCTGTCTTTCCAGCAGGGAAGGTATTGGAGGGATGCAAGCAGCTAGGGGGGGCAGCTCCAAATCAGCGGGTGGGGAAATTTCAGCTTGGCAGCGGTTTATGACCAGGGCTTGCCGCTGCAGTCCAAGATCCCGGGCCAGGGAGCTTATTTGGGAGGCTGTTTGCAGACTGCGCAGGCTGGGCTCAGCTACCACCAGCAGTCCGTCCACGCTGGAGATTGTGCCCCGGCCCAAGTGTTCTACTCCTGCTTCCAGGTCCACCAGCAGCCACTGGGAAGTGCGCACAATAAGGTGTGCCAGCAGGGCCTTGAGCAGAGTGTTGGCTGCACAGCCGCAGCCTCCGCCAGCCCCGGCAATAGTGCCCATGACCAAAAGATGCATCTGGCCTGCCTTTTTGCCCAGCCTTTCAGGCAGGTCATCCACCTTGGGATTCATGTTGATAAAGCCTCCACTGCCCACCCTTTGTTCTATAAGCTCTTTGTTTTGTACCAAAGGGGTAGGGATCTCCTGTTCCTGCAAGCCCAGGGCTGAGCCCAAGGATAAAGCGGTGTCGGCATCCACTAGCCAGACATCTTGGCCGGTCCTGCCCAGATAATCTCCCAGCCAGGCGGTGAGGCTGGTCTTACCCACACCCCCCTTGCCTGCTATTGCCAGCTTCATGTCTCAGCTCCATTTTGTTTAGGTAACATTTTGAAATAAAATGAAAATCTTGTAAATGGACCTTGGCATAATTTTTCAAAACAGTAAATCAAAAAATACAAAGTTGCAAGTAAGGTAACCGCTTGGGGTATTGTTTGGATCATCTGTTTGGAATTTTTTTATAAGCATAAGCCAAGGCCATAGCGCAAAGGGTTGCAGAGCTCTGGGCATGTAGCTGGGATCTCTTATGTGATGTGTCTTGGCTTCAGTGAGCAGGCAGGCAAAATAGAAGCAAAATAGCCTTGACAGAAGCATAAAATAGTGGAAGCTTATTCACCAAAATATCCTGGGAACAGGCAGTTTTGCCCGAGCTTATAAATACATAGGCCGGGAGAACAGGCTTTAGCAAATCCTAAGAAGGCATAAGAGGGTGCTATGCTAAACCACGAGACGAAGATCAGTACGAAAAAAGGCGGTGAGGGCAAGATAGGCTCAGTGATGGTTTGCGGCGGCGGCATCACAGGTATGCAAGCTGCCCTGGATCTGGCTGAGTCTGGGTATTACGTTTATTTATTGGAAGAATCTTCTGCCATTGGCGGACTTATGTCCGAGCTGGACAAAACCTTTCCCACCAATGATTGTGCCATGTGAATTATCTCGCCCAAACTGGTCGAGGTCGGCCGGCACCTGAATATCGAGCTTTTGACCAATACCAAGCTGTTAAGTCTGGAAGGCGAACCCGGCAGGCTCACTGCCAGTGTTTATCAGAGCCCTAGGTATGTGGATCTGGATAAATGCACCAGCTGCGGAGAATGCGCCAAGGTCTGTCCTGTGGAGCTGCCCAATGAGTACAACCATGGCCTGACCATGCGCAAGGCCGCTTATAAAAAATATGAGCAGGCCATTCCCGGGGCTTATGCCATAGACAAGGGCGACCCTGCGCCCTGCAGGCTGGCCTGCCCAGCAGGCCTAAATGTCCAGGGCTACGTGCAGATGGTCAAGCAGGGCAAGTACAAAGAGGCCCTGGAGATCATTATGCAGGAGTTGCCCCTGCCTGGAGTCCTGGGCAGGATTTGCCCCAGGGGCTGTGAGGATGCCTGCAGAAGGGCTGAGGTGGATGAACCCATCTCCATTCGGGCCCTGAAAAGGCTCGCTGCGGATCAGTTTGATCCCAGAGATGTGGAGCTGCATCCAGCCTCCAGAAGGGAGGAGAAGGTGGCTATAGTGGGCTCCGGGCCTGCAGGGCTGTCTGCAGCCTACCATCTGGCCCTGGCTGGAGTGCAGAGCACCATCTTTGAGGCAGCTGAAAAGCCTGGGGGTATGCTCAGGCTGGGCATACCTGAGCACCGCCTGCCCCGGAAGATTATTGACCAGGAAATAGAAATCATTACCAATCTGGGAGTAGAGATCAAGACCGGCACTGCTCTGGATGCGGATTTTGGCCTGGATGATCTGTTTGAACAGGGATATCAGGCAGTGTATTTGGCCATTGGCGCTCATAAGGGCATGGAACTTGGAGTGCCTGGGGAAAAGGCCAAGGGAGTGCGCCAGGGTGTGGAGTTTTTGCGGGAGATGAATTTAAGCGGTCAGGTTGATGTGGGCCGCAAGGTAGCCATTATCGGCGGAGGTAATGTGGCCATAGATGTGGCCCGCAGCGCTCTTCGCCTGGGGGCCCAGGAAGTGAATGTGGTATACCGTCGCACCTGCGATGAGATGCCTGCCTTAGAGGAGGAATTTCAGGCTGCTCAATGCGAAGGTATAAACTTTATTTATCTCTCTGCACCCCAGGAAATTTTGACCAGGGATGGTCAGGTCATTGGTCTTCGCTGTATTCAAATGGAACTGGGAGAGCCGGATTCCTCAGGCAGGAGAAGGCCAGTCCCTGTGCCTGACAGCGAGTTTGACCTGGAGGTGGATCAAATAATTCCGGCCATTGGCCAAAGGCCAGACAGTTCTTATTTAGAAGAGGTGGATGGACTGAGTTTTAATCGTTGGGGTAGCCTGGAGGCTGATCCAGTAACCTTTTACACAGGCAGAAAAGGTGTCTTTGCAGGTGGAGATCTGCATACCGGGCCCTGGATAGCCATAGGGGCTGTTGCTGCGGGCCGTGAGGCTGCAGAATCCATTGTGCGTTATTTGGACGGCCAGGATCTGGCGAAAGGCCGGGAGCCTGTCCAGTTAAAGGATGAGCCTAGCTGCAGACCCATCCCAGAGAATGAGGCTGTGAAACCTAGGGCGCAAATGGGCGAACTGGAGACCGAGCAAAGAACCTGCACTTTCAATGAGGTGGAGCTGGGCTTTGAGGAGGAGCAGGGCAGGCAGGAAGCTGCCAGGTGTTTGAATTGCGGCTACTGCTGTGAATGCTACCAGTGCGTGCACAACTGCTTGGCTGGTGCTGTAGATCACACTCAGCAGCCAGTACAGCGGGAATTGCAGATAGGCTCGGTCGTGCTTTGTCCAGGCGCAGAGGTTTTTAACCCCAAGGTGCTGGAAGAGTTCTACCATTACCGCGAGCACAAGAATGTATTGACCAGCCTGGAGTTTGAGCGGGTGCTCAGCCCTTCAGGACCCACCATGGGCCACCTTGTACGACCCTCAGACCATAAAGCGCCTAAAAACATAGCCTGGATCCAGTGCGTAGGCTCCAGGGATTTGCATCGCTGCGGTAATGGCTACTGTTCCTCTGTTTGCTGCATGTATGCTATCAAAGAGGCTATGGTGGCCATGGAGCATTCCGAACAGGAGCTGGAGTGCACTGTGTTCAATATGGATCTGCGCACCTTTGGCAAGGATTATGAGCTTTATCTGCACCGGGCCCAGGATATGGGGGTGCGCTTTGTCAATTGCAGGATACACACCATTGATCCGGCACACCCAGGTGAGACAGATGGTCCCTTATCTGTGCGCTATGTCACTGAATCTGGAGAGCTGCAGGAGGAAAGCTTTGATCTGGTAGTGCTCTCGGTAGGCCTGCAGGTCTCTGCGGCCACCAGGGAGCAGGCCCGGGCTCTGGATTTGGAGCTGAACAAATACGGCTTTGCCCAATCCAGTCCATTTCTGCCGGTGCATACCTCCAGGCCTGGAGTCTTTGCCTGCGGAACCTTTCAAGGACCAAAGGACATCCCAGCCTCGGTGACAGAGGCCAGTGCTGCTGCGGCTGCTGCTGGAGGCATCCTGGCCCCGGTGCGTGAGACTCAGACCAAGAGTCCGGAAGTAGTCCAAGAAATGGATGTCAGCAATCAAGAGCCCAGGATAGGGGTCTTTATTTGTAATTGCGGCATAAATATTGGTGGGATAGTAGATGTGCCCCAGGTGCAGGATTACTGCAAGGATCTGCCTGGAGTGGTCTATTGCGGTCAGGATCTGTTTACTTGCTCTGAAGATGCCCAAAGCAGGATGAAGGTAACGATCCAGGAAGAAGGCATAAACAGGGTAGTGGTAGCCTCTTGCACCCCCAAAACCCACGAAGGCATCTTCATGGACACCCTGGAGGCCTGCGGTCTGAACAAGTATCTCTTTGAGATGGCTAACATCAGGAATCAGGATTCTTGGGTCCATGGGGCATCACCTGAAGAGGCCACAGAAAAAGCCAAGGACCTGATCCGTATGGCAGTGGCCAGAGCCGCTTTCTTAAAGGCCTTGCAGGAGGAAAGGATCCCGGTCATACCCAAAGCCTTGATAGTCGGAGGCGGAGTAGCAGGTATGAATGCTGCCCTGAGTCTGGCTGATCAGGGATTTGAGGCTTTTTTGCTGGAAAAGGAGGCCCAGTTGGGTGGGACAGCCAGAAGGCTGACCTCTACTATTGAGGGAGAGAAGATTGCTCCTTATGTCCAGGAGTTAGCCCAGAAAGTGCAGAAGCACCAGAATGTCCAAGTCCTGACCCAGGCTGAGGTGGTTAGCTTCCAGGGTTTTAAGGGGAACTTCAAGACCCAGGTTGCCCTGGAATCTGGTAAAGAGCAAAAGACCCTGGAGCATGGGGCAGTGATCCTGGCCACTGGCGGCAAAGAGTACCAGCCAAAGGAATACCTGTACGGTGAGGATTCCAGGGTTTTGACCCAGATTGAGCTGGGCAGCCGTCTGGAGCAGGAGGACAGCCTGCAAGGGGTGGAGCAGGTAGTCATGATTCAATGCATTGGCTCCAGGAACGAGGAGAACCCCAATTGTTCCAGGATTTGCTGTCAAAGTGCAGTCAAAAATGCCCTGCACATCAAGGAGAAAAAGCCAGAAGCCAGGGTCTGCATTTTGTACCGGGATATGCGCACTTATGGCTTGCTGGAAGATTACTACACCCTGGCCAGGGAAAAAGGGGTGCTTTTTTTCCGTTACACCCAGGAAGATCCGCCCCAGGTGCAAAGTACAGAAAAGGGTCTGGAGGTCAGATTCCGGGATCCTATCCTGGACCGGGAGCTGCAGGTGGATGCGGACCTTTTGGCTTTGAGTGCCGGGGTCAGGGCAGAGGATACAGAGAGCCTCTCTTCGGTGATGAAGCTGGCCCGCAATGCTCAAGGCCATTTCTTAGAGGCTCATGTCAAGCTCAGGCCAGTGGACATGGGAGCGGAAGGAGTGTACGTCTGCGGCACTGCCCACAGCCCGATGCTCATCTCAGAGGCAGTGACCCAGGGCCTGGCTGTGGCCTCCAGGGCAGCAACCCTGCTCTCCAAACAGTATCTGACCCTGTCCGGAGTTAAGGCCCGTGTGGATCAGGACAAGTGCGCTGCCTGTCTGATCTGTGTCAGAGTTTGCCCTTATGAGGTGCCCAGGATAAATGAGGAAGGGGTCAGCGAAATAGATAAAGCCTTGTGTCACGGCTGCGGTATATGTGCTGCGGAATGTCCGGCTAAGGCCATTGAGCTGAATTGGTATGAGGATTTGCAGATAACAAGTGAGATCGATGCCTTGTTAGAGGAGGTGCTATGAGCAATGAGTTTAGCCCAGTAATAATTGCCTTTTGCTGTTATTTCTGAGGATATAGCGCTGCGGACCTGGCAGGTTCGATGCGTCTTAATTATCCTGCGAATATCAAGGTGATTCGGGTACCCTGTACAGGCAAAGTAGATTTGCTGCATATCCTGCACGCCTTTGAAAAAGGGGCGGATGGGGTTTATCTGGTGGGTTGCCTGGAAGGGGATTGCCATTATAAGACTGGCAATATCCGGGCCAAAAAAAGGGTGGAGCAGGCCAAAGAGATTCTGGAAACTGTGGGTGTAGGAGGAGACCGGGTGCGCATGTACAACCTCTCTTCAGGCGATGGGCCGAATTTTGCCAAGTTCGCCAGGGAAATGGAGGATAAGATACACGCCCTAGGGCCGAATCCAGTCAAAGCAGCCAGGCAAAAAAAGGCTGCCTAAATATGCAGGAGAGGTCTTATGATTGTTGCTGACAAGAAGCCCATTGAGGAGATTATCGAACAGGTACAGGGTTGCAGTAAGATCCTGATCCTGGGCTGCAATGAGTGCGTGACTGTTTGCGAGGCAGGCGGGAAGAAAGAAGTGGGAGTACTGGCCTCTGCCCTACGTATGCACTTCATGAACCAAGGCCAGGAGGTCCAAGTGGACGAAAGGACCCTGGAGAGACAGTGCGATCACGAATATTTAGATGAGATCAAGGACATTGCAGAAAATTACCAGGCCATAGTGTCCCTGGCTTGTGGAGTAGGGGTCCAGTTCATGGCTGAGAAATACCATAATGTGCCTGTATATCCCGGGGTGAACACCTGTTTTATGGGAGTTACCGAACATCGGGGACTATGGACCGAAAGGTGCCAAGGTTGCGGGGAGTGCATCCTGGCCCAGACAGGGGGTATCTGTCCTATCTCTAGATGTGCCAAACGACTTCTGAATGGACCTTGCGGAGGATCCACCCAAGGCAAGTGTGAGATAAATAGCGAGCTGCCCTGTGCCTGGCAGCTGATAATAGATCGCTTGAAGTCCCTGGGCAGACTGGAGGATTTCGAGAAGCTTAGTCCTATCAAGGATTGGTCCAAGGAGAGGGCAGGAGGCCCCAGAAAAGTTGTCAGGGAGGATATACAGATATGAATGTGAATACTCCGAGCAAGCTGGAAAAGATCCTCAAGTCAGGACAAATGGCGGTTACTTCTGAATGTGGGCCTCCTCGGGGCAGCGATCCTGAGGCCATAACCAAGAAGGGTGAGCTGATCAAGGATTATGTGGATGCCATAAACATAACTGATAATCAGACCTCTGTAACCAGGCTGTGCAGCCTTGCGGCCTGCATCAGACTGAAGCTGATGGGACTGGAGCCTGTTTTGCAGATGGTGACCAGGGATAGGAACCGCATTGCCCTGCAGAGCGATATCCTGGGTGCTGCCTCCTTTGATATCCACAACATCCTGTGCTTGACCGGAGATCACCAGAGCTTTGGTGATTGCCCCCAAGGCCAGAATGTACACGACCTGGATTCCATGCAGCTGATCCAGACTGTGCGTCATATGCGCGACGAGGGCAAGTTCCTGGGCGGGGACGAGATCAAGCGTCCACCGCAAATGTTCGTGGGCGCGGCTGCCAACCCTTTTGCAGATCCTTTTGAGATCAGGGCCCCCAGGCTGGCCAAGAAAGTAGCTGCCGGGGTGGAGTTTATCCAGACCCAGTGCATCTACGACCTGGATAGGTTTGAGGAATGGATGAAACAGGTCCGGGACCGGGGCCTGCACGAGAAGGTCTATATCCTGGCTGGGGTGACCCCGTTTAAGACTGCGGGCATGGCCAAATTTATGAAGAAGAAGGTCCCAGGCATGTCCATCCCTGACCATGTGGTCAAGCGTATGGCGGATCAGCCCAAGGAAAAGCAGGCCCAGGAAGGGATCGATATCTGTGTGGAGTCCATCCAGCGCCTCAAGGAAGTGGAGGGAGTCAGCGGATTCCATGTCATGGCCATCGAGTGGGAAGAAAAAGTTCCGGAGATTGTAGAAAGGGCGGGTTTGTTGCCCAGACCCCAGGTATAGGATTAATACAAAGAGCCGGGTTCTAGGCTTTAATCTCAAGCCAAGTTGCTTGAACAAAAAATGCAGGAACAGGACCACAGCCCGCTGAAGGCAAAATAGTGAGCCGGGGCTGGGCCTGTTCCTTTTTATTTTATGGCTTCAGCATTCGTGAATATAGGCCTGGTTGGAGGCGGTCAGTTTACTGCAGAGGTACTGCAGAAGACCAAAAACGGAGGGCCGGAGCACGAGCTCTTGCGGGCCAAGATCCAGGCTGTGGCCGACCCTGATCCTGAGGCCCCGGGGATGCACAAAGCCAGAAACCTGGGACTGGTCACACTGCAGGACTACAAGGAGTTGTATGATCCTGAGCTGGATGTAAACCTGATCATTATCATGCAGCCCAGTGAGGAAGTCCTCCATGATGTCCTGGGCAGCAGGCCCCCGGAAATCAGGATCATGTCCTATCATACCTTCCGTCTGTTCTGGGAAGCCATCAGCACTGAAGCGGATAAGCTGCGCAAGCGCACCCAAGAGATAGAGGCCATACTGGACGGCATCCAGGACTTTATTGTGGTTATAAGCCCTGATCTCCAAGTGATCGAGGTAAATAAGGCCTTTTTGGACCAGATGGGCTTTGAGCGGGATGAGGTCATTGGCAAACCCTGCTATGAAGTCTTTCAGCGCATAAATCGGCATTGCAAGAATAATGCAGATTCTTTGAGCTGTCCTTTGCATGAGGTCATGCTGACCAGAAAGAGCAGCCACAAGGTCTTTCCCAGGGTGAATGCAGAAGGTAAGGTTGTCTATATCGAGGTCAGCCTCTATCCAATCTGGGAGGATGACGGCAGTCTATCCAGATTTATTGAGGTCAGCAGGGATGTGAGCAAGCGAGAAAGGGAGGACGAAGAGATCAACCGGCGTCTGGAGGAGATGGTGGAGAAGAGGACTAAGCAGCTCAAGCAAAGGCAGCAGGAGATTTTGCACCAGGACAAGATGGCTTCCCTGGGCAAGCTTTCAGCATCTGTGGTGCACGAGATAAACAATCCCATTTCCGGAATCTTGAACCTGATTTTGCTCATTCAGAAGATGAGCGGAGAGTTGGGACTAGAAAAGGAAAAGACAGAGAAATTTTCCCGCTATCTGAAGCTGATAGAGACAGAAACCAGACGCATCAGCAGGATAACTTCTAATCTGCTGTCCTTTTCCAGGGAATCCAAGATAGAAATGCAACCCTTGAATGTAAATCACCTTCTCGAAGAAATACTCTTTCTGAATGCCAACTTTTTGAAGATAAACCAGATTAGGCTGCACAAGGAGCTGGATCCTGGTTTGCCAGATTTAGTCGGGGACGGGGAGAAGCTGAAACAGGTCTTCATGAATCTGGTCTCCAATGCCTGTGAGGCCATGCTGCCCTATGGTCAACGGGAGCTTACTATAAAGACCAGACAGAGCAATAACCATGTTCAGATAGTCTTCCAGGATACAGGGATAGGGGTGGAGCAAAAAGACACAGATAGGATCTTTGATCCCTTTTTTTCCACCAAGCAGGAAAGCAAAGGTGTAGGTCTAGGTCTTAGCGTGGCTTATGGGATTGTACAGCAGCACTGCGGCAAGTTGGAGCTGACATCCCAGCCTGGGCAGGGCACCACTGTAACTGTAACCCTGCCTTTACAGCAGCCCAAGGAGAAATACGAGTAGGCGAGCCTATGGAAAGGGCAAGAATTTTGATAGTTGATGATGAGCTCATCATCAGGGAATCGCTGCAGGCCTGGCTGGAGAGGGACGACCATGAAGTACGAAGTGTCTCCAGTGCAGAGGAAGCTCTGGAGTCCATTTCTAAGCAGAGATATGATTTGGTTTTCTTGGATATAAAGCTGGAGGGCATGAGCGGTTTGGAGGCCTTGAAGCGAATCAGGGAACAGGACCCTGATGCTTCAGTGGTCATGATTACTGCCTACGGCTCCATATCCACAGCAGTAGAAGCCATGAAGGATGGGGCTCATGACTATCTGCTCAAGCCCTTCGAGCCTGAGGAATTAGGAGTCCTTATTGAAAAGATCATGCAGGACAAGGCCAGGGCCAGAGAAAATCTCTATCTGCAGGAGGAGAAAAAGGAGCTGACCAGATTCGAAAGTCTGATAGGTCAGTCAACTGCCATGCAGGAGGTTTTTGACTTTATTCAGAAAATTGCTCCAGTGGAAACAACAGTGCTTATTACCGGAGAGACGGGCACAGGCAAGGAATTGGCAGCCAGGGCCATTCACACCCACAGTAAAAGGGCTTCCGGTCCTTTTGTAGCAGTGAACTGCGGAGCCTTGCCTGAACATTTGATGGAAAGTGAACTCTTTGGGCATCAAAAAGGCGCCTTTACAGACGCCAGGGAGACCCGGAAGGGCAGGCTGGAGCTGGCCTACGGGGGGACACTGTTTCTGGACGAGATTGGGGAAATCAGCAGCAGGATGCAGATAGATCTGTTAAGGGTGTTGGAAGAGAGGGTCTTCTATCGGGTGGGGGGCACTCAACCAATTGAAGCAGATTTCAGAGTTATTGCAGCTACAAATAAGGACTTAGAAAAAGAGATCCAAGCGAGTCGATTCAGGGAAGATCTCTATTACAGGCTTAAGGTGGTCACTTTGGAGATGCCTCCGTTGCGCAGAAGAAAGGAGGACATACCGCTGTTGGCTGAGAATTTCAGGCAGCGTTTTGTAAAAGAGACCAACAAAGAAATCGATTACATCAGCAGGCCAGCACTTGACGAAATGATGCTTTACGATTGGCCTGGTAATGTACGGGAATTGGAAAACGCTATCGAGAGGGCAGTGGTGGTAGGCCAAACCAGGTATATCCAGCCAGAGGATCTGCCTATCTTCAGGCCCCAGGAGAAAGAGGCCAGCAAGGAGTTCGAATCCCTGCAGGAGGTGGAAAAGGAGCATATCAGGGCGACCTTGAAGAGACAAAACTGGAATATCAGTAGAAGTGCCAAGATCCTAGGCATTGATCGTTCAACCTTGTATCAAAAGATTAAGCGCTACAACTTAAGCCCTAATGACTGAGCCTTTGAGCCTTGCCAAGCACAATTCTTATTTCCCCTATAGGGAGCCTGGATACCCCGTTCGAGTCTATGCTCAGCCAGGCTGTGGCCAGCACCTTTCATTGCTCTACCAGGATTGAGTCCTTATTGCAGGATTTGGACTTTGCCTACCATGCGGGCAGACAGCAGTACCATTCCACTGCTATCCTGGAGCAGGCTGCAGCCATGTTGCCCAAGGAATATGGTAAGGTTTTGCTGATTACTGGCTTTGATCTATTCATTCCTATCCTGACCCATGTCTATGGGGAGGCACAGCTAAACGGCAAGGCATGCATTATATCCACCTATCGGTTGGGACAGGATTTGCCTGCCAGGGATGCAGAACGTACATACCAGCGAAGGTTGGTAAAGGAGGCTGTGCACGAGATAGGCCACACTTTCAACCTCAGGCACTGTAAAGATCCGGACTGTATCATGCATTACTGCAGACATATTAGTGATGTGGACCACAAGAGCAGCCTTTGTCGCTATTGCGAATACCTGTTGCAGGAAAATCAGAGAAGGCAGTCCCAAGTGAGCTAGTCATGGGGACGCAAAAACAAAGTGCTTAGTCGCTCCCAGCCCAATTCTGGCATGTGGCCAAGCAAATCAGGAACTATCTGGCCTCCATCCGCAGCCAAAGGGCCTGCATGGGCCTCAATTTCCCTGAAAAGTGTCCTGGCTTCTTCCTGCAGGAACCCCTTGGATTCCTGGTCTAAAAGTAGGCTGGAGAGCTCTTGCCTGTTCCTATCCCACTTGATCCTGAACAGCCAGAAATCGGTATAAGGCAAGGCCTGGATTGTTCTGGGGCCTTTGTTCTGTACTTGGGGATTGATATCAGCCACCACTCCGCTAAGCGGGGCTAGAACACTTGATTCCCGGCCTTCCCGGATGATTTTGAATGCAGGTTGGCCCTGATGTACCCTTTTGCCCAACAAAGGCAGCTCTATTTGATCGAAAGGCCCTAACACTCGGCTGCAGAAATCATCCAATCCAACCCGGACTATGGAGCCCTCCTCGAAATTGACCCAGCAGTGACCCGGGTGCAGGTAGTAACCCTGGGGAATGTGAAAGCCCATTACTTCCAAAAAGGAGATTGGACTGAGCACAGTGTACACGCTGTACAAATCGGAAAATTCCTGGTCGAATTCGCAATCTTGGCAAATATATTCATTCGTGCAGGGTCTGAAGTTGATACGTTGCTGCATGGAGTGGATACAAGGTCTGCGCAGCACAGGGAGTCTTTTGAGCCTGTCTTCCCAAAATTCCAGCTCTCCTGATTTGCCTTGCAAAACATATCCAGCCTGGCGCAGTTCCTTGTTTCTTTGGCAGACCCGGCGCAAAGCTTTGTCGTAGGCACAGTTGCGGCAATCATAGTCTCGCAGGCAGTTTTTTTTGCGCACCACACCAGCTTGCATCCAGATGCACTGGTTCTCTAGACTGGATACTTGTTTGTTTATGATCTTCATCGTGCAGCCCCCTATTCTTTTCTGCCTAGGCCAAGTAAGTCGGGCAAGTGCAAGACCTTGCACTTGCCCCCATATTTTAGCCGCTTTTGAGGAAGCTCTTGCACAGCCTGTCCCAACCCAGCTGGGGCAGGTTACCAAATACGTCTTTCTGCAGAAGTCCACCATCCGCAGCCATGGGGCCTGCTACTTCCTCTATCATGGACTCCAGTCGAGAGACTTCCTGGCTGAGCCAGTCCACTCCGCTGGTGTCTGTCATCAGGGCCTTGAGCTGATTCTTGATGGCCTTGGAATGGATCATGAACAGCCAACCATCTCCGTAAGGATCTTCATTCGCCAGGTCAGGCTTATCCTTGACCTTGGAGTTGACCTCCATGATGACTCCGTTAATCGGAGACAGAACATGGGCCTGGTGCTGATCCCTGGCCAGCCCCCAGGCAGGCTTGTTTGCGCCCACTTCTTTGCCCCGCAGGGGCAAATCCAGCTCTTCCATGCGGCCCAGGACCTTCAGGGCGAAATCATCCATACCCACACGTAGATAGCCGCCGCTTTCTATTCTGACCCAGGTGTGTCCGTTGTGCAGATAGTAATCCAGAGGTACAGAGAAGCCCTTTACGTTCTCCAGGGCATAGGGCAGGCTTTTGGTCTTTAAATTCAATATATCTTCAAAGTACTGGTCAAAATCGCAGTGAGCACATTGATAGTCATAAGCACAGGCCCTGTGCCCGATCCTGTTGGTCAGGGTGTGCCTGCAGACCCGGTGCATGGAGGGCCGTCTGCGCATCATCTGCTGCCAGGTGGGCTGCTCGCCTTTTTGGGCCTTCTTAAGCATGGCCTGGTCGTATTTACAACTGGTACAGTCATAATAGTTGTTGCAGGTTTTGAACTTGATTACTCCAGCCTGCATCCAGATACAGGGGTTTTCCACTTTTGGTTTTTCATCTGGCTTGACTCGCCAGACTTGGCCTCTGAGCACAGTGTCCACACCTTCATCAGCAGCGTCCTGTTTGTTCATGCTGGTATATACAGAACCGAATCCAAACCAATCTCTATACTGGGTACTTTGCCTGGACATAATGCTTACCTCCTTTGGGTTTCTTTGCCTTTTGACTCTTATA
>CAZBUB010000053.1:0-14240 GCA_964494985.1 uncultured Desulfohalobiaceae bacterium | reverse complement strand
TTCTTAGGAGCGAGTTTTTTGAGTCCTGTGGGCCGAACCCCCGGACCTGGTGAATCCTTCATTAAGATTTTTTTCACCCCCAGGGATGAAAATCGCGAATACCGGACCAAATCCGGCAATAGGCATAGCACGGCCTGCGGAGCCCAACATTTTCACGGCAATAGTTACGAACTTTGTCTACTAAGGCAAGTCCTGCTCAAGGAGCTCTCCGGCTGACTCCTCAGTGCTTTTATCTGTCACGCCCTGTCAGCTTGCATCGTTATGAGGGGGTAAAGCTGGCTTTTGCTCCTATGTAAAGCAGCGCATCTGGTTGAGTTCAGGGTTTACAAGCAGCGCACACAAAAGCTAGGATAGCTGGATTGCGGATCGTAATTTCCTGGGAAATAGGGTATAAATCATAGGAGGAGGTATATGGCTACTGTGTATAGTCCAGTTAATTTGGGCAAGCTGGAGTTGCCCAACAGATTCGTTCGCTCTGCGACCTGGGAGGGCATGGCCAAGCATGACGGCTCCTGTACCCAGGCCTTAGCAGACCTCTATGTCCGCCTGGCCCAGGGAGGGGTGGGTTTGCTCATCAGCAGCCACGCTTACGTAAGCAAGGAAGGCCAGGCCGGACCCTGGCAGCTAGGCCTGCACAGCGACGACATGCTGCGGGGACTCAAGGATTTGGTGGGCAGGGTGCACCAGGCCGGAGGCAAGATTGCGGCCCAATTGGCCCACGCTGGCTGCGCAGCAGCTAGCAATTTAAGTGGTAAACAGCCTGTGGGTCCTTGTCACAGGGAATTGGAGGATGGCTCCTGGTGTCGGGGCTTGGAAAAGGATGAAATCCAGGCTTTGGCCAGGTCTTTTGCCCTGGCTGCCATGCGGGCCAAAAAGACAGGTTTTGACGCTGTGCAGATCCATGCCGCCCACGGCTATTGTCTGAGCCAGTTCCTATCCCCTTATTTCAATCAGCGAGACGATGAGTATGGCGGGGATATTGAGGGGCGGGCCAGGATAGTGCGCGAGGTGCTGCAGGCCATCAAGATCGGGGCTGGTACCGAATATCCGGTGCTTATCAAACTCAATGCCCAGGATTTCCTCTCTCCTGGCTTCTCTGTACAGGATATGCTGGAAGTCTCCAGGATGCTGCAGGAGGAGGGCATAGATGCAGTGGAGATGAGCGGTGGCACCAGGCTTTCCGGAGAGAATATTCCGTCCAGAACCAAACCTATCAAGTCTGCTGAGGATGAGGTCTATTACATGCAGGAAGCCAACCAGTTCAAGCAGGAAGTGGACCTGCCTTTGATCCTGGTGGGCGGAATCCGGTCTCCTGAGGTGGCAGAGAACCTGGTTTCCCAGGGCCAGGTCGATCTGATCTCCATGGCCAGGCCTCTGGTCAGAGAGCCTGATTTAGTGCAGCGTTGGCAATCAGGGGACAGGAGGCCTGCGGCCTGCATTTCTGACAATAAGTGCTTTAAGCCCATCCTGAACGGGGAAGGCATCTATTGCGTGCATAGTAACAAAGGCAACAGGAAGAACAAGTCAGTCAAGTAACAGCCTCATCCGTCAATGATCCAGGGCCCTGGACGAGACATATTCCTTTGATTCCAAGCTCCAGCCGCATTTTTGATATTGTCTGTTCCTTACTTGGTTTCAGTCTGGAAATATCAGGTGTGAAAGACGAGGCATTCATCTTGTCCCTGGGCAGGTGCCTGGGATCAAAGATGCATTGAACAAAGATGTCCGGCAACTTATAATTGGTATCTCATAACGGTCAGTTGCAATATGCAAGTGCACTAGTTTGTCATCAACTAATAACTGATAACCAATCACCCATCACTGACAATAGATAACCGATAACTGATAGCCATTTGCCAAACAAATCTCTGTTTCCAAGGCAAAGACAGGATAACATTGATGCTCATGCAGAGTACGCAAAAGACAAACAATTCAAGCCAAATCAGGCGTGAAGTAAACAAAAGGCGCACCTTCGGAATAATTAGTCACCCGGATGCAGGCAAGACCACCCTTACAGAAAAACTGCTTTTGTTTGGCGGGGCCATTGCCAGCGCAGGTACGGTCAAGGCCAAAAAATCTGTAAGACATGCCAGATCCGACTGGATGCAGGTGGAACAGGACCGGGGTATTTCTGTGACTTCCTCGGTGATGAAGTTCGAATACCAGGGCTACGAGATCAATCTTTTGGATACTCCAGGTCACCAGGACTTCTCCGAGGATACCTATCGGGTGCTTACAGCTGTGGACTCTGCGCTCATGGTGATTGACAGTGCCAAGGGGGTGGAGAGTCAGACAGAAAAGTTGATGCAGGTCTGCCGCATGCGCTCCACTCCGATCATGACCTTTATCAACAAGCTTGATCGGGAAGGCAGGGATCCTTTTGAGCTTCTGGACGACATCGAGCAGACCCTGGGTATCCAGGCCGCAGCCGTGACCTGGCCCATAGGTAGAGGCAAGAAATTCCAGGGCATCTATGATCTGCTGCGTGGGGAGATTCGCTTCTTTCAGCCCCAGGCAGGCAAGGACAAGCGGCCCCAGGAGAAGACAGTGCTCAAAGATCTGCAGGATCCTGAGCTGGACAGACTGGTGGGCAGCCTGGCAGCAGAGGAGCTGCGTCAGGAGGTTGAGCTGCTGCAAGGGGCTGGCTATCCCTTTGATCTGCAGGCCTATCTGGAGGGCAGGCAGACCCCGGTGTTTTTCGGCAGCGCGGTAAACAACTTTGGGGTCCAGGAACTTTTGGAGAACTTTGTGCATTATGCCCCGCCCCCTGGCAAACGTCAGGCCCAGAGCAGGGAAGTCTCTCCCCTGGAAGAGGAGTTTTCCGGCCTGGTTTTCAAGATCCAGGCCAATATGGACCCTGAGCACCGGGATAGGATCGCTTTTTTGCGCATCTGCTCCGGAAAGTTCCAGCAGGGTATGCAGCTCAGACATCACCGGCTGGGGAAAAACATGAACATTTCCAAGGCCATAGTCTTTATGGCCAGGGACAGGGCTGGGGCAGAAATCGCCTGGCCCGGGGATATCGTAGGTATCCACAATCATGGCACCTTGAAGATAGGGGACACTTTGAGCAGCAAAGAGCCTTTGCAGTTTCTGGGTATCCCCAGCTTTGCACCGGAGTTTTTCCGCAGGGTGGTCCTGGCTGATCCCTTCAGGGCCAAGCAGCTGGGCAAAGGGTTAGAGCAGCTGGCTGAGGAAGGGGTGATCCAGGTTTTCAGGCCAGTACAGGGCAGGGACTATATCCTGGGCGCTGTCGGGGTGCTGCAGTTTGAGATAACTGCTGCCAGACTCAAGGCTGAGTATGGAGTGCAGGCCAAATTCGAGCCCTGGAACGTATATGCTGTACGATGGATAGATTCTCAGGATCAGAAGCAATTTAAGGAGATCAAGGTCAAATACCAAAATAGCCTTTTGCAGGATTCCCAAGGGGATTTAGCCTTGTATTTCAGCTCCAGATGGAGGCTGGAAAAGGCCCAGGAGGACTGGCCCAGCATCAGTTTCCTCAAGGTCAAGGAACAGCAGGATCACGATATCTAGAACCCGGAATTTCATTCCTGAAGAATTATAGTCTGTTGCCCAGACAACAACGAAGCTTCATGTCCTTGACTCGGCTCTGGTCCTGTCATCCCGGATCCTGAATCGAGTTCAGGATGAGGACCTTGCGGCGGAATGAGGGAAATGCGGCAGAAAGTTTCATTGTTGGTGAAGGGCTAAAAATCCCTCTTCTCCACCCTGCAAAGCAGGGCTTTGATGGAGACTGATCCGCTTACAGGGCAAAGCTGCTGATCGTCAGTGAGTATATTGATATTTAACCTTTGCCAGCCATTATCTATCCCGTACCAGAAACCGTGCGGAGAATGTACCACTCTGGGATCTATGTCAGTTGTGTGGCGGGCCTTGATCTCTATGCGGCCCCTGGGGGTGACCAGGTAGACCCATTCCCCGTGCTGGATTCCAAGGGCCAGGGCAGTGTCCGGGTGGATCTCCAGCTCCGGGTCTGGGGCTTTTTTGCGCAGGGACGGGATATTGCGGTGCGAGGAGTGGTAATAGACCAGCAGCCTGGCTCCGGTAGTCAGGATCAGGGGATAATCCCGGTGCAGGTCAGGCCTGCTGCACGGGCTCTCCGGCGGTTCCCTGTACTCTGGCAGGGCTGGGATGTTCAGGGCCTCTAGATAGTCCGCATGCAGGGCCACTTTGCCGGTGGGGGTGCGGAACTTGCCCTTTTCCTGGTAGCTCTTGTACTTGAATCCCCCAAAGTGCCAGCCTTTTTGTTTCAGCTGGGCAAAATCGAGCCCGGCATACTCCAGGCGGTAGTCCAGCATTTCCTGTATGCTCTGGAAGTAGCCCTGGAGTCCCATTCGTTGAGCCAGATCGATCAGCATCTGTTTCTCGTCCCGGCATTCAGGCACCGGCTCCAAGGCTTTGGGCTGGCAAAAGACATGGCTCTTCATGAGCAGGTCCTCCACGTCGTCGCGCTCTGCCCAGTGCGCTGCAGGCAGGACGACATCCGCCAGCTCAGTGGTGGGGGTCTGGAAGTAGTCCACTGCAAATAGGAAATCCAGTTGCTGCAGCACGTGCCTGACCCGCAAGGAATTGGGATAGGCGCAGACGGTGTTGTTGGCAAAAAGGCCCATAGTCCGGACTGGATAGGGCTTGTCCTCCTCGATTGCCGGCCAGACCACCTGGGGCGGGCAGGGAATGGGAATAAACTGTAAGAGGGGAAATTGATCCAGGCCCAGTTTCTTCTTGGCCTGTTCCTGGGGCAGATTGAAGAATGGATCATGGTCAGGGCCGTAGCAGCTGCGTTTGCTAAGGGGTGAAGGACAGCGCAGATTGCCCCCGGGCACCTCCAGGTTGCCTGTTAAAGCGCTCAAGATGGTCAGAGCCCGGCTCAGGTCAAAGGCATCATTGGCCTGGCAGATCCCGCCCATGCCTGCGCCGATGGACCCAGGTCGACTCTCCGCCCACATTCTGGCAGCAGCCTTGATCTTTTCTGCAGGCACCCAGGTGATCTCCTCGGTTTTCTTGAGCGTAAGCCGGGCAGCATGCCTGCGCAGCTCTTTCAGCCCTTGAGTCCAGTTCTGGACAAACTCCTGCTCCTGGAGCTCGTTTTCCAGGATATGGTTGATTATCCCCAAAGCCAGGGCCACATCAGTGCCCGGCCGGATCTGCAGCCAGAGATCGGCTTTGCGGGCCAGGCGGGTTCTTCTGGGATCCACTACAATAAGCTTGGCCCCTTGCTTTAAGCCGTCGCGAATGTCGTTCATGTACAGTCCTGGCCAGGACTTTTCCGGATTGTGGGCCCAAAGCAGGATGCAGCTGCTCTTTGCAAAATCCGGGTCAGAGAGGCCAAAACCGCTGGTGGCCAGGCTGCCCATGACAATAGGGCCGCCGCTCATGTTGGAGGGGGCCATGAAGTTGGGAGAGCCGAATTCTGTGAGGAAGCGGTTCAGATAAGGGGCCAGCCCCCTGGTGGTGCCTGTGCCCAGGACCACTGACTCAGGACCGTGCTTTTCCTTGGCCTGCTGCAGCTTGTCTGCGATCAGGTCCAGGGCCTGCTGCCAGCTGGAGGATTTTAAGACCCCACCTGACTTGATTAATGGTTTGGTGATACGTTCTGGGTGATAGATGATTTCTGCTGCAGCAGCACCCTTGGGACATATATAGCCTCTGCTGATAGGGTGCTGTTTGTCACCCTTGATACCGGCCAACCGTTCGTTTTTAATCTGCAGTACTACCCCGCATCTGCTGTGGCATTCAAAGCAGATGGTTTTGATGCTTTGGTTGTTCATGGGAATCTCTATGAATTTCTTTTGACTTCATGGGCTAGGGCTGCCAGCTCCAGGCTCAGATTTTTTTCAGCAGCTGGTTGGCAGCAGTCAACATTGGATCCCAGGCCGGGCCAAAAGGTGGGGCGTAGGCCAGATCGCTTTGGGCGAATTCTTGGACTGTCATCTGATTGTGCAGGGCTACTGCGAGAGTATTGATGCGGTGCGCCGCCCCTTCCTGGCCGGTGATCTGGCCGCCCAGCAGCCTGCCTGAGTTTTGCTCAGCTAACAGACAGACCCGGAGCTTGCCGGCCCCAGGGTAGCCGTGGCCCCGGCTTGGGGTTTCAATTTGCATGGAGACCGGAGTGAAGCCTGCCTGTTCAGCCTCCTTCTGGCTGAGACCGGTGCGGGCCACCTCCAGGCCAAAGGTCTTGAACATCGCGCTTCCTGCCACCCCAGTCAGCCTGGCATCCCCGCCCAGGATATTCACCGCAGCTGCCCGGCCGGAACGGTTGGCCCGCAGGGCCAGGGGAATCCAGGTCCTCTGGCCGCTGAGCACATGCAAGGCATCAGCGCAGTCCCCTGCAGCAAAGATATTCGGGTCACTGGTCTGCATCCGTTCATCCACTGCTATGGCCGTGTTGGGGCCCAGCTCCAGGCCTGCGTCTGCTGCCAGATCACTGTTTGGAGCTATACCCACGGCTGCCAGGACCAGGTCCGCGTCCAGGCTCAGCTCAGGAGAGCAGGTCAGGCGCAGGCCTTGCTCCAGGGGCTGGATCTGCAGGGGCCTGTAGCCCGGGTGCAGCTCCACCCCATTGTCCTCAAGCTCCTGCTGCACCATTCTAGAAAGCTCAGGGTGCAGCCAGGGCAAAATCTCCGGCCTGGGCTTGAGCATGCTGACCCGGATGTTCCTGGCCCGCAGGGCCTCTGCCATCTCCAGGGCCACATAGCCCATGCCCAGGAGCACTGCCTGCTTAGGCTGCCTGGAGTCAAGGTACTCCAGGATCCTTCTGCCGTGCTCCAGGTGCTTGAGCACGAAGACTCCCTCCTGCTCAATGCCCGGGATATCCGGACGGATTGCATCCGCGCCTGTGGCCAGGAGCAGCTTGTCGTAGCTTACTGTGAATTCACTATTGTTGTGTTCCAGCCCGCTGACCTGCTTGGCCTGGGGATCTATCCTTGTGACCTCATGTTCCAGTCTGAGATCCAGGCCCAGCTTTTCCCGGAATACCTGGGCCGGGCGCACCACCAGCTCCTGCATGCTCCTCCCGGGAGCAGCCAAGACGTACGGCATGGCTCAGGCGCTGTAGGAGACGTCCCTAGTCCTTTCCAGGACCACTACTTCCCAGTCAGGCTTTTTGCGCTTGATCTGGCTGGCCGCGCTCATGCCTGCGGCGTCTGCGCCGATGATTACAACTCTCATGCACTGCTCCTTTAGCTGCAGATTCAGGCAGCTGGCTACTTGCTTTGCTGCAGCCAGCTGCGGATGCTGGCCACAAACTCGTCGAAATCATTCAAATGCTTTTCAAATATGGTGAACACCTGTTCCGGATCAACTTTTTCGTAATGATGCACCAGTTTGTTGCGAAAGCGGGCCATCAACGAAAAGCGTCTGGCCTGCTCCAGGCTCAGGACATGGTTCTGTGCCAGAACCATGAAGGCATCAGCATAACTGTCAGGCTCGCGCCATTTTTGATCTGAAATAATATGATGCATGGTGTCCAGACAAGCTTCCACAGCAATCTGCAGGGTACGTTCCACAAACCTCTGGGCTCGAATATCGGACATAAAGTTGGAATAATTCAGATCCTGGGCATTTCTCAGGTCAGAGACATAGCTCTCGATGCTGCTCAACAGTCGCAACAGCACATCATGGTTAATCATGGCTTATTTTCTCCAGGCGCCTTTGCTGCCAGCGCCTTACATCCAGGTAGCGCTTGAAAGAGATCAGCTCTAGCTTGGCCCTTAGCTCCGGGTCCCGCTCGAACAGACGCAGACCCTTGGCCAGCACCTGATGTTGCAGGATCGGGGAGACCCTCTGCATGATGACTACCTCTACAGGCAGTCCCAGCCTTGTTTCCAGGAAATCCTGGATTTCCAAGTCCAGCAAGGGATTTTCTCCGTAAACCTCTGGATCCAGGAAAATTGCTACATCCAGGTCGCTGTCGGCTCGAGCTTCACCCCGGGCCTGGGATCCGAACATGTACAGCACAGAGATTTCCGGAAAGCTGTTTAACAGCTCTGGTATGATCTGGCTCAGCCTGTCTATGATCTGCATTTCCTATTCTGCCTCAAATTTCCTAGCCGGAAGCTAAATAAGGAGCTTGGTCAGCTATAAACCAGATTTCTGGCAGAGGCAAGGCAGTTGCCGCCGAAAGAAAGCACAGCTCCTGGCTGGCTTACTCAGGATCATACACAGCTCCATTTTGATCATATTTCAAGAAGCGGGCCTGGCCGTAGCCTGCGCAGCCTGAGAGCAGGATAAGGCCAAGCCGTATTCATGTCAGTAGATACAGGCTTGTTTTGGCCATGCCGGTCCTCCTTTGCTAAACCTTGACCAAAGGGATCTCGCTCCACTTGGTGGTGAACTCCGGGGAAATCTTGTCCCGGCGCATCTCCCAGTCCCTGTGCCTGTTTCCGCTGCAGGCAAAGCGCAGGGCATCCCTGCCAAACTTGGAATTGATGCGGTCCATGGCTTGCATCAGACCCTGCCTGCGCTGCTTTTCCCCTTGCTCTGGCTCCCAGAAGCTGAGCCTGCGGGCCTTTTCCGGCTCCAGGCAGCCCAGCAGCACTCCGGTCTTTTTGTATTCATAGCCGGGTCTGAATATCTCCTGCAACAGCTCCAGGGCCGGATGCAGGAGATCCGGGGTGAAATTGCTGCTCAAAGGCAGGGTCCTGGAGCTGCAGGCCAGGTAGCGGCCTTCGGACTGGAATCGATCGGTCTGCAGGATGACCTGCACACAGCCAGCCACCTGGCCTGAGGCCCGTAGCCTGGCCGCGGCCCGCTGTACGTGCAGGCTAAGGGCCTCCTTAAGCTCCCGCAGGCTGGTCACCCTGCGGCCGAAGGAGCGCGAGCGCAGGATGCTCTTGGCAGGAGCAGGCATATCCTCCAGCCTGAAGCAGGGTCTGCCCTGCAGCTCCAGCAGCACGTGCAGACCGCAGACACTCAGTCTTTTCCTGATCCAGTGCGGGTCAGCCTGCAGCAGGTCCAGGGCGGTGCGGATCCTATAGCGCTGCAAAAGTCTTGAGTGCCTGGGGCCTATGCCCCAGATGTCCCCTGCCGGGACCTCCTGCAGCAGCCGCTGTTGCTCAGGCTGTTTTTCCAGGTGCAGGGCCCCTCCCAGCTCAGGCCTTTTTTTGGCCAGCCTGGTGGCCAGCTTGGCCCGGGTCTTGGTGCTGCCCAGCCCGATGCAGGCCGGGATCCCGGTCCTTTTTTTGATTTGGCGTATAATATATCTGGCATATTCCTCCAGGTCTAGATGCCAGCTTCCGCTGAAATACAAGAAGGCCTCGTCATGGGAGTAGATCTCCAGCTCCGGAGCTAAGTGGGCCAGAGTGTTCATGACCCGCTCGGACATATCCGAGTACAGGGCGTAGTTGGAGGAGAGCTCCTGGACCCCATGCCTGTGCATGAAACCCCGCCACTTGAAGGCAGGAGCGCCCATGGGCAGGCCCAGGCGCTTGACCTCATTGGACCTGGCCACTACGCAGCCGTCGTTGTTGGAGAGCACTACCACCGGTGTGCCTTCCAGATAGGGCTGGAAGACCCGTTCGCAGGAGACATAGAAGTTGTTGCAGTCCACTAAGGCGAACAAGGGTCTACTCTGAGCATAGCGGATGGATGACATAGGCCACCACTCCCCAGATCTCTGCTTCCTGTTGATCTGTGATCTCCTGGCCCCGGGCCGGGGGCTCCGGCAGCAGCCAGGCCCTGGCCTGGGAAATGTGCACCTCCCGCAGGAGCATCTCGCCGTGGATTATCGCCACCACCAGGCTGCGATGCTTGACCTCCAGGGACCGATCCACCACCAGGATGTCCCCCTGGTGGATGCCTCCGCCCAGGCTGGTCTGCACTGCGCAGCGCAGGAAAAAGGTGGAGGCTGGATTGCGCAGCAAAAGGCTCTGCAGGCTGAGCCTGGTGCCCCGAAAGTCCTCCCCTGCCCTGGAAAAACCTATGCTGGACAGGCTGCTGTGCTGCAGGTCACCTTCCTTCATGTTGGCCAGTGCTCCTGTTTCAGCAAAAATCCCGCCACATGCCCACTACCCTGCCGATCAGACGCACGCTGTGCAGCTCCTCCCCCTGCAGATGGATGGGGGCGTAGGCCGGGTTGGCGCTGATCAGGACCAGGGCCCCAGGGCGCTTTTCCAGCCTCTTGACCAGGATGGTCTCCTCCAGGCCCAGGGCGTAGATGCCCCCGGAGGAGAGCTCCTGCTGGGAGCGATCTATGAGCACGGTGTCCCCTTCCCGGATCACCGGCTCCATGCTGTCGCCCAGGACCTGCATGAGCAGCATCCTCTCAGGCTGGCCCTTTTTGCGCAGCCAATCCCTGCGGAAGGCGAATTCTCCTTCGGTTTCACTGTCCACCAGGTAGGAGCCGCCGCCTGCGCCCAGCCTGGCCTGGACTTTGGGCACCAGGCACAGGTTGGGGGAGGTCGGTTCGCCGTGGGCCAGCCAGCAGGGGTCCAGATCAAAGGCCTGGCAGATCCTGGAAATCCAGGCCTGGGGCACAGTGTCCCGCTGTTTGGCCCGGCTGATGGAAGAGCGGTGCAGATCCAGGAAAGAGGCCAGATCAGCTTGGCTGCGCAGGCTGGTAGCCTGTGCTAGGCGCTGCATAAATGTTTGGAATCCATCCTTGGGCATAGCTCTGCTCCTGAGCTTGGGGTTGCCATTCCTATACTGGGTCGGCCTGTTGAGCTCTATGTAAACATATTGTTGCCTTTTATGCAACAAAGGCAGGGGCAGATTTTAAAAAAAACTGAGACTGGGAGTAAAGGTCGAGAAATAGTTACCTGGCAGCAGCTAGTCCCGGGGCTTTAGAAAGATGCGCCATTTGCAGAACATATCCTCAGGGTGGGGATCAGGGGGTGCGAATTCGCAGTGGACCTGGATGCGGGGATCGATTTCCGAGGCAAAGCCCTCGAACTCTCTGCGGTGCATCTCCTTGCAGGAGTACTCCTGCAGGCCGTGCTTGAGGCGGCTGACCTGGGGTGGACAGTCCCTGGACCAGATCAGGACCTGATTCCCCTGGTGCTCCACCTGGAAGCTATCCATCATTTTCCAGGGATAGTATTCCAGGGTCTGCACAAAGCCGTCCAGGCCCTGCCGGGCTACAGGGAAGCGCTTCAATATGTCCCGGGCAGCCAACTGGCCTGCCTTGGCCCAGACCTCTGCGTTCAGCTCCTCTGCCACCTGTTTGCCGAAGCGCTCTTCAGTGCGCAAAAACCAGAAGGCGTCTGCCACTCGGTATTGCCAAAGCAGGGAGCGTACCAGCTCTCGGAGCTCATTTTCATTGAGCCTGTCTTCCAGTCCAGACATGGATCTCCTCCGTGGGGTTGTTTGGGGTTTTGTGCTAACCAGCAGGGGAGATACACAGGTTCTTATCTTCCATTCCCATCTCCATTTCCTTATGTCCGGGTAGACAAACCAGGATCCGCTCCGGCTGGGCAAAGAAGTCCTTTTCTAAATGCAGCTCTGTGTTGTGCGCCCTGGGGTAGATCTTTAGGCTCAGACTGCCCCAGGGGGTGAGTACCGGGCCAAACAAGATATCCTGTCCAGCTTTGAGCCACTCAGGGTCCACTCCCTGGCCCAGGATAAGCTGCTGGCCTTCCTCTCGTACGAATAAATTCCGCATAAGCATGATCCATTCTGCAGCAGCCCAGCCGTGCTGCCCATCGCCCATGCAGCCCCCTTTGGTTTTGGGATGGATAGCCTCAGGCCATTGCCCTGTGTCTGAGGCCAGGTGGGCAATGTTATATAGGAGATCCAGGCAGCGCAGATCACTGTCCCTGAGCAGGGTTTGGGCTATGTCCAGGGTGAGGTAAGGGTTGATACCGGAGTGGATCATATCCTGGAAAAAACCGCCTGCAAAAAAGTTGTTCTGCATAAGGCTGCAGATAGTGTTTTTTATTCTGGGATGTCCAGGAGAAAGTAGCTGCAGAGGATAGTCAGCCACCAGGGAGCCAATGGCTCCGGAGTCCATGCGTCTGTAAGGGGAAGCTGGTATGCCCCCCCGGGCCTGGTTCTCAGGAATGGCTTCAATGCTCTGCCAGATATTTTGTTCCAGATCATCTGCCTGGTCCAAGATACGTTCTGCTGGGCTCTGTCCTTGCATTTTGCCCAGCAACCTGGCTGCAGAGCGCATTCCTGCCAAGGCCCAGAAATCGTCCCAGTAATAATAGTCGTTGGGGCCGAAATGCTCTGCGCTGAAACCAGGGGGCAGCAAACCGAAGTGTCTGGTGTGCTTGTCCTTAGTAAGGGACCTTTTTTTGTTGATCCAGCGCACAGCCTTGTGGATGACTTTTCCCCAGCCGGGCTTCAGCTCCTGGTTACTGAGCTGCTGGAATCTCTCCAAGATCCAGAGCACCTGGCCATTAGAGTCCCATTCCCCTTCCTGGGAATGGAAATATCCAGAGGTTTTCTGCAGTCCGAGAAAGCCTTGGATATGTTTTCTGCAGCGGGATATATAGCCCAAAACCAGCAAGGCCTGCAGCATTAGGCAGGCATCCCTAAACCAGAACCTTTTGTAGGTATAGGGGCCAGGCACAAGATCCTCACTGGAGAGCAGGACCAGGGTGCGCTGGGCTGCCTGGAACAAGAACTCTATTTTCTGGTCCGGGAGCTGGATCCGAGTGGAGCCCTGTTCCGCCTCTGGCCAAGAGGTGGGATAAATTCTTACGTCTTTGCTGGGCACTGTTTTTTGCAAAGGTGCAGTCAGGCTGATCTGGCTTTGCAGTTTTGATTTTTGTATTGGGAAAAGGGCAGCTGCTGTAGCCAGGCCCACGTTGCAGCTGATCTCAGAGCTGGTCTGCTCCTGGTTGAGTCTGTGCAGCACATCCCCGGAGGCATATCTGGAGAAGCATATTCTGTGCGGAGCGGGATGCAGGCCCACTGCTGCACTGGAGTTGACCAGGAAGCAGGCTTCCTGGGCCAGATACTCCACTTTTTCTATGAACTGGATGCCCTCCGGGTTGTAGGGCCGAAGACAGACCACCAGCCAGCCGGGCTGCATGGAGCTAGCTTGGATGTCTATTTCCGCCTGGACACCGTCCGTGCCCCGTTTAACCCTGGCTGTGCTCTGCAGCCGGGATTGTTCGTCCTGGGCAAGGGTCTGTATCTCGTGCTCTGGCAGCAAGGATAGGTTTTGCTGTACACTATCCAGTCTGGATGGCAGCAAGATGGACTGTTCCTGCCTGAGGATCCAGAAATCCAGGGACCAGCCGTTGTAAAAGGGTGTCACCAGACCCCGGGGATCCACCAAAGGATACAGGTCGCAATCAGGCAGGCCCAGGGCGGTCCAGTTGCGATGGGTGAGATTGACCTGGCTGAAGGAAAAGCCCCTGGGAATGAAAGATGGGTCTGCAGGGTTGAATTGGCGCTCCACCCAATAGGGCCAGACCCAGTCCAGATTGTGCTGGATGGCCTTATTGTTGATAAGGCCCCTAGCATGGAAGATGATCCCGGCCCGCAAGAGCTCTATAGGTTCCTGGACCTCAGAAGGCTGGGCAAAACGCCGGACCCTGGCCATAAAGGAGATGGGATCCATGATGCCGTAGGCTTTAGCGGTGCGCTTGAGGATGTATTTCCAGGGCAGCCAGTGCAAGAACATGTCATGATCCTTTGAAAGCTGTTGGTTTCCTTGATGCCTTAGATGAGGTTTGTTCGCAAAGCCAGACCATAAAAGAAGCTCAGTGGTTATTGCTGCGCCAGGGGAGGCGCAGGGCTGTTCAGTGCAGTGGAAGGCTAGGGCTGATTGGAAGGGAACGTTCCAGGAGGACAGGTTAATGGATCCCGCCTGCGATCCAGCAAGCTCTGCCAATCAGGCCCGGCTTGCCGCTGCCTGCGCACATAGTCCCGTACATAAGGCGGCATTCTGGATTCCAGCAGGTAACGGTCGAAGTCGCTTTGGATGCGCTGTTCAGCTATATTCCAGTCCTCGCCGGCCTGGAGGAAGAGCTGGAGCTCGCTGGTTTCCTTCAGCCTGGCCAGCAGGGAAAGGAGCTCCTCATCTCCGGGCTCCTGAGCGGCGGTTTTTTGCTTTTCCCAGAAATGTACGCCCAGCAAAAAGGGAATAAATGCCAAAGCACCAAATAGAGTTAGAAAATCCATTATCTTCAACACCTTTTGTCTGTCAGTGGCGCATGGGTTCCAAGGTTGATATCTTATGATCAGAATAATATGCCTGGGTCCCAAGATCAAGCCAGGGTATAAACAGCATCCCATGTCAATAATTTTTTGTCAGGGTCTGTTTTTTT
>CAZBUB010000052.1:0-14787 GCA_964494985.1 uncultured Desulfohalobiaceae bacterium | reverse complement strand
CTGGATCTGTCCAGGGAAAACCTGCATCTGGCCAATTTCAAGGGCTGCAACCTGGACCGGACCTGCTTTCAGGGCCAAAGGCTGGAAAAGACCGGGTTTGCGGACTGTACATTCCTGGAGGCAGATTTCTCCGGGTCCAGCTTTACGGATATGTTCCTGCGCCGCCTGGACTTCAGCGGCGCAAACTTCCAGCAGGCCTTTTTGCTGCGCTGTCACTGCTCCGGATCAGTATTTTCCAAGACAGACTTTTCTTCAGCCCGCATCCATTGGACCTTTCTGGACAAGACCAAATGCCGGGAAGCGGTGTTTCAGGGAGCAGAATTTGTGAAATGCGTCGGTCTGGAAGCGGACTTGACCCAGGCCGATCTGCAGGATGCAACGCTGGAGCGGGTCACCCTGCGCAAGGCTGTCCTACAGGAGATCAACCTGCGGGGAGTGCGCTTTGACCGGGTCAATCTTTCCGCGGCCCAGCTGGCCGGACATGACTTCTCCGGACAGAAGCTGCGCTCCGTGAATTTCATGGACGCCGATCTGTCAGCTGCCTCGTTTCAAGGCGCGGACATATCCACCTGCGTGCTGCAGGGGGCGAACCTCTCCGGCGCGCTCCTGGAAGGTATAACCGCCAGGCAGTGCATGTTTGCCCAGGCTGTCCTGAATGCGGCCAAAGCCCAAAAAGGAGATTTTGAACAATCCTTTTTCGGTCAGGCCCACATTAATCAGGCCGACTTCCGCAATGCCTCCCTTAAGGACTGCAAATTCACCAAGGCCCAAATCAAGGGGTCCTTATTCATGGACGCAGATTGCTTCAACAGCGACTTCAGCCATGCCGACCTCACGGAATCCAATTTTTCCCGGGCCAATCTGTATCTGGCCTGCATCCACGGAACAATTCAAGACAAGACAACCTTTACCGGGGCCACCAAGGTTTACCTGCGCCAGCCGGATAAGGATCTGGCTGAAGCTGAAGATTTTCAACCCCCGGCTTGAGCTGAGGCTGAAACGTACGAATCACATTGCAGGGGCGGTCTGCCCTCCCCCTGCCCATCCGGATGGAGGAGAGTTTGATGCAAGGTTCAGATTTTGCCGCCTGTGCGGAAGAACACGCACCGTCCAAAGCGCAGCCCCAGGCTCAGGACCTGATCCAGGCCCGGGTCCTTGTGGCTGAGGACGGCTTGCTCATGATTGTCAGCGAATTGGGGACCCATGCCTGCAAGCGGGCAGCCAGCTGCCTGCTGCGTCCACAGTCAGGAGATCTGGCCCTGGCCTTCCTGCCCCGGGTCAAAAGTGAAAACGCCTATATTCTGGCTGTCCTGGAGCGGGCGGACCCGGATGCCTCCCTGCATATCGACCTGGGACCAGGGGCGCGTCTGGCAACCGAAAGCGGCCCGCTGGAGCTCTCCTCCGGGAGCGACATGCACCTCCGGGCAGAGAACACCCTGGAGGCCACGGCCCAGGGCATGACCTTTGTCAGTTCCTGGGTCCGCTGGCTGAGCCATACCTTTTCCTTGCTGGGCCAGACAGTGGAGGCTGTTTGTGCAATCTGGAGGGAATCAAGTAAAGACAGGGAAACAACAGCCGAAACCTGGACCCAGCGTCTGGGGGACTGCCACCGCCATGTGCAGGACCTGGATGAGACCCAGGCCGGGACCAGCCGGACCCTGGCCCGGGAAACAGCCTTGGTCCACGGTCGGGTGACCTATCTCCAGGCCGAGGAATTCGTCAAGGCCGACGGCCAGGAAGTCCACCTGGGTTAGAGACAAAAAAAAACAAAACAGGACCCAAAAGGAGAAGACTATGTTTCAACTGACCATGGGCGCCGGCATGGACATGGCCTTTCCGGACGTCTGCCTCACCCCGTCCCCGGTTGGGCCACTGCCCATCCCCTATCCGGATATGGCCTATTCCGTGACCTCTGCCCCGGCAGCCTACAACGTGCTCACTGAATGCATGCCCAGCCTGAACCAGACGTCTGAAGGCCTGGTCAGCGTAGGCGATCAGCCAGGCGTTCTCCTGGGGGTTGTTTCTCACCTGGAGGCCGGCGAGGCCTTATATCTGTTGGGCTGTTTCACGATTTTTGTGGACGGCCCCCCGGCTCAGCGGCTGACCAGTGTCACCGGGCAGAACGCCATGGGCATGCTGCCCAATGCCCCGGGCATGTGCAGCGTGCCCAGCCAGTTCACTGTCCTCTCTCTAGGCTGACAGCAATATTTTAAACAGCGTGCTTATCTTATGCTTCTAGAACAAGCCCTGTCCCTGCATAGGCAGGGGGAAATAGACCAGGCCAAGTCCCTATATATACAAGTCCTGGAGCAAGAGCCCGGACATGCTCAGGCCCTGCATATGTTGGGCCTGGCATACTATCAAGGGGGTGACCTGGAAAGTGCGCACGCTTTTCTGGCCAGGAGCCTGGAGTCTGAGCCCGAGGATATCGGGGTAATGGGCAATTTGTCCACCATTCTGGCATCAATGGGCCGGCTGGAAGAGGCTGTGCAGATACTGCATAAGGCCCTGGAAATTGCCCCGGAGAATGCCTGGTCCTGGCGCAGTCTCGGTGACCGTCTGGCTCAGCTGGATCGCCTTGAGCAGACTGTGCAGGCTTATGAGCAGGCTTTAAAGTACTGGCCGCAGGGTGTGGATAGGGGTCCGCTTCCGCTCAATCTGGCGGTCAGCCTGGCTGATCTGGGGCGCTATCAGGAAGCCAGCAGGAGATTGAGCGAAATTGTTGAGCGCGAGCCCGAGAATATAGTGGCCTATTGCAATTTGGGCTATGTGCTGCGCGAATCGAATCACTTAGAGAGGGCCTGTGAGGCCTTCCGATCTGCCTTGGAGCTGGACCCGGACATGTATGAAGCCAATCTTGGTCTGGCCAGCTGCCTGGACAAGCTGGATGAGTTGGAGGAGGGACTGGCTCACGCTAAACAGGCCAGGGAAATTCTGTCCTCGGAAGCTTCATGGTTTAGGGAAGGGCATTTGTATCAGGAGCTGGGACGTTTCGAGGAAGCTAGAGAGTGTTACAGGCAGGCCCTGGCCCATAATGAAAACAGCACAGTGGTCTTGAATAATCTGGGCGTGATCTGCATGAACGAAGGGGATAGGGAAGAGGCCTCAGCCTGGATCAAGCAGGCCCTTGATGCTGATCCCGCCTATGATCAACCCTGGATAAACTTGGCCAATCTGTTGGAAAAACAGGGTGATCTCCAAGAAGCAGAAGTCGCAGCCAAAAATGCTGTCCTCTTAAAGGAGAGCCCTTCTGCACTGGTCAGGCTGGGCTATGTACTGCAGCGGCAGGAACGTCTTGAAGAGGCCCTGGAAGTCTATGGAAGGGCTCTGGAAATCGATCCTGAAGATTCCAAAGGAGTTACCCTTTTTCTGGCAGCTCTTGGCTTGCGGACCACCCCCAGCAGGGCGCCCAGGGTCCTGGTGCAGAGGATCTTTGACCATTATGCCAATTATTACGACCGGCATATGTGTCATACCTTGGAATACCGCGGCCCTGAGGTTATCTTGAACCTGCTCTCCTCCTGGCTGCAGGAAAAAGATGTCCAACAGGCAGCCAGCCACGGCCTGGACATCCTGGATCTGGGCTGCGGGACAGGGCTGTGCGGGCAGACCTTGAGCCCCTTTGCCAAGACCCTGGAGGGCATGGACCTTTCCAGGCGCATGCTGGCCAAGGCCCAAGAACTGGGTGTTTACCACAAGTTGATTGAATCGGAATTGACTCAGGGGCTGCAAGGGCTTGAGGGGCAGTACGATTGCATTACAGCCTGCGACGTGTTTGTTTACCTAGGCGACTTAGAGCCAGTGTTTCAGGGAGTGTATGACAGGCTGCGACCCGGCGGACTCTTTGCCTTCACGGTGGAGAGCTTGAACGAATCTGGTGGCCTTAAAGTGTCCAAAAACACCCGCTACAAGCACAGCCGGGAGTACCTGGATCAACTCAGCCAAAAGGTGGGCTTTAGCACTAGCTGCATGGAGGACGTTGTGTTGCGCAAGGAAGCTGAAGAACCGGTCCAAGGACTGGGTGTGGTTTTGAACAAGTAGTATTTTGCTGCTGGAGAGATAATGATGTCCTGGCTCAGGTAGGCCCTGCTGCAGCTGGCTGCAGGGAATTAGGGCTGATTTGCTCAGCGTAGGCTGGAGAGGTAGATGCTGAGCAGCACCAAGGCTGCGCCCAGGGAGCCGCTCCAGGTCAGGTGCTCGCTGTAGAGGACAAGGCCTAGCAAAACCCCACACACAGGTTCAAACAAAGCGGCTACAGAAGAGGCTTGAGCAGAGACATAATTGTGGGCTTTAAAAAACAGGGTGTAGGGTAAAACCAGGGATACTGTGCCCAGCAGGAGCAAGTAGGGCAGATTAGTCCAAAAAAGTCCTGGGGGTACAGATATGCCCCAAGGCAAAAGCAGGACCAGGATCACGGATATGCCCCACATGGTGCGCACCATCGAAGGCAGGCTGCCAGCCAGGTAGCGGCCACAGAGAAATACCCCTGCCAGGGCGATTCCCGAGAGCAAAGCGCTTATGAGGCCCTTCACTTCGCTTGCTTCAGCCTGAAGCAGATTTTGGGGCTCAATAATGAGCAAAGTACCCAGGATCCCCACACAGACCGCAATCCAGACCAAAAGGGAAGTCTTTTCCCGCAAAAGGAAGGGACTTGCAGCTGCCACGAAGATGGGAGCGGTATAGTGCAAAAGCACAGCCTTGGCGACTGTGGTATGCAAGATTCCATAAAAATAGAAGCTTGCAGTGGCGGCCATGCAGATCCCCACAGCGCAAAGCACAAGAATCTCTCTGTGTTTGAGACGTCTGGGATCAGCATGCTGGCGCAAGGTAGGCACGCGCAAAATCCATAAAAACAAAAATACAGCACCGATCAAGGCCCGGTAGAAGACAATGCTGACAGTAGAGTAGTCCTCAATGGACCTGACCCATACCGGACCCAGGGCAAAACAAAATGCCCCAAGCATGGTCAAGAGGACTCCCTGGACCCGTAATTTGGAGCTGACCTGTTTTGGACTAGAATTTTTGGTTGGACACATGCTCAGGATTGATTTTGTGGGTGTCTTCTGAATCAGGATATGGTAAAACTTCAAAAATATAGGGAGAAACTCCAGACAGGGTCAAGGAAAAGTATTCCCTTTTTAAAGCAATGGTAAGGGCCCGGGATAGGCTGGTTAAAGGCAGGCAGGTGTTTTTTTAGCCTTATCCCGGGAATAGTTAAAGGAGGGACATGGTTTGCTATTTCTGGTACTTAAAGGAGACGCTTAATCTGGTACGGAATTTTTGGATCTTGCCGTTTTCAATGGTCACATCCTGCTGCACCACCTCAGCAATGCGCATGTCGTGCAGGGACTCGCTTGCCTTTTGGATCGCGTTTCTGGTGGCCTGTTCCCAGGAGTCGTCGCTGGTGCCCACGAGCTCAATGATTTTGTAGGTACTGTCCGGCATAAAGACCTCCTTAGGGCTTAAGATTATGTTCGGCGACTTTGACTGACAGAGCTGTGTGGATTTTACTCGTTTATATAAACTCATATTCGCGTCTTTTTGTCAACAGGATTTGCACAACATGATATCACTTTGCTGCAGCTAGTTGTGCTGAAAGCAGATCTTTTGAGAATCCTATCAAGGAGCAGATCAATGCAGGAACAAGATATTCAGTGGCACAGGACCCATTGCGCAAGGATGGATCAAGGCGGCTGCAGTCTTCTGGTGGGTGTCAGAGCAGGCAGGGTCGTCAAGGTCAAAGGGGATCCTGAAGGCTATTTGAACCAAGGGTATGTCTGCGCCAAAGGCAGATCCTTGCCAGGGAGGCTCTCTCATCCAGACAGGCTGCTTTATCCCCGCCGCAGGCTGGGTCCCAGGGGGCAAGGCAAGTGGGAGAGGATTTCCTGGGATAAGGCCCTGGAGTTGATTGCCAACAAATTGCAGCAGACTAAAAACAGATACGGGGCTAAAAGCGTGGCCTTTTGCAGCGGGATGCCCAAGGGACTGGACCATTTTGCCTTGATCAGGCTGGCCAACACCATGGGTACGCCAAATGTGGTCGGAGTCCAGAATGTCTGCCATATGCCCAGGGAGCTGACAGGTAAGCTGACCTGCGGATTCTATCCTGTGCCGGACTATCAGCATCCTACAGATCTGATAATGCTCTGGGGCAGCAATCCATTAAGCACCAATGAGGAGGGCTGCATCTGCAAGATGGTCCTGGGGCGCCTGCAGGATGGGGCGCGCTTGATAGTGATCGACCCCAGACGCACCGAGCTGGCCAGCAGGGCGGATCTTTTCCTGCAGCCCAGGCCTGGCACTGATGCTGAGCTGGCTTTGGGCATGCTGGGGGTTGTTGTGCAGGAGGGAGTGTTTGATCAGAGCTTTGTCCAGGACTGGAGTTTTGGTTTTGAGGAGCTGCGCGAGCTTTGCAAGGATTATCCCTTACAGAAAGTTCAGGGGATTACTGGAGTGTCCAGGGAGCTGATCAGCAAGGCAGCGCGCATGTATGCCCAGGCCTCGCCAGCTGTTTTGGGCTGGGGCAATGCCCTGGAGCAAAACACAGACAATTTTGCCTGCCTCAGGAGCCTGATTTGTTTGATGGCTGTCTGCGGCAATCTGGATCACCCAGGCGGTAATATCTGGGCCAAGGACCCCAAGATTGCCAGGCTTAAAGATTTTGTGCGCCTGGATCTTTTGCCCAGCAAAAGGGATCAGGTTCTGCATGCCGGACAGACCCTGCCTGGCATGGCCACTGTCCCGCCTGCTTTTTTTCGAAAATCAGTGACAGAAGGGCACCCTTACCAGGTCCGAGGGGCGTATATGCAAAGCACGAATCCATTGCTTAGCTGGGCTGATAGCAGGTGGACCTACCAGGCCTTGCAGCAGCTGGATTTTCTGGCAGTGTCTGAGATTTTTCCTACTCCCAGCAGCGAGCTCGCGGATATTGTGCTTCCAGCCGCAGTCAATCCTGAATTTAACGATATCGGCCATTTTGGTCTGGGGCACGGCTATATTTTGGCCAGGCCCAAGGTAGTGGATCCCCCTGGGGAATGCAGGTCTGATCTATGGATCATAAATCAGCTAGGTCTCAAGTTGGGTTCTGGGGAGCATTGGTATCAGGATGAACAAGACCTGCTGCAGGAGGTCCTGGCCCCAGCCGGGCTGGATTATGAGCAGTTTGCAGCCCAAGGCATACTCTTGGGCGAGCAGGTTTTTTTCAAGTATAGGGAACGAGGATTTCCTACGCCCAGCGGTAAAGTGGAGCTTAGCCTGTCCAAGGCGGATAAACTTGGGGTGTCCCCCTTGCCGGCACCAGGCACAAAAGAGGAAGCTGATCAGGAATATCCCTTGCTGCTCAGCACAGCCAAGAGCAGCTATTTTCTCCATTCCAGCCATCGCTGGGTGCAGGAGCTGAGACAAAAGCACCCTGAGCCTCTGGCCCGGATGCATCCGGATACAGCATCAGATCTGGGCATAAGGGGAAAAGCCTGGATACGCATTGAGACCCCTAAAGGATCAATACGCCAAAAGGCTGTGCTGGATAAGAATGTTGCACCTGGCCTTGTTTTGGCTGATTCAGGCTGGTGGTTCCCGGAGAAAGGCCAGGTGGAAGGCTATGCTTGGGATTTGGCCAATTATAATGTATTGACCTCAGCAGAGTGGTTGGGAACCGAGTTTGGTACCCCTCAGATCAGGGGTATTAAATGCAAAGTTCGTTTATTAGAGGGCTGAAAAAGGCCTGGCATCCAACGAGCTTCCCTGATCCACGGTCCTAGAATCTGGTTGAACTTAGCCAAGCAAAAAAAGTACTTGACAAGGCCGAAAAAGCCTTTTATAGTTTGTTCAGTTATCAACATATATTCATATGTAAATATTATGTATATAATCCGCTGTTTTAAAGCCCTATCTGACGAGACCAGAATCAGGCTCTATTATCTGCTCTTGCACTACGAGTTCAGCGTCAACGAGATTGTTCAAGTTATGGAGATGGGCCAATCCAGGATATCCAGGCATCTTAAGGTCCTTACAGAGTCGGGTCTGCTTATCTCCCGCAGAGATGGCAGCTATGTCTATTATCAAGGAGCCCGTTCCCGGGATTTGTACCATCTGACTGAATTTATTCTGCAATGGGCCAGGGAGCAGGAGCTTTTCCACGCTGATCTGGAGCGTGCCCAAAGAATCTTTCATGAGCGCAAGGAGCGCACCAGGATTTTTTTTAATTCAGTTGCTGACTATTGGCATCTTTTAAAAAAGGAGATCCTGGGAGATTTTGATTTGTCTCCTATTCTCAGGCAGTGGTCCACTTCCTGTGAGGTCGCGGTAGATTTGGGCTGCGGTACTGGAGATGATCTTTTGCAGTTGGCTGAGCTTGCTCAAAAGGTAATCGGCGTGGACAGCTCCTTGAAGATGTTGGATAGGACTAGAAGTAGGCTCAAAGGAATCCAGTCCAGCATTGAGCTGCGGCTGGGAGAGTTGGAGCACCTGCCTTTGTCGGATCAAGAAGCAGATCTGGCTGTGGCCAACATGGTGCTAAGGCATGTATCTGAGCCCATGTTGGGTTTGCGCGAGGCAAAACGCATCCTAAAACCCGAAGGTGTATTCATCCTATCTGATTTTGATCTGCATCAAATGGAAGAGGCACGCAAGAAGTACGGTGGAGTGTGGCTGGGTTTTGATAAGGATCAGCTGCAAAGGTGGTTGCAGGAGGCAGGGTTTTCAATCTTGCATCTGCAGGAATTTCAGGTCAGACAAGGGTTGAAAATCAATGTCCTGGTAAGCAGTTAACAGCTGACTGTTTTTACAGGGCTAGACGTAAAAATTGGAAACAAAATCATTTTCTGTTCAGGAAAGATTGGTTCCTTTTTAAGGAATTGATCCATATCTTTGGGAAACTAAAATGAAGGAGGTTAGAGATGGATAAAGGAAAAAATTATGAAGTGCAAGATATTTCCCTTGCAAGTCAGGGCCACAAGAATATGGAGCTGGCTGAGTTGAACATGGGTGCTCTGTTGGAGGTTCAAAAGCGCTTTCAGCAGGAAAAGCCCCTGCAGGGGGTGAGCATTGGATTGGCCCTGCATGTGACCAAGGAAACCGGAGTTCTGGTACGGACTTTGATTGCAGGCGGCGCTGATGTGGCCATTACAGGCTGCAATCCCCTCTCAACTCAGGATGATGTGGCTGCAGCCCTAGCTGATGAAGGGGTCAAGGTTTGGGCCTACAAGGGTGAGAACAAGGAGGATTACTACCGCTATATCACCAATGTGATAAAGTCTAAACCCCAGATCACCATTGACGACGGCTGCGACCTGGTCTCAGAGATCCACAAGAGCCACAGCGAGATGATTCCAGATATTATCTGTGGCTGCGAGGAGACCACAACGGGTATTATCAGGCTCAAGGCCATGGAAAAGGATAATGCTCTGAAATATCCCATGATCGCGGTCAATGACAATATGACCAAGCATCTGGTGGATAACTACTACGGCACAGGCCAATCCACAGTGGATGGTATTCTCCGGGCTACCAACCTGCTTTATGCAGGCAAGACCTTTGTGGTCTGCGGCTATGGCAGCTGTGGCAAGGGCGTAGCCCAGAAGGCTAAAGGGCTTGGTGCGAATGTAGTGGTTACTGAAGTGGATAGCTTTCGGGCTCTGCAGGCAGCTTACGACGGCTTCAGGGTGCTCAAGATAGAGGATGCTGCCAAGATCGGAGATGTGTTTTGTACTGTAACCGGCAACAAGCATGTCCTAAGGCTGGAGCACATGAAAATGATGAAGAATGGGGCTATCATGTGCAATTCCGGACACTTTGATAACGAAATTCAGCTGTCAGCCTTGCACCAGGCCAGCCATTCCAGGCGACATGTGCGGCCCTTTATGGAGGAATATGTGCTAAACGGGAAAAAACTCTTTGTTCTTGGCGAAGGCCGTTTGGTGAATCTGGCTGCTGCTGAAGGCCACCCCAGCGAAGTCATGTCCACCTCATTCTGCGGCCAGGCTTTGGCCTGCGAATTCGGGGTTAAAAACAGGGGGCAGCTCCCCAATAAGGTAATTCAGCTCCCGGCAGAGCTAGATGATCAGATTGCCGGCCTGCAGCTCAAAGCCATGGGCATTGACATTGATGAGATGACCCAAGAGCAGAAGGACTATCTAGAGACCTGGGAGGAAGGCACATAAGTTGTTATTTTTAGACCTGACTCAGGCCAGATAGAAATCCTCTCCTGCTGCCCTTCCTGCTGCGTTTCGCGCAACAGGAAGGGATTCGGATATGGTTCGCCTTTACTGAATCCAATCTTTTTTGCTCCCAAATATGCTCATGGATACCCATGCCCATATGTGCGAGGAGGCCTTTGCTCCTGATCTGGAGCAAGTGCTGCACAGGGCCCAGAAGGCAGGTGTGGATGCCGTTTTGGCGGTGGGCGAGACCCTGCAGGATGCTCTCAGAAATCTGGAGCTTGCCAGGCAGCAGGAAATGCTTTTGCCTGCTGCCGGTCTTTATCCAGGGCATGCTGACTTGAGCCAGGCCATCCAGATTTGCGGGCTTGTCCGGGAACATCAGGCACGGCTGGCAGCAATCGGGGAAGTGGGCCTGGATTTTTGGCTGGCAGGTACAGAGGAAGACAAGGAGCTGCAGCTGCAAGTCTTTGATCAGTTTATAGAGCTTTCCCTGCAGACAGGTTTGCCCCTGAATGTACACTCCAGGTCCGCAGGCAGGCATACAGTGGCCAGGCTGCTGGAGAAGAAGGCCCAGAAAGTCCAAATGCATGCCTTTGACGGCAAGCCCAAATACGCCCTGCCAGCAGTGGAGCAGGGCTATTTCTTTTCCTTTCCTCCCTCCCTGCTACGCTCCAGACAGAAGCAGAAGCTGGCCAAGCAGCTGCCGGTTTCCTGCATGCTGCCAGAGACAGACAGCCCGGTCCTGGGGCCTGATCCAGGCACCCGCAACGAGCCTGCCAATCTGATCTTGGTGATCCAGGCCTTGGCTGAAATCAAGGATGTGAGTTTTGCATACATGCGCTCAGCCTTGGAGGACAATTGTAGACAACTCTACGGAATCTAAGTCAAAAAATCTTTTGTTAGCATATTGACACCTGCCAAGACTGATTTATTTCATATCATAAAGTAGAACAAAGCTGAAATAAATTGATAAGGAGGTGATGCAATATGTTTAGCAGAGGACTATTGCCAGGAGTAAGAGGTCGTGGAGGAACTGAAGACTGGACTCCACAGATTCGCAGGCCAGGAAGCATGTTGGATCTCTTTGAAGACTTTATGAGGACTCCTTTCGAGTTCGGCCAGGTAGGTAAAATGGATTTTCCGGCTCTGAATATCAGTGAGGATGACCAAGAGATCAAAGTCGAAGCAGAACTGCCCGGAATGGAAGCCAAAGATGTGGATATCTCTTTGCAGAACAGCAATTTGGTGATTCAGGGTGAAAAGAAGTTTGAGGATGAAGACAAAAGGGACAACTACCACCGTGTAGAAAGGGCTTATGGTTCATTTTATCGCAGCATTCCCTTGCCGGTAAAGGTGGATGAGGAGAAAATTAAGGCTAACTTTAAGAACGGTATTTTGAACATCAGTCTGCCTAAGCAGGAAGAAGCCAAAGGCAAAAAGATTCAGATAGAATCTTAAAATCAAGTTGCAATAGATATGCAAAAAGCCGGATCCTTTAAAGGATCCGGCTTTTTTATGTATCTTGAATGATAAAAGTTTTACAATGCATTACATTATAGTTTAACCTAAATTGAGCGATTCTCAGAACAAACCTTTAATAAACCTCGTCATTGCGAGCACCCAAAAGGTGCGAAGCAATCTTTTGCATTCTCATTGAGATTGCTTCGCTTTGCTCGCAATGACGATTAAGAATCGCTCAATTTAGGTTTAATCAAAAATAAATCGTAGATAAATACTTAATATCTTCTCCAAAAATGACAAAAAGATTTACCTGACCTTCTCCAGAATAATTTTGCAAACAGGAATGCAAATGAAGCAGGCCTTCTTTGTCAGTGCGTTGGACAAGCTGTTCTTCTCTTCTGGGCAGTTGTAGCAGTATTTTTTGCCTTGGGGCCGGCTGCTTAGCGCCACATTGAATGACCCTGCCTGTGGGTTCTTTCCAGGTTTTGTTGGTTTGTTCACTTTCTTGGGCAATGGCATGAGCTAATACCCAGTCAACCAAGCCAAGCCCATATAGGGGCATTTCAGCGACAGCAAACAAAAAACCCCTAGGACGTTTCTTGGTGATTTCCTGTATGTGGACAAGCTCAGGGCAAAGTGGGGATTTGTAAACTTTATAGCTGTATTTGTTTGTTTGCTCTTGCAATTTGTAAGTATAATCTTCTGGATCGCCAAGGCTGGTATCTTTCTTTTCCTGGTGGGTGTGACTTGGTGCAACTGCCGTGTATGTACTAGCGCATCCCTGGGTTAGAAGCAACAGCAAGGGGAGTCCCAGTAAAGGAAACCATGTCCATGAGCCAGGCCGAGGCAGGGAAAGCTTAAGGCCATTCAGGCTGGAGAAATTCAGGCCGAAATGCATGGGGAAGTTCCTTCTCGATTTCCAATTAGCAGCATTGAAGTGTATCTACTCTTTCGTGCTCCTATCTTCAAAAATTGGATACATGCCTTTTTCTTTTATAATTTCTCTACCTCTGGAAGATAGAGCTGCATTTATAAATTCTTGAGCATTTTCTTTTGGTCTGCCTTTGCTAATAAAGGAAAATGTTTGAAAGAAAGGATACGCCTCATCTTCTGGCTTAGACTCATTTATTTTAAGGCACTTAATATTTTTGTAGTTTTTTGCAGCACCTCTGGAGGCGAATGAGATGGCGCCAGGGATATGTTCTACAGCAATAAAGTTATTGGTGGAAATATAGCTTGAGAAATCAAAGCTCATATTAAATCCTTGCATAATTTGTCTTTCAAAGCTTTTATAGAGCGCTGTGTCTTGACTGGGGATTATAGTTACTATTTCCTGATCTGGACCTGATACTTTTTTCCAGTTGGTTGTATGTTGCATGAATATTTTTCTAACTTGTGCGGGAGATAAGCTTTCTATGGGATTTTGTTTGTGAGTAATAATAACTAGGGGATCCTTAGCAAAAGGGATTTCTACATAGCCTTTTTCTGTATAATCCTTAGGCAGTCTGCTGGCAATGCAGGCCAAGTCGCTAAAGTTGTTTTTGAGTCTGAGCAGGGCTGTTTCTGATGAGCCAACGTGAAGATTGACATCTATGTCGTATCTATTTTCAAATCTCTTTATGACATCCTTGCCAAAGGCTTCAGCTATTTGAGAGGAAGAGCTGAATTCCAGCAAAGATTGGGCCCAAGCAGGCCTGGCCCCAAGACATAAAGAGATCAGGGCTAGACAGAATATAAGCTTAAGCTTGGATGTGTTTGACATATTCACTTACCGTCCGGTTTAAGTTTGAAAAAATACCACACATGTTACTGACTGCCATGGGCATCATTTGGCAGGCATTTACTTCACTGTCAAGCTCCAGGATTACTATCTCCAGGGCTGCAGCATTGCCTTGCCTCCTGAATTGTGGGTCTCCAAGAGCTGATTTACCAGCTTGGCTTCTGCTGCCCTTTCCCTTTCCTGGGCTACTTCCAGGGCCCTTTCTTTGAGTTGCTCCTGGTTATTATCCGGCCTGGCATGGAACTCTCCTGCCAGTCTCTTGGCCAGATAGGAGTGCAGGTGGTCTTTCATGCCGGGCAGGGTCTAGTCCTTGGGGTCAACCAGGATAAGGTGATTGAAGCTCTTTTCCTGGAAGAATTTAAAAGTCTTGTCTGCTACACTTTTTAAGTACCTTTGGACCTTGTCTTCTATATGACTTTTAAGCTTTTCGTCTCCTATGCCTCTCATTATTCCTGTGGGCGCAGCTTTGAGGGAGCGGCTGGCACTGGATTTGTTGGGCATTTTATGCTCCATGAAGATTTTCGGATATTCTTCGAATTCACACAGATACAAGGAAAACATTCTGGCTTTGCGTGCATCCAGCACCAGCTCGCATTAGCGCTCGAACTGTTCCAGCAAGGCGCTTATCGGCCTTATATATGGGACCATTTCCACTGTTATCCAGTATGCAGGGGGAAAGGATTGTGGTCTATTTGATACTGGCAATGCATCCAGCGTAAAGGGTCCTGCAGTATGAGGCCTTGTCTGTGGTTAAGCAGATTCCAGCTCAGTTCCTGCACAGGCATCTGTTTTGGAACCCAGGCCAAGGAGAGATGCAAGTGGGCTTGCATCCCAGGGATGTCTTTTTCTAGGCAGGGTACTGTGCATAAGGCGTCGCCTTGGTTGATGGGACTGCCTTGAGCAAGATGATTCAGGGCAGAGGCATGGGCAAAAATAGAGAAGAGACAGCCAGATGCGCTTCTATGGGCTTCATGGCGGATAAATATTGTCTGGGCCAAAAGATCATCAATGATTAAAGCTATAGTGCCGGACAAAATTGCCGGAAAAAACATTTCTGGGCTGACGAGATGCACGTCTTTGTCCAGGCTGGTCTTAAAGCAGCAAAGATCAAGCCCTTCATGGGCAAAGTTTCGTTTTCCCAGATCACCCCACCATTTCCAGGGACTGTCAAAGAGCATTCCTGGATGCAGGATCCATGAAGAGATGCTGGTCACAGAAGAGTGTAGGTTCAATCTTCTCAATTCTGCATTGAAATCTATTGGAGCTTCAGGCATGCTCTACCAGCAAAACTTTTGGTCTGGATGGAATATGTATATCAAAGTGCATTGTATAATTTTTACTATTAGCTTTAATTTTAAACAAAATCAAGGAGCTGAAGATGAAAAA
>CAZBUB010000051.1:0-16004 GCA_964494985.1 uncultured Desulfohalobiaceae bacterium | reverse complement strand
CTGGATGCTCTTTTGCTGCACCTCGATGGTCCTGCCGTACTCAGCCTCCACCAGATAGGCCTCCATAATCCTGCGGTACTTCTCGCTGACCTTTTGTTCTGAATCCTGCATGAGCTCCTCCAGCCGCTGCAGGCGCTTCTCCCGCTCTGCCGTCAGGAAGGGCAGGTCTTTTTCCACCAGCTGCTCCAGGCTGGCCAGCCTGTTATCCAGAAAGGGCTCAATATCTTCGGCCACCTGTTCTATGTCCTGCAGTTGCTTCTCTTTGCCGGAGACGCGCTCCTTTGCGCTCTCAACCTGTTCCCTTAGCTCCCCATGCTGGTCCTTCAAGTCCTTGTTCTCCTCCTGCAAGCGGTCATAGCGGTCCACCATCTCCTGTCGTTCCTCTTGCCACTCTTCGCGTTCCTTTTGAGTCTGCTGGCGGATGTCCACCGCCTCCGAGACCGGCTTGCGTGCTCGCTCTCCAGTGTCTTGAGCTTTTTCCTGGGCCAGGACACTGCAGGCCAGCAAAAGGCTGAAAATCACCCCAGTCATAAGACAGGGGGTAAATACCTTGAGCCTCATAGGATCCTCTCCTGTTTTTGGTTTGCTGCAGGCAAGAGCCTTGGGACAAGCTAACGCCATCTAGATGGCCGAGCTCTATAGCACTAAATATAAAATAATGCAACTAAACAATTCCGACTCATTAAATAGTATTACTATATTCAAGACACAAAAAAATCCCCGAACCGACACTCGTATCGATCCGGGGATGTCCCGTTTTCATCCGCCAGGGATCCATCCAGGCACTACTTCACCTCGAAGCAGCTCCTGACTTGTGTTCCAGGCAGGTCTTCTGACTTGCGGATCATTCTAGTTACCGCGCCTTCCCCCGAGTAATTCCCAGAGTGGCATAAATACGGCTTTCGTCCCCGCTCACAGCCGCGGGCCGGTTCCCGATTTGCACGGGATTCCCTTTTCATTCCCTTGGATGGAAAACCTAGAACAGCTGATTATTTTCGCGGTAGAGCTATACAAAAAACTATTGGATGTCAACCCTGTCTATGTTGTTGCAATCAAGGAGTAACAGCTTCAAAAGCCACGCTCAGAGAATCTTCATTGGATTCACCATGATTCATTGATATATTAGGACCCATCCGGCACAGCCTGCCTTAGCTTATCCGCTACTTCCTGCATGTTCTGCATCCAGTCCTGGGCCAGGGGGTCAATGCTGACAATTTCCCCTGATATGGAATCAGCAATCTGTCTGGCTGAGCTCTCCGAGAACTGCGGTGAGACAAACACCACCTGGATACCCTCCTCTCTGGCCAGATCTATCAACTCCTTCAGGTGCCTGGCTTTAGGCTCCTTGCCCTCCAGCTCAATAGGTATCTGGACCAGACCGTACGTGCGCGCGAAATAGGCCCAGGCAGGATGCAGAACCATAAACTTGCTGCCCGGCTCTACATCCTGCAATGCAGTCATGATCTCCTGATGCAGGTCCAGGATCTCCTGCTGCAGGTCTATCAGATTTTCCTGCAGCTCCGGCTTTTGCTCCGGCAGGGCCCCTGCCAGAGCCTGATAGATGTTTTGGGCCTGGATCAAGGCTAGATCCGGGGCCAGCCAGACATGGGGATCCCGACCTTCATGGTCATGGTTGTCTTCATGTTCGTGTCCGTGGTCATGGCTGTGATTTCCTGATCCTTTTGCATGCCCCTGCATGGGGATCTTCCTGATCCCTTTATCAGTATGCACTATCTCCAGATCAGGATGCATGGACTCCAGCCTGGGCAACAGGGTCTTTTCGTATTCTACGCCTATGGCCAGGTACAACTGGGCCTGGCCCAGTTCCGCCATCTGCGAAGACTTGGGCTCGAATCCGTGCGGGCTGGCCCCTGACGGCAGCAGAACAGAAACATCCACGTATTCTCCGCCGATCTGCTGCACAAAATACTTCTGCGGCGGGATGCTGACCACCACCTGCAGCCTTTCCTGCTCTGCAGAGGCCTGCCTGGGCCAGAGCCCCAAAACCAAAACCCCAGCGCCCAGCACAAGCAGCGCAATTGCTTTGCGAAACCATCCAGCCCTGGCTATAGTCTCCATAATAAGCTCCTTATCCTGCACAAAAAAATTGCTTGTATGTCATGCATCTACTTCGCGAGAGCTCAAAAGTCCAAACAACCTTAAGACTACCCTCAGCAGCCATTATGTCAATACAAAATCAGCTGCAACATGAAAATGCATTATTCTGCCGAGGCAGTTTTAAAACCAGACTTGACAAATAGCATACAACAGGCATACCCTTTAAAGGAAATATTCGCTTGGGTGTTTGCAAGCACAGTCCTGCTCCAGTTCAGGCTGTGCTCACAGCTTAAAAGGGAACCCTGTGCAAGTCAGGGACGGGCCCGCCGCTGTAACCGGGGACGAAAGCCACATTTAAGCCACTCTGGGAATTGCTCGGGGGAAGGCGCGGCTGGAGAAAGATCCGGAAGTCAGAAGACCTGCCTGAGCGAAAAGGGACGCCAGCTTTCGGGGCTGAAGCGAAACGTTCCTGGATCCCGGCGGATAAAAAGGGAAATCCCCCGGATCGAAATATTCGATCCGGGGGATTTTTTATGGACTTTGCAACAACGAAACCCACAACAAGGAGGCAACATATGCGTTATAAGCAGGAGCTTTTACAACTAACCAGGTCAGAGAGCCTGAGCCATTTCTTCCTGGACAGACAAGACCTGGAGGAATGGGTCAAAGTCTGCACTGAAACCTATCTGATCTGCAGCCAGATCCATGCCGGGGATCTCGACGCCCAGCATCTGGAGCAGATTCCTTTCCAGAAAATCTATGAGCATATCTATACAGAGCAGGGAGGCTGTCCCTGGTGCAAAAACCGCGTGGACCAGAAAATGCGGCTCTGGATGCGGGATCACAAGCAGCAAGACCAAGACCAGGCCCCATCCAGGCAGGCTGGGCTGAACGTGCTGCCCGTCAGTTTGTCCTAATTTGGCATCCCATATGCACTCCTTAAACCCTCTAACCTGCTGCAGGGCTCTGATCCCAGGGCCCTGCAGCACATCAACAACCCGCAACCCATTATCTGCAAGGAGGTTTTTATGCGAAAAGCTATCTGCATCTGCAGCATCCTGAGTCTGTGCCTGATTTTGCCCAGTGCTGCCCTGGCCCACAGCCACGGTCACCATAAAGAAGAACATAAGCACAAGCAAGGCATTCTGCTGGTAGCCTTCGGCTCAAGCTATCCCCAGGCCCAGGACGCCTTTGACAACATTGAAGAGCAGGTCGAGGAGACTTTCCCGGAGACACCGGTGCGCTGGGCTTATACTTCCAAAATGGTCCGTAAAAAGTTGACCAAAGAAGGAAGGGACCTTGATTCTCCGGCCCAGGCCCTGGCCGATATGCAGGATGAGGGCTTTACCCATGTGGCTGTGCAGTCCCTGCACACCATAGCCGGGGCGGAGTTCCACGATCTGCACCAGGTGGTGGATGCCTTCCGCTCCATGCCTGGAGACCTGGAGCAGATCAAGCTGGGCTATCCCCTGCTGGGCTCGGACCAGGACCTGCAAAAGGTCAACCAGGCCCTGCTGCAGAACATACCCCAGGAACGCGAAACCAAGGAGGCAGTAATCTTCCTGGGCCACGGCACCCATCACCCCAGCAACGCCTTCTACAAGGCCTTAGCCTATGAACTGCAACAGCAGGATTCCCTGGCTTATATGGGCACTGTGCATGACACCTCTTCCCTGGAAGGGATCATTAAAGACCTCCAGGATCAGGATGTGCAAAAGGCCTATTTGGTGCCCTTCATGTCAGTGGCCGGGGATCATGTGCAAAATGACATGGCAGGAGACGATCCAGACTCCTTGAAGTCCCTCCTGCAAGAGGCAGGAATCGAATCCGAAGCAGTGCTCAAGGGCACTGCAGAGTACGACAACATTGTGGATATCTGGCTTAAGCACCTGGAAGATGCTTACTCCGAGCTTGAGCACTAGTGCCGCATCACATGCGCCTTATCCAGCTATGGGCTCGAAGCTTTCTTCCCCTGATTCCCCTCCCCGGTACTCACTTGGCAATGCAATCTATCTTGCTCTAGATGAGCAACCAAGTGAGTGCCGGGGCGGCTATCTGTTTAACTAGGATGTGCAAGAAAAGGGCTTTGACAGCCACCTGGACAACTTCGGCCTCAGCCTGGGTTATGCAGCTGATCTTGCCGATCTGGAGACTGATCAGTTCTGCGACAAGCAAGAGCTGCGCAAGATCCTGGCTGAGCTCCAAAGCAGCAGCCTGGACTAGAGCCTTTCCTTACCCTGCAGATTGTAATACCTATTGTACTGTACATGAACATGGAGCTTGTACTGCACACGCCTTGCACAAGATATGCTGTCCCTGGATAATTGTCTTTTTGCTCTGCACCAAGTCACCGCATTTGCTGCATGGCAAATATCTGCTGCAGGTTTCCACAGCAGGCAGCTCACTTGTGGTTTCAAAGGCAGTAAAAAGGGCTTCAGGACTTATATTGGCCAGCCACTGTACCCAATCGCTGATAATGCTCTGCATCCTGGATACTTCACGCAATGTACCGCCCTGATTTTGCACCTTTTCTTCCAGCTCGAAATAAGCCCTCTCCTGGTGGAAATGCACAGGCTTCATCCTGAGCTCCAGGGCCCGGCCTGTGTTATTGGAAATAAACATATAGCAATGCTTACCGCAGTCCTCGACCACAAGACGCTGATTGCCCACAGTGCACCCTGTTAAATATTGAACAGCGTCCAAGGCACTGGTCTGGTTCTGGGCTACTACAAAAAGACTTAGCGGCTCTTCTTCCTGGGCTCTAAAATAATCCAGGGCTTTCTGCACCGCCTTAGCGCCAAGGACCAAATCAGGACACAGGTGACCGTGGAAATCTGCAATCTGCTTTAAGTCCATATTCACTAGCATGCCGTGCTCCTCCCGGAAAAAAAACATCAGCTCTTCATCGCCCAAAACTCGATAATTCAAAATCCATTTTTTGTTTTCAGGTGGTTGTGAGGGATGACAATAATTATGCACCAAGGACAGGGCATAAGTCTGGCTGTCTGCAGTCTGCACAATATAATCCCAACTGCTGCCTGTCTGTTCTCCTGGAAAAGGGCCCAAAGCCACCTGGATCTGATGCACTTTGCTGTAGTAGGTAAACTTTGTGGGCAGGTCCTGGAATTGATCGTAATCCACCTGCACCTCTTGCTGAATAAATTCCAGGCTTTGATCACTTATACGTTGCAGAACCTGGTCGATATGCATGATTCCTCCCTTTCTGCTCGCAGTGGCTGACCTCTACTTTGCAGCCAACTCTTGCAGCAGACTTTGCTCCGGACGCAAAAAATCCCTGGGGTTTTGACCCTTCTCCAACTCGAATTTTTTGAGCACAGATACAAAGCGTCCTGAATCGTCAAGAGTCTCTGTCATCCAAAGCCCCAGGGCCAGTTTGTCCAATGCCCCAGACCCGGGTTTAGGACCTGGGAATTCCTTTCTAACCTGGTCAAAATCAAACTCCAGCATCCAGCCCTGCCAAGGGCCATCCTCCTTGCGCACAAACACTATACTGGAAGTCCTGTCCAAGGGACTCGGCCAGGCTTTGACCTCGTCTTGTTCTGGATAATATGTCCCGTAGCTGCGCTTGCCCGGTGTGACGTTAAGCACGGCCTGCAGGGCATCCTCTTTGCACCAGGGCTGCAGACTCAGCACAAAACATTCTGCGTCAGGAGCATCTGCCAGGATATTTTTTTCAATAAATCTGGCCAGCAAAACCCCCGAAGTCACCCCTGGACAGTAATGGTCATGGGGCTGAATACACTGCAGCATATCTTGGGGCACATCCTGGGCAACAAGGTTGGCTGCCGCGATCACCCGGAACAGGTTGGTCCCGAACAGATTTTCTGCAGAGTATTCCTCGAACTTTTCAGGATGCTCAAAAAGATAATCCGAATCTATCCTGGCCTTATCCCGCACTTCGAACAGCTCCTGGTCCCCTTTCTGAGAGGATTCCTTCAACTCCGCTTTGTTGTTCAGCTGCAGATAAACCGCCTGTCCGGATTCAGGCACGTAGAATGCGAACCACAAAGGTTGGTCAAAACGAGCTTGAAGCTTGATCATGCTGGATTTGCCCAGGCTGGCCCCGGTTTCCTTGCTAAGCCCATCCAGGCAGCCCTGTGTGGAAGATCCTCCTGCCCTGGCATAGCCTGCATTGGTCAGGACAATCGCCTCCTGTTCAGACCAGCTCACATCCAGCATTTCTGCTGCCTGACAAGCAGCATGCCTGCCCAGCTGCAAGGCCTGCTCATAGTCTTCTGCCCCAGCCAAACCCGGAGCTGCCAAAAAAATGAAGACCCAAATCAACACCCCTGCAAAATAATGAATTCTGTCCAGCATAAACCTCTCCTCCTGCAGCAAAAGTATTTGAAAACCATTCTACATCCGCTCCATAAAACTGCTAAGCAGCAAGTAGCACTTTTTAAACAAAAGTGCAACTTTCAAAATATCAAAAATCAAAAAGATCATATTAAACATGAAAACCAGCCTTGCTGAGCATTCCCGGAAAATTCTGATGTCAGTTCGAACCAATGCTTTTCGATACCGCTGGCTGCGACAATTGGATTTAGCGGACAACAGATTTTTCTTGCATGTTTGACGCTTGTCAGTGTAAATTTTATGTTAGATATAGCTCAGAATAAGCGATTGCACAGAGATTAAAGCCCTGTCCCGGAAAAAAGCATCATGTAATACGGTATGGACAAAGAACTGTGCCTGTTCGGGATTGCCGCGCATTCCCTGAACGATTACTGGCGCCAGGACAATATTACTGAACCTTAACATGAGAACTGCCAAGTTATCATGGAAAAACAAGAACTTAAAGAAGCCATCAAAAGAGAGCTGCCGCATCTGGTACGCGATGATCCTGCCATTCGCGACCTGATCATTGAGCTATCCAGGACCGAATTTGCCGACAAAAAGGAGACACAGGACTGGTTCCATCAGACCCTTGATGAAATGCGCCAGGAAAGGGAAAGACAGGACAGAAAATGGGAGGTCTGGGACAAGAAATGGAATCAGTACCTGGAAGAACAGGCAAAAATACGGGAGGACGAGAAAAAGAAGTGGGAGGCTCAGGAAAAGAAATGGGAGGCCCAGGAAAAGAAGTGGGAGGCTCAGGAATGGAAATGGGAAGAGCAGCGAAAGCTGTGGGAAGAACAGCGAAAGCTATGGGAGGAGCAGCATAAGCAATGGGGAGATCAGCAAAAGAGATGGGAGGAGCAGCAAAAGCAGTGGGAAGAAGCATCACGCAGATTTGATGATAACCACAAGGCCATTATGGCCCTGGCCAGAAAGCATGACCGATCCATCGGGGCCCTGGGGGCCCGCTGGGGTTTAAAGTCGGAAAACACTTTTCGCAGGGCTCTGGCAAGTATTCTTGAAGAGAATTTCGGGGTCAAAGTCAGGAATATCAATGAATATGATCATGAGGGAATGGTGTTCGGCCGTCCTGAGCAGGTCGAGCTGGACATTATCATCAAAAACGGCCTGCTTATCATCTGTGAGCTCAAGTCATCCATTGACAAGGCAGGCATGTATATATTTGAGCGCAAGGTCAGATTTTATGAAAAAAAACACGGTCAAAAGGCGGACAGGCTCATGGTCATATCCCCCATGATCGACCACAAGGCTATACAGGTTGCCAGGGAACTAAACATTGAAACATATAGCGATTCACTTGACGTAGACTCCCTCTGACAGAATTCTTCCTTCGCAGTATTTATTCACCATCTCCTATGCTCGGATAAGCATTACCGAGGAAGAAACCAAGGTCCGGGGGTTCGGTCCACAGGCTCAAAATGTCTGAGCGATTTAGAATGCGTTCAGCAAAACTGTGCACGCTCTTTCAACCTCAAAGTCCAGTATAATCCTCTGGAAGTTCAAGAGGTCCAATATCAAACTTTTGCTTTACGTATTCTTAGGAGCGAGTTTTTTGAGTCCTGTGGACCGAACCCCCGGATGTGGTGAATAGTTAACCATCTGATTTGTATGGAAAACTGGATCTGCAACAACAGCTTTCTTTAAAAAGGGCGAGCACTGCTCGCCCTTTTCGTTGCGGGTTGCAGTTTTCCATGCTTTGTTGTGCCCGTCGTCAAGGCATGGGGGTTACTTACTGCTCCGACAAAGCCTTGTCTTATCAAAGCAGGCCCTTTTCTACTTCAGGACCTATTCATTCCTGTCCTGCCCCTTCTTGGCTGCTGCCTCCCCGTGACACTCCTTGATCTGCTCCGCAGTGCAGTCCTCGGGCTTGTCCTTTAGCTTGTGCGGAAACTGGCAATCCTGGCAATCGCAACCCATAATCAAACCTCCTTGTCGTGTTTTTCCTTTCAAGGGCCTGAGTGTTCACACCCAAACTGCCCCTTTTAAGAAGCTGTAAAACTCCACTTTGGCCAAGCCAGAAAGGGCCTTGCCCCCTCCCTGGCTACCCCTTCCGACGTAGCCATACCACCTTCAGAGATAGCTGACTTAGTAGCTGCATATTTACTTAAACAAATCCTGGTTGTCAAGGGGTTCAATCCCTATTTCGCAAATGCTTCCTGATTTGAACTTTCCCTGGGAAAATGCTAGAGATAAAAATCTCTAAAAATCAATCCCCCAGGAGGAAGTCCCATGTCCCAGAGCAACCTTGTCCTGCAGCAGGAAGGCCATGTGGCCCATGTCACCCTGAACCTGCCTGAGAAGAGAAACGCCCTGTCCAAGGAGCTTTTGCAGGAGCTGACTGCTCTTTTGCAGGACATTGCAGCCCAGAACCGGGCCAAGGCAGTAATAATAAAAGGCGCTGGCCAGCACTTCTCTTCCGGACACAATCTAAAAGAAGTCCTGGGAGGCGAGCCCCAGGAAGTTCTGGATCTGTTCCAGACCTGCTATCAGACCATGCAGGCCATCAGGGACATGCCCCAGCCGGTGATCGCCCAGGTGCACGGAGTGGCCACAGCTGCAGGCTGCCAGCTGGTTGCCGCCTGCGACCTGGCTGTAGCCTCACAAGACGCCCGCTTCGGCACCCCAGGCGTCAAGATTGGTCTTTTCTGCAGTACCCCTGCGGTTTTTTTGAGCCGCAGCATCGGGCGTAAGAAGGCCCTGGAGATGCTTTTGACAGGCGAGCTGATTCCAGCCCAGGAGGCCCTGGCCCACGGTCTGGTGAACAAGGTGGTCCCTGCCCAGGATCTGGAGCAGGAGGCCAAAACTCTGGCTGAAAACATCGCCCAGTACAGCCTGAACACCCTGGGACTAGGCAAGGAGCTTTTCTACAAGCAGGTCAACATGGAAGATTTCCAGGCCCTGGCCTATGCCACCCAAGTCATCAGCCTGAACAGCACCAGCCCGGATGCCAAGGAAGGTATAAGCGCGTTCTTGGAGAAAAGGACTCCCCAGTGGAAAAATTGAAAAAGCTCAAGCACTCGATGCTGCCCTGAACCTGCGCAGCAAATCCTGGTCCAGGTAGCGACCCGGCACCAGGCTGACCTTAGGCAGCCCGTCCATGGAGCCCTCCTCCACCAGAAGCACACAGTCGAAGACTTGCTCCAAATTCTTGAAGTTGAGCACCTCCTGGGGCCTGCCTTGGCAAAAGGCCCGTCCCTCGCGCATAAGCAGCATCTGCTGCGCATACAAGGCAGCCAGGTTCAAATCATGCACTACCATGATTACGGTCAGCTCCTGCTCCTGGTGCAGACGCTCCAATAGATCCATAATCCGCACCTGATGCGCAGGATCCAGGGAAGAAGTAGGCTCGTCCAAAAGAATAATCCGTGGCTCCTGGCACAAGGCCCGGGCCAGAAGCACCCGTTGCAGCTCCCCTCCGCTCAGCTGATTCAGCTTTCTCTTGCGCAGATGCTCCACTTTGGTCGATTGCATGGCCTGCCTGGCTACCTCCAGATCCCTTCTGCCCTCCAGGCCCAGCAGGCCCTGGTAGGGAAAGCGGCCCATAAGCACTGTCTCTTGCACAGTAAAGCCAGAAGCAACCGGGCTCTGCTGGAGCACCAGGGCCACCTCCCTGGCCAGCTCCCGCGCAGAATATTCCTTGATATCCCTGCCCAGGAGTCTGATGCTGCCCTGCTGGATCTGGATCTGGGAATCCATGGCCTTGAGCAGAGTGCTCTTGCCAGAGCCGTTAGGACCCAGTACAGCCAAAAAGTCCCCTTTGCGCACCTGAAAAGAGATCCCATCCAGGACATTTTGCCTCTCATAGGCAAAGCTCACCCCCTGCAGCCTCACTGCCTCATTCGCAGACATCAACCTCCCCTAGAGAGTAATTATTCAGTACCAGTTGTGCCAGAAACCTGGATGCTGATAAGGCCTGGATCCGGGGGTTCTGCCAACAGAGCGTCCGGCACCTACTTTTATATTATAAGCCAACTCTAATATTTTAAGTGAAAAGTATCAGCAAAAGTAGGTGCCGGATCTGAGCGACTTAGAATGCGTTAATCAAAACTATGCAACCCTTATCACCCTAAGAGTCAGCCATGAACTGAACGTATAAAATATTCAATAGGGCCAAAACCAGGATTTTGATTTACGCATTCTTTGGAGCGAGTTTTTTGCGTCCTGTTGGCAGGACCCCCGGATCACTGGACATGATGTTGTTATTATGGTGAACAGTTACCCTAGAGATAGCTTGAGCATATTCAAGACCCTTTATCCTTGCTGCGATTTTTTATATTCTGTTCACTGTCCTCTGTCTTCTGTCCTCTATTTTCAAGCCTTACTGCTTCGGTATAGGAAAAACACAAACGCAGGAGCGCCGATCAGGGCTGTAATCACCCCCACAGGCAGCTCCCCCTGGCTGGAAATGGTCCTGGCCAGCAGGTCGCAGCCCACCATGAAGGCCCCGCCACCCAGCACACAGGCAGGCACTAGCACCCTGTGCTCAGGTCCCAGCAGCAGCCTCAGCAGATGCGGGATCAGCAGGCCCACAAACCCCACCAGACCCACCAGACAGACAGTGGCGCTTACAGCCAGGGAGGTCACCACCAGCAGCCCCAGGCTGATCCAAGTCACGTTCACACCCATGCTTTTGGCCTCCTGCTGACCGAACTGCAGCAGATTCATGGGTTTGGCCCAGAGAAAGATCAAAAAAAAGCAAGGCAACACCAGCAGGAAAAGCCCCAGGACACGCACAGGTACTGCCTGGGACAGATCTCCCATGAGCCAGAACAAAATACCCTGCAGCTTGCTGTGTTGGGTCATAGAGATCAGGAAAGTAATGATCGCGGAACAGAAGGCATTGACCATGACCCCAGCCAGAAGCAGGCTGCTTTCCTGCCGCATCTGGCCCCTGCCTGCCAGGACCACCACCAGGAAAAGCGTCAGCAGGCTGCCGACAAAGGACAAGACCGTAACTCCTGGAAAGAAGGCCAGGCCCAGCATCATACCCAGCACAGCCCCTACTGCCGAACCTCCGGAGATGCCCAGGATATAGGGCTCAGCCAGGGGATTGCGCAGCAGGGCCTGGAAGACCAGCCCGCCTGTGCCTAGGGTGGCCCCAACCAAAGCAGCCAGGATCACCCTGGGCAGGCGCAGCTCAAAGATTATAGTCAGCTGCAGGTCATCCAGCTCTCTGCCCTGAAGCAGAGCCTGCAGCAGAATGCTGCCCAGCTCCCCGGTGGAGCCGAAGCTGATTCCCAGCAGGATAAAAACAGCCAGCATACAGGCCAGCAGCAGGCTGACCTTAAATATCCTGCCCAGGATGCCATTTTCCGCAGTACCCCTCACTCCAGAGTCCTTTTCTGTTCGATATCAGCCTATCCATTGTCCGGATGCAGAAGATCCACCAGTATCTCCAGGGCATCCAGCATCCTGGGCGAAGGCCGGTTGAAGAGCTTTGCAGGAACAACATGTATCCTGTCCTCTGCTACTGCAGTAATACCTGGGTAGCGCTTCCAGGAGCGCACCGCCTCCTGGGCAGCCTCTTTGTCGTTGGCCATGGAGCTGATCAGTATCACCTCTGGATCCAGCTTCAGCACCTCTTCCCTGGAAAACCTGGGATAGGTACCTTTCCCTGCAGCCAGATTCTTGCCACCTGCCAGGTCTATCAATTCCTGGATAAAGGTCCCTTCTCCAGCAGAGACCAAAGGCTTTAGCCCAATCTGAAAAAAGACCCTGGGCTCTTCTTGGCTTTGCCTGGTCCTGGTTTTGAGTTCCTGCAGCCTGCCCTGCATATCTGCAACCAGCTCTTTCGCTGCCCCTTCAGCCCGAAGGATTGCCCCCAGTTCCTTCAAGGTGTGCATGACCTGCTCCAGGCTGCGCGGATCCAGGGCATATACAGGCACTCCCAGGGACTGCAGGCGCTGCACTGTGGACACTGGATTGCCGTCCTTGGTGGCCAGGCACAGATCAGGCTTAAGCTGCAGGATCTTCTCCACATTCAGATTCACATATGACCCCACCTTGGGCAGCTCCTGGGCCTGGGCAGGATTATCGCTGTACATGGTCGCCCCCACCAGGAGGTCTCCCTTGCCCAGCTCATAGACCATCTCTGTGATGCTGGGCGCCAGGGAGACCACCCTGCTGGGATCTTTCGGGATCTCTACAATCCTGCCAGCCTGGTCCTGCATCTGCCTGGAAGCTGCCTGGACCTGGCCAGCAGCCAAAAGCAGCAGCAACACCAGCAAGGCTGAGCTCATTTTCCGCAGCATAGGTACCTTCATCTTGTTCGTGCAAATTCGAGCAGATTGGGACAGATTCGTTTTTTTTCCATAAGAGGGGATCACGAATCGGTTCGGATAAGGCCACCAATCTCCGCGAATTTTGTACTTGTTATTGCATCTTTCCAAGGCTCCAGCCCAGGAATGCTTACCGCCAGCGGCTCACGCCCCATCGCAAGGCATATTCGGTTGCAGCTGGCTGCGATCATTGTCGGCTTCAATATAAATGAACCTTTCCATACCTCCCAGCTTCTAAAACACCCACTCCAACCCCACTTTGGCCAGATAATTCCTCTCAGCAGAAGGATAGAGATTGATCTGCCCACCACCATAAGTGCCGTATTCCGAATATTCCTCATCCAGGATATTCTTCACCCCTGCAGCAAAGGTAAAAGGCTTCCAGTCATAGCTGAACATAGCATCCAGGACAAAGTAGTCCCCGCCTTCCCAATCATCTCCCACTTCATCCTCCCAGTCGCTGATCATGCCCTTATCCGCCAGCCAGCGCCCTCGGACATCCAGGGCTAGATCCTCCAGGGGCTTAAGCAGCACTGCAGCATGCGCAGTATGCTTGGCAACACCAGGGATAGGGCTGCCGTCGTACCTGCCCCCTTTGAGCTCATGGTCCATCCAGGTATATCCAGCCCTTACACCCAGCCAACTTGCTGGATCCAGACTGGCCTCCAGCTCCAGCCCTTGACGCCTGGTTTCATCGTAGTTCACATTCTGGCCGGGAAAGAACTGTCCTGGATCGCTCTCCTGGGGATCATACAGGATCTCCTGGTCAGTATCTATCCTAAACACCGTAGCCCCCAGGCTCAGCTCCGGAGAGAAGCTGTGCCTGGCACCGGCCTGGTAGTGCTTGCTGATCTGGGGCTTTAAGATCTGATCAAAGCTCGGCCCGCCCAGCTCGTCCAGGAGCACAGTCCGAAATGCCCGATCATAGGAGACAAACAGCTTGCTTCCTGGAGCGTAGTTATAAGTCAGGCCTGCATTGGCTGAATCTATTGTAAAAGACTCCTTCTGGTCATGGACATCAAACTCGCTCCAGGTGCTGCGATACCCCAGACTAAACAATAATGCCTCTGTCAGATTGATCCGATCCTGAATAAAAACCCCTGTCTCTTCGCGTTCTTTATCCTCTACTCCTTGCTCCTGCAGCTTAGAGCGCTTATAGTCCAGGCCGGCTACCAGGGAATGGGAAAGGCCCAGAAAATCGAAATCCCTGTTGTATTGCGGCAAGAGCCCATAGTCTTCAATCTCGTACTCCTTATCCATGGTATTGCTTTTCCATTTGGAATCCGAGTCATAGCGCCTGGCCTGAAGGGCCAGGGAAAGCTCTGACTGCTCATCAAGCTCAGCATAGGGAGTAAACTGCAGGTATTGATCCTGTGTCTCGGCATAATCATCAGGAGTATTAGTGTCTCGTCTGGGCTCGTCCTTCATGACAGAGCCGGGCAGTCCGTAGCGGTCGTCCTTGATCCCGGCTTGCAGGTCCGCCCCATACCAATTGCCGTCGTAGGATAGATTCAGGCCCGCAGTCCTGCTGCGCAGATATCCATTGTCCCGGTAGCCGTCAGTATCGATGTAACCTGCATCTAGGTTATACTTCCAGCTCCCTGAGCTACCGGACAGCCCTAAAGCCTGCTTGAAGTACTCATAGCTGCCTGCACTGGTCTCTGTGCTGATTTGGGGCTCTTCAGCACCCTCTTTAGTAATGATGTTGATCACCCCGCCTGTAGCGTTGTTGCCGTACAGCACACTGCCCCCGCCCCGGATGACCTCGATGCGCTGGATCCTCTCCAGGGGAATCGTGCTCCAGTCCACTCCGCTCATGTCCGGAGGGTTAACCCTGCGGCCATCAACCATAACCAAAGTATTGGCGGCTGCGCTTTCTCCGAAGCCCCGCAAATCAACACTGGTGGTTCGACCGGTGCCGGTATAGTCCTCTACCTGAATCCCCACCTGATGCTTGAGCAGCTCTGGTACACTTTGGGCTGAAGTAATTTCGATATCTTCGGCGCTGATCACTGTAACATTGGCAGGCACGACCTCTTCTTTTTCCGGAGCCCTGCTGGCAGTAACCACCATCTCCTGCAGGCGCTGCGAATCCTGCTGCCCCTCTTCTTCTGCCTGAGCCGGAATACAGACAATCAAAATAAAACCCAGCACCGCTGCCAACTTGCAAAAATTTACCATGACAACTCCTCCCGCGCTAAAGGGTTCGAAACCGCGGTCCGGAGCAAAAAAATCCCCGGACCGAAAATTTCGATCCGGGGATTTCCCTTTTTATCCGCCGGGATCAGGCACTGCTGCTTCCACCTCGAAACAGCGCACCTCATCATCCGGGCAGGTCTTCTGACTCTCGGATCATCCTACATCACCACGCCTTCCCCCGGGAGATTCCCAGAGTGGCCTAATGCGGCTTTCGTCACCAATCACAGTGGCGGGCCCGTCCCTGATTCGCACAGGGTTCCCTTTTAAGCCTGATATGGCACCCGAATGAATATATACTGAAACTAATAGAACAATGAACGCTAACTTGTCAATTTCAATCAAGTCAGAATTCACCACCGGCATAGCCGGTGGCATGCTTAGCCCTAAAAGGGCATTTTTACTTGCACCCTAAAGGGGATACTCCAGTGTGGGGCTAAACCCGGGACAAAGGATGGCTGACTCCTGCTCAGAAGTTATTTTCTTTTTCCCCCGGCCTGGCCGACTGGACTGATGCTTGAGGAAGGCTTCTTCACCGAGTTCCTCGAGCTGTCTTTGCCACTCATAGACCGTGGCATAGCGGACACCAGCTGCCTTGGCTGCTTCCTTGGCTCAGATCTGCTTGGCGTATTTCAGAATAGTAAGTTTTTGTTCTTGACTAAATTGCTGCTTCCCATGACACTTCCTCCTCTGGTTTGTGCCGAGAGAAAGAGTTACCCAAAATCAAGCAATTTTGTCCGAGTTTTTATTACCAGAGACAGTTAATAGGTCACGAGGATGTGAACGTGGACGATATCACCTTGGAAAAAGCCTTTGGTATGTTGGCTGAGGCGGAGCGTCTCTCGCCGGCTGAGAGAATTGGGCTGCAACACGAACGTTTGAACCGGCTTGTGGCCTATGTCCGCAGCCATTCTCCATATTTCCTGGAACTCTACTCCAGCCTGGGCGAAGGACCCCGCCTTTCGGATCTGCCGGGCACAGAAAAAAAAGATCTGTTGTCTCGTTTTGACCACTGGGTTACGGACCCGGAGATCACTTGGTCCAGGGTCAATGCCTACCTGGACGATGTGGACAATTCCGGGCAAAGTTTCC
>CAZBUB010000050.1:10895-16137 GCA_964494985.1 uncultured Desulfohalobiaceae bacterium | reverse complement strand
TTTGGGAAAATTGTTCCAGCTTTTACCCATTTAGTGCATGGCGTAAAATGAGTAAAAAAATGCGAAATGCAAATTACAAAAATTATCAACACGTTGAACAGTTAGCGGTTAGTTGCCTTTGGTTCGAGTTGCTCGATACCTTAAAGAACAAGGAGCGAAGATTTGCTGTACCAAGAAGTAATTGACAAGTTCAATTCGCGACAGGCAGTGATCGGCATCATCGGTCTGGGCTATGTGGGTCTGCCCCTGGCCCTACGCTTTTTGGAGGTGGGATACCCTGTTCTGGGCCTGGATTCAGATGCTGCCAAGGTGGACAGCCTCATGGCGGGCAAAAGCTACATCAGGCATATCCCACACCAGTCTGTGCAGGACAACGTCCAGACCGGTCGCCTGCAGGCTTCTGCTGACTTTACCAGGGCAGGGGAGGCGGACGCTTTGATCCTGTGCGTACCTACTCCATTGGACGGACACCGGGAGCCGGACCTTAGCTTTGTGATCGGCTGTACAGAGGAGATCCTGCCTTATTTGCGCCAGGGGCAAGTGCTCTGCCTGGAGTCCACCACCTATCCCGGGACCACGGATGAAGTTCTCAAGCCCAGGCTGGAGCAGGCAGGATTCACAGTAGGCAGGGACATATTCCTGGTCTACTCCCCTGAGCGCGAGGATCCAGGCAATCCCAGCTTCAGCACCAGGACTATCCCCAAGGTCTGCGGCGGAATCACCCAGGAGTGCCTGGAAGTGGGCCAGGCCTTGTACGGCCAGGTCATAGACCAGGTGGTCCCTGTATCCTCCACGCGCACAGCCGAGGCGGTGAAGCTCATGGAGAACATCTTCCGCAGCGTGAATATCGCCCTGGTCAACGAGATGAAGACCGCCTTGATGCAAATGGGCATAGACATCTTTGAGGTGGTTAGGGCTGCCTCCACCAAGCCCTTCGGATATATGCCCTTTTATCCAGGCCCTGGCCTGGGCGGGCACTGCATCCCTATTGACCCCTTCTATCTGACCTGGAAGGCCAGGGAATACGATGTGGCTACCAGGTTCATCGAGCTGGCAGGGGAGGTGAACACCTCCATGCCCTATTTTGTGGTCCAGAGGGCAGGGGAGGTGCTCAACGAATACGCCAAGCCCTTAAAAGGCTCGCGCATCCTGCTTTTGGGCCTGAGCTATAAGCCTGAGGTGGACGACGACCGGGAATCTCCGACTTACAGGATCATGGAGCTCTTGGAGGGCAAAGGCGCAGAAGTGTTTTACAACGACCCTTTTGTTCCAGAGATCAAACCCTCCAGGAAATATGCCAGGTTTGCCGGCCGCAGATCCAGTCCAGTGGCCAATGACGGCTATGACCTGTACATCCTGTGCACCGCCCACAGTAGCTACAAGGAAATAGATCCCGAGAAATTAGAGGCCCCTATGCTGGACACTCGCGGCTTTTTCGTCAACAATCAAGGCAAGGTCTACCGGGCTTGATTCCTGTCCGCGCTCAAGGCGAGATTAGCTGTCAGCTGTCGAATGCTCGCCTCATTACTCATTTTATGCCATGCACGAAATGAGTAATTGTGCATCTATATGACCCATTTTATGCATGGCGTGTTTTGGGGAGTGAGCAATGAAAGGCAAAGTCATGAAGAGTAAACTCATCAGGCTAAGCTGCCTGCTTGTTTTGGCCTGGTTTTGTTTGGCCCTGGGCCAGGCCTGGGCCCTGGATCCGGATGAGGTCCTGGTGGTAGCCAACAAAAATGCAGCCAGAAGTGTGGGGCTGGCAAAATACTATATGCAGCAGCGCAAAATCCCTGAGGAAAACCTGCTGCAGGTATGGGTCACAGACCAAGAGCGATGCAGCAGGCAGGAATATGAGGAGAAGATCGCTGTCCCAGTGCGCAGGGCCCTGAAGGAGAACAGGCAGATCAGGGCCTTGGTGCTGATGTTTGGGATGCCTTTGAAGACGGCAGGTCCAGAGGTTACAGAGCAGGAAAAAAAGACTATGCAGGAGCTGCAAAGCCGCAGGGATCAACTGCAGGAAAGCATCCAGGCTGCAAAAGAGGAAAACAGTAAAGAGCTGGAGGAGGAGCTGGATGAGCTCAAGCAGGAGATCCGCAGGCAAAAGAACCTGCGCAACCGCTCCAGCTCTGTGGATTCCGAGCTGGCTCTGGTCCAGGCAGATGACTACTCCTTGTCCATGTGGCAGCCCAACCCTTATTTTTTGGGTTATCAAGGCCAGGAGCTGCCGATAGCCAAGCCAGAAGCGATTATGGTTTCCCGCTTGGACGGCCCGGAGAGTGACACTGTCAAGCGCATTGTCCAGGACAGCCAACAGGCTGAAGAAAATGGCCTGCAGGGCAAAGCCTGCTTTGATGCCAGATGGGCTGATCCTGGCCAGAAAAAGGACTCCGGCTACGCATTCTACGACTGGTCCATCCACCGGGCAGCTGAAAGGGTCGAACAAAGCGGCAGGCTACAGGTAACTGTGGAAGACAGCCAAGAACTGTTTCAGCCCGGGGATTGCCCTGAAACGGCCCTGTATTGCGGCTGGTACAGCCTGGCCAAGTATGTCCCGGCTTTTGAGTGGCAGCCAGGCGCAGTGGGCTATCACATTGCCAGCCAGGAGTGCCAGAGCCTGAAAAGGGGAGAGTACTGGTGCAAGCGCATGCTGGAAGAAGGTGCAGCAGCTACCTTAGGACCGGTGGGAGAGCCTTATGTGCAGTCCTTCCCTGTTCCGGAGATATTTTTTGCGGTTTTGCTAGATGGCTACACCCTGGCTGAGGCCTATCTTTTGTCCAATCCCTTTTGGTCCTGGAAGATGGTTCTGGTAGGAGATCCCTTATACCGACCATTTGCAGTCAGTACTAGATGAAATGGTTCCTGGACATTGCCTGTGGCCTAAATTGAGCGATTCTTGAACGTCTTTTCCCTATCTCCACTTACCCATGTTGCGCATTGCAGATTTTGTTTGAGTAATGAGGCCTTGTTTTTACTCAATTTGTGCATGGCGTATAATGAGTAATGAGAAGCCTGCACCGCTGCGATTGCAGAATACTATAAATCTAACCCCCTACTTGAAGGAATGAGCCTGCCCAGGATTAGAGTGCCTGAGATGACCTTGGACTTGCCGGTGGTCATGGAGTCCATCCAGGAAGGGGAACTTTACTGTGCTTCAGAACAAGGATGTCATCAAGGACAGGCTCAGAAAGGCCCTCAGGGAATCAGCAAGAGCAGCAGCCGGGAATGTAGTACGCCTGAGGCTTACAATGCGAGAGGAGGGGCTGGAGTGGAGTGTAGCAGAGGCCTCGGATGGTTCCATAAAAAGGACCCTGACCCCTGAATAGCTCGCGATGCAGGCCCTAACCCGAGAAAAGCTCCTGGCTGAGCTCAGCAAGGTCCATGAGATAGTCAACCACTATCAAAGCGGCAGCCGTCAATTCGCAGACCTGACCTTAAAATGGCTCCAAGAAGTGGAGCAGTGCTTGCAACAGCTTCGAAATCCAGCAGCTGCAGCAGTTACAGCTGCAAAGGCAAGATTGCTCGCAGTCAGCGATGGTCATCGGGAGCCCAGCCTTGCAGCTTCCAGCTCCAGCAGCCGCAAGGCTGGTAACGCCACAGCTGCCCTGGTTTTGAATCACATGGTTGAGCTCCTGCAGGGCATTATCGCTGATATTGATGCCAAGCTGGATTCGCACAGGGAAAAAATAGCCCAGCTGCTTGCTTTGGCCTCTAGCAAAAACCCCATCCCTTTACCCCAGAATGAAACCCGCAGAACATGGCTGCAACAGGTGTGGAAATCCCTGGGCAGCTACCAGGAAACCTTGAGCATGTATTTATACCTCCAAGCTTCCTTATCAGCATCTGACCGGAGATACATCTTGGAAGAGATGCTGGACAGACTGTTTGCCGAATAAAGGTAAGTTTGCTCTTCTGCCACAGCCCTAGCAGCCTCAAAGGCTCTCGGCAGGCAGTCCTCTGATACCTACCGCCAACTGATTGCTTCACCAGGTTCTGCTGCCAAGAATCCAGGCCTGGAAGCTTCCCCACACCTCGATACAAGCAGATTTTAGAGCTTTTTGCTAGGAAAATTGACTCATCTCTTCAATCTGGATACTCTTATACAGATTTTCAAGAAGCTTTAGCATATTTATGAGGATACATTCTACTGCCACTCTTCCTTTTGTGGCCTGGCTACTGGTTGTTTTGCTTTACGGAGCTTTGGCTGGCTGTTCTCCTGATTCTCAAAGTACAGATGCAGCAAAAGATGCAGAAACGCATGACAACAAAGTGGAACTGGTTTATGTGCCCTGGTCCTCTGAGAAGGCCAGCAGCCATGTGGTGCAGGCGGTGATAGAGCAGGAGCTGGGCCTGGAGTGCAGCCTACAGCCTTTGACCCTGATCGCCATGTGGGAATCAATAGCTGCCGGGGACAAGGACGGCATGGTCGCAGGCTGGCTGCCAACCTTGCAGGCCAGGTTTTTGCAGAAATTCCAGTCTGAGGTGCGCGATCTGGGCCCTAACCTGCAAGGAACCATGATAGGCTTGGTGGTTCCGGAGTATGTGGATGTGGAGTCCATTGCAGGGCTTAGCTGCTGTGCTGAAAAGTTTGACAACAGGATCATAGGCATTGATCCCCATGCCGGGATAATGCAAAAGAGCGAGGAGGCAATTGCAGAGTACAATCTGCAAGGTTTCCAGCTGATTTCAGGCAGCGAATCCACCATGCTCTCTGCCTTGGAAAAGGCAATAGAGAAACAGGAGTGGATTGTGGTCACCGGCTGGACTCCGCACTGGAAGTTCGCCAAGTTTGACCTGAAATATCTGCAGGACCCTAAAGGAGTCTTTGGAGCTCAAGAGCGCATCAAGACTATAGTCAGGAAAGGTCTGCAGGAAGAAATGCCGGATGTCTATTCCTTCCTGGACAGGTTCTACTGGGAGCCTGAAGATATGGAAAAGGTCATGCTTGCGGCCCAGGCAGAGGACACCTCATATAAGCAAGCTGCCCAACAATGGGTCAAAAACAATCAGGACAAAGTCCAGGACTGGATAACCCACCAGGATGATTAGTTTTGGTTGGGTGGTTATCAGTTGTCGGGTATCGGTTATCAGTTATTGGTTATTAGTTAGTGGTTATCGGTTATCTGGGACCCGTGTCCGAGAGCTCACTGATAACTGGAGTAGCACCGATTTTTCATGTTTGACTGGGCCTGCTGGTTTGCAGGCCTGAGAATTATCATGCCAAAAAACTCCCGAGCTGCTG
>CAZBUB010000050.1:0-10795 GCA_964494985.1 uncultured Desulfohalobiaceae bacterium | reverse complement strand
GCCTGCTGGTTTGCAGGCCTGAGAATTATCATGCCAAAAAACTCCCGAGCTGCTGACGCCAAAAAGGTGTCTTCCACAACATGGTGGTTCATTGTTTCTGTGGCAATTACCATTTTGCTCATCTTGCTTTTGATAGCCAATCTCTACTTTTCCTTCAGTATTCTCAGTTCCTTAAAAAGGCGTGATCTTATAGCGGAGCGCGCCTCCTGGCAGTTGCTTCTGCACGCTGAAAACATGGATAAAGCAGCCCGAGTCAGTACGTTGAGCGGCAATCTCCAGTGGAAGGATGCCTACCAAAAATCCCACTTAAGCCTTGAGGAAATAATGCAAAAAATATCCAGGGTTGCTGCAGGAGTTGTCAGCCCTGAAAAGCTGCAAAATGTTCATACTTATATTCAGAACCTTAAAGATTTAGAGAATCAAGTCTACGATCTGGTGAGTATCGGCAACAAGGACCATGCGTTGCAGATTCTGGACGGCTGGGAATACACCAGGAACCAGCAGGCTTTCAAAAGCACTACCACCAGTATTGTAGAATCCATCCAGCAAAACATCCAGGATAAGATAGACAGATACAACAAGCTGGCTTTGGGTTTTCTGCTGATCATTTTGTTTTGCCTGACCCTGCTTTTGTCCTTTTGGGGCGTTACCTTTCGGCTCTGGAGGGCACAGGTCAGGCTCAAGCAGGCTGCTGAGGAAAACCTGCGGCACAGCGAAGAAAAATACAAAAAGCTGATTGACACTTCTCCAGACTCAATAGCCCTGGTGGACGAGGATGGGCATATCCTGGCTGCAAATCCGGTTATGGGAAAGCAGCTGGGGCTGGAGCAAAAGGACCTGGAAGGCCTGACCCTGCAGGACGTCCTGCCCCAGAAGCAGGCTCATCAGATAATGCAGCACGGAACCCAGGCTTTGAGCCAAAGAGAGCCTGTGCATCTGCAGGAAAAAAGCCAGGACAAGTACTTTGAGAACTATTACGTCCCAGTCTTTGCCCTGCAGGCTAAAGATTCCTTTCAGCTTGTCTCCAAGGATATTACAGAGCGCAAACATGCTGAACAGGAAAAAGAAAGACTGCGCTCCCAGATGCTCCAGGCCCAAAAAATGCAATCCATAGGCATTCTGGCCGGAGGAGTGGCCCATGAGTTCAACAATCTGCTGCAGGTCATGGGCGGCAACACTCAGCTCCTGCTGCAGCAAAAATCCACCCAGGATCCTGAGTACAAGCGCCTCAAAAATATAGAAAAGGCTATCCAACGGGCTGCCCAGTTTATAAGGCAGCTTTTGTTGTTCAGCCGCAAATCAGAGACCAACAGGCAGATTGTGGATCTGCGGCATGGAGTAAAGGAAGCGGTGCATCTCCTGCAGCAGACCATACCCAGAATGGTCCAGGTGGAATGCAATCTGGAGCAGGATCTTTGGCCCATATACGCAGATCCTATACATATTGAGCAGGTGGTGCTGAACCTAGGCAAGAATGCAGCAGATGCCATGCCTGATGGCGGTAGGATCGAGATACAGGCCAAAAATGTACAGCTTAGCAATGAATGCGCGAGGAATGATTCTGGACCCCTGCCAGGGGAGCATGTTCTGCTCCAGATCCAGGATACAGGCTGCGGCATGCAGCCCCAAACCCTGGAGCAAATGTTTGAGCCTTTTTTCACCACCAAGGAAGTGGGCTCAGGTACTGGACTGGGGTTGTCCACAGTATACGGCATAGTCCAGATTCACTCAGGTCATATCGAGTGTCAAAGCCAGCCAGGACAAGGAACCATCTTTAGCATTTATTGGCCATCCCAGCACAGTCAAGAAGAATCAAAGGAGCAGCAGGAGATTCTCCAGCCTTCAGGGGGTAGTGAAACCATCCTGGTTGTGGATGATGAAAGCGCCTACAGGACACTGCTCCAGGAAGCTTTGAGCCAGTATGGATATACGTTATTAACAGCCTCCAGCGGCGAGGAAGCCCTGCAGATTTATCATCAGGAATCAAGACGCATAGACCTGGTCATCCTGGATTTGAGCATGTCCGGAATGGGCGGCAAAAAGTGCCTGCAGGAGTTGTTGCGCAAAGATCCCAAGGCCAGAGTGCTCGTGGCCAGCGGCTATTCTGCTGAGGTCACAGGCCAGGATATCCTGCAGAAAGGTGCAGCAGGCTTTTTGGGCAAACCTTTCCAATTGTCCGAGCTATTTACCAAGATCCGAGAAGTATTGAACAATCACCAAGTTGATTATAATTATTGATATCTGTAGCCCTCCCTGATACGTACGTTGATAGCTCAAACACGGCGTATTAAAGAGTTTCCTAAGCCGGTGGCTTAAGTCCCCTGGAGCTATTGCATGCCTGAAAGAAAAACCCGGAGCAATCATATGTCCCCTACAGGAGATTTCAGCTCCCAGGAGTCCTGGGAGCTCTTGCAAAATTCTTCTGTAGGATTTTTCAAATCCACCCCGCAAGGAAGGTATCTGGCAGTTAACCCAGCACTGGCCAAAATGTTGGGCTATAAAACACCCAGGGAGCTTGTCTCCTCGGTTTTGGACATTGCAACGCAAGTCTACAAAAATCCAAAGGACAGACAAGCTTTTTTGCAGCTCCTACAAGAGCAGGAGCAGGTGCTCAACTATGAGTGCTGTTTGCTCAGCAGGCAGGGCCAAGAGATCTGGGTGAGCAAAAATGCAGAGATTGTCCGGGATGCAGAGGACAACATCCTGTATTATCAGGGAGTCATTCAGGATATCAGCGCACCCAGAACAGCACAAACACAGCTGCATTCCAGTCAGTCCCAGCTGACCCAAATAGTATACAGTACTCCCATTGCCACCTTTGTTATAGATACAACTCAGCGAATCATCCACTGGAACCTGGCCTGCGAGAAGCTGACCGGGCTCAAAGAAGAGCAAATGCAGGGCAAGAAAAAACAGTGGCAGGCATTTTACTCCTCCCAGCGACCAGTCTTGGCTGATTTGATCCTGGAGGAAAATACCGAGGCCAGGCTGCAGGAGTATTATCCTGGCAAATGGAGGCGCTCTTCCCTAGTCAAACTGGCTTATGAGGCCGAGGACTTTTTTGCAGACCTGGGAGAGCAGGGCAAATGGATCTTTTTCACGGCTGCCCCTGTAATGGATCAAAACGGTAAGCTCATCGGCGCTATGGAGACCCTTCAGGATATTACAGAACGCAAAAATGCAGAAAAAGCGCTGCAAGAAAGTGAGCAGAAATACAGGACCCTGATCGAGACTGCCTCTTCAGGCTGCTGGCAGGTGGATCACAGGGAGGTTACTGTTGATGTCAACCAGGCCCTTTGCAATATTCTGGGCTACAGTAGGGAAGAGCTTATCGGCAAGACTCCTTTGGATTTTGTGGATGCGCAAAATGCGCCTATCTTTATCCAAAACAGCGCCGGCAACAGCCCTCAGACCAACCGCAGCTACGAGATTACCTTGACCAGGAAGGACGGCAGGAAAGTCCATGCCCAGTTCAATTCAACCACCTTGTTGGATGGCAGCGGGAATATTACAGGCTCATTTGCCTTTGTCTCTGACATCAGCAGACAAAAAGAGACAGAGCAGGCCCTGCGGGAGAGCGAAGAAAAGTACAAATACGAAAAGGACTACCTGGACAACATATTTGAAAACTCTGCTGATGCAATTGGCATTGTGGACCAACACGGCAGATTCAGCAGATGGAACAAAAGGGCTTCAGAAATATTTGGCTATGATTTCCCAGATATGCTGGGCAAGCATTTCTCGGAGTTTTATGCCTACAGGGAAGAAATGCAGGAGCTCTTGAAGCTGCTTGCAAAGCAGGGCTATGTGCACGATTTTCAGGTCTATTTCATCAACAAGGACGGTTCCTTGAGACCCTGCTCAGTCTCTATCAGCAAGATCCATGACGAGGAAGGCCTGGCCATGGGCAGCATCAGCATAGTCAGGGATCTGACCGAGTGGAAAAAGGCCCAGGAGAGACTGGAGGAGATGAGCCTGTATGATCCCCTGACCTCCCTGTACAACCGCTTCTTTTTTGAGGAAGAAATGCAGCGCCTGGGGGACTCCAGGCATACTCCCCTGGGAATTATTATCTGCGATATAGATGGATTGAAGCTGATCAACGACACCATGGGACATTTTAAGGGTGATGAGTTGATTCAAGAAAGCGCAAAGATCCTCAAGGGCTGCTTTCGCAAGAGCGATATCCTGGCTCGTATTGGCGGGGATGAGTTTGCTGTTTTGCTGCCGGAAAGCGGAAAAAGCGAAGTGCAGGCCTGCTGCCAGAGGATTAAATCCAGGGTAGAGGAGTACAACCAAAAGGAGCCAGAGCTGAATTTGTCCATATCCATTGGCTATGCAGTATCTCAGGGAGCCAACGTGAACATGCAGGAGCTTTTCAAAAGTGCTGACGACTCCATGTACAAGGAAAAGCTGCAGCAAAGCTTCCAATCCCGTAATGCCACATTACAGGTTTTGCTCAAAACCTTGGAGACCAGGGACCACATTACTGAAGGACACACTGAGCGCCTGCAGAGCTATGCCTTGAAAATGGGACAGGCCTTAGGGCTTGCAGAAAAAAGCCTCAAAAACCTGCAGCTTTTGGCTCAGTTCCATGATCTGGGCAAGGTGGGCATTACAGATAGGATCCTGTATAAGCCTGGATCCCTTTCTGCTTCTGAATTCCAGGAAATGCAGCGGCATTGCGAAATTGGACACAGGATTGCCTTGTCAGTATCCTATTTGTCCCAGATTGCGGATTTAATTCTGAAGCACCATGAATGGTGGAATGGCCAGGGGTATCCCTTGGGGCTTCAAGGGGAGGACATACCAGTAGAATGCCGCATTTTAGCTGTGCTGGACGCTTTTGATACCATGACCCATGAGCGGGTCTACAAAAGAGCCATGTCCAGCCAGCAGGCTGTACAGGAGCTGCGCCGCCATGCAGGGCATCAGTTTGATCCTGTCCTAGTGGAGCAGTTTTTACATCTTTTGCAAGTCGAGGAAACCGACAACTGGCAACCGATACCCGATAACTGGTAACTGACAACCATACAAACGAAATCCCAAAGAGCGCCCATGGGCAAAAAGCAAGACAGGACAGGCCAGCTTTCGATCTTGGTGGAGCTAAGCAAGATTGTGGCTGAATCCAGCGGAACCAGGCAGACCCTGCAGGAAATAGTCAAGCTGTTGGCCAACAAACTTCAAGTGGAGGCCTGCTCCATATATCTTTTGAATCGCAGTCGGGATCTGCTCAGCCTGGAGGCCTCTGTAGGCCTTAATCCTGAGTCTATAGGCCAGATCAGCATCCCCCCCCAGGAAGGGTTGACTGGCTTGACTTTAGAAAAAAAAGAGCCTGTTTTCGTGGTCCAACCCCAAAAGCATCCCAGGTTCAAGTTTTTCCAGCATAGCGGGGAGGAAGCCTACCAGACTTTTCTGGGCCTGCCCCTTATCTATCACCAGCACGTGCAAGGTGTGCTGGTGATCCAGACCAAACAGCAAGACTCAATTTCTGCTTCCGAGATAAGCGTCTTTTCAGCCATTGCTTCCCAGATTTCCTCCATTGCCGCCTATACTGGCCTTGTGCAGGACGTGGAAAGGGAAAAGGCCCAGGCCAAGAAATTGCAGCAAAGCATAAATCTTCTCCAGGGCCAAGACAGCCAATGCAAAGAAAAAAAACCCCTGCTTAGGGGCCTGCCTGCCTCTTCAGGTTTCGGGCAGGGCCAGGCCCATTATCTGGGTCAGGGCATAGGCTTTGAACAAGTGGAAGAGGAGCATATTCAGGATACCGAGCTGGAAGAAAAATTCCTGCAACAGGCCTTTCAAAAAGCCCAGCAGGAGATTTTGGAGCTGGATCAAGGCGAAGCAAATATCTCTGAAGAGGAAAAGTCCTTTTTGCAGCTCCATTTGGCCTTGCTCCAGGACCAGGGCCTGCTGCACAGAATCCGGGAAAAGATTCAGCAGGGCTTTAGCGCCGCCTACAGCCTGAAGCTGACAATTCTGCAATATCTGGAGCACTTCTCTGAGCTTGCAGATCCCTATCTGCGGGAACGGGGGCAGGACATTGAAAATGTTGGCGAACTGGTCCTGCACCATCTGTTGGGGATCGGCCAGAAGCAAACTCAGGAGCTTAGCCAAAAAACCGTCATTATTGCTGCGGATCTGGCAGCCACTGAGCTGATGGCCCTCAGGCAGGAAAATCTGGAAGGCATTGTGCTCAGCAAAGGAGGCAAAACTTCCCATGCAGTGATCCTGGCCAGATCCCTGGAGATTCCAGCTGTCATTGCTGTAGGGGATGTCCTGGACCGGATCAGTGAAGGGGATCAGATCATAGTGGACGGGGATTCAGGCCTGATATTTCCCCGGCCTTCCCAGGAGATAAAGGCTGAGTACTCCAGACTGGCCCAAGACAAGCAAAAGCTGGACAGCAGACTGCATGCCCTCAAAGATCTGCCAGCCGTGACCAGGGACGGCTACCAAGCCCAATTGGGAGCCAATATAGGACTGCTCTCGGATATGGAATTGGTACAAAGACACGGGGCAGAATTTATCGGCCTGTACAGGACAGAGTTTCCCTTTCTGGTCAGGAGCGGCTTCCCGACGGAAGAGGAGCAGTTTGAGCTCTATAAAAGCATTGTCCAAAAGGCCCAAGGCAAATCAGTGAACATCCGCAGCCTGGATGTGGGTGGAGATAAATTCCTGTCCTATCTGGACTACCCCAGGGAGGACAATCCTTATCTGGGCTGGAGGTCCATTCGGATCTCCCTGGAGAAGCGGGACGTGTTTCAGACCCAGCTGCGGGCCATGCTCAGGGCCTCAGCCTTTGGTCAGGTACGTATCATGCTGCCCATGCTGACTACGGTGAACGAGCTTAAGACCGCAAGGGAGCTTATAGAGGCGGAAAAATCCGCCCTTTATCAGGAAGGCCAGGCCTTTGATCCAGAGATTCCGGTGGGCATCATGCTGGAAATACCCGGAACTGTAAAACTTCTGCCCAGCCTGGCTGATGACCTGGACTTCATCAGTGTGGGCAGCAACGATCTCTTGCAGTATGCCCTGGCAGTGGATCGCAATAATCCCAAGGTAGCTCCTATGTATCATCCCCTGCATCCTGGTTTTTTGCTCATCATGCAGGAAATCGCGGAAAAGGCCTCCAGCCTGGATAAGGAAATCACCATCTGCGGGGAGGCGGCCTCCAACTATTTGTGTGCCTATATCTTTCTGGCCCTGGGCCTGAACAGGCTGAGCATAAATCCGGCTGCTCTACCATTGATCAAAAACATGATACGCAGGATGGAGCTATCCCATGCCAGGCAGGATCTGCAAAGGGTGCTGCAGATGCATGAGGCCTCAGAGATAGAGGCTTATCTCCTGAAACAAGTGCCTGACCCTCGAAAATAGGACAAGTGCATGAATAATAAGCAAAAATTTTGGCATATAAACAATTCTTGGGTGTTTCAGAGCCAAGATATTGTACATATTTTGGATAAAGCCCAAATCGGGATTTTTAAATCAACTCCTGAGGGCACATATATTTTTGCGAATCAAGCCCTGGCAGATATGTATGGCTATGCAACACCCCAGGAGCTCTTGGATTCTATCCAGGATATCCATACCCAGGTCTACGCTGAACCAGAAAAGCGAAAGGAATTCCAGCGTCTTTTGCAGGAGCAAGGCCAGGTCATCCACCACGAAGCCTGCCTTTTGCGCAAGGATGGCTCCAGGATCTGGGTCTCCAGAAGCGCCTGGGCGGTTCGGGATAATACTGGAGAGATCAGCTATTATCTGGGATTTAGCAAAGATCTGAGCAAACATAAAAAAATGCAGGAAAGCTTGCTGAAACAAAAAAAAATTGCAGATTCAGCAATCCAGCAGTGGCAGAGCACTTTCGACGCCATTCCTGATCCTATAATGCTCATTGATCTCGAATACCGTATCCTGCGGGCCAATCAAGCCATGGCAGATAAGCTGCATTGTACACCAGAAGATTTGCTGGGACATAATTGCTTTCAAGTGGTGCATGCCGGCTCGGACCCTCCCTGGTTTTGTCCGCACAGGAGGAGCCTGGAAAACAAAAGCACTGAAAGGGCTGAGGTTACAGCAAATCGGTTCGGAGGGGTCTATGATGTGAGCACAACCCCAATATTTGACGCTGAGCAAAACATGCAGGGAAGCGTGCATGTGGCCCGGGACATTACTGAAAGCAAGCGTGCGGAAAAAAGCCTGCAAGAAAGCGAATCCCTGCTGCACAGTATTACTGATGCAGCCCTGGACGCCATTTTGATCATGGATGAGCAGGGCAGGATCTCTTTTTGGAACCCGGCAGCTGAATCCATCTTCGGCTATACTGCCCAAGAGGTTTTGGGCACAGATCTGCATCAAAAACTGGCCCCGCAGGAGTATCATGGAGCTTTCCAGCAGACGTTCCCTGAGTTCCAGCGTTCGGGGAAAGGGCCTGCAGTAGGCCATATTCTGGAGCTGGAGGCCTTGAGAAAGGATGGGGAACAGATTAATATCTCCCTTTCCCTATCCGCCTTCAAAAAGGAAGCAAAATGGCATGCTCTAGGGATTATCCGGGATATCACTGAGCAGAAAAAGATCCAACAGGAGCTCTTGCAGGCCAAGCAGGATGCAGAGGCCGCAAACAAAGCCAAATCAGAATTCCTGGCCAACATGAGCCACGAGATCCGCACCCCTCTCAACGGGATCATGGGAGTCATGCAGCTTTTGCAAAGCTCTGATCTGGAGGCAGAGTTAAGGGAGTATGTGGATATTGCCAATAATGCTGCGGATCGTTTGGCCCGACTGCTCTCAGATATCCTTGATTTGTCCATGGTTGAGGCAGGCAAGCTTGAGTTTGAGAATCAGGCTTTCAGCCTTAATGCACTTTGTGAAGCTGTATCCAACCTGTTCCAGCTCCAGGCCAGGGACAAAGGGCTGCTCCTGGAGTGTTTTATTGATCCCTGCCTGCCTGAAAAGGTTCTGGGCGACGAAAAGCGAGTGGAGCAGATCCTGTTCAATCTGGTGGGCAATGCCCTGAAATACACCCCCCAAGGCAGTGTCAGGCTGGAGATTGTCCCGGTTGCAGCAGAAAATGATCAGACTTTTCGACTGCTTTTCAGTGTGATAGACACTGGTCTGGGTATGGCCCAGGATCAACTGCATAAGCTCTTCGAGCCTTTTGTGCAGGCTGACGGCTCCTATACTCGCAACTTCCAGGGAGCTGGGCTGGGTTTGTCCATTGTCTATAGGTTGGTGGATCTTATGGGAGGCCACATCTCAATAGAAAGCACACCTGGGGAAGGGACCTCGGTACATGTGCTTTTGCCGTTTGGCCTGCCTGAAGAGAGGGATTTTCAGCAGCTGCACTCTAAAACCCAGAAACAAGGATTAAATAGGAGCCTGCGCATCCTGATAGCTGAGGATGAGCCTTCCAACCAAGTCTTTATGCAGAACTTGCTGCACAAGCTTGGACATCAGGTAACACTGGCTGCAAATGGCCAGGAAGTCCTGGATCTGTTGGCTGAGGGGGATTTTGACTGCATCTTGATGGATGTCCAGATGCCGGTATTGGACGGGATAAAAACCACAATTCGCATCCGCGCAGCAGAGGCCAAAAGACAGGAGTCAGAAGTCAGGGGTCAGGAATCAGAGATCCGAGGTCAGGGGGAAGAAGGGGTCGGAAGTCGGACGGCGGAGATCGGAGGTCAGATGTCAGACCTCGGAAGCCAAAGCTCTGGAGACAAATCGGATATTCTTGATTCAACTTTGCCGACCTCTGATGTCGGACCTCAGACCTCAGGCAGGATTCCTATCATCGCTCTGACAGCTTACGCCATGAGCGGGGATAGGGAGAAGTTCCTGCAGGCTGACATGGATGACTACCTGGCCAAGCCTGTCAAGCAAAATGAGCTTTTACAAGCCTTGCAAAGACATCTGCCGGAGTCCAAATATTGAGAAATCACAGTAATGAATCAGCCCAAGCTGATTATCTCCTTATCAACTATCTTAAACCAAGGAATAAGCTAATGAAGGGATTGAACTTTGAAACCAAAATGGGCCAGGTAGCCATGGAAATTGCCAAGGCTTCCACTGCGGGCCGGGACGCGGATCTTAACTATTTGCAGGGCAAGCTGGGCGAAGGCTTTTCCCGCAAGGAAATCGCTGATTCTACATCCAGCCTGTACAAGCGGGGCTACCTGGAAAGGCTGGGACTGGGCAGATACAGGGCAACTCAAAAATTGCGGCAGCAAACCGACAGGGAGCAAGAAGCAGCTGGTCAGGATGGAGAACCATCAGCTCCAGTCATAGTCAGGAAAAAAAGCAGGGAAAAGGCTGAAGCTGGAGATGTCAAGAGACAAGAAAGCGAATTGGACCGCCTGGGCAATCTGTTGGACAGACTGGAGTCTTGCCTGGACAGACTCGAGAACATTTCCCTGAGATTGGACAGCAGCGAGAAGCTGCAAGGGGTTATGGATTCACTGCAGGAGGCCTTGGCCAAAGGCAGAGGCCAGTCATAATCGAATGCATGCTCTGGCTAAGAACTTCAACTTAACCTTGGGGATGAGAGATGAACAAGTGCCCAATATGTGCAAGCCAGACCTTTTATATCCAAGATCCTGAGGAAGATTTTGAGTTCAACCTTTTTGAAATGACTGCTGCAGGGCCAGTATTTGAAGAAAGGATCAATCCGGAGTCTGTGCTTTATCCTGAGCGGGAGGTCTTTTGCGATCGCTGCTCCTGGCACGGACGATTTATTCAGCTCCAGCAAGGGTGAGCCCAAGTTACTGAATGGTGGAGGCGGCGGGAGTTGAAC
>CAZBUB010000049.1:0-16270 GCA_964494985.1 uncultured Desulfohalobiaceae bacterium | reverse complement strand
CGGTCCTGGCTGCATAGTCAGGAATCCCCTTCCTTTAGGGAAGGGAGGATGTCAATCAACCATCCCGCACAAATTGCCAAAGCAGGCACTATGTCCAGCTCACCAAACCTTGTCAACCCGGAGGATGCCCATCATGCACATTGAGCAGCTGCAGCAAATTTTCCCTGCTCTGGCCCTAATCCTCGGCCTGTGCCTGGGCAGCTTCTACAACGTCTGTGTCCACCGCTATCTCACAGGCCAATCTATTGTCCGCCCAGGGTCCCATTGCCCAGATTGCGGTCACAATCTCTCCTGGTGGGAAAACCTGCCTCTTTTGAGCTTTATCCTCCTCTGGGGCAAATGCAGACAGTGCAGACAAAGAATCAGCCTGCGCTATCCTGCCCTGGAGGCGGCCTCCGGGCTCTGGGCCCTGGCATTGGCCCTCAAATTCGGTCCTGGCTGGCCATGGCTGATTTATCTGGTCTTCGGCGGAATTCTGCTGCTGCTTAGCTTTATTGATCTCAAGAGCTACATCCTGCCGGACATTCTAACACTGCCTGGGGCGCTCCTGGCCTTTGCCTGCTCCTGGCTTCTGCCCCATATCTCCTGGCAGAGCTCCTTAATCGGGGCAATCAGCGGCGCCGCGCTCTTCTGGCTCTTGCAGCTAGCCTATAAGGCTCTGAAAGGAGTTCAAGGCTTGGGGAGTGGAGATATCAAGCTCATGCTGCTCCTGGGCGCTTTGCTGGGCTGGCAGGCCCTGCCCTTGAGCATATTCCTGGCAGCCTTAAGCGGACTTCTAGTCAGCCTTATATATTTGAGACGCAGCCCTGGACAAGGCTTGCAGACAGCAATTCCCTTCGGCCCCTTCCTCAGCCTGGGCGGAATGTTGTATATCCTTTTAGGCCCGGAGCTCATGCGCTGGTACCTGGGCCTACCCTGAAGTAGGCTTTCAGGGGGCCTACCGGCGCATAGAGTTGTGAGGCAGTGATTAGCTACACATTTGGAAACTTTTTAGGCCTGAGCTACCGCAGGCAACTCCTGTTCACTAAGTTGCAGCCAGAGCCTATGACTCCTGGCGCGGCAGGCCCCCTGAACGTCTCCACCCTGAAGGCCCCCTTAGCTACCAGTCCATAGTTCCCTTCCAGGCTCGGGCCAAGTCCTCTCCTGCCAGGTGCAGATAACTGTCTCCCTGCCAGGCAAGCTTTAAGGTGAAATCCTGGCAGACCTCGCCCAACCAGGCCCAGGCCTGACCCTGGAAACAGGACTCAAAATCTTCTGCCTTTTCTCTGGGCACGGTAACCAGAAATCTGCTGGGGGATTCACTATATAATAACTCTGTCAAGCTCAGCCCCAACTCAGCCCCAGGCAAAGCCTCCAGCCTCAGGCTGGCGCCCAGATTGCCGGCTATCACCATCTCTGCTGCAGCCACTGCCAGTCCACCATCAGACAGATCGTGACAGGCATTAACCAGCCCTTTCTGCATGGCCAGATACAGGGTCCTGTAGCGCTTGCGGGCCGCAAGCAGGTCTACCTGGGGCACACCTGCAGCCTTGAGGCCTAACTCCTGAGCTAACTCGGTTCCTCCCAGCTCCCGTCTGGTTCTCCCCAGGATATAGATCAGATCCCCGGCCTGCTTCAGATCCGAGGAAACAGCCTTTTCCACATCCGGGACAATTCCCAGCACCGAGAAGAGCACAGTAGGCGGAATGGAGATCTTGATGCCCTGCATGGAGTAGTCGTTCTTCATGGAGTCCTTGCCAGAGACGCAAGGCACCCCAAAGCCCTGGCAAAAATGGGCCAGGGCCTGGTTGGCCCTAACCAGCTGGGCCAGTTTGTATTCTCCATCCGGGGTCTTTTCCGAGAGCACAGGATCACACCAGCAGAAATTGTCCACTCCCACCATCTGCTCTGGATCTCCGCCCACTGCAACAGCGTTGCGCACAGCCTCATCCAGGGCGTTGGCCAGCATCCAGTAGGTATCCAGGTCGCTGAATTTGGGACAGATCCCGTTGGAAAGCACTAAGCCTTGCCTTCTGTCCAAAACAGGCCGAAAAACCGAGGCATCCGTGGGGCCGCCTGCGCCCGGGCCCATCATAGGCTTGATGACGCTGCCCCCTTGCACCTCATGGTCATACTGGCGAATAATATACTCCTTGCTGCAGATGTTGAGTCTGCCCAGCATCCTGAATAGCAGCTCCCCAGGTCTGCCTCCCTGTACATCCGAAACCTCTACCGGCTCAAACACTGGCTCCTTCCAGCCGGCCTTGAGCTGCATCTGGGGCAGACCGTGGTGTAAAAATTCCATGTCCAGCTCAGCCACAGGCTTGGAGCCAAAAAAGACCCGAAAGAAACCACTGTCTGTAAACCTACCCAAGTCTGTGGCCAGGACATCCATCTGCCTGGCCAGCTGCAGAAACCGCTGCAAGTTCTCCTGGGGCACGGCCAGGGTCATCCTCTCCTGGGCCTCTGAGAGCAAAATTTCCCAGGGCATAAGCCCGTCGTACTTCAACGGCACTCTGGAGAGATCCATCTCACAGCCCCCGGTATCCTGGGCCATCTCCCCCACAGAGGAAGACAGCCCCCCTGCGCCGTTATCAGTGATCGCATTGTACAGACCCATGTCCCTGGCCCGCATCAGAAAATCGTACATCTTGCGTTGGGTAATAGGGTCCCCAATTTGCACCGCAGTAGCAGGAGACTCTGCGTGTAAGGCCTCTGAGGAGAAGGTGGCCCCATGGATGCCGTCCTTGCCCACCCTGCCCCCGACCATCAATATCCTGTCCCCGCATCTAGCCTGCTTTGTGTGGCTGGGCCTGCCCTGGATCCAGGCCGGCATCAGGCCTACAGTGCCGCAGAAGACCAAAGGCTTGCCCAAAAACCTGGAATCAAAAACCAGGGCTCCGTTTACAGTAGGTATCCCAGATTGATTGCCCCCGTGCTCCACCCCTTTGCGCACCCCTTCCAGGACCCGCCTGGGATGCAACAGCCTGGGCGGCAGGTCTTGCTCGTAAAACGGCGATGCAAAACAGAAGACATCGCTGTTGCAAAGCAAATTCGCCCCCAGGCCTGTGCCCATGGGGTCTCGGTTCACCCCCACAATGCCGGTTAGGGCCCCGCCGTAGGGATCCAGGGCAGAGGGGCTGTTGTGGGTCTCCACCTTGATGCAGGCGGAATAATCCTGGTCAAATCGTATCACTCCAGCATTGTCCTTAAATACTGACAGGCAAAGGTCTTTCTCGGCCTTGTGCTTTCTGATATTTTGCGTGCTTTTCTGGATGTAGGTATGAAACAGGCTGTCTATCCTTTGCCCTTGACCTGTCTCCTGATTGTGGTAATCAATGCTGGCATTGAATATCTTATGCTTGCAGTGCTCTGACCAGGTCTGGGCCAAAACCTCTAGCTCCGCGTCAGTAGGCTCTAGAGGCAGTCCTTTACTTTGCCTGTACTCCTGAATTGTGCGCTTTTGATAATACTCCTGGATGCAAAGCATCTCCTCCTGACTCAAGGCCAGGATCCGCTGTCTGCTGAGCTCCTCCAGCTCTGCAGGGCTCAAACCTGCCAAGGACACACTTTGCACCTCGTCCAGGGGCCTGCCGCTGACCTCAGGGATCCGAATCGGAAAACCAGGGTCCTGCTCCCATTGGGACCTGCTTTTGAAGCGGTATTCCTCTATGAGCTGATTGGCCAAAAGGTCCGTGGCAATACGCTCCACGTCCTCTTGCCCGAGATCCCCCTGCAGCAGGTATTGACAGGCGGTATAGACCTGCAAAAAATGTCCCTGCTCCAGGCCCAGTCCGGTGCGCAGACACTCCACCGCCACTCGACCCTCATTGTCAGTCACCCCAGGCCGGTAGCCCACCTCCAGGATCCAGTCCAGTCCCCAGGCCAAGGGCTGCAGGGAGACCTGGTGCAAAACAGGATCATGCAGCAAGCACCTGTCCAGGACCTCCTGGAGCATATCTTCCTTCAGACCTTGCACTGAATAAACTTTGATCAGGCGCACATCATCCACCTGCAGACCCAAGTCCCTTTTTATCCTGGCTGCCACGTTTTGGCCTTGTACATCCGGGATCTGCGGCTTTAATTGGACCAAGACCCTATGTACCATTGTTCACCCCTCTATGTGGTATTGTTTTTCCTCTCAAAACCATTATCAGCCCAGGCGACTTCCTCCGTTCTGCAGCCCAAGGCTCAAACAGATCCGCAATACCAAAGTGCAGACCAAAAACCAAGGACAATTTGGCTGAAGGATTTGCATTCCCCTAGCAGGGCAGGTATCATGGTTTTCCAGATAGAGTGATCATCATTCCTTGGAGTGCCAGCCACAAAACGGAAGCATTAGCATGAACAAACCCGCTCCTTTGCCATGGCAAGTTCTCTGGAGCCGCAAGAATCATTCCTACCAGATCTTCAGCATCCGCACTGATCTGGCCCGCTCACCGCGCACAGGCAAAGAACATGAATTCTATATCCTGGAGTCTGCGCCCTGGGTGAATGTAATCCCCTTAACCAGGCAAAACCAAGTGGTCCTGATCAGGCAGTATAGGCACGGCATCCAGAGTAGCACCCTTGAGGTCCCGGGGGGTCTGGTAGAGGCAAATGACACACCCAAGTCTGCAGCACTAAGGGAGCTGCAGGAGGAGACCGGATACAGCGCAAAGGAGATAAGGCACCTGGGCATGGTGCATCCCAACCCGGCCATTCAAAACAACGAATGTCATACCTTCCTGGCCATGCAGGCTGAGGCCCGCTTTGATCAGGACCTGGACGAGAAGGAGGACATTCAGGTCTTGCTCCGGCCATTACAGGATATACCCAGGCTGATCCTGCAGGGCGAGATAACTCACAGCTTGGTTGTAGCGGCTTTTCAGCTCTTTTTTCTGCAGGAAAAATGGTCAACGAGCTTGGCTGAAGGACAACATGAAGTATAGGTTCAAGGATCTGCTCAGATTAGAAGTGGGACCGGCTTTGGGCTGTACAGAGCCGGTAGCTGTGGCCCTGGCTGCTGCAGCTGCTGCCTCCTTGCTGACTCCAAGGCAAGTGGATAAAATCCAGGCCCGGGTCAGTCCTGGGGTCTTTAAAAACGGCATAGGGGTCTTTATTCCGGGCACAGGTGGGCTTCGCGGCCTGGACCTGGCTGCTGCCCTGGGGGCATTAGGCGGAGATCCCGGCTTGGGCATGCAGGTCCTGGCAGCAGTGGACACACAAGCCAAGCAAGAAGCCAGGGATTTGGTTTCCAGGGCCGGGGTCTCCCTGCAGTTAGATCCAGGACAAAGCGGCCTCTTGATAGAGGTTTCAGTCTACCGCGGATCAGATGAAGCCAGGGCCCTGATCCTGGATCAGCACGACCACCTGGTGGAGCTGAGTCTGAACCACAAGCCCCTGCCCCTGGACAATGTACTGCCCAAAGCGGACAGTTCCGGCAAACAGGAACTGCCCAGGCTGGAGGCCTGGCTGGCTGGATTGGATCTGCCCGAGCTATTGCAGCTTAGTGCAGATCTAAAACAGGAGGATCTGGACTACTTGAGCCAGGGTGTGGATGACAACCTAGCATTGGCCAGATACGGATTAGAATATGCCCCTGGCTTGGCTGTGGGCGCCAAGCTGCAGGAGCTGGGCAGACAAGGCATCTTGCAGCAGGATCTGCAGCTTCAGGCCCAAATCCTAACAGCGGCTGCTGCTGACGCCCGCATGTCCGGAGCAGAGCTGCCAGCTATGAGCTCTGCAGGCAGCGGAAACAACGGTTTGACTGCGATCTTGCCCCTCTGGGCGGCCCGGGGCTTTGTGCAGGCCTCGGATTTGGATCTCTTGCGGGGCATTGCCCTGAGTCACACCATAACCATAGCCATCAAGGCCAGGATCGGCAGGCTGACCCCGGTCTGCAGCTGCTCTATTGCAGCAGGGGCAGGCGCTGCAGCAGGTTTGACCCAGGCTCTAGGGGGAAGCACTCCTCAAATTCTGGCCGCGATCCTGAACCTGTTGCAGGACCTAAACGGCGTCCTCTGCGATGGGGCCAAACCAGCCTGCGCTTTGAAGCTGGCCACTGCCGCCAGCAGTGCAGTCAAGTCAGCCCTGCTGGCCCAACAAGGGGTGCGGGTGCCTGCAGCCGAGGGGTTAAGCGCGGCTAGTTTCCCTACAGCCATGGATTACCTGGCCCAGCTCTGCGATCAGGGGCTGCAGGAGGCAGGCCGCAGCGTACTTCGTATCCTGCAGGAGAAATCCGGCAGCTCTCTGCAAGGCTGCCGGACGCACCGCTAGGAGAGGTTTACTGCACCTTTTTAAAGGCTTTGGCATTGGCCCCGCATACAGGACACTTTTCTGGAGCCTCATCCTCTGCAGTATAGCCGCAGACTGTGCAGACATAATAATCTCTGTCCTGGACTTGATCCAGATTGTCTAAGGCTTTTTGGTACAGCTCAGCATGTACCTTCTCCACCTCGTTAGCATAGCGGAAACTTCGCTCCGCCTGCTTGTGTCCCTCTTCCTGAGCATGGTTTATCATGTCCGGATACATGTTCTTGAATTCATGGATCTCACCTGCCACTGCCTCCTTCAAGTTTTCCTGAGTGCTGCCTACACCTTGCATAGCTCGCAAATGGGCATGGGCATGCACTGTCTCTGCTTCTGCTGCTGCCCGAAAGAGCTTGCCCACTCCTGGATAGCCTTCTTTTTCCGCCTGCTGAGCAAAAGCCAGATACTTGCGATTCGCCTGGGACTCCCCGGCAAAAGCCTCTTTTAAATCCTGCACTGTCTGGGACATTAGCCACCTCCTTAAATTTTCTGTTTTTTTCGTATGATTCTATTTGGCCTGACAGATCTGTATACTAATGCTATTGATAACCATTGTCAATAAGATTTTTTTGAAAACAGGCTCTTAGAAAGTATTGCATCAATCGGGCTTATGGCTTAATTTTCCCAGTTGCAAAAGAGCGAGTCCAAGGCAACCTTTTTAACCCTCAAAGCCATCTGATATGCAGCAAAGGAATTTGCCAGGTTTTGGCACCTGTCTAGGTTTTTTTTTATTTATAGCCATTCTTTGTTTCCCTGCAGGCACAGCTGCAGCAGTTCCTGCTTTTTCCTATTCCTTCCCCCAACAGGATAACAAGAAGGAGGCCAGCAACGCCAGAACAGTAGTAGGCATCCCTGAGACGTACACCATCCAGCCCGGGGACACCCTCCTGGATGTGGCCCGTGAGTACGATCTGGGCTATATCGACCTGAGGCGTCTTTATCCTGAGATGGATCCCTGGCTCCCCCCTTCTGGCCAGGAACTTATCCTGCCTATGCAATGGGTGCTGCCTCCCAAGGAAAAAGCCGATATAGTGGTCAATCTCCCTGAGCTCAGGCTCTATCACTTCTCCAAACAAAACGGTGTTTCCCTAGTCAGGAGCTACCCTGTGGGCATAGGAGATCGAGAGAGCCAATCCCCATTGGGAGAATTCCCTGTGGGCGAAAAGCGTGAAAATCCCTACTGGTACATCCCTGAGTCCTTGCAGGACAAATACGGGATGCAGATCATGGATCCCGGCCCAGGCAATCCCTTGGGCAACTACTGGATAGGCCTGGACAGCTCAAGCTATGGCTTGCACGGCACTAACAACCCGTGGTCCGTGGGACGGTTGGCCACAAACGGCTGTATCCGTCTCTACCCTGAGCATATCCAGCCCCTATTCCAGGAGATTTCCCCAGGAGAAAAGGTGCAACTCATCTACGAGCCTGTAAAATTAGGGCTCGTTATGGGCAGGGTCTTTGCCGAAGCCCATCCGGACATTTACGGCAAACTGGAGGACTATGTAAACTACGCTTATCGCAAACTCTTGGATTCAGGCTACTCCAGAAAGGTAGACCTGCGCAAATTTAGGCAAGTCCTGCAGGACAAAAACGGTCTGCCTGTGGATATCAGCAGGGACTAGAAAAAAGGCTTCGGCCCCTTATGGATTACGGTTATCAGCTGTCAGGCCAGATTTTAAATCCTGTAACCGTTAACCGACAACAGTTTTCCATACCAACAGCAGGCCGAATACTGCCTAACCCAGCAACTCCTGCAAGTTGCGCTTTAGCTGTTCCTTGGCCGGCTCGGCCTGCTCATAAATCTCCTTGGCCTTATAGAACTGCAGCATCTTGACTTCCCTGATGTCCGTCTGGATGAATACTTCCGGAGGATGAAAGCCTAGCTTCTGGCAAAGTATGGCCTGCTGCATAATCTCTATGGAATTGAAGAGGATTTCCAGGTAGCCCGGCCTGCCCTGCTCCCTGGGGGTCTTCTTGGAAGAGACATCCACAGCTACTTTTAGCCCGCAGCCCCGGGGCAGAACATCAAAGGGCACAGGGTTGACCACACCCCCATCCACCAGGAGTCTCCCCTGATGCTCCACTGGAGCAAACAGGCCAGGTACAGCCATGCTGGCACCTACAGCAGGCAATAGCGGCCCTGAATCAAAAACAACTTGATTCCTTTCCCAAAAGTCAGCCGCCACCACCTTGCAGGGCAGGGACAATTCAGAGAACTCCTTAGCCTGCATGCGCTCGGAAATAAACTCCAGGATGGGCTCTGCGTGCAACAGACCACCTTGGCCAAGCCCAGGTCTAAACAGCTCCCAGTAGCCCAACACCCTACTGCCCAAAAGCCTGTTGGCCAGGGAACGCCTGTCCAGCCCCAACAGTTCCTGGACCATCTCTTTTAAGTCCTGGGAAGAGTGGCCAGCGCAATACAGTACTGATACTAGGGCCCCAATACTGGTGCCGCTGACCACAGCTGGGCGTACTCCCAGTTCCTCCAGGGCTTCCAGCATGGGGAGATGGGCCAACCCACAGGCTCCGCCTGCACCCAAGCTGAGCCCTATGCTCCGGGTAGCGCTAAAAGAGCTCAGTGCCGCCCATTTTTGCAGCTTGCGTCTTAAGTTTCTGGCCATAGTCTTCGCCTATGTTGAAGCAGGCAATTGACTTTACCCCTTGCTTTCACTATTCTGTCGTAGCATTTAAGACCTACCTCGAACATAAAGAACATGTCCAGCGACCTTAAGCAAAACGCCCAGCAACGAAAGGCTAGTCTTACAATCCTGCCACCGGAGCAGGGAGCCTCAAGTGACAAAGTACGCCTGGTTCTGCAGGGCAGGTTGGATGCCCATTCATCTGCCAAGCTCTGGCGCCGGCTGGATCAAAGGCTGGAGGATATTCCTTCCCAGGCCCAAACCTTTAGTTTGGACCTCTCTGGGCTAGAGCACATGGATACTGCAGGTGCGGCTTTAATTCAGGAAATAAGCTTCCGCTTGGGACAGGATAGGGTAACCCTGCTTTCTGGAAACAGCAAGCATAAGCAACTTTTGGATCTCTTCACTGCCCTGCCAGAGCAAATTCCGCTAAAAAGACAGGATGAGGCTAATGTTTTCTCAGCCCTGGGGAATGCAGCCAAAGTTTTTGTCCTGGATATTGGCCAATTGATCTCCTTTATGGGCCAGTTCTCCAGGGGCCTTTTCCAGGCCCTTATTAAACCAGGGAGGGTACGCTGGGGAGAAGTATTCAAAGTGGCAGAGAATGTTGGGGTCCAGGCCCTGCTGATCATCCTGCTTATTGGCTTCCTCATGGGGTTGATTATTTCCTTCCAATCCGCGATGCCCCTGCGCATGTTTGGCGCAGAGATCTTTGTGGCCCAGCTTTTGGGCCTTTCCCTGTTTCGGGAGCTAAGCCCCCTAGTGACCTCCATTATTCTGGCAGGCCGCAGCGGCTCCTCCTTTGCCGCAGAGCTGGGCTCCATGAAGATCAACGAGGAATTAAATGCCCTGCAGACCATGGGCCTAGAGCCATTACGCTTTTTGATCGTGCCCAGGATGCTGGCCGCTATGCTTGTGACCCCTTTGCTTTCCCTGTTCTTTTCCTTTTTCGGCCTGCTTGGCGGAGCATTGGTCATGCTCTCCTTAGGCTACCCTTTGGCAACTTTTCTAAACCAGGTAAGCTCTGCCCTGCAGGCAGGAGACATCTTGGGGGGGCTGTTTAAGGCCTTTATATTCAGTATCCTGGTAGCCTGGATAGGGTGTGTGCGAGGGCTTCAAACAGGAACTGGCGCCAGTGCGGTAGGACACTCCACCACCAGTGCTGTGGTCAGCGGCATAGTGCTCATAGCGGTCACTGATGGGGTTTTCGCCCTTGTCTTCTATTCCCTGGGGATCTAGGGTGTTTGCAATGAACGTTATCATCCAAGTCAGGGACCTGAGCCTGGGCTTTGCCGGCCAGGCCCTGCTGCAGGACATCAATTTCCAGGTCCAAGCTGGGGAGATATTCGTCATCCTGGGACCTTCAGGATGTGGAAAGAGTGTACTGCTCAAGCATTTGATCGGGCTCTACACCCCTTGGTCAGGCCAGGTGCTTATCCAGGGCCAAGACTTGCATCAGGCCCAAACAAAAGAACGCTTCCAGCTTCTGCAGAAAATCGGGGTAAGCTTCCAAACCGGGGCCTTATTCGGCTCCATGAGCCTGGAGCAAAACATTGCCCTGCCCTTGCAGGAGCTCACCATGCTCCCCCAGAAGGCGATTGAGCGTGTGGTGTACATGAAGCTTCACTTGGTAGGACTTAGCGGCTACGGCCATCTGATGCCCGCAGAGCTAAGCGGAGGCATGCAGAAGCGGGCCGCCATTGCCAGGGCCATGGCCCTGGATCCATTGATTTTATTTTTGGACGAACCTTCAGCTGGGTTGGATCCCTTGACTTCAGCTGAACTAGATGAACTTATCCGCAATCTGTCCAGCTTCCTGGGCATTACCTTTGTTATTGTCAGCCATGAGCTGCAAAGCATTTTTAATGTGGCCCAAAAGATGGTCATCCTGGACGGCAAGCAAAAGGGTATCGTAGCCCAGGGCCTGCCCAAGGAGATTTTAGACCATCCGCCCACTGAATGGGTAAGACGCTTTTTGCACCGGGACCCTGCTCCAAGTGCCTAAAAAAACTCCCAAGGCTAAGGATTGACATGCCGAACAAACTCAGCAACTTCCGACTGGGACTTTTCCTGCTGAGCGCCCTGCTGCTTTTGGTGATCTTCTTGGTAGTCTTCGGCCCTGGTGGTTTCTGGCAGGACAAGGCCAGAATGGAAACCTATCTGGACGGCTCGGTCCAGGGACTGGATGTGGGGTCTGCCGTTAAAATGCGCGGAGTGCAGATCGGAAATATTGAAAACATCGGATTTGTGAACCAGAAATATCCTGAATACGCCCGGGAACAGCGTCTGGTGCTTCTGGAGATGGAGGTTTTGCTCGAGCACTTTCCTGTGCAAACCAGGCAAGAATTCACCAGCTTCATGCGCCAGGAAGTTCAAAACGGCCTGCGCATCAAGATTCAGCCCCAGGGCCTCACCGGCAGTGCCTATCTGGAGCTGGATTATCAGTCCTCTGAGCGACATCCAATGCCTGAGCTGCAATGGGAGCCGGAACATATCTTTATCCCTTCAGCCCCGGGGACCAGGGCCAGACTGGAGGAGACATTCGAGTCCATCAGCCAAACCCTGAACAACCTTGAACAGGTGGACTGGGTGGGGACCTTCCAAAGTCTGAGTTTGCTTATGCACTCCCTGCAGGACAAGATTGTCCAGTTTCCCAGCCAGGAGCTGGGCAGTCAAATGCAGGCCCTGCTGGAAGAAACCAGGCAGACCAATCAGGAAATTAGCAGCCTTTTGGGCAGCCCAAGTCAAAGCAAGGAGGAGGCCAACCTGCAGGAAATGATAGCCAGGATCTCGGTAGCAGCCCAGGATCTGCAGCTGGTCCTGTCCAAATTCGACTCTTCACTGGCAGGGCCAGAAGGAGGACTAAGCTCTCTTCAGTCCTTACTGCTGAACCTGGAGCAGTCATCCCGAGGGCTGCCTGGCCTGCAAACAGACCTCAGTCAGAGTATGGCCCAGATCCAAGACAGCTTCGCAGAGCTGGAACGCCTTTTAGCCGTGCACGGAGAGGATCTGGGCCCAGCCCTCAGGGATCTTTCTGAAATCCTGCGCAATCTGCGGGAGCTCAGCTTTGAGCTCAAGCAATATCCTGGTTCCATCTTCCTCACCCCTGAAAAAGAGCAAAGGAAATATCTGCATGACTAGAAAACTGCCCAAATGGTGGCTGATACTGCTTGTGCCATGCCTGCTCACTGGCTGCGGCTGGATTTTACAATCCGGACCACAAAAGCATTTCTACCTGCTCCAGGCCCAGAGACATCAACAAACCCACAGGGAAAGTCAAGACAGTACCCTGCGGGTTGAGCCCTTTTCCATATCCCAGGCCTTCCAGGGGCAGCAGCTGGTACTGCGTACTGAGCAACACGAGTTTGTCCAGGATTATCAGCGCCGATTCCTTATACCTGCCCAGTCCATGCTCACGGAGCTGACTCGCAATTGGCTGGCTAGAAGCGGGCTTTTTACCCATGTCCTGCCCCAGGCACCAGGGTCGGTACAGGCAGACTATCAGCTCCAGGGCAGAATAGAGGCCCTGTATATGGATCTGAGCCAAAAACAGCCCAAGACAATACTGGAAATGGAGTTTCTCTTATTGGGTCGGCGAGACCAGGGCTTACAGATCCTGGGTCAAAAGGGCATGAGGCAAGAGTCAAAGCTGCAAGAGCTCAGCACTTCAGAGGCAATCCAGGCCTGGAGCAAAGATCTGGAGCTTATCCTGCAGGAGCTAGAAATTTACCTGCAAAGATGGCTCAAACCACCAACAGCTACCATTTCTGCTGACTAGTTCTGGATTCCTGTCAGGAATTTTGATAGACTTTGTATGGAAAATGATTATCAGATTTGGAGAGAAAGATGTCAGGCCTTCAGGGGACCTTGATTGTAAATTTGTGAACAGGAGTTGCCAGCAGTACCTTTGGCTTAACAAATTGCCAAACATCTGGGTTATCAATTATGAGTTATCAGTTCCCAGCTCCCAGATAGCTAGGGCCAGAGCCAGACAGCGCACTCATAACCGATAGCTCCTCGCTTTTCCATGTTTTGCTTTGCCCATTTAAGGCATGATAGGTATCTCTTTGCTCTTTACATCAACTTAAAACCACCTGGAGATCTTGATCTTGAACAGCCTCAGGGATTTCAAAGACCTGCCCATAGAATGGGATCTAGAGCCTGCGGACGCAGTAGCCAGGCACCTGGAATGGGGCAACACCGGTTATGGAGGACACTACGGAGATGCCCAAAAGGTTTCCTATTATTTCAGCGTAGACACCTGGCAAGAACCCTACCTGATCCGTCTGCAGAAGATGACTAAAGACGGCTCCCAGACCCTGCACGAGCTGGAGCTGCCACGGGAATTCTATCCGGACTACGCATACGCCAAGGGTACCTTTGCCCTGACCCTAAAGCTCCAGGCCTGGCTGCTGGAGCAAATGGAGCTTTAACCCAAAACTGGGACGCAAAGGGGCGGCAGGATTTTGGGAATAATTGCAAAAGTCTTAGCATCCTTTGCCCTTAAAACATAGTAAGGAGAGAAACAATATGGAAAGGAAGAGCTGGCTGGAACAGATGAAGGAATTTGAGCACTCCAGTCAGGAAGAAGACCAGGAAAAACGCAGAAAAATTACGTATACCCCCGGAGGAGAATTCTGGAAAAAACCCTTTTTCTTGGGCGGACTGGGCCTGATCCTGCTTTTGTTTTTTATTTCCCTGCTGTTTACTTCCGGAAACGGCGAACAAAACCAGGTCTCTGAACAGCTGCAAGAGGTCAATAAAGAGCTGCAGCAGTTTGAAGATCGGATCTCAGCAGTGGAGGAAGGTCTCAATGCTCAGGAGGAAGAGCTGCTTTTGATGCAGTCCGCTGACTCCAACCTAGGGGATAAGCAGCAAGATCTGGACCAAGGCCTGGAAAAGCTGGAAAACCAGATGCAGACCCTGCAGAAGCAAATCGCCAGCGCAGAAGAGCAAGGGCAGACAACTGATCGTGACGCTTCCCCAACAGGGGAAGATGACGATGCAAGAGAAGATGACGATGCAAAAGAAGATGGCGATGCAGGAGAAGATGGCGATTTTGTTTACCACGAAGTGGAGTCTGGAGAGAACCTGTTCAGGATTTCCCGACGTTATGAGATCAGTGTAGAAAGGCTGAGGCAGCTCAACGATCTGGGCCAGGATGAGCCCCTCCAGCCCGGACAAAAGCTCAAGGTGGGCAGGAAAGATTAAAGGAGGGCTCTAATGCCTTACGTGAACATCAAAATCACCAAGGAAGGCTGCAGCGCGGAGCAAAAGCAGGAACTGATCCGCGGGGCGACCAAGCTGCTCCAGGACACCCTGGGCAAGAATCCAGCCACCACTGTGGTGGTCATCGAGGAGGTAGAAACAGACAACTGGGGCATAGGCGGCCAGAGCGTGACCACCCTGCGCCAGGGTTAGCACAGCACACACTTGGCACCCTGGGTAAGGAAATGGTCCGCATCACGGCCCGCCCCTAACCCCTCCCAGGCACTCACTTCGCAAAGAAATCTATCTTGCTCTAGGGTGCTTAAGCAAGTGAGCGCCTGGGAGGGGTTAAAAAGGTGCGACACGCGAGATATGTCAAGTCACCAGTAATAGGGGCGAGTTGCGCTCGCCCTTTATTGAGGACAGATACGCATATGGCAGCTTTCCCCTGCGGCATAGCTTGCTTTGCACCATCTAAAGCAGCTTGAGCAGCACAAAGCCCAGGACCACCAGGACAATGAACAGCATAAAGATTACATCCATACGCTTCTCCAGGAAGAGCCTGGCCTGCTCCCCCTTCCAGTAGATCAGCCCGGCGATGACAAAGAACCTGGCCCCGCGGCTCACAATTGAAGCCAGGACAAAGACCATAAAATCGATTCCAAAGGCCCCAGCGCTTAAAGTGCAGACCTTGTAGGGGATTGGGCTCACCCCGGCTATGGCCACGGCCCAGGCGTCGTAGCGCTCGTACCAGACCTGGATGGTCTGGTATTCCTGCAACAGGCCATAGAATTCCATGACAGGCATTCCAATCAGCTCCATGAAATAATAGCCCAGGAAATAGCCGGTGATTCCGCCCAGGATGGAAAAGACCAGGCAGATCAAGGCCAGTCTGAACACCCTTTCTCTGTTGGCCAAACCCATGGGCAAAAGCAGGATGTCCTGGGGGATAGGGAAGAAGATGGCCTCGCTGAAGGCCACCAGCATCAGTACCCTCTCCGCTCCTTTCTTGGCTGCCAGATCGAAAAGCTTGGCTGTCCACCTCTGTAGAAGACCCAAAGATTCCCCCTAAATCATTCTCAAGACTTCTCTAAAGGGCTGATACTATTTTTTCTTGCAGCCCCAGTCCAGGAAAATCTGGATACATTAACATGTTTTCCACAAGCCTTATTTTCTTTCTGGCTTTTGATCCAGATCAAAGCCTGGATGACAATCTTTCCTTACTTTGTAGTCAACAAACAGGATCGCTTTAGGGTCTGGCTGCCTGCAGCCTGCCCTAAGCCCTGTCCCTGATAAGCTGTTTCTAAAACAAGGAGGCCAGACATGAAATGTCCAGGACAGGATAGTAGATACTGGGACCAAAAGGCCATATACGAAGTCAAATGTCCCAAATGCCAAGCCCAGGTGGAGTTCTTCAAGGATGAATCCAGGCGCAAATGCCCATCCTGCGGAGAACAGTTCCTAAACCCGGAGCTGGATCTGGGCTGTGCTGCCTATTGCAAGTTCGCAGAGCAGTGCCTGGGCGAGCTCTCCCCTGACATCCAGGCCAAACGCAATGAGCTGCTTAAGGACAAGATCGCTGTCCAGGCCAAAAAGAGCCTGGGCCGGGATTTCCAGGCAGTGGCCAGGACCTCGAAGATGGCTGAATATGCCAAGAAAATCCTTTTCCAGGAGAATGCTGACCCTGCTGTGGTGCTGACAGCCGCCTACCTGGAGACCATCGTCAGCAAGCAGGGCCTGGAAAAGGCCCGGGAGATCCTGAAGGATCAGGGCGCCAGCCAGGAGCTGCTCCAGGAGGTGATGGACGGTCTGCAGGAGCTGTTTTCCGGCAAGGACGCAGATTCAGCCAACCTGCGCGTGCTGCAGGACGCGATGCTCCTGACTGACATGCAATCCAAAGATTTCGCCATCGCAAAGGACCTGGACCTGGAAAGGGACTTTAAGACTGAGGCAGGCAGGGCCCTGGCCAGGGAGATCCAGACCCAGAAGTAGGCGCACTTGTATGGAAAACTGGCTCTCCAGCAACAGCTTTCTCCAAAAAGGGCGACCGCCGGTCGTCCCTACAAGACTATAATTTACCGACAGGCCTGAGTTAAAGCAATGTGCTGCTGCAATGCTAGTAGGGGCGAGCGGCGCTCGCCCTTCTATTGCGA
>CAZBUB010000048.1:0-16559 GCA_964494985.1 uncultured Desulfohalobiaceae bacterium | reverse complement strand
TCAGGATATTGCCGGTCGCCCAGACCGTCCAGGATAATAAGCAGGCATTTGGAGGGAGACATAGGACAAATCTTGGTAATTATTCACCATCTGCTGTGCCAGAAACTTGGGACCTGTTAAGGCCACTGGACAAAGTATTGGTACTATGGTGAATGGAAGCTGCTCCTCTTAGCTCTTCTCCTTGACAATGAGGGGCAGGGATGGTTGGGATGATATTTCTTACACCTTATTTTTCAGTATATGGACAACTACTACATTCCTCCTCCTTCCTCCTGCAGTCTCTCCGGCAGTCCCCAGGCCTTGCATAACACAGCTGTACTTTCCGGCACTAAATGTTCCCAGGCATGGCCCGCAGCCATAGCCTGCCTGATATGCTGTCCGCTGATGCCTTTGGTCTGCGGAGTGCGCTCCCAAAGCACCCGGGTTTTCAGCCCCAGAGACTGAAAGTACTCCAGCTTGCGCCGTCCCCAATCGTCGCAAATGGTCAGAAAGAATGTGGCCTGCATAGGCACATAGGCCCAATAATGTTCCGGAAAATTGATAGGCAGGGGAACAATGGAGAAGTCCATTTCTGTCAGGCCAGCGTCCATCAGGGCGCATTTGACCATAAGCAGACGCTGATAAAAGCTCAGAGGATTGGCCCGGGGATCAGAGCGCTCCGGGTCTGTATCATCCCTTGCCGTCTGGCTGGGATCCGGGTTGGTGATCCCAACTACCAAGTGCTCGCACTCGGCCTTGCCAGCTAAAAGATAGGCCAGATGGTCGTTATGCAGAATCTGGAACCGGCCGTGGATGACCCCAGTTTTTCGAGAAAGGATAGTCTGGGAAACGCTCATTAGGATATTGGTATATATAGATTAACAGATCTACTTGTGAACGTATTGAATCCCGGGCCAGTTGTCAAGATTCGTGTACTAAAGCTACTCTGCACTCTCCAGAGGCCACCCATTAAAGGCCCTGGGCCGGACGCGTGTCGCAAAATGAGATTGCTTCGTTGAAGACTCCTTGCGATGACGGGGAGTTGCACAACTTTTGGGTTTTCAGCAACCCCTTGTCACTGAATTTTGCAACACACTCTAGGTCAAAAGTCAGATATCTGAAAACAGCAGCCAGAAAAAAACATAATGCCGCAATTCAGCCCTGTCCAAAATATGACGAAACTGGTTAAACCGTGAACTTGGAGCTTGGAGATGACATCTTGCATTATCAAATGCTATCCAAAACCTGAGCTCAAATTATAATTTTCGATTTGTATTGCTCCAGAAAAAGGGATAACTTCTTTTAAAAATCCCTTTTTTTGAAGGACACTTTGCCCATGCTGTTCGATCTCCACGTCCACAGCTGCATTTCACCGTGCAGCAATCTCTCCCTGGAAGATATCATCCACCAGGCCCAGAAAAAGGGCCTGGATGGATTGTGCATCACTGATCACGATACAATGGCTGCTGGGCAGCTGGTTGTCGAAGGGGTGCAAGAGAACGGATTGTTGGTAATTATCGGCCAGGAATACACCACCCAGCAGGGGGATTTTCTGCTCTTCGGTCCGTATGAAGACTTGCCGCCCGGACTCAAGGCCGAAAAATTGCTGAACCATGTCCTGGCCACAGGCGGTGCAGCCATAGCCGCCCATCCCTTCCGCAGCTGGCGCTCCATCGACCCGGCTCTCATCCGCTCCGGTTTGTGCTCCATCATCGAACAACAAAATGGCAGAAATACAGTCTGGGAGAACTTTCAAACCCAGACCTGGATTAAGAGCTATCCCCTATTTCCAGTTGTTGGAAGCGATGCCCACAGCCTGGAGGAGCTGGGCCGCTTTCCAGTCCGCTTCCCCAGTCCAATCCACAGCCGTATGGACCTCGTTTCTGCCCTGATTTCCGGCCAGGGCATGCCGGTTCTTGCGGCACGACAAGACTTCAGCCTGCCATTGGCCTCTTGCGCGTGACTGGTAAAAATCATTATGATTCACTGATCAAGCTGAAATAAAAAAACATCTTTCATAGATGACGGAACTGCAAAAAGTCGGTTTACGTTTGTTTGCTATATAAAATGAAGCTATTGCTCTTTGTTTTTACTGACCCAGGGCCTTTAATGGGTGACCGCTGACCTCTGGCGAGTGCAACAACAGTTTTTGCACTCGGCTCATAGATTCAGTTGAATTGATATCGCCTGGGCTATGTCCTGCATCTCAGGTGAAGAAATGGATCCGATATGGTTGACGAGCCTTTTCTTGCTGACAGTTGTCAGTTGATCGGCCATCGCTTTGTTTTTTTTACCTTTTATAGTAACATAGGCTTCGCTTGGATACAATTTCTCAATACTGCTGGTCAGAGGAACAACCTGAACTCTATTTAAGAATTGGTTTGCAGCATTGTTGCTGACAACAACAGCAGGCCGCTGCTTACGCATTTCACCGCCAACTGAAGGATCGAATCGTATCCACCATACATCACCCCTCTGGATCATTTACATCTCCATATGTACATTCAGCCCAATCGAGTGCTTCATTTTCCCTGGCATGATCCGCAGCCATCTCTTGGTAAGCCGCATACAGGTCACTTTTGACCACATGCGGGCGGACTAGTTCTTCAATAAATTTGCTGATTCTTCTGGGGCCCACAACATTGTACAACCCATCATACACTTCCTGGTCAATGCTCACAGTAAGTTTTTTTTGCATCCGAGCCACCTCCTGAGTATTGTACGTATGCTGCACGTATGTCTATTTTTTGTCAAACGAATACGCATCATGATTCATCAATGCATTTCTCCAGCTCGGCACAGGTAATCTCACCCTTTGTCAGTTTCCGCACCACCCGACCCAGACTGAACACAGCCACTGCATGTGCCAGCCTCTCCGCCTGTCTTGGGCTGAGGGAAACCACAACCATAAAGCTGATTTGGGTCAATCTACTATGTGTGAATTACGGGGGAAGATTCGCATTTGCCGCAAGCTGACCCGGGACGGGATGTTAACATCAACTAGGATCACCTTGCATCCTCGCCTTCAATCTGAGCCAAAAGTTCCTGGATATTGTCCAGATTTCGTCCTTGACGGAGTCCCATGGGGTGAGCTTCTGTTTGGTAGGGACGTTGCACGGCGGGTTTTTCCACTTCTTTTAAGCCAACCCGTAATGCTTCATTGATCACGGCCTTAAAAGGAATTTGCCGCTGTGCAGCAATGGCACGAGCCTTCTCCAACACATCATCATCAATTGTTATTGTCCTTCTCATACTGCCTGATGTTAAGGCATCATATAGTATGAAGTTAAGATGCAAGCCTCAACTGGACTGTTCAGGGCTGGAATATGCTCCTTTACGCTGGCATATACCGGGAAATATCTCCCGCAAGGTCTGCTGGTCGACAACTTCATGGAGAGGTCGGTCCTCATCCGGGTCCTTGATCAACTCTCTCAGCTCCTCTTCTTCCTCCGGATCCTCTTGATGTTCAGGACTGCTGACCTCCTCGAGCAGAGCCAGGTCCGGATCAATACCCCGGTTATTCATGATCCAGGTACCGCACTCGTCGTGAGACCCCAAACAGAGAAAAATGAATCTGCGTTTTTTCTTGAGGAAAACAAGGCGATAACCTCCGCCCAGATCGAACTTTCCTCCGTTTTGCAGTCTGGCCTCCCCATAGCTGCTCAGCTTGCTGCCCAGCCACGGAGTTATTTGCTCTTGGGCCGCCACCAGCTGAATGATCTTCCAGGCCTGGTCAGCTGCATCCTGAGCTTTGCCCCCAGCCTGGGTCATCTTGTGCAGCTTCTTGCGAAATCGATTCGCCTCATAAATGAATGCAGACATAGCCTTTGCTCGCAGCCAGTTTTTATTTCCCTGCTGCCATCTCCATGGCAATTTTCACTGCCTTACAAAGCAAGAATTAATACACCTGTGCAATAAATGTTCACTGATTGCCAGCCTGCTTCCCTTTGGCAGCTGTATGCAGCTCAGCCAGCAGTTCCTGCAGGTTGAGCCCATATTTACCAGCTGCGTCCTGCAGGGTTTCGAACAGGGCATTGCAGCAGATACATTCCCCAGCCTGATGTTCGTATCGGCGAAAGACTTCTTCCGTACCCCGATAAATGGAGACGACATCCAACACTGTCATATCTGGCGTAATTGCAGGAGTATTCATGACACGCTCACCTAAATTCAATCCACAAGGGCGAGCGCCGCTCGCCCCTACTCGCATCGCAACACCACAACATCTGAAGATAATCCTCTACCGATGTAGAGATTTGGGACGACTGGCAGTCGCCCTTAGACGGACTTTCCGAAAGTACTGCCAATGCCGTAACTAAACCGTGAACCTAAAAAACCTCAATCGTTCTTAATCTTCCCATAGGCCTCAGGCAGACACAGGATTATATCCAGGACCTGGGAAGCCGGCGTAGGATTGCTTATTACACCGGCAGTTCGGCTGATGCGTGCAGCGAGCTCCGAGGCTTTGGGGACATCCAAGCCAGCCTGCATCAGGCTGCTGACCACACCAGTCAATATATCCCCGGTCCCCCCAATGGCCTCCATGGCCTCACTCACAGGAGAGTCTACCATAGCCAGGATTCCGGAAGAATCAGCAACATGATCAATCCGGCCCTTGACCAGGAGATACCTGGCAGCATTGGCATGGGTATAGGCCCGGGTTATCAGGCTGGGCACCTTGTTTTCCTCGGATAGGATGAACCCCCTGGTATAGAAAGGATGGGGCGCCTTTTCATCAGCCAGAAAGGCCAGTTCTCCGGCATCCGGAGTAAACAGGTCATATTCCGAGCTCTGTCCGCTCATCTTGGCCGCGTACATGAACCCGGCGTCTGCAATGAGCTGTGGTCTTGATGGGAGTTCCTGCACAGCCAGAAGCACCCGGCCGTGACCATCCACATCCGGCTGCAAATAATGAAAAACCATGTTGTCCGGCGCGTGATCAGCCAGATGATCGGCCAGATAGGCATACAGCCTGCGGCTGCCATGGCCCAGTCCGGTATCTCCTACCAAAAAGGCCAGGGGCGGATCCTGGCCCAGGGTTTGAAGCATAAGACAGGCGGCAGCCAACAGGGCAGGAGTGCCTCTATTCACGTCAATGGATCTCCCCTCAACCCGAAGTCCGGATGGGCTGAATTCCGCCTGGCCGCAGATCAGGGGGAAGTCCTCCTCTGGCACTGTACCTACTATTGCAAGCATCGAGACTGCATCTCCTCATAGGCCAGGTGCAGGGCATACCCGCACAAAGTATGCCCGATATCCTGGGGCTTGGGAGCCTCAGACAGGGTTTTCCCGATCATCTCCCGGGCCAGATAGGGAACATCCGGACATCCTCCACCGGAAATATTGACAATCACTTTGCTCTCCTTGTCCACAGTCAGCTTCATGTTCGCGGCCCGAATCATAAGATAGGCCCCGAAATCCTTAATCATGAACAGTTCCACCGGTTGCAAAAGATGGTCCGTGACCGGGACCACCTGCTGTGCATGCACTCCCTGCTCCCGCAGCAGCCGGAGAATGTTCAGCTCCTCAATCAGGGGGAACTCGATGACCAGGTCGCAGCCGGTCCTGATCTGCGGCGGCGGCCCCATGACCTTGATATTAAATCCGCCCTTCTTGATAAGCTTCTCAGCCTGAATGACCTCGCTGGTATGGGCAAAAACCAGGATGCCCCTGCCCCAGCTGGAACGATCTTCCTGGCTAGGTTTCTTTTTGCGCAGCCTACGGAAAAAATTCATCGCAACACCTACTCCTATTTGCAAAAACTGCATAAATAAAACAAAAGCTATTTCGCCCCAGCGATTTTAGTTTGTAACATCAATTGTGCCCACTAAATCGATAAATTCCGAGACATGTCCATTGACATAAAAAAGGATCGAATCATAAAATGATTCAAAAATAATCAAGGAATACATCATGAAGCAATTCACAATCCGTGGTCTTGATCCAGAGATAGAAGAGAAGATTAGAGATCTGGCGCGACAAAAGCAAAAATCCATTAATCAAGTTATCAAAGAAATCATTCAAAAAGAGCTCAAAGGCAGCCAATATCCTGCGTCATCACTCAAAAACCTGGCTGGAAAATGGTCCAAGGAGGAAGCCAATGAGTTCAAACACAACATAGCCACTTGTGAACAGATTGACAAAGAGATCTGGGAATGAAGATACTTTTGGACACAAATGTCTATGTCGGATTCATGCGCGGACACCACGGAATTGTAGACTACTTAGCTCAAGCCACCTCAATAATATTTTCTCCAATCGTCCTGGGCGAATTACTATTCGGATTTAGATGTGGAACACGCTATGACAAGAATATACAAGAGCTTAACAGCTTTTTAGCTCATGCAGTTGTGGCAAAAGCTCCACTCACTGACGTTACCTCGGACCGATATTCAAGAATTGCGGCCCGACTTAAAAAGCTGGGAACACCAATTCCAACAAATGATCTTTGGATCGCGGCTCAAACCATGGAGACCGGAGCAGAATTAGTGACCATGGATACTCATTTTAAAAACATTCATGGTTTAGTGTACTGCTTCTTTCCACAGGTGGACGAATAGCCAAACCATACAATTTCTCTGTACAGTTAGTGCACAACCTTGGACATCCATCCTGGGTGCAATGCTTCAAAAGTCATTGTGGTTATATCCTGGCAATATACAGGTGAAACTCCTCACCCTGTTCCCGAATCTCCTTGACCTCCCAGCCCTGGGACTGGACCGCCCGGCTTACATTCTCCATTGAAGCCTGGGTGTCCACCAGGACTAACATCTCTCCCTTTTGCATCTCTTTTATTTTTTCCATGGCCATGAGTACAGGCTGGGGGCAGGAAAGACCCCTGGCATCTACTGTGTTGCTCATTTCATCCCCTCCTTAAGCCAGTTTGCGGCGCATAAAGAATCCAATAGCCAGACATACTGCCAACCCCAGGAACACAGCCTGAATCCCGTATGGACCTACTCCGTCCGGGGAGCTGGCCAGACCGAAGTTGTGGGAAAAGGCCGCACCCACGATCATGCCCAGGACAAAGATCGCCGCATCTCCGTCCCCTTCTCCAGCCATGAACAGCTGCCTTCCGGGACAGCCCCCGGCCAGGGCAAAAGCCAGTCCAGCCAGGGTCATACCCAAAAAGTTCCAGATGTGCTGATCATGAGCCACGGGCTGATCAGCAAACCCGGGCTGGAGCTGCCCCACAGCGACATTCACTACAAAAGCGGCCACAATCAGGGCGATAACTCCGCCCAAAAGGTGCGTTTGCTTAAACAGGATAAAATCCCGAAAGGCCCCCATAGTGCAGAACCTGCTGCGCTGGGCTGCAATCCCAACACCCAGCCCTACGAGCAGGGAAACCAGAAGTGGGGCATGCATGGCTCCCGGACCTTTGAGGCTGTAAAACAGGATGCCGGATTTTGCTTCATCCTGGATTTGAGGGAAGATGAGCATCAGGATGAAGAACAGGACCATAATTCCGGGCAGGAGTAAGCCCACGGCCGCATAATTTTTGGTTTCCCGGCCCAAGGTATAGCCGAACTTAAGGAACCTGGTCCCGATATAGATGCCCAAGATGAGCCCCAAAAGACCCAGGATGGCGTTGCCGTCCCCTCCAGCCAGCCTGAGCATGGCACGCCAGGGACAGCCCAGGAATACCAAGGCCCCGATCATGGCAAACACTCCCAGGACAAAGCGCACAATCGGGGCTGATCCAGCCCTGGGCCGAAAATCGCGAAAGCTCAAAGCAGCAATCAAGGCCCCCAGGACAAAACCGATGATCTCCGGACGCATATACTGCACAACATCTGCCCGATGCATGCCCACAGCCCCTGCAATGTCCCGCTCAAAACAGGCCACGCAAATCCCCATATTTGCCGGATTTCCCCACTTCTGCAGCAAAGCCGCAAGGATGCCGATTATTGCTCCGACACAAACAATCCCCCATCTGGTGGCCAGAAAGTTTTTCATAACCTACCTGCCTTTGCATCTTGTACATTTACCAGCATTGTGCCTTCAGCCATGGCAGCCCAAAAACTGGAAAGGACTCTAGCACAGAAAAAATCAAAAAATCCAATAGGTTTTTAAAATACAAAACAAGCTTGTCCATTACGAAAAATGATACCTCAGACGATCTTTTTTGCTGAGTGACGTTTATCTCACTCTAAAAGGCCACAAAGAGGGGATTGGGAGATGAGCCAAATTACCCAAAACACGCTATGCACAAAATGAGTAAAAACTGGAGCAAATTACTCAAACTAAGCAATGCATAAAATGAGTAATTGTCTGAAGAAGACCTGGCACACACAGAGCTAAAAACAGACAGTGTGCGACTCACTAGCGTCTAGTCGCAACTGCCTTGCGTCTAATGCTCTGGTCTGCTGGTATATATGTTGGGAATAATCAAATCAGGCTGTTAATGACAGGCATCCTTCCTGGCACAGAGAGAGTCCTGGTGGGTATAGGGGCGAAAAGGCTTTCGCCCCCTTTGCTGCTTTTGTTTTATTCCTCGCCCTGGGCCATGGTGAAGCCCTTGGAAAATCCGCCAGTGCTGGCAGGGGTACCGGCGATCCTGGCCAGATAGGTGGAGCCCAGCTCCTGGATGTGCTGGCCCACATTCTCGAAGTAGCTCAAGTGCTCCTGCTCCTCGTCTATGATCTGCTCGAAAAGCTTGGCAGTGATGCTGTCCCCGTTTTCCCTGCAGGTCTGCAGGAACTGGTTGTAGGTATCCACTGTGTCGTCCTCCAGCTTGGAGTCGTGGGCAAAGATCTGCTCCACTTTCTGACCCTTTTGCACTTTCTGCTCGGACTGAGCCACTGGCTCGCCTCCCAGCTCCTTGACCCTTTCAGCAAACATCTCTGCGTGGCGCATCTCGTCTATGGCTATCAGCTTAATGTTTTTGGCCAGCTCGCCATAGTCCATGTCATCCAGGCCATAGTGCTGGTTCATGTACTGGTAGATGGCATGCAGCTCCATCTCCCTGGCTGTATTCAGGACTTCGATCACCTTGGCCCGCCTTTCTTCCTTGGCCTTCTCCACCATATGGACCTCCTATTCTAAGCTTAATCGACGTGAGAAATTGCAAAATCCCTAGCCCAAACTCTTAACCTTGAACAATATTCAATATTAATATGCAGCTCGCTCAAGTCAAGCTGAATTCAGGCCTTGATTTCATTATTCCTGCACCTCGTAAGTAAGAAAGGTCCTGAAGACTTCAAAGTCTTTTCTGGCATCGCCTTCAACATCAATGCGGTGCTTGGCGTACAACAGCGCAATATCTTCCCTGGGTACTTCCACCTTTGCCATGCCTTGGGCATCTGTAGTCTTTTCCTCTCCCTGGGCTGTATATAACGTTGCATCAGCTAGGGGTTTTGCATCAAAGAGAACCTGGACCTCAATAGGAGTACCTGGTTCTGCCTGCAGCGGATTCTGCAGGGGGATGATCTCAAAGCGCAGCCCAGTTGGCTTATTTGCTTTCCGGTTCCAATAAAACAGGGACTTGGCGTATTGTGTGGAGTAAAAAGCTGACAGCACCTTCAAGCCTTTGGATTCTGCCTCCTTGCGAGTAATGAGCTTTTTGCCTTTGGTGGTATTCACCCGATAGCCCCATTTGCTCCATACTGTAGCCATGGCGAGATCCTTAGAAGCAGTGAACCGCACCTGATCCTCCAAATCCTGCCTTTCTACATCCAGCTCTTCTCCCTGCTCTCCATAGGCCTGGATCTCCTGCACACACCCTGGGTCATATTCATCCATTCTCTCCGCGATCAAGCCCCTGACGACCAGCCAGGCATTGTCTTCAGCAGGCTCGATCCACAAATGATGGCCCCAGGCAGGTACACAGACAAACATCTGCAATAAGATCAAAGCCATGACCGAAATCAAAACTTTCATGAGCCGCCCCTTTGCTTTTGTGGTTCCTGTCTGCAGCATGCTTAGCTGCAGACAGAAATTTTTTAGAATACAGCCTAGAGATCGACTTTTATCCCGGCCATAACAATCCTGCCCGGAGCAATATCATTGGCCCGACCCTGTCTCAGGAATATCGGGTATTCCTTGTCCAGAATGTTGTTGGCCTGCACAAAGAACTGCATGCGATCCATAACCCTGCGAGACAAAGACATATCCACTGTCCAGTAGCCCCCTGTATCCAGCGTGTTTTCATCATCAAAATAGATATCTCGCATATAGTTGGCTATAAGAGTAAGATCCACCAGCTCTGGGTTCTGGTAATTAAGGCCCAGATGCAGCTTATGCTTGGGCTGATTGGGCAGATAATTGCCCTCCAGGTCAGGATTTTCTTCATCTTTTTCCACTTTGGAAACATTGTACGTATAGTTGCCGAACAGACTCCAATCGTGCCTGACCTGCCAATGCAGCTCATTTTCCAGGCCGTAGATATCCACTTCACTTATATTATCATTCTTGTAGTAGTATCTCGTTTTCTTGCCTCCGGAAATTGGCTCAGTATCTATGAGGCGATCTCCAATATAATCCTTGGCCCTAGCCTGATAAAATGTGACTTTGCCCAGCAGGTTATCTGTCAGATATCTCTCCACACCGAGATCATAGGACCAGATCTCTTCTGCCTCCAGATCCGGGTTGGCCTCCCTGAAATAGGTACCTCCTCCGCGGACATGCACTTTGTACATCTCGAACAGACTGGGAGCTCGAAACCCTTTCCCCCCGGACGCCCTGAAAGTGGTCTTCTGATCAGCGTGATAAGTAATGCCTGCTTTGGGTGAAAAACTCTCTTCGCGCTGATCATCAAACTTGTTGTCAAAAGGCTTCTTTGGGTTATCATCCCAGTTGGCTCCGTCATAAGTTTCTATCCAGTCATAGCGGGCACCCAGATTGACAATCAGGGACTGATCCAGAAAACGCAGGTCCAGATTGGCAAACGGGGATATAAAGCGCTGCTTGCCCTCTGCTCCTTCATCCCGGGTACTTTGGGTGTAGATATTGTCGTAATCCCAGGAAGACTGTTTGAAAGACGCACCCAGGCTCAATCTGGACCAGGGGGTGAAATCCAAATCCCCTTGCAAGTCAGCACCCCAGGTCTTGGTAGGAACATCTTCCTTGCGCAGCAAAGAAGAAAAATCATCTTTAGAGGAGTCCTGATAAGCAACTTTATCTGCCCTGTTCAAATAAACCAGGCCTTTCAGGTCCAGCAGCTTCCCCTGGTGGGATAGATCCAGCCAATGCTGATCCAGCTGCAGGTCGTCATAAAAGAATTCCCGTCCCTTGCCAGTTTCATGATCGTAATATAATGATGCCAGGCTAATATCTGTAGAGGAACCAAGCTCATAGGTGGCTTTGGCCAGGGCCTGACCTACGTCCCGGTGCCGTTTGATGTCATAATCCTCCTTTTGATCCTGCATATAGAAGCCGTCACTTTCTTCATATCCGCCAGCCAGCAAAAGACCTGCCTTATCGAATTTTTCGCTATACATCCCTGAAGTTCTGAAAGTGCTGGCTGTGCCAGTCTGGGCACTTAAGGACCCCTGCCTTTGCTCAGCTGGATCCCTGGTAATAATATGCACCACTCCGCCCAAACCTTCGGATCCGTACAGGGCTGAAGTTGGTCCGCGCACTACCTCGATTCGCTCGATCGCTTCCTTGGGGATGTGTCCCCAGGCTACCCAGGAAATAGCATTATTGAAGTTGTCGTTCTGGGGCACGCCGTCCACCAGGAACAGCACTCTGTTCTTGCCCACACCGCGCATGATCAGCGGGCTGATTATGCCGTTGGTCTGCAGGCTGTTGTGCCTGAAGTTGTACATGCCGGGGAGACTACGCACAATGTCCTCCACTCGATCATAGGGAGAATTCATGATTGCCTCCCGATCCAGAACTGTGACATTCTGGGGAGCATCCTTGAGCAAGGTCTCGCTCCGAGTAGCCGATACCACCACTTCATCCATCTGATGTTGAGCCTCTTGCTTCTCCTGGGCGTTCAACACACCTGGCACCAGCCACAAACCCAGCAGCAAACCCACCACGAAGACATGCCTCCTCCTGCACATCAGCGCACTCCTTTGTTTAATGTTAAGACTAAACAAAAATTGCGCCTGGAGTAGCATTAATAATTAAATAGTACAACTTAAATTTAATATGTAATGAACAGGTGCTACCCTTGAGGAGTTTCCAAGGCGAGGTCTTTTCATTGGGTATAGAATAGAAATTATTTTACTTGCTGCCTATGTTCTTGCCTGGCAACACCAGCCTCAGCCTCTCCCGGTAGGCAAAGCCCAGATAGACCAGCACTCCTGCGGCAATGGTGCCCAGGCCGAAAACCCCGCTTAAGGGTCTGCTCTGCAGCATGTAGTAAATGATCCACAGGTTGCCCAGGATAAAGAACAGCGGGGTCAGGGGATAGCCCAGGGTCCTGTAGCCCCCTGCAGTCTGGGGTCTGCTCCTCCTGATGCGCATCAAGCCCACTACAGTCAGCATGGCAAATATGGACAGGGTAAAGCCGATATACATCAAAAGGGCTTCAAACGCAGCAGTCACCACCATGACACAGGCTATGCCCCCCTGCAGGATGATGGAGTAGGCCGGGGTCCTGCGCTCAGGATTGACCCTGGCCAGCCTGGTAAAGAACACCCCGTCCCTGGACATGGCGTAGTAAATCCTGGGCCCGGTCATGACCATGGCGCTGACCGCGGACAGGATGCCCAGGGCCACAGCCAGGCTCAGAAACCTGCTCATCCCTTGGCCGAACAAAGATCTCGCTGACTTGGCCCCCACATCCACCACGCCCTGCATTTCCTCTGGCGGCATGGAGTAGACAAACACCAGGTTCAGCAGCAAATACAGCCCGATGACCAGAAGAGTGCCCAGGACCAGGGCCAGAGGGATGTTCCGGCCCGGATTCTTGATCTCCCCGCCCAAATAGGCTGCCGCGTTCCAGCCGCTGTAAGCAAAGAACACGAATATCAGGGACACAGCAAAGCCTTGGGCGGAAAAGCCTGACCAGCCCTGGGTCTGGACGACATTCTGGCTGGAGCCCTGCCCCAGGCTCAGGCCCAGGATGATAAACAGCAATATCAAGGCGAAGTTGGAAATGGTCAGCAGGTTCTGCACCCTGCTGCCGATGATCACGCTTAAGTAGTGCAGCAGGCTGAAAACCACCACGGCTGCCACAGCAGTCAGGTTCACCAGGGACAGCCTGGCCGCCTGCAGGCCCAGGACTTCCACAGGCTGCTCCCAGCTGGTATCCAGGCCCAGGCCTGAGTACAGATAGGTGGCAAAGGCTATGGCTGCTGCGGCAATAGGGGCGGAAAACCCCACGATCAGGGAGATCCAGCCCGAGAGGAAGCCTGCCAATTTGCCAAAGCACTCCCGCAAAAAGACATACTCCCCGCCTGCCTTGGGGAACCTGGCCCCCAGCTCTCCGTAGCAAAGCGCGCCAGCCAGGGCAAAGATACCGCCGCACAGCCAGCACAGGAGCAGCAGCACCGGATCTTGCAGCTCCTGCATGATCAGCCCGGATGTGGTGAAGATCCCTGTGCCCACCATGTTGGAAATCACCAGCACGGTGGCGGAGAACAGCCCTACCTGCCGCAGCAGATCCCCATTGCCGTCTACAGCACCACGCATTGAAGACTTTGGCCCTTGTATTTTGTTGCTGACATTTTCGTCAGTTACTCAGCCATGAAATCCCCGACATACACCAGGTGCTCGAAAGGGAAATCCTTGCCTTTGGTCTTTTCCAGGATTGTATCCAGGGTCCCGGAAATCCGATACTCCTTGTCCTTATAGCCTGCGTAGAAGACTACTGCTATAGGGGTCTGCCGGGGATAGTATTCTTTAAGTTTCTGCACCAGATCCGAAAACTCTGTATGCATGGTAAAGATCACCAGAGTAGGCTGATGCTCAGCCACCTTGTCTATATCCTTGTAATGGGTCAGCACAGTAGAACTGGTTTCCTTGCCGCCCATGAGCTCAGTACCCAGATTGGCGTTTGCCGCGTTCAGACAGCTCACCCCGGGCACTATCTCCGGCTCCAGGTCAGCCAGCTCTTCCAAATACCAGTGGTAAGGGCCTCCATAGAGCAGCAGATCCCCCTGCCCCAGCACTGAGACTGTCTTGCCCTGCTTGACAGCGGTCCGAATCCTGGTCTCCAGGTCCTGGCGCACCTTCCTGTCCCTGCGGCATTCTTCTCGCTTTTGGCGGTCCTCAATATCCTCGCAATCCTGATCCCAGGTCCTCCATTCTTCAAAGGCTCCTTCCCAGAAGGTCTTATCCTGCAAATACTCGGCAAAAGCTTGCTTCACCTTGGGCCTGCAGATAATGATGTCCGAGTCCTGGATCCTGTCTATAGCCCGGACTGTAATCAGATCCGGATCACCCACCCCAACGCTGACCAGCTGGAAGCTGCCTTGGGCTTGACTCTCAGATGCAGAGGCTGAAGAAATAAAAAAAGAAAAAATCAAAGCCGTGAACAATACAATCTTGCCTACATGCCTATAAAGCGTATTGCTTGAGTTTACCGTTCGCATTGTTTATTTCTCCTTGATTATTTGTCTAATAATCTTATTAGCTGGCTAGTATCTAAATGAAAGTCCCACGCCCATGGTTCGATCTAGGGCTGGATAGCCACTGGAATTAGTGTAGTCCCGATCCAGAAGATTCTTGACATAGAATTTGAGCCTACCGTCTTTAACTCCTTGCCACTCCTGGAAAAGCTGCTGCTCTACTGCCAAGTCAAAAACATGGAAGGCATCTATATCAGTTTCATGGAACTCATATTCGTCTTCCGCAACCTCTTCTGCGCTGACACTAACCTGCTTGTCCTGGTACTCATAATCCAGGATCAGCTTTGTAGCCTGGTAGAGCTGATATGTCAGCCTGGCATTGACCCGATGCTCGGGACGATTATCCAACTCCTCTTCCCCTGCAGGCTCTCCACCCTTGTTATCGAAATCCTGGTAGGCATATCCCAGCATGAACTCCAAATCATCGCTCAAGCTCCCCTCGAGTTGCACCTCCAAACCTTGACGGATCATCTTGTCCAGATTAATTTTATAATCTTTGTACTCCTTCCCTGTTCCATCAACATTATCTGGAATCCCTTTATGATTACCATATTCTGCAAACTTCCGATTGGAGGCAATGTAATCCTTTATCCGATAATGAAAGAAGTTGAGCTTCATCTGGATATCTTTAATGAGTCTCCTGGACAAAACAGCGTCATAGCCGACTCCATGCTCTGGATCCAGCCAGGCACCGGCGGGCCTGCCCTGAGGATTGTAGTCTCCGTGATAATCTGGAGCCCTCCAAATACGACTCACACCTGCTGAAACAGAAGTATCCCTGAGCCAGTCCGCATATCGATCCAAATCATGGGTCAAAAAACTCTTGGGAGACCAGGAGGACCAATCACGTTCAATCCAGGCATCTTTGCCTGTTATATAATCCTCTTGATTATCAACTTGAATGGTTACGTCCTCAAAACGCAACCCACCTGTCAGAGTTAAACTAGAAATCGGTGTCCATTCGTGCTGTGCAAAGCCTGAGAGGATCTCAATCCTTTCATCAAGGGAATCTTCATCCCCATCGTGCTGCTTCTCCAGTTCTGTGCCTATTATGGTTTTATGGTTTTCAGCCAGCTCAAACTCATTACTGACCTTAACACCTTTCTGCAGCCAATGTGTCTGCCAGGACCCGCTGTCCTTGTCGTAATGATCCCTGCTCTCCTCTCCGTAATAGGCCCCTGCTGACCAGGTGCCCAGAGGACTGGGCACTTCACTACTCAGCCTATGGTAGGTAGCGATCTTGTCCCAGCTTGGCTTTTGCCTTGCATAAAGATCCCTGCCGCTTTCCTTCTCCCTGATTGGATAATCTGAATCGTAGTCGCTTTTGGGGTCATCAGGGTCGTTTATTACTGGCCTTTGACGATCCGCATCAGCATAAGAGGTCTGCAAAGTGATATAACCTTCATTGGGCAAAATATATCCGACACGGCCAAAAACAGTATCTATATCAGCTTCATGATTTCGCAGATAGCCATCTGTGTAGTATTTCTGATAACCCAGATCATAGGTAAAGTCCCCAGCTCCACCTTGTGCAGACATGCTGTGGTTCTGAGTGGCATAGTCCCCGTAACTTGTAGAGACAGCGAATTCAGGTTTATGTGTTTCATACCTTTGCGGGGTCTTGGATAGGAAGTTTACTGTCCCTCCAATGCTCTTGCCTGGATAAAGCGCGGAATGCGGCCCTGGCATTACTTCAATGGAATCGATCAGAAAAGGAGGCAACAGGGCATAATCCACAATGTTGCTTCCCCTGCGGCCTCCAGTCTTGCGTATATTCACCCCATCCAAGGCATTTACAAATCTATTGCTTTCAAATCCGCGAAGATAGAAAGTATCGCTATCCGGAACCAGCTCTGAATCTCCCCGGAAATCTATCATGGGCAGATCCTTGATATAGTCTCCCACATTCTGAGGTATGGCTGCTCCCTGATAAGCTTCCACATCAAGAACAGCCTTTTGGGACTCTAAAGAAATCTGAGGAGCCTGCTTGTCGCCTTTGACCACCATCTCCTCCATTTCCTGGGCTTGCTTCTCCTCCTCTGCCCAGGCTGG
>CAZBUB010000047.1:0-17043 GCA_964494985.1 uncultured Desulfohalobiaceae bacterium | reverse complement strand
ACTAGGAGCTACGGCTCTAGTAGGAGGGGCGAAAAATTTTTCATCCCTACCTGCGCTGATAATCTCTGAATATGATTGTCGTCAAGCCTATTCTTTTGGCCGTTAATCATAGGGCCAGAGATGCTTGATGCTCTCCGGTTTCAGGCCCAGCAGCCTGGCAGCCTCCTGATCCAGGGCATAAGCGTCATAGGAGCCCAGGATCTGGTTTACTTTTGGGCTGCAGACTGGCCCTCCCAGATGCTGCTGGGCCAGGCCCTGGCTGGCGTCCATAAGGCTCAAGTCAGGCAAGAGGTAGCTGTTTAGATCCTGCAGTGACTCCTGCATCTGCCCGTGGAAAAACGCCTTCTTCCAGCTGCCATGCCTTCCGCTGTAATAGCTGGGCGGGGCAAAACCCAGCATGTTTTTCAGGGTCCCGGTAATCCTGGCCAGAGAATGGGCCTTGAGCACAGGCAGGGAGATGATATAGGCCTCAAAAGCTATTTGGGGTAAATATATTTCTGGCAGCACATCGCAGTCCGGGTTCTCCAGCCGCAGCAGCTCTTCCAGATTCAGGTCCACCAGCTGCACATCATAGCTGCTGCAGAGCCTGGAATAGCCCAGGGCCTGAAAGACCTGCCAGGTTTCCAGGCCCGGATCCCCACACCCTTCAGCAATTATCAGCTCGCAGCTGCAGCAGGCCTGGACATACTCTATGACCGCAGCGCAAAAGTCCCGGTGCGTGGTAACCGGAAAGGCGGAGTCATTTATCAGATTGGGCTTTAAAAGGACCTTCTTCTGCCCTGCCAGGGCCTGCTGCGCCTGCAGCTCCTCCAGGACCCGGGGCACGCTTTCCGCGTATGAGGTGAATTCCGTGCGGCTTATTCGGCTCATGCCTCAGCAGCCTCAGTAAAACTATGCCTGCACCCTGGCCCAAATGCTCTGGGCCAGAGTCCGGGCCTTTTCGCTCACATCGAGCAGGTTCTGATCTCCTGGCACATGCAGGATGCGAATTGGATCAAGCACAGTCTCCATGCCCATCTTCTGCAGCCAGTCCTGGATGATTCGCGGGGATTCACCGCTCCAGCCATATGAACCAAAGGCCGCGCCCAGTTTGTTTTGGGGTTTCAAACCCTGCATATAGGTCAGCATGTCCGCCACCAAGGGCATGATGCCGTTGTTGTGGGTAGGAGAGCCGGCCAGGATGGCAGCGGCGTCCCAGACCTGGGCCATGACTTCTGAGTGGTGCCATCTTTTGAGATGGAAGACTTTAACCTCCAGTCCCTGTTCACCCAGGGCAGAGGCCAGGGTGCGGGCCATGGTTTCCGTGCTCTTCCACATAGTGTCATAGAAGATCACTGCCTTGGCCTTGGGCTTCTGGGCAGCGAACTCCTGGTAGGCAGAGACAGCGTCTGCAACATACTTCTGCAGCACCAGGCCATGGTCCGGGGCGATCATATCGATCTCCCAGCCCAGCTCCTGAATCTTCTGCAGGCTTTTAAAAACATTTGAGGAGTAGGGCAGGATGATATTTGCAAAATAGGTGGCCATTTCCTGCTTTAAACTAGGCCAGTCCTGCTCCTGATCCAGAACCTTAGTGCTGGCTATGTTCTGGCCAAAGGCATCCTGGGAGATGAGCAGCTTGTCCTCAGGGATATAGGAAACCATGCTGTCAGGCCAGTGCAGCATTCTGGTCTCCAAAAACTGTACGCTTTTGCTGCCCAGGCTGAGCACCTGCTCACTGTTTACTGTTTCCAGGGGCCAGCCTTGGGTATTGAATCTGCCCTGAATGAACTTTTGGCCCATCTTGGAGCAAAAGATCCTCTCTGGCTGGGTGTGCTGGACAATATAGGGCAGGCTGCCTGCGTGGTCAGGCTCCCCATGGTTGACTACCAGGTAGTCTATTTTTCCAGGGTCAATGATTTGGGACAGGCTGTGCAGGAATTCCTCCTGGTATCCAGCGCTGACTGTATCAAACAAAGTGATCTTATCATCTAGGACCACATAGGCATTGTAGGAGGTGCCCTGTCTGGTCTGGGAGTAGCCATGGAAGTCTCTGAGATTCCAGTCTACCACACCTACCCAATATACATTAGGTTTGATCTGAATCGGTTGCATAGTTTCCTCCAGGATTTTAGGAGAACCTTCATGTTCTCAATTGTTCTTCATCTCAGGCTTCTATCATGTACCGGTATCAAAGGGAATGTCAAATGATCCAAAAAATGGCGCCCCTGGAAACCCAGGGACGCCATTTTTCAGGGGGGAATCTGGGCTCTGCAATAAGCTACCAGTTCTCGCAGACCAGCTCGAAATGGGCCTGGGGGTGGGCGCAGGAAGGGCATTCCTGCATAGCTTCCTGGCCTTCGTGAATGTAGCCGCAGTTGCGGCAGCGCCAGGTAACGCTTTTTGCCTTTTTAAACACAGTGCCCTGTTCTATATTGCGCAGAAGCTCCAGATAACGCTTTTCGTGGAATTTTTCAGCTACTGCAATGGATTTCATAACATAGGCTATCTCTGGAAAACCCTCATCACGGGCTGTTTGGGCAAAGCCTGGGTACATCTCAGTGTACTCGTAGTTTTCCCCGCCTGCAGCCTCTTTGAGATTCTCCTGAGTGGAGCCTATCCTGCCTGCAGGGAAGCTGGCCTGGATTTGGGCCTCTCCGCCTTCCAGGAACTTGAACAGGCGCTTGGCATGCTCTTTTTCCTGATTAGCGGTTTCCTCGAAGATGAAAGAGATTTGTTCAAAGCCGTCCTTTTTGGCCTGCTTGGCAAAGTAGGTGTATCTGTTTCTGGCCTGGGATTCCCCAGCAAAGGCAGTCAGGATATTTTGTTCGGTCTTTGTTCCTTTCAGAGACGGCATCTATGCCTCCTTTGATTTTTATTGTTCCTGGCATTTACTTTTTTGGCATGCAGGGCATATGCCCTGGAAAAACAGGGTGTAGCCTGTGATTTTAAAGTCTGTATCCAGATCCTGAAACAGTTGGGAGATCTGCAAACTGGCATGAATGTCCGCCACTCTGCCGCATTCCTGGCAATAGATATGCAGATGGGGGGCTGGATTGCCATCAAAGCGCATCTGGGTATCTGCCACATGCAGCTTCTGGATCATGCCCTGGGAGGCCAGCATATCCAGATTCCTATAAATAGTGCCCAGGCTGACTTTGGGCAGACGACTGCGAACCATTTCGTAGACCTCATCCGCTGTGGGATGGGAGTTTACTTTCTGGAGCTCTTCCAGGATGGCTTTGCGTTGGGTGGTAAATCTAAAGTTCATATTTGCCTTTTGATCAATACGTTAGGTTTTAAAATTCTCTCTTTTTTTCGTACGTTATAATGAATGAGATTAATAATGATTATTCTATTCTTATATCATTGACTTTGTCAAGCCCAAATTCTTCAAGGGAAACATTTTCATTCTAAATACACTTTGACGCTACTTTTCCTCAAGTTGATTATCCTTAAACAGCTTGTAGTTCACCGAATCCACAAGGGCCTGCCAGCTGGCCTCAATAATGTTGAAGGAGACTCCCATGGTGATCCACTTGGATCTTTGGTCTCCGGATTCAATAAGCACCCTGACCCTGGAGGCTGTGCCGCTGGAGGCGTTGATGCTAGGAGACAAAACCCTGACCTTGAAATCCAGCAGGCTCATTTCCTGCAAATTGGGATAGAACTTTTCCAATCCTTTGCGCAGGGCATTGTCCAAGGCATTGACCGGGCCTTTGCCTGTGGCTGCAGTATGCTCCACCACACCACCTACCTGGATCATGACCGTGGCCTCGGAAAAAGGCTCCTGGTTCTCCTGTTGCTTGGCATCCATGACCCTGAAGCCTAGCAGGGAGTAGTATTTGCGCATCCTGCCCAGGGCCCGATACAGCAATAGCTCGAATGAGGCCTCTGCCACTGAGAATTCGTAGCCCTTGCTCTCCATCTCTTTGACCTGGGTTAAAAGCTCTGGGACGAAGGGATCGTCCCTGTCCAGGGGCAGCCCATACTGCCGGGCTTTGAACAGGATATTGCTCTTGCCTGCCAGATCCGAGAGGAGCACCCTTTGTTTGTTGCCTACGCTTTCCGGGCTGATATGCTCGTAGGTTATTGGGTTGCGCCGAATGGCGCTGACATGCACACCGCCTTTATGCGCGAATGCAGATCTGCCCACATAGGGCTGGCGGTGAAAGGGTCTTAAGTTGGCCACTTCTGAGACATAGTGGGATACGCTGGTCAGCTTGGAAAGTTGGTCCTCAGGCAGGCAGCTATATCCCATTTTCAGCTCAAGGGCAGGAATTATGGAACAGAGGTTGGCATTGCCGCAGCGTTCCCCGAAGCCGTTGATAGTGCCTTGGACCTGGACCACCCCTGCCTGTACCGCGGCCAAGGAATTGGCCACAGCCAGCTCAGAGTCGTTATGGGCATGGATGCCCAGTCTAGCTTGGGGCAGCTCCTGGCGCACTTGTCCCAGAATGTCCACAATTTCCTGGGTCAGGGTGCCCCCATTCGTGTCGCAGAGCACCAATAGGTCCGAGCCTGCCTGGTGAGCCTTCTTGAGGCAGGCTAGGGCATAGTCCTTGTTGGCCTTGAAGCCGTCAAAGAAGTGCTCTGCGTCAAAGAACAGCTCCTGTACCTTTGGCCGGAAGTAGGCCAGGGAGTTTTGGATAAGCTCCAGGTTCTTATCCATGGAGATACGCAATGCTTCCTTGACATGCACCTCCCAGCTTTTTCCGAACAAAGTCACGGCCTCAGTACCTGCCTGGAGGATCTTTTGAAATCCCTGATCCTTTTCTGGACTGGACTTAGGATTATGGGTAGCACCAAAGGCTACCATTTTGGCCTTTTTCAGGGCATAGTTCTGGATCTCCTGGAAAAAGAGCTCGTCAGTCGGATTGGATCCAGGCCAGCCCCCCTCAATATAATCCAGGCCCAAGTCATCCAGCTTCTGGGAAATCCTGATTTTGTCCTCTGTGGACAGATGCAGGTCCTCTGCCTGGGTGCCGTCCCTTAAGGTGGTATCATAGATGCTTATCCAAGGTGTCATATTCATTTGCGTAAAGTTTCCGACTGAGGTTCTTGTTCCAGACCAAAGGCCTCGTGCAGGGTTCGCACTGCCAGCTCTGTATACTTCTCCTCAATTAGACAGGAGATCTTGATCTCAGAGGTGCTGATCAGAATGATATTGATACCTTCAGTTTGCAGGGATTTGAAGGCTATGGCAGCCACTCCGGAATGATTTCGCATTCCTACCCCGATGATGGAAACCTTGCTCACCTTGGTGTCCTGCAGAATAGCCTTGGCTCCGAGCTCATCCTGGGAGCCTTTGATGATCTGGAGGGCCCGGTCCAAGTCCCCTTTACTTACAGTAAAGGTGATGTCGGTTCTGCCCTCCCGGCTGGGATTCTGGACGATCATGTCCACTACGATGCCGGCCGAGGCCAGGGGTTCAAAGATAGAGGCGGCAATGCCGGGTTCATCATAGACTTCCACCAGGGTCAGCCTGGCCTGGTCCTTGTCATAGGCTATGCCTGAGACCAAGACTTGTTCCATATCCTTGTCCTCCTGCACCAGCATTGTCCCTGGTTCATTCCTGAAAGTGGAACGTACATGAACCGGGACGTTGTATTTCTTGGCGAATTCCACTGACCTGATCTGCAGGACCTTAGCCCCCATGCTGGACATCTCCAGCATTTCATCGTAGGCAATCCTGCCGAGCTTTCTGGCCTGGGGACAGACATTGGGATCAGTGGTGAAGACCCCGGGCACATCGGTATATATTTCGCAGACCTCGGCCTGCACCGTGGCAGCCAGGGCAACGGCACTGGTGTCTGAACCGCCTCTACCCAAGGTGGTCAGACATTTAGTCTGGTCGCAGCCCTGGAAGCCCGCCACTACCAGCACATCCTGTCTCTGGAGTTGTTCCAGGAGAAGATTCTCTTCGATCTCCAGGATTCTGGCCTTGCCAAAGGAGCGGTCTGTAAGCATGGGTATCTGGAAGCCGAGCATGGATCTGGCTTTGATGCCTTCTTGCAGGAGCAAAAGACTGAATAAGGCCACAGAGGTCTGTTCCCCAGTGGTCAAAAGCACATCCAGCTCAGCCGGGTCAGGCCTGGAAGAGTATTCCTTGGCCAGGGCCATGAGCCTGTCAGTCTCTCCTGCCATGGCAGAAAGAACTACTATAACCTTATAGCCCTGATCCAGCTTTTGTTGAACCCTGTCCTTGACCTGCTGCATGCATTCCAGATTGGCCACTGAAGTTCCGCCGAATTTCTGGACCACGATCCGCATCTGGTTCTACTCTCCTTTTTCCAGAATATTTAAGCCTGAGTGCTGCACCTTGTCTATCAGGGGTTCAAGTCTGCAGCCTATTGCCAGCAGTTGGGCTGTCCTGCCTGGGCCTTGCCTGCGCAAATGAAGCAGATAATACTGCTCTGGGTATTCCTGCACAGGCAGGTTCTCACTCCATTCCACCAGCAAGATCCCTTGGTAATCCTGGGCCAAATTCTCCCAAAGGCTTTCCGCGGCCTCAGGGCCAGACAGCCGGTACAGATCCAGGTGCAGGACCTCTGGATCTGTAGGGTAGACGTTCATAATGTTGAAGCTGGGGCTGCTGACCTGGGCCTGTTGACCACCAGGCAGGGCCTGGGTCAGACCTCGAATCAGGGTGGTCTTGCCAGCGCCCAGCTCTCCCTGCAACAAAATAATACAAGGGCATTGCCCAAGCCGAAGAATTCCTCGGGCCAGCTCCTGGCCCAGGCGCAGAGTATCATCCACTCCAGGCAGGGAAAGCTGTAGCTCTGGTTCCTGATGCTGATTGCACATGCTGTTTTGCCTGGGCTTGCGATCTCTTTTCCTGGCGAGCTGTTTATTTAAGCAGCGTTTTGAGCACATCCTCCTTGCCCACTATACCCACCAGCTTTCCCTCCTGAACCACCGGAATGGTGTGGTAGTTCTTGTTGACCATGATTTCTGCCACATTCTCCAGATCAGTATCCTGGGATACGCTGACTGGGTCCTGGGTCATGGCCTCTTCCACTGTAGTGGCAGACATCTTCTGAACTTCCTTTTCCAGATGACTAAAAGAGGATAAAGGAATAATGCCGTCCAAAAGAGTAAATACAGTGGGCACTGGCCATTTCTTTTGCTGGGTGATGATGTCGCTCTGGCAGATAATGCCCACCAGATTATTTTCTTCATCCACCACAGGCAGGCCATTGACATGATTTTCCAGGAGCAGGGCAGTAGCCTCTGTGATCTTGGTCTGGGGGCTGACTGTGATGACCTCTTTGCTCATTATCTCTGAAATTTGGGTCATGTTTGGTGCTTCCTTATACTGTATCAGGCTGTTTGGATTCTGGAAAAACAGTTGAACTGGGTAGACAAAAGGGCAGCTCGTTCGCAATCTCTTGAGCCAGGTTGCCTCGACCAGGCATTTTGTGTTGGAGTCTTTTGCCTGCCAGGGCGTGCCAATAGACTCCGGCACAGGCTGCAATCCAAGCCTCTAGATCCCTGGCCAGCAGGCTGCCCAATATTCCGGACAGAACATCCCCGGAGCCGCCTACAGCTAGACTCGGGCAGGCAAAAGGAGAAATGTGGGCTGAGCCCTGGGGATCGCTAATTATTGAGCCAGCACCCTTAAGGACCATTACTGCGCCCATATCCATGGCCATTTTTCTGCAAATGTCTATCCTGTTCTCCTGGATTTCTGGAGGGCTCATCTTGCAAAGCCTGGCCATTTCTCCGGGATGGGGGGACAAGATGGTCCCCTGGCCTAAACCAATGCTGCAGACCTCCTGCTTGGCCAGCCAGTATAAGGCATCAGCATCGTATACTGTGGGCGGGTGTTTAAATTCTAGATAGGCCTGCAGAAATTCCTGAGCCCCTTCATCTCTGCCCAGGCCGGGACCAAGTACCACTGCATCGAACATATCCAGTCTCGGCGCTAGCTCTTCTGCACAGCCGGCAGACCAGTTTCTGCCCGGGCCCAGGGGCAGGGTCATTATTTCCGGCCAGCCCTGTCTGATTTCCGGGCTTACATTTTTGGGGCAGGCTACAGTGACCAGCCCTGCGCCAGAGCGCAAGGCTCCTAGAGCAGCCAGGACAGGAGCCCCGCTCAGTCCGGAAGAGCCTCCTAGAATGAGCACGTGGCCAAAACTACCTTTGTGGGAGCTCTGCCCAGGGAAAGGGATTTGCTGCAGCACTTCCTTTTGCAGCCCGAAGCAGCTGGGAAGATTTTCCTTTTTTATCTGCCACGGAATACCTATCTGCCTGATAATGAGCTTGCCTGTGTAGTTCTGTGCTTGGGGCAGGAAAAGACCTAGCTTGGTAGCCTCAAAGGTCACTGTGGCCTGGGCTTGGACCGCCTCTGGGCTGGGTTGCCCAGTTCTGCCGTTGAGACCAGAGGGAATATCCAGAGCCAGGACAAAGGCCTTACGGCCTAATCTGTTTATGTGTCTGATCCGCTCCAGGTAATCAGAGCGCAGCTCGCCCTGGAAGCCAGTGCCCAAAAGTCCATCCACTAAGATATCCGGCTCAGTCAGAAACTCCAGGTTGTAGTCTGGCAAAAATACTAGAGGAACTTGGTTTTTCTTGCATAGCTCCAGATGGTATGCGGTCTCTCCCTGGTAATTGGCTTGCTCCTTGGTGTGCAGCACCAGGCATTTGGCACCGTGGTCTGCCAGGTGTCTGGCCAGGGCAAAGGCATCCCCGCCGTTGTTGCCTGAGCCAGCGAACAAGGTGACCTGTTTGCCCCGGACTGCTCCGTATTCCTGCAAGAGCACATGCAGGGCCTCCCTGCTGGCGTTTTCCATGAGTATCTGTCCGGAAAGGCCGAACTCGTTGATGCTTTGCCTGTCCCAATGGGCCATCTCTTCTGGAGTGGGCAAGGGAATGCGCATATCAAAGTCCTTGTTTATTTTTCCAGAATCACCACACAGCAAGCGTTTTGTCTGGTATGGCTCAGGCTGACATGGATGAACCTGACCCCCAGGTTTTGTGCAGCCCGGGCTGCAGCCCCCAAAAAACGCATTTCAGGCCTGCCTGCGGTTTTTTTTTGCATCTCAATCAGCCTGGGGGTGATGCCTGCGGAAAAACCAGTGCCCAAAGCCTTGGCCCCGGCCTCCTTGGCTGCAAACCTGGAGGCCAGAAACTCTACAGGGTTTTGGGGCAGCTGGGCCAGCTCCTGCTCTGACAGGATCCGCTCTGCAAACCTGGAGCCGAATCTGTCCCAGATCTGCTGCATTCGCCCCAGCTCTACCAGATCCAGGCCCAGGGAGATGATCATAGCCTATGCTTGCCTTCGGCTTATTGCCTGAAGCTGCTGATAATTTCTGCCATATCTCGCACAGCCTGCTGCATGCCCACCATGGCGGCCCTGGCCACTATGCTGTGCCCTATGGAAAACTCCGCAATGCCGCTTACCTGGGAAAAGGCCAAGATATTGCTGTAGTTCAGGCCGTGGCCCAGATTAACCTCCAAACCCAGATCCTGGGCCTGTTTGATGCCTTGCAGGAGCTTGTCCAGCTCTTGGGCCTTTTGTCCTGGATTGTCAGCATCAGCATAACTGCCAGTATGCAGCTCGACATACTCTGCACCAGTTTCCCGGGCAGCCTGGATCTGTCTATAATCCGGATCAATGAACAGGCTGCAGGCCATGCCTTTTTGCTGCAGGGGCTGCAGGAACTCCAGCAGCTCCTTTTCCCTGCCCAGAAGGTCCAAACCGCCCTCAGTGGTCAGCTCCTGACGTTTTTCCGGCACCAGGCACACCATTCTGGGCATGGTGCGCAGGGCGATCTCCTGCATCTCATGTGTGGCAGCCATCTCCAGATGTAGCCCAGTCTGCACAGTCTGCTTTAAAAGCTCCAGGTCCCGGTCCTGGATATGTCTGCGGTCCTCCCGCAGATGGACTATGATTCCCTGGGCGCCGCCAAGCTCAGCCAGACAGGCAGCATGCACAGGATCCGGCTCCCTGGCTAGTCTGGCCTGGCGCAAAGTGGCGATATGATCCACATTGACCACCAATACCGGCATAGCAAACATCTCCTTGTGCAAATTCGAAAATGTAAAGTTTGAGTCCCATAAAGCGAAAAGTCAAGAACATGCTATGCATGCAAGTGCATCAGCCTGAGCTGTCCGCAAGGAGATCATTCCTTTGATCACATCCTGGGCGATATTCTGGGCTCCGAAGGCCACTGCCAGGCCCAGAATGCCTGCTGCAGCTATAAGAGGCCCAATCTCTATACCCAGCTTGCCAAGCAGGATCAAGGCAGCTAAAAACAAAATCAGGATCTTTAAGACCAGCTGCAGTATGGAGCCCAAAGTTTCTGCCCGCTTTTAGAAATCCTCGTCCTTGTTTTGGACAAATCCAGTAATTATTCTGGAAATGAGTCTGCTACTGGTCTTTACTGCGGCTGCAGCCAGTATCAGAGTCAAGAGGATAGGCAAAACCTGGTTCAGGAGCCATTGGGAGCCCAGCGGCCACAAATGTTGCATGCCTATGAAGGTCTCCTTGCATTATAGACATATTTGGCTGAAGCCGCAGCTTTGTCAAGGCTACTCATACTGCCGCGTCCAGAATAAGGATAGCGAGGGAATCCATGCCTCAGCATAATGAGCAGCTCCAAGAAGTGGTCCCAGAGCCTGAGCAAGGTCTAAGATTGGATAGCTTCTGGGCCTTGCGGCTGCAGCCCAGGGGCTTTTCCAGGGCCAAGATTGGCAGATGGATAAAGGCCGGCAAGGCCATGCTCAATGCCCAGATCTGCACCAAGGCCTCTGCCAGGGTTGCTACAGGGGACAAACTGCAGCTGGAGATCCCTATACAGGAGACGGGATTGCTGCCGGTCCCTGGACAGCTTCGTATTCTCTGGCAGGATTCCCGGCTGTTAGTGCTTGATAAGCCCCCCGGGCTTACAGTACATCCAGCAGATTCCTGTCAGGAGACCACCCTGGTGCACTATTTGCTCCATGATTTTCCAGAATTGCAGGATTTAGACCCATTGCGGCCTGGTATTGTGCATAGGCTGGACAAGGATACTTCAGGTTTGCTTATGGTGGCCAGGGATAAGGAGGCCGGGCGCAAGTTGGCCAAGGATTTGGCCCAGCGCAGGATACAGAAGCATTACCTGACCCTGGTTTACGGCTCACCCCAAGAAGAACAGGCCTGGATCGAACAGCCCCTGGGCAGGGATCCTGGCAACAAGGTCAAGATGAAGGTTTTGCCCGGTCAGGGCCGCAGGGCGAAAACATGGTATAAGGTTTTATATAGCTTCCCCCAAAAGGATTGCAGCCTGCTGCAGGTAAATATCGAAACAGGCAGGACCCATCAGATCCGGGTCCATCTGGCCTACATCGGGCATCCTGTTTTAGGGGATATGGTTTACGGCAAAAAGGCTACCTTGGACCTGCAGCGAAGATTTCCAGTTGTGGAAAAGCTCTGCCCCAGGCAGATGTTGCATGCTTGGAGGCTGGAGCTGGAGCATCCCCAAACCAGGCAAATGATGAAGTTTACCCGAGCTGTGCCCAAGGATTTCTATCGTTTGCTGCTTTTTTTGCAGCAGCGAACCCAGCGTCTGGGCATAACCGGACAGGTGGGCTGCGGCAAATCCGCCTTGAGCAATCTGTTGGCCAAGTTTATGGTTCCGGTCTGGAGCGCGGACAAGGCAGTTGCAGAGCTCTACCAGCCAGGTGCTGAGGGCTGGGAGATGCTCCGCAGGAGCTTTGGAGACAGGTTTCTGGTCTCAGAACAAGGACCTGTAGACAAATCCAGGCTTTTCCAGGCCATGCAGGATTCCCAGTCTGTGAGGCAAGAGGTGCAATCCTTGATCCATCCCCTGGTCAGACACAAGCTGCAGGAGTTTTGGAGTCTGCAACAGGGTGCGCGTTTGGCTGCGGCTGAGGTGCCCCTTTTGCTGGAGTCTGGCCTGCAGGCGGACTTTGATGTTCTTCTGGCTGTTTATTGTCCAGATGTTTTGCGCAGATCCTGGTTGGCTGAGCGCCGGGGCTGGAGCAAGGACCAGGTACAAAAGATGGAGGCCTGGCAGCTTTCCCTACGGGAAAAGCTGCAAGGAGTGCATTTGATCCTGGAAAATCCTGGACACTGGACAGGGCTGCAAAATAGGGCTGAGGCCCTGCTCCATGTTCTGCAAAGAATACGCAGAGGCAGAATGAAGCGCTTTGTGCGCGACTTACACAAAAAGGCCATTATTCAAAACAAGGCTTCTTCAGGCCAAAGGACATGACATGCTGCCCATCCGAGATGATATTCCCAGCCGATTTCCCCCTTACATGACCAGGATGATTCTCGTAGTCAACACCTTGTTTTTTCTCTACAAGCTCCCTTTGCCCCGGGAGGAGGTCATTCAGCTCTTCTATTTATTGGGTGTGGCACCAGCCAGATATTTTAACCCGGAATGGGCCAAATACATGGGTTTTCCAGAGTTGAGCATCCTGCCTTTTTTCAGTCATATGTTCCTGCACAGCGGATTTTTCCATTTTGTCATTAATATGTGGATATTATGGATATTTGCTGATAATGTGGAGGATGTCATGGGGCCCTTCAAGTTTTTGATCTTTTATCTGCTTTGCGGTCTCTTGGCCTTGGGCGGTCATATGCTTTTGCACAGCCAATCCACTGTGCCGGTGATAGGGGCCTCGGGGGCCATTGCTGGAGTTATGGGCGCCTACCTTATCCTGTACCCCCAGGCCAAGGTTGTGACCTTGGTGCCCATCTTTATTTTTCCAATATTTTTGACTTTGCCTGCTTTGGTTTTCTTGGGGCTTTGGTTTGTAATCCAGATCATGTCCGGTATAATGGCTAGTTTGGGGCCGGCCTCAGATGCGGCAGGCGTGGCTTGGTGGGCCCATGCCTTTGGTTTTCTGGCCGGGCTGTTTTTGTTGAATTTTTTCAAAGACAATAAGCGCTGTTATTATTGCTTTGATTATAAAAAGGACAGCCTGGACGAGTTCTTGTTCAAATAGCACAGACTCAGTTATTACTGGACATTTCTAATTTATTATATTAATAATCGTTCTTGTCGGTTTGGTATATATTCACCATCTATTATGCTCGGACAAGCATTACCGAGGAAGTAACCAAGGTCCGGGGGTTCGGCCCACAGGCTCAAAATGTTTGAGCGATTTAGAATGCGTTAAGCAAAAATTTACAGGCTATTTCAACCTATAACTCCACCATGATCCTCTGGAAGTTCAAGAGGTCCAATAGCAAACTTTTGCTTTACGCATTCTTAGGAGCGAGTTTTTTGAGTCCTGTGGGCCGAACCCCCGGACCTGGTGAATAGTTATCCGGTTTGTATGTTTGCCGGACAGAAAACTGTTAAACCAAGGATCCTTATATGCTGCAGATTGAGGATTTGCACGTCAAGATTGGAGAGACCAAGGTCCTAAAAGGGGTTGATCTGGAGATAGCCAGAGACGAGACCTTTATCCTGTTTGGCCCTAACGGCTCGGGCAAGACCACCCTGCTAATGACCCTGATGGGTTTTAGCGGCTACGATGTAGTCCAGGGCAGGATCACCTTCCGGGGCCAGGATATCACCCACATGTCCATCCACGAGAGGGCCAGGTTGGGGGTGGGTATGTCCTTTCAGAGGCCGCCCACCATAAACGGGCTCAAAACCAGGCAGCTGGTAAAGCTTTGCGCTGCAGCAGCAGGGGGGGGCCAGGAGGTGGATGAGGAGGAATTAGCCTCTAAGGTCAAGCTGGAAAAATTCCTGGACCGGGATATTAACGCAGGCTTTTCCGGAGGTGAAATCAAGCGTTCTGAGCTCTTGCAGCTCATGGCCCAGCAGCCTAAGTTCTTGCTGTTTGATGAGCCTGAGTCCGGGGTGGATCTGGAAAATATGGCCTTGATCGGCAAATTGGTCAGATCCCTGCTGGGACAGGATATTCAGCCCCATCCCCAGTACTCTATGAAGGAGCAAAAGGAGCAAAGGGATGTGGCTGGGCTGATTATTACCCATACCGGCTATATCCTGGACTACATCAATGCTGATAGGGGCATGGTCATGTACAATGGAGTGCTATGTTGCTCTGCCAGACCCAGGGATATTCTGGAGCACATTAGCGAATACGGATACGAGGAGTGTGTGAGATGTCTGAGATAAAGAACAGCCCTCAAGCCAGCCAAGGCAGCACTGTGAATAGAGAGGATCTGAATCTGTCCTCATTTAACTTTGCAGGCGGCAGGGCAGAGTCTATTCAGGATTTGAGCAGCCTGGATGAACAGGATAAGGAACAGCTCCTGATGGCAGGAGTGGACGTCAGTGAGCAAGGCAGAAGCGGGACCTTTCTGCATATGGATTATTCCAATGTGCATTGTAATACCTGCAGGCCAGGGGTGGAGATCCTGGATATCAAAGAGGCCCTGCAGAAGTACGATAGCCTGCCTGAATACTATTGGCAGCTGGTGGATCCAAATAAGGACAAGTACACCAGGGCTGTGGCGGATAGTGTACATGGGGGCTACTTTATCCGCACTGAGAAAGGGGCCAAGATTACCGAGCCGGTGCAGTCCTGCTTGTTCATCAAGGGTCAGAATGTGGGCCAGAACGTGCACAACATTATAGTGGTGGAGGAGGACTCTGAGCTGCATATCATTACTGGCTGTGCGGTCTCCCATGACGTGCGGGCAGCCTTGCACATGGGCATTTCAGAGATCTATATCAAGAAAGGGGGCAAGCTGACTTTCACCATGGTCCACAATTGGGGGGAGGACGTAGATGTCCGACCCAGGAGCGCAGGGATTGTGGAAGAGGATGGGGTGTTTATCAACAATTACATCCTGCTCAAGCCAGTCAAGTCAGCCCAGCTCTATCCCGATATTCAGCTCAACGGCAGAAACGCCACCGCTGTCTCCAACTCCATTATTGCCACTCCCCCGGGCTCTTATGTGAACAGCGGCAGCAAAGTCTCTCTAAATGCCCCTGATACCAGGGCAGAGATCGTGGCCAGAACTATCACCACCGGAGGGACCATTATCAATCCCGGACACATTATTGGCAATGCCTACCCCTGCAAGGGACATCTGGAGTGCAAGGGCCTGATCCTCAAGGATGGGATCATCCATGCCATACCAGAATTAGAGGGCAGGGTGTCCGGGGTGGAGCTTTCCCATGAGGCAGCTGTGGGCAAGGTGGCCCAAGAGGAAATTGAATACCTTATGGCCCGGGGTCTGGATGAGGATGAGGCTACCTCCACTATTGTCCGCGGCTTTTTGGATGTGGATATCATGGGCTTGCCGGACAAGCTCAAGCAGGCCATTGATAAAACAGTCCAGGAAGCAGGAGAGGAGATGTTTTGATCTTTTACTTGGACATAAGCCGCAGGTAGAGGTCCCCCCTCCAGGGTCCCAGCCTGCGGCCCAGGCCTTTCAGGCGCAAGGGCCGGCCGGCCTGATAGTCCTTGGGAATGGTGGTGGTGATGGTTTGGGGTTCGCTGCGCGGCCCCTGTTGTAGCTGAAAGCGCACTGAGCAGCCCGGAAGCAGATATCTGGGATGCAGATAAATGGTGTGCTCGTGATCCAATTGGGATCTGAGCCAGAGCTTAACACTGCTGGGAGAGATCCGGGACAAATCCAGTTCCCGGTCTAACCAGGGCAACTGCAGAGACTTGCCCTGCAGGCCTGGCTTCATTCGTTTTAGCTCTGGCTTTTTCTTTTTGATCTTGCGGAAAATATCTTCAAAAACTTGTCTGGCAAAGGGATCGTTCAAGATATTTTTCAGGATCTCCTCCTGGCTGAAGTAGCGTTCCCAGTGTCTGGTCTTCTCCCTTTCTCCAGATTTAGAAGCTTTGGCTTGCTGTCTGGATCTGTGTGCCTGCCTGGTGCTTTCTTTGCGAGTCTGTGTCCTGGTATATTCCTGCTGGGCCTTATGTCTGGCATAAGCGCTTTGGAAAGTGTTCTGCCCAACTTCGGCCTCTTGCTGCCTTAGCTCCAAAAGGAAGACATAGGCCTGATTTAGCCTCTGGAACTTAGCCCCAGCCTGGGGGTCATCCGGATGCAAATCAGGGTGACAAGCAAAGGCCTGCCTGCGGTAGGCGCTTTTGATCTCTTCGAGATCGGCCTCCTGGCTGATACCCAGGATCTGGTAGCTTTCATTTACTTGCATTCCAGATCTTGGTCCTTTTTTAGCAGGGCTGCTGGTGCCTCTGGGTCATGGCTGGAATGGATGAGATCGTTTTCTTGCAGATAAATAAGGCCTTGCCGTACAAATTCCTGATGCCTCACTTTGGGGTTGAGGCCAGGGCAGTAGTCCTGGGCCAATAGCCAGCTTTGCTCATCTTGTAGATTGCCCTGGAAAAAAGGCCAGGCCCTGCAGATGTCAGGCTTGTGGCTGTGCACCTGGCAGCCCTGATCTTGGCTGAAGAATACGCAGCTGCCGTTTTGGCTTCTGAGCAGGGTCTTATTATTATGCCTTATCGTATATTTGGCCAGGAACTTTTCTCTGTCCAGGCCCAATCCGTTGCAAAGTCTCTGTATATCCAGGCTGCCCAGGACTATGCCTCCTTCGCCCTGGCAGCATTGTCCGCACATTCGGCACTGAAAAGCTTTCCCATCTTGGTCCATGGCTAGGACTCCCTGCTTTGCTTGTGCATTACCATTATGCATGAGTCCTCTATGACCTGGATCCTGTAAGGCTGCAGGAGGTCCCTGGCCTCCTGGTTGGTTAGGCCTTGCTGCATCCAGAATGCCCGGGGCAGTGGATTGAGCTGCAAGGCTTCCCTTGCGTGCTGCAGGCAATATTCCGAGGCCCGGAAAATATTGACCAGGTCTATGCGCTCTGGGATCTGCAAAAGCCCTTGATAAGTGGTCAGACCCCAGACATTTTGCCTGTTGGAATGTACCGGAAAAACGGTGAATCCGGCCTGGATCAAATATTGGCCCACCTGGTGCACAGGCTGGCCTGGCTTGTCCTTAGCTCCAATCAGAGCAATATTCTGTACACTGCCCAGGAGTTCTGGTAGATTATGCATGCCGTATGGCCTTTGTTTTTAAAATTGCTGTAACTGTTCACCAGGTCCAGGGGTTCGGCCCACAGGGCGCAAAAAACTCGCTCCCAAGAATGC
>CAZBUB010000046.1:0-17257 GCA_964494985.1 uncultured Desulfohalobiaceae bacterium | reverse complement strand
CAGCCATGCGGCCCTACGAAGAGCGCACTGCGGCAGCCATCCTGGTTTTGCTGGCTGTACTCATTCTTTTGAATGCCACAGCCATCTTCTTGCGCAAACGCTATGAACGTAGATGGTAAGCAGTAATTGAGATGTCCCTGCAAACTATCCTTTTGGCGGTATGAGAAATGAGTTTTAGGCTTAGGATATTCTGGTGGTTTGCCCTGTTGATAGTGCTGGCCCTGGCTGTTTTGTACCTTGTGTTCAGCTCAGTGCTCAAGCAGGAGATCACCAGTCAGACCAGGGACAGTGCCATGCGATATCTGCGGCACATTAATTGGCTGCTGCAGCAGGAGATTGAGGTCCAAGACCAAAATGAGCTGCAGCGGCTGCTGCGGGAAATAGGCCAGGGTCTGAATCTGCGGGTCACGTATATAGATGACCAGGGCTGGGTGTTGGCTGACTCAGGATTGCTGAAGCATGCCCTGGCAGGGGTGGAGAATCATGCAAAGCGGCCTGAGATCCAGCAGGCTATGCAGGAAGGAACAGGACAGAGGCAACGCTACAGCGACACCCTGCAGACCCCCTTTTTGTATGTGGCTATGCGTATCCCAGGCATGCAGCAAGAATCTCCTGCGGTGCTGCGGGTGGCCATGCCCACGGCCCAGATTGAATCCACCTTGCATCAGCTCCAGCGCCAGTTTGCCCTTTTGGTTTTGGGGCTGCTCGTGATTTGCGCAGGGCTGAGCTGGCTCATAAGTCGCAGAATGGGCCATGAGATTCGGAGCCTGGGACAACAGGCCGAGGCCATTGGCTACGGCGATCTGCATCAGAGGATGGAAAGCGTGCCTGGAAAGGATTTCCAGCCCCTGGTGCAGAGCATCAATCGTATGGCCAAGCGAGTGCAGTCCGCTCTGCAAGAGGTCTCTGAGAGGCGGGACGAATTGGAAATCCTGCTCAATGGATTGCAGGATGCTGTTTTTGTGCTGGACTCCCAGGGCAAGGCGGTGATGTATAACCAGGCCCTGCAGGATTTGGCAGGGAAATCCGCAGCGATCCGCAACAGGGAGCCCGTTGAATTTCTGCGATCTCCAGATCTCCAGGAAGCTTGCACCCAGGCCCTGCAGCAGCCTGGCAAAGGTACAAGGCGCTTGTTTCTGCAGCTGCAGCAAAGGATGCTTGTGGATGCCTCAATTATTCCAATCAGAGTGCAGGACAAAAATGAGCGCAGGGTGATAGTGGTTTTGCACGATGTCACGGAGCTTAAGAAGATGGAGCAGGTGCGTACGGATTTCGTGGCCAACGTCTCCCATGAGCTGAGGACTCCATTGACTGCGCTCAAAGGATATGCAGAGTCGCTGATTGCCCTGCCTGAAGAAGACCAGCAGCAAAAACAGGCCTTTTTGCAAGTAATTCTCAAAAATGCTGATCAGATGAATCGTCTTTTGGACAATCTTCTGCAGCTGGCCAGGCTGGAGGCTGGCTCTATAGATATGAACTCGGTGCCTGTGGATGTGGGGGCAGTGTTGGAAAAGGCCTGGGAAGATTGCTGCTCCTTGGCAGAGGAAAAGGACATTTGTCTGGAGTCCAATATTGAGCCTGGGGAGGTCTGGGTTCTGGCCCAAGAGGAGCACTTAAGACAGGTCTGGGTCAACCTGGTGCACAATGCCTTAAAGTACAACCCTACAGGGAGCTGTATTCAGGCCTGGGCCCAAGAGCAGGACAGGGAGTGGCTTCTGGCCCTGCAGGATCAAGGCCCGGGCATCCCTACAGCACACCAAGAGAGGATTTTCGAGCGCTTTTATCGGGGAGAGCCTGAGGACAGAGGCCGGGAAAGGCAGCCTGGATCCGGTCTGGGCCTGGCCATCTGCAGGCACATCCTGGCCAGTTATAAAGGCCGGATCTGGGTACAGAGCCCAGCCAGGGATACCCTGCAGGGTACAGTGTTTTTCTTCAGCCTGCCCCGGGGCAGCAAGCCAACAGATGCCCTAACCAGAATGAACCAGGGTCAAAGCGGCAACAATAAAGGGAGCAGCTCATGAGCAGCTTGGCCAAGATGGAAACCAGGAATCTGGACTTTTATTACAAGGATTTTCAGGCCCTGAAAGACATCAGCCTAGTCTTTCATGAACATCAGGTTACTGCCCTGATTGGGCCTTCTGGTTGCGGGAAGAGCACATATCTGCGCTGTCTGAATCGCATGAACGATCTCATTGCGAGTATTCAGGTTAAAGGCAGCATCCTCCTGGACGAGGAGGATATCTATGCTTCACACCTGGATGTAGTGGAACTGCGGCGCAGGGTGGGCATGGTCTTTCAAAAGCCCAACCCTTTTCCCAAAAGCGTTTATGAGAACGTAGCCTTTGCCCCGCGAATTCACGGCCTGGCCAAGAAGGGATCTGAGCTGGATGATTTGGTGGAGAGCTCCTTGCGCAAGGCAGGGCTCTGGGAAGAGGTGGGGGACAGAATGAGTCTGTCTGCTACCTCCCTGTCAGGGGGCCAGCAGCAGAGGCTGTGCATTGCCCGGGCCCTGGCCATGGATCCAGAGGTGCTGCTCATGGATGAGCCGGCTTCTGCCCTGGATCCTCTGGCCACCCAAAAGATCGAGGAACTTATCTATGAGCTCAAATCTAGGTTGACCATTATTATTGTCACTCATAATATGCAACAGGCTGCCCGGGTTTCAGATCGAACCGCCTTTTTTTACATGGGGGAGCTGATTGAAGTAGATGATACCCAGACTATGTTTACCAGGCCCAAGGAAAAACAGACCGAGGAGTATATTACAGGCAGGTTCGGTTAAGCATGGGCCGCGGGAGGCCTTAGGTAGGGAACACATAGAAACAGGAAAGGCAAGAGAGTAGAAAATGGAAACCTACTTGCATAAGCAGCTGGAAGGGCTGGAAGTTAAGATCATGAAGATGTTTGCCTTGACTGAAAGGGCACTGGACAATGCTGTTCAATCCTTGATGGAACGCGATGATAACCTGGCAGAGGAGGTCATTCAGGGCGATGAAATGATCAATGCCCTGGAAGTGGATATTGAAGAGAGCATCATGCACGTTCTGGCCCTGTGGCAGCCTGTGGCCAGGGATCTGCGTTTTGTGATGGGCTGCTCCAAGATCGCTAACGATTTGGAAAGGCTGGGAGATCAGGCCACCAATATTGCGGAAAGGGCCATGATGCTCAACCAGAAACCCAGGCTTTCCGTGATGAATGCCATGCAATCCCTGGCTGATGTGGCTTTGGATATGTACCGCAAGGTTATCACTTCCTTTTCCAATTTGGATTGCGAGCAAGCAGTCCAGGTTTGTGGCCAGGACAGCACTGCTGATGAGCTGAATGTGAAGATTATCCGCCAGCTTATCCATTACATGACCCAACAAAGCGTGGTTGTGGAGAGGGCGGTGCATAGCATAATTGTGGCCAACTCTCTGGAGAGGGTAGGTGATCTGTCCACCAATATTGCAGAGAATGTGTATTTTATTGTGCAAGGGATCAATGTGAAGCATTCGGACCACTTTGATGCCAGATGCGGCCCTTCGGACCCAGAGGCCTAAGGTCTGGCTGGATAAGCAGCATATTCCTTTGCTTGCAAGAAATGAGAGTAGAGCGATTGCCAGTCTGAACCTGGATCAACATTGAAACCACTCCAAGGGGCTGCCATGAACGAGAAACGCCGCTATGAATTTAAGCTTGCCAGGAAAGAAGCAGTCCAGGCCCTACGTAACCTAGCCCAGAGTCTGGAGGAGAAATCAACTGAAGTTCCGGATCTGGAGGTAGATCTGTCCCAGATGCGCAAGATTAAGGTAAGTCTAAAGCAGCAAGCAGAGGATTACTTCCAGCTCAAGCTCAAGGTTACCCCCTGGAAACAAGAGGAAATCGAAGAGGAAGAAGGGGAGGAAGTAGCCTTTGCCAGGCTCAAGAAGCGCATGAAGGCCTATTTCGAAGAATTGGAGGCCAATCTGCAGTCAGGACTGTATCCTTCCAGGGAGATTGTCTCAGTGTTTTTGCAGGACTGCAGGCAAATGACAGAATACCCAGGCTATGGAGAGGAGTATTATCCGAATTTTCAGCAGGACTGTCTGGAGTTTCAGAAAGCCTTTGACATGGAGGATATGGAAGCTATGCAAGTAGCCTTTGCCTGCATTAGCAACCAGATGCACAGCTGCCATGAGAGATATAAGTAAAAGGTTGCCTATGCTAGCCCCACGCGGGTCAAACTCCCAGGAGGTGTGCACTCCAGAATTAAGCAGCATATAATAGGAAGCTCAACAATCTCATGAGCAAACAAAGGAAAACCTCCTGATAGATATTCCCTTTTTTTGTATACAAAAGAGCTCATAGTTTTCCATATGAACTTGGATATCACTGGTGCTCATGCTTGGCTGCGCTCGTGTCAGGGCATGGAGTCTCCAGGGGTATAGACTGCCCAAGGGCGCTGTTTATTATAATCGCAGCAAATACATGGCATTGGTGCTGCTTGAAGGAGGTTCAGCTGTGCTCAGTGAGCAATTAAAGGCTGAACTCTGTTTGAAGAGACAGATGACAAGGAGCAGAAGCTAATGACTTTTTGGGAGCCTGAATCAGAGCCAGATATGGAGAACATGAGCGACGAGGAATTGTTGGAATTGGTACATGAGCGCATTAATGCAGATGGCAGGGTAGAAACTGACGAACTGGAGATGTCCTGTGAAGATGGGATGCTATATCTAGAAGGTACCTTGACTGATGAGCTGCAGTACAATCTCCTACTGGGCATTCTGCAAGAGATTCTGCCCATGGAAAACATAGAAGAGAGCTTGCGTATCGAAACCCTTGTACGCATGGGGTCTGATGAGGACGAGGAGCTGGAGCAGCAAGATGAGACAGACGAGGAGCTGCTGTGGAGGGAGGAATAGATTTGGACGAGCGGTGCTCGCTTTTTGCTGAGGACGAGATCAGAAGCATCGATTACGACCACGACACCGATAGCCAGGGCATGGCAAGTCGTAGTCGCAGTCGTAATCGCTGTCGATCCTGATGACTTCTTCCACCAGGGCAGGTGAGTTAGTCAAAGGCCATATCTGTAGTCCATTCCTTCCAGACATTTCCTACCAGGTCAGGACCCGGCTTGAGGGTTTTCTTGCCTGGTCTCCATCCAGAAGGAGTGGCCTCTGCGCCCTGAGTGTCCCTGATGAGCTGGAAGGCCTGTATCTGGCGCAGAGTCTCGGGCACGTTGCGGCCCACAGGCGGGGGCAGGACCTCGTAGCCCTGGATGACCCCGTCTGGATCTATAATAAATCTGCCTCTGGTTTCCACCCCTGCATCCTGGTCGTATACACCAAAGACACTGCCTACTCTGCCACCGGCATCTGAGAGCATAGGAAAAGGCACATCCTTTTTAATCATTTTGGACAGCTCATGATCATTCCACATCTTGTGCACGAACATGCTGTCGATGCTCATGGACAGGACTTCCACGCCTAGTTTCTGGAATTCGTCGTATTTTTCAGCAACTGCTGAAATCTCTGTGGCTCAGACAAACGTAAAATCCCCAGGGTAGAAGCAAAGCAGCACCCACTTGCCCAGATAGTCCGAAAGCTTCACATTCACGAACTTGCCGTTTTGAAAGCCTGGTGCGGTAAAGTCAGGCGCTTTCTTGCCTACTTGGATCATACTCGGTGTCTCCTTGGTTGCAGGTTCAGACGGGGATTCCTCCTGGGAAGGCTCCTCACCCACAGGGCCGCCGGTGGGCCTTGCGCATCCGACTTCGGCTTCTTCTGCCATAATTCCTCCTTGTGGTTGCTGTAAGTAAAACCAGGATCCAGAGAGCTTCAGTGAAGCATATATCTGGCCATATCAGGCAGCCAGGCTGGCGTGCAGGATTTGCTGCAGCCAGCAAGGCTCATGTAGCAGTATGTATCTTAAGAAAAAGGACTTGTAAATTGCTTCCAGGCAGCTAGCCAGATGCCTGTGTCTTGTTTTGCTGCATCTCTTCAATAACCTGGTTCAGATCCTGGGCCAGCTGGCTCAGCTCTGAAATGGCCTGGGCGGACTGATTCATGCTGTCCGAGGTTTCCCTGGCGATACGGTCTACCTCCTCTGTGGACTTGGTAACCTGCTCGCTGGCAGAGGACTGCTGTTCAGCAGCAGTAGCGATATTGCGTACCTGGTCCGCAGTATTGCTGGAAATCTCCAGCATTTCCTGCAAAAGCCTTCCGGCGCCTTCTGTGTTTTCCATGTTTTCTTTTATGGCCTGAGTCACTTCTCTGGTACTGTTGACATTGCTCTTGGTGCTTTTCTGGATGGTCTGGATATACTCTGAAACATCCTTGGTAGCGTGCATGGTCTTTTCAGCCAGCTTGCGCACCTCGTCTGCCACGACGGCAAAACCTTTGCCGGCTTCTCCGGCCCGGGCGGCCTCAATTGCAGCGTTTAAGGCCAGGAGGTTGGTCTGGTCTGCAATGTCAGTGATAGTATTCATGATGTTGCCGATACCCTGGGCATGTTTTTCCATTTGGCCCATGTCAATTTCCAGGTTTTCAGCCTTTTCCTGTACTTGGCGTATGAGCTGGATGGAATGATTCACTGCCTGATTGCCTTCCTGGGATTTTTCCTGGACCTGATCTGCAAGCTCGGCAGCCTGGGAGGCGTTTTTGGAGATTTCCAGGATGCTGGAGTTCATCTCCTCCATGGCGCTGGAAACCTCGGAAGCCCGCTTGGTTTGCTCCTCAGCTCCCCTGCTGGCTTGCTCTACTTGAGCAGAGAGCTCTTCTGTAGAGGAGGCTAGCTGGTCAGAAATGTTTTTGGCATTGTCCGCAGCTGTGGCCAAGAGCCTGTTTTGTTCATCAATGTTCTTTTCTTTTTCTTTGAGGGCTCTGAGATCCGCCAGCGCAGCAAAGCTGCCGATCATTTCTTCTTGGGAATCGTACAAGGGTGCGGCATCTATCATGGCCTGGGCCTTATTGCCTTTCAGGGTCTGGATCTCCACTTCAATGCCAGTGATTTTGTGGCCTTCTCTGAAAGCCTTGTCAGTAACAGTATCCCTGGTGGGATCATTGTAAAAAAATTCTGCTACAGACATGCCCTGGAAATCCTCTGGCTTGCCGCTTCTTTCCACAAACTGGATGATCGCAGAGTTAAGAAAAACCACCCTGTTTTCCCTGTCTCCTACAATAAAGGGCATGGGCATGTTCTGCAAGACCCCTTCGGAGAAGGCAAATCTGGTTTTAATAGTGTGCATCATCCTGCGCAGGGCCTCAGCCAGGGCACCGATTTCGTCATGACGATGCACATGCAGTTCCCGGGTGCTCAGATGATCGTCAGCGATTTCCCGGGCAAAGTTGGCTGTGTTGATGATGGGTCTGGTCAGCCTTTGGGCAGCGTAGAACACTATACCAGCAATAAGCAAGAGGCCTCCCAGCCCTATCAAGGCACTGGTCCAGAATATAGAGCTTACAGAGGCCTGCACATCGTCCACATACACACCGGTACCCAGGATCCATCCCCAAGGCTCGAACCCCTTCACATAGGATATCTTGGGCTCCTCCCGGTTTTCCTTATCGTAGTACTGCCATTGGTAGGGCACGAATCCTGAGCCTTGCTCCTGGACCTCTTGCACCATGCGGTTGAAGAGATGTACTCCATCTGGATCCTGGACATCAGAGAGGTCCTCTCCCTCCAGTTCAGGCTTGAAGGGGTGCATGATCATTTCCGGCTGCATGTTGTTGATCCAAAAGTAGTTCTGCTGCCTTTTTCCGTACCTGACCTTTGAGATTGCACTTTTAGCTGCTTCCTGTGCCTGCTCCTGGCTCATTTCTCCAGACTCTGCCTGCTCCTGGAAATGTTTTAGGACTGTCATCTGGGACTCTACCAGATGCTGGACCTGGGTCCTTTTTTCCTCCCAGAGGCTGGAGCGGATGTTGGGCAAATAAACGCTGTTTAGGATTACGTAGAAGGCTGCCATGAGCAGGATCATGATCAGGATAAGCTGAGTTTTGAAGCTTTTGAATTGAAAAAAACGCATAGACTTCTCCTGGATTGGGTGGTTTATTTCAGTGAGTCGCCTTATATCCTGATCGTAGTTTCTGGAGCGAGGCTTTAGGGCAGGAAGCTGTGTGCTGCAGCTTTAAGTCCAGGGTTAAAACTCTTGGTTTAGGACTGTCTTGACTGTGTTTCCGTCTGCCCGGGCCCCGAAATGGGCCATGATCTCCCGCATGGCCTGGATTTTATTGGAGTATTTGCTGAAATCCACATTTTCCCGGATCCACTGGGCTATCTCCTCCTGGCTGGCCTCCTGGGGCATAAAGGCTTCCAGGAGCTGGATATAGTCCTGGTCCTGGCGCTGGCCCATTTCTTTTTCCGAGTTGATCAGCTTGCGCAGGATTTGGACTACCTCCTGGTCAGAGAGCTCCTTGTTCCTTTGTCTTTGTAGCTCGCCCACCACTACCCGCAAGGCCTGTTTTTCCTTTTTGTCCAGGTCCTTTATGTGCAGGCGGTTTTGAATTTTTTCCTGTAAGGTCATAATGATGCATCTCCTGATGGATGATAGCTGGTATCCAGAATCACGTCTCTTTGTATAGCAATGTCAGCACAATATACAAATCTCAATGACCAAAACAAACACCTACCTGAGGCCAAATATCAACCAGGGGCAACCCTAAATTAGGGTGTCCAAAAATGGCTGTTTGGGACAAATTTTTCTTCCGAAAGATGGCCATCACACTACAACGATACATTTTATCCAAGAGCCTTTTCATCCGAGGATCTCTCGATAAGACCCCATGACATCGGGCAGAGACAAGCTCTGCCCCTACGGCCTCGACGCTGGATCCAGATAGGATGTGTGGGCGGTGAAACAACCCCCAGGTCCTGGTCGTACTTGTAGGGGCGGACCTTGTGTCCGCCCGTTCCACTGATAAGGCCTGAGCTCCAAAAAAAGGGCGAGTCATTTTGCCCGTTTTAGACGGCCAACCCTATATAAGGGCGAGCAACGTTCGCACTCTCGGGTTGAAATTGCAATGCTGGTGCTTGCATTTGTGCAGGCATAGCGCCTATTGGCTGAGGTCCTTTTTCTTTTGCTCGAACTCCTCCCGGTCAATTTCCCCTTTGGCATAGCGCTCCTTGAGGATCTCCAGGGCTTTGTCTCCGGATTTGTCCGGTAGTTCTGGCCTGGTCTGCTCCGAGCCCTTGGTGCTTTGCAGCAGCCATTTGATGACTAGGATCAGGGCTACGAGGAGCAATATCCCAAAAGCCAAGTTGAAAATAAACCCCATCCAGCCCATGCCGCCCATCACCCCCCAGGGATGCATGTTGTATTCATTTCCCCATTGGGACCAGGCCGGCCTGGCTGCGAACAGGGCCAGCAGGGTTGTCGCAACCGGGAAAAGTGCGCGTGTTAGGCATTTCATGGCGAAATACTCCGGGTTGTGTCTGATAGCTGGTTTTGTAATATGTCCCGTTCTTTGATGGTGTTAGGCATGCGTTTATAGCTCACATAGCTGCATTGGTAATGCCGGAAACAAAATTTCAGATGAAACGATAGCTGAAAACGCCTTTCATGACAATTCAGGTGAAGAATAAAATTTGGGGGTGAGGCATAAAAATGCCCGGTCTCCACAGACCGGGCATCGGATTTATTTGTGAGGCCAGCTCTTTAGGATTTGATGTTGGGAGTCATAGATAGTGATTTGAGTCATATGTCCGCCATCCAGGCGGTGCGTGGCGCAGGATATTCAGGGATCATAGGCCCTAACTGCCATTTCAATGGAGTTGAGAATCCCTTCGTTTACCTCTCCTCCTTTAATCAGCGACTTGGCAGCCTGATGCACGCTCATGTTCATAGGGCCGATATTGTGGGTCGTGCCCACAATCATGTTGGCCCTGGTGATGAGTCCGTTGTCATCTGTGGAGTAGTCGTGGATCAGGGTTCCCCTAGGGGCCTCCACACAGCCTACTCCTCTGCCGGCTTTGGGTTGGGCAGGGCTGCGTACATTATTGTCTGTAATTTCTGGATCCTGAAGGAGATCTAGGGCGTGCTCGCAGGCGTAGACTTCCTCGATCAGCCTGGCCCAGTGATAGAGCATAGTGGCCTGGGCAGGCCTGCCAAAGCGCTCCCTAAACTCCTCCAGCTCAGCTTGGGCCTGGGGAGTGGGAATATGCTCAGCCACATTCAGCCTGGCCAGGCAATTGGAGCGATAGATCCCCTTGGGCTGATCCAGGTCCAGGCTGATTCCCTCGTTCCAGGATTTGGCATAGGGTACCTTGGCATAGGAATGCTCCAGGACATGCTCGCCGATATAATCTGTATACTCAGCTGGTGCAAAATCATCGAACTCTCCATCTGGGCGCATAAGCCGAATTAGACCCTGATAGAGATTAAATCCTCCGGTCTTATCCACTGTGCCCAGAAAGCCTGTCTTGATTTTTCCCAGGGACTCAATGGTTTCCAGATAGGGCGGAAAGACCTGATTCTTGGCAAAATCCATAGTGAACAGGGCAAAGTCCAAAAGCTCCTGCATCTGGCTGAGCATTTCCTGGCGTTCATCTTCCTGCATGGGTCTGGAGAAGCCCCCGGCAACTGCAGCTACAGGATGGATAGCCTTACCTGCAAAACGCTCCAGGATCATTTTGGCTTTTTGCCGCATTCTGACCACTTTGCTAGCCAGCTCCGGATTAGCCTGGGCCAGGCCTATGACATTCCTGGCCTGGTAATCCGTATCCGGACCAAGAACAAAGTCTGCGGCAGCCAGGAAGAAGAAATGCAGCAGTTTGTCCTCTGCATGGGCTATGGTGTGCATCAGCTCCCGCAGCTTGTTGCCTGCTGGTGGTGGGGTCAGGCCAAAGCAGGCGTCTACAGCCTTATTAGATGCCAGATGGTGATGCCAGGGACAGATGCCGCAGATACGGTTCACAATCCTGGGCAGCTCCTCTGCTGGCTTGCCCTGTACGAACTTCTCGAAACCCCGCAGGGACATGATATGCAGTTTGGAGTCTGCCACTTGACCCTGCTCGTCGAGCTGAATAGCTATGGAAGCATGCCCTTCGATTCGGGTCAAAGGGGCAATGTTTATGGTCTGACTCATGTGTCCTCCTTGCATGCTCTTGTTTGCAGCAGGTTGTGGGCTCCGGAAAATCTAAGCATGGAGGTGTACTCAGGCAGAGAGTGCACATCAATGCCATTGGAGGCCAAGGCGGCCAACATATCCAGCATCTGGTTGGACTCAGGCTTGACCGGCCCGTAGCAGCCCCTGCAGGGCACGCGAGCAGAGATGCACCTGGGTGTCCCTGCTTCTCCCCCGCAGCCCGCCTTGGTGACTGGGCCCATGCACAGGAATCCCTGTTCCAGAAGACAGCGCATCTGGTCCAGGGGCTCGTCCTGGCTATTGTATTGCGGATGCTGCAGGAAACGACGTAGCTGCTTGACCCTGCCCTTGCCTTCGCGTCTGGTGGGGCAAAAGTCGCATACGCTTGTTCCTGGCAGCTCCGGGCTTTTGCCTTGGACCACTGCCATCAGCGCAGAGTAGACTTGATCCGGATGTGGGGCACAGCCGGGCAGGCAGAGGTCCACCTGGATCATTTCATCCAGGGCATATGTCCGATCCAGGAGCTCTGGCAGCCCTTGGTCTGGATAGCCGTGCAGGGGATCGGTAGTTTCAGTGTGGTAGTAGCGTTCCAGGATATCCTTTGTGCTCCAGGAGTTGCCCAGGGCCGGGATTCCTCCGTGGGTAGCGCAAGTACCTAGGGCTACGATCATATCGCATTGCTCGCGCATGATTTTAGCTATTTCCAGATGCTCCTGGTTGCGGATCCCCCCGCTGATTATCCCCAGATCTGCCTTGGGAATGGAGATGTGCTCGTTCTCTCCGGTCTGACCAAAGTATTTATGATCCATCAGTACCGGGATATGCACAAACTCCAGGTGCTCTAGAATCTGTAAAAGTCTGTCACCCATATCCAGGATGCAGATTTCGCACCCTGAGCAGGCGTTTAGCCACTCTTCCGCCACTTTGATACTCATGCTCGCTTCTCCTTGTCAGGCGGCTTAAAAACTTGCAATGTGCTTCAGGACTTAATCCTTACCTGGGGGCCGCCCAGCTCTTTTCGGTTTTCCCTGGCTCTGGATTTCTTGTGCTCTGACCATGCCAATGCGGATTTAAAGGCCTTACTGGCGTATCCAGAATCCTTGTGAGGACTGAATTCCTGCAAGGCCTCGGCCTTGGCATCCGCCAGCACTGCTCTGCCCAGTGGGGTCCGGGTCAAAACTGTGGTCCAGCCTTCATCAGCACCCAAGCCGCCAAAGGACAGATCCGCAAACTCTGCAGTATAGTCCGGGCAGTAGCGGCAGGCCACACGTTTCATGAAATCTAGTCGATCCAGGTCAATTTTGCGGATCTCGCCGGAGCGCAGATGGAGCTGGAAGTTGTCCTTGATATTCATTTTGGTCACATTATCCCAGTCGAAATTGCCTATTTCCGCCAGCTTTTGCCTTTGCTCCTGGCCGAAAATGAAGTTTCCGGAGCAAAACAGGCCCAGACAATAGGCAATGGACTCCGAGGGCACGATCTCCATGGCCTGCATTTTGCGGATGGATTTGATCTGACAGGGGGTGCCCACGAAGGCCACCCTGCGCAGCCCTTTTCTTAGCACCGGCTGCAGCTCCTCTATGGAGGAAAAAGTCAGATAGCGGTCGCTGAAATGTTTCATTCCCTGGGAGGTGTCTATATGGAATCCTGCAGATTCCAGAATCTCTTGCCTGGACCTGGCCAGGTAGGGCTCGCGCTGGAAGGGATTGATCTGCCTGGTGACCACTGCCCCGTCGATGCGGCCGGAGTCAAACAGGTGCAAAAGCAGCGCAGTGATTACTCCTCCGTCGGTGGCTCTGGTCCTCACCTCTGGATCAAGGGCCTGGCAGACATTGGTCTCCAGGATACGACCCAAAGGTTCGCTCCAGGCCACCAAGCGCTTGGTTTCTTCTTCAAACTCTTCTATTTCAGGACAGATGGCATAGCACAGGCCGCATTCTATGCATTTTTCCATTTCCGCATACTCAGGCTTGCCTTCGCTGTCCAGCCGCAGCGCCCCATAGTTTATTGCGGTGCAGAAGGTTACACAGCCCCCGCAGCGATGGCAGAGTCCTTTTTTTTGCACTTCCTGCACCAGATGGAAAAAGGTCTTCATGTTGTTTCCCCCTGAGCAAACTTTTGATCTCACAGTGGAGATTCGTAAGTGACACTCACTGCAGTGAAGGTTTGAATTCTGCAATTGAGTTTTTGCAAAATCTTTGTTGTCAGGCCGCCTGGGCCTTTTGCCGCCGCAAGGGGTTGGGGCCCAAGGCGCGGATGTCCTCGGTAAATTGGGAAACCACCTCTGCGAATCTGGAAGCCTCTGCTGAAGAGACCCACTCCAGTTTGAATCGCCTGGGCTCGATACCCTGCTGCTCTAAAACAATAGGTAGGATTCTTGCTCTGGACAATGCTTTATAATTACCATCCAGGTAATGACATTCACCCAGATGTCAGCCCATGACCAGGACTCCGTCAGCCCCTTTTTGCAGGGTTTCCGTTACCAAGGCAGGCGGGACCATGCCAGAGCACATGACCCGCACTGGTCTCAGGTTGGGCGGGTACTGCAAGCGGGACACACCTGCAAGGTCCCCTCCGGCATAGGCGCACCAGTTGCACAGGAAACCTACGATCAAAGGTTGGAAGCTCTCAGACATCTTCAGCGCTCCTTTGTATAGAAATCAGTTGTCAGCTGGCGGTTATCAGTTGACTGATAACTCCAGGCTTGCTAGGACCTAGACCTGCCCAGCCAATAGCGCATCCACCTGACTGCGCAGCTGCTCCAGGGTAAATCCGTGCACAAAGACCCCATCCTTAGGACAGGTGGCCTCACACAGACCGCAGCCCTTGCACAAGGCCTTGTTTATTTCGATTTTCTTATGCTCTAAACCATCCTTGCCGGTTGCAGACTGCAGGCTGATGGCCTGATAGGGGCAGACATCCAGGCACAGGGCACAACCATCGCAGTTCTCAGTCACGTAGGACTTGATAGCGTCCAGTTTCATCACTGATCTGGAAAGGATTACCCCTGCCCTGGAGGCAGCAGCCTTGGCCTGGGAGATGGATTCGCTGATATTTTTGGGATAATTGCAGAGTCCGGCCACGAACAGGCCGTCCACTCCCATGTCTACAGGACGCAGCTTGGGATGGGCCTCGTTCAGAAAACCGTCCTGGTTCAGGCCACACTTGTAAAGTTCCACCAGATTGCTGTTCTCCTGGGGGATAATTGCGGAAGCCAATACCAGGTAGGAGACATGCAGTTGCACTTTTTGCTGCAGGATGGGGTCCTGGGCTTCCACCAGCAGACCATCTGCTATGGTCTGAACATGGGGCTGATGTTCCAGATCATAACGGATAAAGATAACGCCCAGGCTGCGGGCTTTGGTGTACAGATCCTCTTGCAGGGCATAGGTGCGGATATCCCTGTACAGGACAAAGACCTGCTTCCCTGGATCTTCCTCCTTTATGGCTATGGCGGCATGCATAGTGTGGGTGCAGCAGATTCGGCTGCAATACATACGTTCTTGGTTACGGGAGCCTACGCACTGGATAAAGGCCACGCTCTGAGCTTGCCTGGTTTTCTCAGGGCTTTGCCTGCGGAGCTGGTCAAACTCCAGATGGGTTAAGACCCTGCTGTCCTGGCCGTAAAGGAAAAGGCCCTTTGGTTTGTGCTCTTTGGCGCCAGTAGCCAGGACAGCAGCTCCGTAGTCCAGTGTTCTGGTCTCATTGCCGATCTTTACCTGGCTCTGAAAGCTGCCTACTGAGCCTGTGTTGGAGGTCAGGGTGGCGTTGGTCAGGACCTCTATATTGGAATGCTCCAGGACTGCCTGGATGAGGCCTTTGACCCAGCCCTGCATATCCTGATTCCAGCCTGAGTGGTAGAGATGCAGGGCATTGCCCCCCAGTTGTCCGGATTTTTCCAGCAAAACCACTGGGTAGCCCAGCTCAGCTAATTCCAGAGCAGCGCTCATTCCTGCCACCCCACCGCCTATGACCAAGGCCTTCTGGACTACGCGAACTTCAAGCTCGCTTAAAGGCTGGCTCCTGCTGACCTTGGCCACCGCCATGCGCACCTGATCCTTGGCCTTAGCTGTGGCCAGCTCCTTTTCCTTCTGGTGCACCCAGGCATTTTGGTTGCGGATATTGGCCATCTCTACCAGATAGCCATTTAAGCCTGCTTCCTTCAGGGTGTCCTGGAATAGAGGCTCATGGGTCCTGGGAGTGCAAGCGGCTATGACAATCCGGTTTAGGTGATTTTCTTGAATTTTTTGGGCAATAAGATCCTGGGTGTCTGTGGAGCAGGTAAACATGTTGTTCTCCACCAGCTCCACATAGGGCAGGTTGCGAGCAAAGGCAGCAACATCCTGTACATCCACCACACCTGCGATGTTTATCCCGCAGGAGCAGACAAAGACTCCAATCCTGGGCTCTTCCTGACTGATGTCCGTCTCCTGGGGATAGGTTTTGTCCCTGGTCAGGGTGTTTTTTGCAGGCAACAGGGCCTTGGCTGATTCTGTGGCAGCAGTGGAGGCCTGGGTCACAGCCCTGGGAATGGACATGGGCGATTCAAATGCTCCGGTGACGAAAATTCCGTCTTTGCTGCTGCTTACAGGTTGAGATGGGCTGGTTGCGGCGAATCCATAATGATCCAGCTCGAATCCCAGGAGGTTGGCCAAGTCTTGGGCCTCCTTAGAGGGCTCCAGGCCCACAGAAAGGACCACCATGTCAAAGTATTCCTCTTGCAGGCTGCCGTCCTCCAGTACATACTGCAGGACCGCACCCTGGTTCTTGGGGCCGGGCATGACGGTGTGTGGTCTGGACCGGATAAAATTGATGCCCTGGTCACAGGCCTGCTGAGAGTAGCGCTCGAATTCCTTGCCATGGGTACGCAGGTCCATGAAAAAAATGCTTTGCTTCGGAGATTCATGCTGCATATGCTCTGCAGTGACCTGGGCCTGCTTGATAGCGTACATGCAGCACACACTGGAGCAATAGCCGTTGCTGCAGCGATTGGTGTTCCTGGAGCCTACGCATTGGATCCAGGCGATTTTGCTGGGCTCTTTGTGGTCAGAGGGCCGCTCCAGATGGCCCATGCAGGGGCCAGAGCTGGAAAGGAGCCGCTCATATTCAAGGCTGGTGACTACATCCGGAATATGGTCATAGCCATAAATATCCAGGCCTGTGGGGTCAAAGGGCTTGAAACCTGGGGCCAGGATCAGGGAGCCTACGTTCAGGGTCAGCTCCTGCTCCTGATCTGCGAAGTTGATGGCCCCGGTAGGGCAGAACTTTTCACAGGCCCGGCATTTGCCCTTGGTGAAGTAGATACAGTGCTGGGCATCTATGGCATATTTCAAGGGTACTGTTTGTCCGTACTGGATGTAGGCAGCCTTGCGCTTGCTAAGCCCCATGTTGAATTCATCATCCACCTTTTTAGGGCACTTTTCCGCGCATAAGCCGCAGGCTATACATTTCTCAGTGTCCACATACCTGGGATGCTTTTTGACTTGGACTGTGAAGTTGCCTTTCTGGCCCTGGATACCCACAATCTCTGACAGGGTCAGAAGCTCAATGTTCAAGTGCCGACCGCACTCTACCAGCTTGGGGGAAATAATTCACATGGCGCAGTCGTTGGTGGGAAAGGTCTTGTCCAGCTGGGCCATGGCACCGCCGATACCGGGGCGTCTTTCCAGCATATAAACATAGTATCCTGACTCAGCCAGATCCAGGGCAGCCTGTATTCCTGCCACTCCGCCACCTGCCACTAGGACAGCTCCTACTGGTTTTTGCATATTCACCTCTCCAGTTATCTCTTGCAGAAGTTCGCAGAATCTTAGGAATTCTTCCTGGGGAATAATTTCCCTGGCCCAGCTGGCAGGGACTCCTTCCCTAGCGCAGAAGCGGGCCAGATCCTGGGGCTGGATAAGGTAACGCTTCCCCACTGTGGGCTGGGCCTGAAGCTTGCCGCTTTTGATCCAGTTGCGCACAGTATTGCGGTGAACCCTGAAGGCCCGGGCCAAAGTACTTGCTTTGAATTCCAACATAAACAATCCTTGTGCAAGTTATGCAAAATAAAATTAAAATTTATTGTGCAATATATGCTGCATGATTACTCTTAGTCGAAGGTAAAAATTTTGTCAAGGCCAGATGATAATTCTAAGGAGCGGGTGTCAGGCTATTATGCTAGGATTTGATGAGTCTTGTTCCCCAGGCGGAAATCTGGGGACGAGGCTAAG
>CAZBUB010000045.1:0-18123 GCA_964494985.1 uncultured Desulfohalobiaceae bacterium | reverse complement strand
GACCATAATTGTTCTGGCTCTGCAGCCAGGGCCAGGAATGGCCAAGATGACTAAGCTAAAAAACTGGCGTTTTGAGCTCTAAGATCTGGACATAAGCTTATTTAAGAGTAACTATTGCCGTGAAAATGTTGGGCTTCGCAGGCCGTGCTATGCCTGTTGCCAGGTTTGGTCCGGTATTCGCAATTTTCATCCCTGGGGGTGAAAAAAATCTTAATGAAGGATTCACCAGGTCCGAGGGTTCGGTTCACAGGACTCAAAAAACTCGCTCCTAAGAATGCGTAAAGCAAAAGTTTGATATTGGACCTCTTGAACTTCCAGAGGATCATGGTGGACTTTGAGGTTGAAAAGCATGCACAGTTTGCTTAACGCATTCTAAATCGCTCAGACATTTTGAGCCTGTGGACCGAACTCCCGGACCTTGGTCTCTTCCTCAGTAATGCTTATCCGAGCATAATAGATGTTGAATAAAAATCCATTTAAGAAAGAATCATCACGATCCAGATTTCTGCAGAGAGGAAACATATCCTCAAGTTGCGGGAGGCAGTCGTCTAAAGGGCTCGCCCTGTGCTGCCTTGGGTCTCAGATACGGGTTTCGACTCTGGCTCCCAGATATTCCTTAACTGTCCTGATAGGCACTTCCCTGCGATGGAAGATCCCTGCTGCCAGGGCAGCTTCTGCATCAGTCTTGCTGAAGACTTGGAGGAAATGCGCTGGGCTGCCTGCTCCGCTGGAGGCTATCACCGGGATGCCTACTGCCTGACTCACAGCCTGGACGAGTTCCAGATCGAAGCCGGAGTTGGTTCCGTCCTTGTCAATGCTGTTCAGCAGGATCTCGCCTGCCCCCAGTTCCTCACAGGCCTTGGCCAGGGTGACAGCATCCAGTTCCCGGCCTTCCCTGCCGCCTTTGACAGTGCACTGGAACCAGCAGTAGCCCTGGCCTTCAGGCCCTGGTTGGTTGGTGGGCAGGGCTAGGTGCGGGGTGTCCTGGCTAGAGAATACATACCTGCGCCTGGGATCAATGGAGATGACCACCGCCTGGCTGCCGTATACGGCTGATATGGTCTCTATCGCGCTGTCTCCTGTCCTTTGCCCTGTAATAAAATAGTCCTGGGCAATGTCTACGGCCTCACTGCCCAGGGATATTTTGTCCGCGCCGGATCGAAAGTATTGGGCAGCCACTTCCAGGGCGGAGTAGCTCTTGCCCTGGGAATCTGTGTAGTCTCGAATGCCGCCGCCTATGGTCAAGGGCACAAAGACGTGCCTGGAGGTCTGTCTCAGGACCTCCAGCATAGGTAGATCCAAGAGGGGGAAGTCCCTGAAGCCGGTGATGTTTAAAAAGACAATCTCGTCAGCGCCTTCCTGGTAATAGCGCTCGGCCAGCTCTACAGGCTTGCCCAGATTGCGCACCTGGCCTTTTTCCCGTACATCGTACTGATCTCCCTTGGTGACCACCAGATCTCCCTGATCGTTGGCTCTCACATCCAAACAGGCAATAATGCGCTTGGCCAGCCTGGTAGAGGAGGGAGATTTGTCCGGCTTGCAGGGCCGGGAATCTGGATCCAGGAAGTTTCTGAACAGGGCCAGCCCGGTGTCACCGCTTTTTTCAGGATGAAACTGGGTGGCCAGGACATTTCCCAGCTGCACGCTGCTTACAAAAGGTTGGCCATAATCAGTGTAGCTGAGTACCAGCTCTGAATCATCCGGAACTACATGGTAGGAATGTACAAAATAGACCTTCTCCTGTCCGGCAAAACTTTCAAAAAGCCTGGATGGCTTTTGTACCCGCAAACCGTTCCAGCCGATATGCGGGACAGAAAGCTCAGTGCGGAAGCGCTGTACCCGCCCCTGTAGAAATCCCAGCCCTGGTACTCCGGGAGCCTCTTCGCTGCCCTGGAATAAGGCCTGCAGGCCCAGGCAGATGCCCAGAAAGGGCCGTGCAGAGTGTAGATATTCCAACAGCGGCTCTACATAGCCCTTGTCCTGCAGGGTGTGCATCATGCTTCCGAAGGAACCTACTCCTGGAAAGACCAGAGTTTCGGCCTGCAGGATGTCCTTCGGGTCTTGGACAATATTTACAGAAAAGCCAAGTCTGGAGATGGCATTGTGCACACTGCGCACATTGCCCGCTCCATAGTCTAGGAGGGTAACCATTACTCTTTCCAAAGTTTTTGGCTGAAGTGGCCGGTACGCGGACTGACTGCTGGCGTATTATCTCTTGTGCGGCAACTGGTCAAGAATTTTGGTTTCTTCCTTGGTAATGTTTATCCGGGCACAGGAGATAGTGAATAACTACAAATTTTGTTGTATTTTTTTCCGGGGCGGAAGCTTGATCCCGGCCCGGGGGGAGCATTCCAAAATTTTTAAAGCACTTGTCAGTCTGGAATTGCTGCAAGTCCTGGGGTGCGGCTGACAGGGTGTACAAAATTCGGGATGCCCCCCGCCTGGGGCAGGGCTTAGAGCCTGGGATCAATATTACCCGGGCCTCCACAGTCTGGAGTGTAGCAGGTTACATTCAAGAACTCGCATTTTTTCCCGCATTGGGGACAGGTTTCAGGAGGAGTGGAAGCTGTGAGCAGATAGCCGCATTCCGAACACCTCCAGTAGGTAAGTCCGCATTGGGGGCAGATGTCTTCGGGAAACTTGGTTTCAGAAGTGTGACCACACTGGGAACATTGGTAATTTTCTGTCTGGGGCATAAGCATTTTCCTTGGTTAAGGTTCTTTAAGCAGGAATAAATTCATTGTATGTTTATAGTATATTTGGAGTATACAGAAGATGCAAGCAGCAAGACAACAATACACAGGGAGGGAGGATCCAGTGCGATTGGTCTTAAGAACCAGGGGGACTCCTCCTGGACTGAACAGCTTGGGCCAGCCTGGACTTGATCTGTGCCCATTCTGTCTTGCTGAATTTGCCTTCCTGATACATTCGAGTCAGTTCGGCTTTAAGGGAATCCAGGTCATAACTGCGATTGGAGAGGCCTCGCTGCTGGGCCCATCTGGTCAAGTAGCTGATGCTTTTGTCTCCGGCCTGTCTGCCCCATTTCTGGGCACAGGCCTGGGCAGTAACCTGCAAAGCACGTATAAAGAATCTTCCGGACATGATTTTGCCTCTTTAAAAGAGTTTGTGGTGTGTATATAATATGGCATTTGCATTTGTTTTTTTGCAGTCCTTACCTTTCGTGCTCATAAATGTTTTTGATCTTAGCTTTCAGGTCCTTGCCGTTTAGGCTCAAAAGCGCATAACCGCCCTGGGGCAACGGTCCAGGGTTGAGAATCAGGGTGTCATGCAATGTATCTTGGGCCACGGCCTCATGGATGTGACCAGTGATGCATATCTCTACATTGTTGTGCAAAAGAAAGTCCCGTACTGCTTTGCTCCCCACATGCTGGCCGTTTATCAGACGGTCTGTGGCAGTATGCAAAGGCGGAGTATGGGAAATGAGCACTTTGTGCTTGGCTTGGCTGACTTGGGCATGGGCCTGATGCAGCCAGTCCGCGAGCCTTTCCTCTGAGACTTCGCTGGGGGTTCCAAACGGGGTGTGATTGGAGTGTCCCACACCAAATATCCCCACATCCATATCCAGCATAAAACCTTGGCAGTGTAAGTTCAAGCCCAATTTCTGCAGCTCTTGTTCCACATCAGGGTGATCCATGTTCCCGATTTGGGCATATACTACTGGATTTATCCCCTGTATTTCTTCCAAGATCTGTCTGGCCTGGGGCCAGTGATTGGCATTGGTCAAGTCTCCGCTGACGATGATGGCCTCAGCCTTTGGGGCTTCAGGGATGAAGTGGATGTTGGCGCTTTGTTCGTGGATGTCTCCGACTATGATCCAGAATTTGCCTTCTACAGTCATGCCTGTTTGTACCTCCTTGACTTTGTTGTCTGAAGTTGCTCGCAAAAAAGGCTGTTTAGATATTCTAATCCTGCGTTAAGATATGTAAAGCCTTGCTGTACCAAGTTGAAGGAAATGTTCAAGTTGGCTTGGCAGTTCATATTTGTTGTACAGGGCAAATTCAGCTTTCCGTTGAATTGTGTCTTGAAAAGAATACTTTTTTGGTATAAAAAGCATCCCTATGTCTTATATGGTGATGCTTGGAGGTGGCTGCATAAAGAATCTGCCGCAGTAGGCTGTCAGGAAGACAAACCTCTAAATAAGCGATGGGCTGTTATGCATGAGAAATTCAAGGAATTGGAGGAGCGTCTGGCCCGGACCATGCAGGGAGGAGGCCAGAAGCAGATCCAAAAGCAGCACGACAAAGGCAAGCTCACTGCCAGGGAGAGGCTGGATGTGTTGCTGGACCAGGGCTCCTTTAAAGAGCTGGACAAGTTCGTGCACCACAGGCGCACTGAGTTGGGCATGGACAAGCAGCACACCCCTGGGGATGGGGTGGTGACCGGATATGGCACCATCCAGGGCAGGCTGGTGTATGTCTTTGCCCAGGACTTCACGGTCATGGGCGGGACCCTGGGAGAGATGCACGCCAAAAAGATATCCCGGGTGCAGGATATGGCCCTGAAGACAGGCGCGCCTTTGATCGGGATAAACGATTCCGGTGGAGCCAGGATCCAGGAGGGGGTAGCTGCTTTAAGCGGCTATGGCAATATATTTTTCCGCAACACTCTGGCCTCCGGGGTAATCCCCCAGCTCTCAGTGATTATGGGGCCCTGCGCAGGAGGGGCGGTATACTCCCCGGCCCTGACCGACTTTATCTTCATGGTGGAGGGCACCAGTCAGATGTTCATTACAGGCCCCCAGGTGATCAAGGCCGTGACCGGAGAAGAGGTTAGTGCTGAAGATCTGGGTGGGGGACGTACCCAGAACGAGGTTAGCGGAGTGGCGCATTTTTTGGCTTCGGATGAAGAGCAGTGTCTGCAGCAGGTCCAGGAGTTGCTTGGCTATCTGCCGGCCAATAATCTCCAGGAACCGCCCAGATGGGAGAGCACAGACGATCCCAACCGCCTTTGTCCGGCCCTGGAGGGGATCATCCCTGAGAGTCCCAACCAGGCCTATGATATGCTGGATGTAGTCCATGAGCTGGTGGACGAGGGTCAATTTATGCAGGTGCAGGCCTACTTTGCCCGCAACATGCTGACCCTTTTCGCCAGGCTAAACGGCAAAAGCGTGGGCATCATCGCCAACCAGCCCAACCACCTGGCCGGCTGCCTGGATATCAATGCCTCGGACAAGGCCGCCAGGTTCATCAGGTTCTGCGATGCCTTCAATATACCTATTTTGACACTGATGGACATTCCTGGATTTTTGCCTGGTACCAATCAGGAGTTCGGGGGTATTATCCGGCACGGGGCCAAGATGCTCTATGCCTATTCCGAGGCCACGGTGCCCAAGCTGACCCTGGTCACCAGGAAGGGCTACGGCGGGGGATTTCTGGCCATGTGCAGCCAGGAGCTGGGCGCGGACCTGGTCTACGCTTGGCCTGCTGCTGAGATTGCGGTCATGGGGCCGGAAGGCGCAGCGAATATTATCTACAGACGGGAGATCGAGGCTGCCACAGAGCCGGACAAGATGCGCCTGGAGAAGATAGAGGAGTACCGCAGGGAGTTTGCCAACCCCTACAGGGCAGGTGAGCTGGGCTATGTGGTTGATGTGCTGCGCCCCTCTGAGAGCAGGCAGGTTTTAATCTCAGGGTTGGAGATGCTGGAGGATAAGAGGGAGTCCAGGCCTGCAAAGAAGCACGGCAATATCCCTTTATAAAACTCCACAGGCAAGGAGGCGGACTTGGAAAACCTGATTACAGGCATACAGATCACCTTGCTGGGGATGGGCAGCGTGTTTTTAATCCTCCTGGTGCTGTTTTTTGCCTTATTTGGACTGCGCTTTGTGTTTGAGCCCAAGGACAAGGAACCCCAGGCCAGCCGGCCAGCTCCCAGTGCTTCGGGGCCTGAGCCTCAAAGCCAGGAGCATGAGGTACAGGAAGTGGATCCCAAGGTGCTGGCGGCAATAACCGGAGCCCTGGCTGCATACCAGGAAACAGCCAGACCTGTTGGGCTGCTGCAGATCAGGCAGAAAGCCGGTCCGGCAAATCTGGCCTGGCGGCAGGCAGCCAAGCTGGAGGCCACGCACAGATGGAGACACTAGGCAGAAGAACAGCAACAAAGATTCAGGAAAGGCCATGAAGACCTATAAGATCACAATTCAGGGGCAGACCTACGAAGTCCAGGTCCAGGAGCTGGATACAGGAGCACAGGAGCAGGCCCAGCCCTCCAGGTCTGAAGCTCGGGCCAAGGAGCCTCCCAGGCAGGAAAAGAAGGCTTCCCGGCCTGCACAGGCATCTGCTGCCAAGCAAGAAAGCGCCGGCGCAAAGGGGCAGATCACTGCGCCCATGCCGGGGATGGTTCTGGGAGTCAAGGTCCAGGAGGGTCAGCAGGTCCAGGAAGGTGAAGTCCTGCTTATGTTGGAAGCCATGAAGATGGAGAACTCGATCAAGGCCGAGGGCTCAGGTCAGGTGCAAGATATCAGGGTCCAGGAGGGGGACTCTGTGAACACCGGGGATGTACTTTTGGTTGTGAGCTAGCCTGAACAGGGCCAAGGAAGCTTCCGTAGCCTGCAGGCCCATGAAATCTCTGCCCGGAACCCTAGGATTAAGCTAAAAGGGCCAGTCCATGTTTGAAAAAATGTTGATGTTTGTGAATTCTACAGGCCTGGTGCATATCACCCCAGGGCATGTTGTCATGCTGCTCATAGCCCTGGGCCTGTTATACCTGGGTATCTCTAAGAAATACGAGCCCTTGTTGCTGGTGCCCATTGGATTCGGCATGCTGCTTATCAATCTGCCCATGACCGGGCTGATGGAGAAGTCGGTGCTCAGCATCGGCCAGGACAGCATAGAGTTCGAAAAGATCGGCGGCCTGCTGCATTATCTCTATCAGGGCAACAAGCTGGGCATCTTTCCGCCCCTGATCTTTATGGGTGTCGGGGCCATGACTGATTTCGGGCCGTTGATCGCCAACCCCAAAAGCTTGCTCCTGGGCGCTGCAGCGCAGTTCGGAATATTCGCCACCTTCCTGGGTGCACTGTTTCTGGGCTTTACCGGCCAGGAGGCAGCATCCATAGGCATCATCGGCGGAGCAGACGGGCCGACCACAATTTTCCTGACCTCCATGCTGGCCCCGCACATGCTGGCAGCCACAGCAGTGGCCGCCTATTCCTACATGGCCCTGGTGCCCATTATCCAGCCTCCAATCATGAAGGCTTTGACCACCAAGAGCGAAAGACAGATCGTGATGGAGCAACTGCGGCACGTCTCCAAAAGGGAGAAGATTGTCTTTCCAATTATGGTCACTATCCTGGTGCTGCTGTTTCTGCCGGCTGCAGCTCCATTGATAGGCATGCTCATGCTGGGCAACCTGTTCAAGGAATGCCTGGTCACGGATCGCCTGGCCCAGACAGCTCAGCATGCCCTGATCAATATCGTGACCATATTTCTGGGGGTCACGGTGGGTGCCAGCGCTGCTGCTGAAACCTTCCTCAATTTTAAGACCCTGGGCATCATGCTGTTGGGCATAATTGCCTTTTGTTTCGGGACAGCCTCTGGAGTACTCTTGGCCAAGCTGCTCAATCTGTTTGTGCGGCAAAAAATAAATCCCTTGATAGGCTCTGCCGGGGTATCAGCAGTGCCCATGGCTGCCAGGGTGTCCCAGGTGGTGGGAGCCCAGGAACGCTCGGACAATTTTCTGCTCATGCATGCCATGGGACCCAATGTGGCAGGAGTGATAGGCTCGGCTGTGGCTGCAGGGCTGTTGCTTTCCATCTTCGGACAATGATTGTATGGAAAAATGTTATCGGTTAACAGTTATCTGGACTCAGAATCTTAGCTGATAACTGTTAACCGGTAACCGATAACTATTTTCCATACAAACCTACTAAGAAATGGAGGTATTGGGCATGGGCCAGAAGACAATAATCTACGGCAAGGCTGGCTGACCATACACCGACAAGGCCAGGCAGGCCTATAAGGATCATGAATATTTTGATGTCAAAAAGGACAAGCAAAAATTCCAGGAGATGCTGGACCTCTCCCAGGGGCAGCGCAAGGTGCCGGTGATTGTAGAGGGAGAGGAGGTAAGCATAGGCTACGGCGGCACCTGAGGCGTCTGATAATTATCGCCCTGGAAGGGCGAAAAACCATCCCCGGGGCCGAGGGATGGACCCCGGCCCTGGGCTACAGATTTTCCTGCACTGAGCTTACCTTGCTGTGCAAGGGATCCTGGCGATCCTTGCGGCAATCCATCTTCAATGTCAGGTAGACCCTTTGGCAGTCCTGTTCCAGCTCCTGGTAGCAGTCCTTAACAGTCTGCATGACTTGTTCGAACTCCCCCTGCAGACAGGTGCCCATAGGGCCTAATTCATACTCCAAGCCGCTGTTCTGGATGACCTTCAGGACTCTGGCCACATAAGGCCCCAGACTGACCCCCTTGTCCAAGGGAAAAATAGAAAGTTCGGCCAAGGCGGTCATAGGTTCTCCTTTTTGTGTTTAGGCCTTTTCTAACTCTTCCTCTTTTAGTTTGCGGCGCAGGACCTTGCCTACCGGGGACACTGGAAGCTCGGATCTGAATTCAACATTGCGGGGACGTTTATATCCTGCCAGCCTTTCCTTGCAGAAGTCCAAAATCTCCTGTTCTGTGGCCTCTTGTCCTGCATGGAGCTGAACAAAGGCCTTAACCCGCTCTCCGCTTTTTTCGTCAGGAACACCGATGACCGCGGCTTGGGCAATCTTGGGATGGGCGAACAGGATTTCCTCTACTTCCCTGGGATAACAGTTAAAACCTCCCACCAGGATGACATCCTTCTTGCGGTCCGTGATCACTATGTAGCCGTCTTGGTCTATGTGGCCTATATCCCCGGTCAAGAAATAGTTATAGCCGTCTATTTCCCGGAAGACCTCTGCGTTGGCCTGGGGTTTGCGCCAGTAGCCCTGCATGACTTGGGGGCCGCTGACAGCCAATTCCCCATCCTCTCCCTGGGGCAGAACATTTTGTCCGGTTTCGATGTCTACAATCTTGAAATCTGTGTTGGGCATAGGAAAGCCTACGGACCCGAATTTGCGCAAGCTGGTATCGCAGGGATTGGCTGCCACAACAGGTGCTGTTTCGCTTAGGCCGTAGCCCTCAAAAATTATAGCTCCGGTCTTTTTCTCGAACCTCTTGGCCAGCTCCACTGCCAGGGGAGCTCCCCCTGAGGCGCAGATCATGATGGAGCTTAAATCGTATTTGTTCAAATGGGGGTGATTGACAAAGGCAGAGAATATGGTGGGCACTCCAACCAACATGGTGGTTTTCTCCTTTTGTACAGTCTTGAGGACTTCAGTAAAAGGAGGATTGCCAGCCCTGGGATCGGGTACGCAGACCAGTTTGTTGCCGCTGGCGCAAGCACCCAGCAGGCAGACTGTCATGCCAAAGCTGTGGTACCAGGGCAGGACCCCCAGATAGGTGTGAAAACCGCCGGGCCTGATCTTCTCAGGCCCCTTGCCCGGCTCCTGTACGAATCGCACCCATTCATCCAGGGCCATAACGTCGAATACAAAGTTGGAGTGGGTCAGGGCTGCACCTTTGGGGACCCCAGTGGTACCGCCTGTATATATGATCAAAGCCAAGTCCTGGTTAGGATCTATGTCCACAGTAGGCGGGGTGGGGCTGTATTGGGCAAGTATTTGATCATATAGCAGGTGCCCTGGCTCATGCTTTTCCGCCTGGGGCAGCTTACCCAGAAGTCCGCCAATAATCTGCTTGGCTTTGGGGAGATAGGATTTGACATTGCAAATTATGATATTTTGCACTTCTGTGTCTTGGATGGCTTGCACTGCAGCGGGATAAAACTGCTTGTGATCCATGCAGAAGACATATTTGGCCCCGGAGTCCTGGAGCTGATACTGCAGCTCGCTGGCTGTGTACAAGGGGTTGCAGGTGACACACACCGCCCCGGCCTTGAGCAGGCCGAAGTAGATCTCTGGATAGTGGGGCAGGTTGGGCAGGAAGATGGCCACCCGATCTCCTTTTTGGATGCCTTGTGCATGCAGGAAATTGGCTACCTTGTTGGCTGCCTCCTGGACTTGGGAGAAAGTTCGGCCAGCACCATTGAATCTAGTGTAGTGCTTATCAGGATAGCGCTGGACGGCTTCGTCCAATAGGGCGAATAACGGTTTTTCATAGCCGGTTATTTCCCTGGAGACATTCTGGGGCCAGTGCTTGGTAGACCAGGAAGCGGTGTGCATAAAAGTGTATCTCCTTGAGCTTTTTGGGACTTAACCCTGTTGTTTTGCGATATATTTGAGCATCTGTCCGACCACCATGGAGATTATTTCCTGGGGCAGGAATTCCTGGGGCATTGTCCGAGTCAATTTCTGGGTGATCTCTGCAGTGCTTTGTTCCACATTCCGTGTGCGCTGGTAGCTGTCCTGCAGGAGTTTTCTGGTCGCCTGGGCTGATTCCAGTGATCTTTGCAGGAATTCCTTTGCGTCCTGTCCTGTCCTGGCACCAAAATGTTCTGCCAGGTGGATGTCTACATCCAGGTGGGCCATACGCTGCAGACTTTGCTGATAGAGGTCAAAATTGGAATTCGCAGCAGTGAAAACTTCCCTGCCCATTGGAATTCCTGTGGAATCAGAGGCGAATAGGGCCTTTTCCTGGGGCATATACAAGGCGATTGAACAGGAGGAGTGCCCTGGAACTTCCAGGACCTGCAACTCAAAGCCTGATCCCTGGAGCACATCATTGTCAGAAAGGGTTTGCTGTACTTCGAGCCCGGGGAATTCTAGACCCAGTTCCTGGGCCCTATTTTGCATATTTTCTTTTTCCAATAGGATTTGATTCATAAATTGGATGGCTTCTATAACTTTCGACTTGGAAAGCAGCTTCTGGGCCTGTTTGGAAGCTAGAACTTGTGCCTGGGGCAGGTGTTTTTGCAGGTAGGGTACGATTCCTAGGTGATCGAAATGGGAATGGAGGATAATGATCTTAGAAATCTTATCTGACTCTATCTGCCATTCCTGGAGTTGTTGCAGGACCTCCGGGGCTATATGGATCATCCCTCCACCTAGCAGAAAATGCTCCTGGTCCCCTTGTATCAAGTAGACACAGGATTCGCTACGGCCTAGCATGAGAATTTTCTCAGAAATCCTGCCAGGCTTGTCTATGATCATATTTGTCTCCTTATAAACGGTCGGAAGGTAAATTCAATGGCACATTTTTATAATAGACGTAGCAGGAGCGTTACATATTTGGACTGATGCTTGCAGACAATGAGTATATAGGCTAAGCTTAGCCTGAGCCAAAAGAGCTGTCAATAGCAGCTGAGATAGAAAAGGGTTCTTGTAGGTAGAAAAAGTCTGAAGAGGAACGGGTTAGGAACCCTGCTGTGCGGCCAGTAACATAGATCTACTCATCTCCTTCTTCAGATTGTAATAATTGATGATTATAGCTAAACAGGATATTTGCAAATCTTGTTAAAGCGCAGCAGCCTGAGCTTATAAAGGAACAAAAAGGCATGCCAGAGCTAGATTCAGATTTCGAGCAACCCATGGGACGAGCCCAAAAGGTCCTGGAATTGGCCCTTCCCCAGGATAAGCCCAAGCAAAAACTGCGTCTGCAGCGTTTTTTCATGGCTCTAGCTTCCTATATCATGTTCTTGGGCTTGACCATATTTTGCTATTGGCAAGGCTATTTTTTGGCTTCCTGGTGGGTGATGTTGGTTTTTGTTGTGTTGACCATGGTTTTGAACATAGCCTTTTATCTGCTCTTTGTCTTGGAGCTAAACCTGCATTTTAAAGATGCCAGCCTGACTTTGCCTCAGATGCTGGCCGCAATTTTTATATTTATGGCCACGTTATACTTCTATGTCCAGGAAGTACGCGGGGCCCTGCTTATACTATGTTACGTTATTTTCATGTTTGGGGTGCTTAGATTAAGGGTGAGACAGTTTGTGCAGCTGACTTTACTGGTCCTTTTCTTGTACAGTGTGGTTGTGGCCCTGCTGTACTATTTCGAACCTCAGCGGGTGGATTTGAAGCTCTCTTTGCTGCATTTAGTTATCACAGCTATGGGTCTGTTTTGGTTTTCCCTAATGGGTGGATATATCAGTCAGCTTCGCTCTCGGTTGGCAAACACCAATTCACAACTGCACACTGCAGTGGATAAGATTGAGGAGCTAGCTAGCCTGGATCATCTTACCGGGACCTATAATCGCAGGAAGATGATGCAGGCCCTGGAGTATGAAAAGAAGCTGGCTGACCGCAGGTTGGGTACATTTAGTATCCTGCTTTTGGATTTGGATCATTTTAAGGAGGTCAACGACTTCTACGGACATCTGGCAGGGGACAATGTGTTGCAGACTTTTGTCCGGGAAATATCCGCATCTTTGCGCGAGGTGGATATACTTGCCAGGTACGGCGGGGAGGAGTTTCTCGTGCTGCTGCCCAGAACTGGCATGCAGGAAGCCATGCAGTGCGCTGAAAGGCTGCGGCAAAAGACCATGCACATTAGCTTTCCAGGGATGCCCCAGGGCTTTAAGCTGAAGGTATCCATTGGAGTGGCGGAGTATCACCCGGTGGAATCCTTGGAGTCCACTCTGCACCGCATGGATCAGGCTCTATATCTGGCCAAGGAGCGGGGCAGGAACCGGGTGGAGTGCTTCCAGCGCTATAAAAGGGCTGGCACAAAGGGAATGGAATTACGAGAACAGACCCTGGCCAAAGGCAAAGAAGAATGAGGCCTAGAAATATATTTTTTTGAGAGCGAGACACGCGATTTTGGAGGTTACTGGCGCTGGACGACAAAGCTTTCCGATCGCAGATTGAGGCTTTGCAATATATCCTGCATCCTCTCCTGATGGGAGCCCTGCCAGTAGATGCGGCCGCAGCCAGGGCAGATGCAGAACTCATGGTAATATTTCCTGGTTTTGGGCAAAAGCAGGTGCTGGATGCTTTGCTTGTCCACCTCATGTAGCTGGCTGTTGCAGCGCAGGCAGCGGCTGAAGGGTTTTAGCCGCTGCTCCAGGCCAAAGAAGTCCAGGACTTCCTGCAGCTGCTGCTTGGGGTGGTTGCTGCGCAGGAGCCTGCCGAACTCCACCTTTTTGCGCTTCAAGAGTCCCTTGTCCCTGCTGAGCACGATCCTGCCCTCCCTCCAGGCCAGCTCCGCGATATAGGCATCCTCCCAGCCTGGATCATAGGCAGTATTCAGGCCCAGCATACGCAGCAGCCTGCCCAGCTTGCCCACGTTGACGTCCACCACGAACCTGTAGTCCTGCAAGGGCCTGGGTCTGAGCAGAGTAGGCTTGGCTACCTGCAAAGGCGGCTGCTGGGGATGGACATGGATTATCTCCCCAGACTCTGGAAGATGCCCAAAGCCCAGCTCCTGGCCCAGATGGAGAATGCAGCCCACCTCTGTATGGGGCGCGCCCAGGCTCTCGATGATATCCTTGATGGAGGCCCTGCGCTCTGGATCTATTTCAGCCAGGCCCCTGGGCTTAACAGCCAAAGGCAGCAAATCCAGCAGCTCGCCGTGAAAGATAATTGCGACTTTATGCATTTGCTCCTCCAGGTATCCTGCACAGGCAATTAGCACGTCAGTGCTGTGCAGGGCAAGCAGGCTGGCGTCCTGAAATTCTTTCCTTTATTTGGCAATCCAGGTTTTTTTTGTTTATTTTGATACGTGTCAAATACAGACCAGGGGCAGAAGCTTAGAATCCGCAGCAGCTAAATGGAATATCTCCCTGGCCTGCAAAGCCGCAGGCTGCCCTGGGATAAAAAAAGGAGCAAATCAGATGTCAGGCCTAAAGCCTAAGGCAATCCTGATCCTGGTGGCCATTGGCCTGGGTCTGGGGGGCTTTTTGCTGGTGCAGCAAAAAAGGCAGGAAATGAAAGAAGCCCCGGAATACGGGCAAAGGCCCAGGCCGGTGACAGTGAGCCAGGCTAGGCAAGGGGATCTCAAGCAAAAAAAGCATTACCTGGCAGTGGTCAGGCCCCAAGAGGAAGCAGGTATTTCGGCCCGGGTGCAGGCAGAGGTCCGGGAAGTCCTGGTGGATGAGGGAGACCGAGTGCAGGCAGGGCAGGTCCTGTTGCGTTTGGACCCGGAAGAGATAAAGCACAGGCTGCAGGAGGTAAAGGCCAGGATCAGCCAGGCAGAAGCGGAGCTGGAGGCCAAGCAGGCCACGATCCTGTATCTGGAGAGCTCTCAGGATTATTGGCAAAAAGAGGCCCAGCGCCTGCAGAAATTGGCACAGCAAAATGCAGCCACTGCTTCTGAAGCAGAGAAGACCGAGGACAGGGCAAAAGAAGTCCAGGGCAGGCTCCAGGCTTCCAGGGCAGAGGCCCGGGCCATCAGGAGCCGCATGGATTCCCTGCAGCAACAAATGCAGGAGATTAAGACCAGGCTTAGCTATTACACCTTGCGCAGCCCTGGCCCCGGGGTGATATCCAAGCGAAATGCCGATCCCGGGGACATGGCCTCCCCTGCCCAGGAACTGCTACAGCTGCAGCAGGTGGACTCCCTGAAGCTGGCCTTTGATCTGCCCCAGCAGGACTTGCCCCTGATAGAACAGGGCCAGGAGTGTATTTTCCAGGTTCAGGGCCAAGCCAGAAAGGCCAGGATCAGCCTGCTGCATCCCTCATTGGATAAGGCCAGAATGCTCAGGGCGGAAGCCAGATTGCAGGGGGAGCAAATAAAGGGCCTGAGTCCAGGGGAGTTCGTGCCTCTGTCCGTGGTAGTGGAAGAGCACAAGGCAGTGACCCTGGTACCGCGCAGCGCCTTGATTCAGGGGCCTGAAGGCAGGGAGCATGTGTTTGTGGTCCGCGAGGGAAAGCTTGAGCCCAAGGGGGTGCAAGTCCTGGGCTACAGCAGGGACCGGGCTGCAGTAAAAGGCCTGGAGCCTGGGGCGGATGTGGTGCGCAATACTTATTTGGGTTGGGCCAGGCTGTCTTCGGGGCAAAGGGTGGAGGCTGTGAGATGAATCCAGTCAGGGCAGCCTTGCAGTATCCCTATGTTATTTTGGCCCTGGCCCTTCTGGTGGCAGCCGTGGGCTTGATCGGATTCATGCGGACCCCTGTAGACCTGTTCCCTGAGACTTCCCCGCCCCAGGTCTTGGTCATCACTGAGCAGCCAGGCGCGAGCGCTAGGGACGTAGAGGACAAGATCACCCAGATCCTGGAAAAAGAGGTCAGTACAGTCAATGGCCTGGAGAACATCCGCAGCAGCAGTAGGGACCAGGTCTCCTCTGTGACTGTGGAGTTCAGATACGGCAAGGATCCAGGCCAGGCTGTCCTGGAAGTGCAAAACTCCATAGCCCGCATCCAGTCCAACCTCCCTGAAGGGGTCAGGGATCCCAGCATCTACAGCCTTAGCGAGTCCTCCTCCAGGCCCCTGCTGACCCTGGCCCTGACTGCCAAGGACCCAGAGGACAAGGACCTCAAGGAGATCCGTCTGTTGGCAGAGAACCAGATCCAGGATCAATTGCTCAGGCTGCAGGGCGTGGCTGATGTGGATGTATTTGGCGGGCACAGGCCAGAAGTTGAAGTCAGGATCGACCGGGATAAACTAGCTGCCCACAAGGTCAGCCTGGGAGAGGTCCTGGCTGCCTTGGAAAAACAAAATATTTCCACACCTGCCGGGAATATCTATACCCAGGACAGTGAGTACCTAGTCCGGGTGGCAGGTGAGTTCCAGGATCTACAACAGATCCGGGAGCTGCCTTTACGCAGGCCAGGGTTGGGGCTATTGCGCATCTCTGATTTGGGCAAAGTGGAGCTTGCTACTCAGGAAGCGCGCTCCCTGTATCACGGCAATACAAAAGAGGCCATTGCCCTGGGCGTGATCAGGGAGGAGCAAGGGGCCACAGTAGAGACCATAGAGAGGGTCAAGGGCTATCTGCCTGAGCTTGAGGCCAGGTTTCCGGATATCTCCTTTGAGATCACCCAGGATCAGCAGCCCTTAATTGACGTGAATATGCAGGGCATGCTCAGCTCTATAGCAATTGCTATCCTGCTGACCATGGGGGTGATATTTTTATTCCTGGCTGACACCAGGGCAGCCCTGGTGGTGGGCCTGAGCCTGCCCCTGTCCTTTTTGTTCTCCCTGGGTGTGATCTGGCTCTTGCCCTATACCTTGAACATGATCACCCTGACCGGCCTAATAGTAGCTACCGGTTTGGTGGTGGACTCCTCTGTGGTGGTTTTGGAGAATATCTACCGCAGGCACAGGAGCCAAGCAGGAGCAAATGCCAAAGATTCTGCAGAGCGCGGCACTAGCCAGATCGCTTTGGCCAATACCGCAGGCACCCTAACCACGGTGGCGGTACTGTTGCCGATTATCTTTATCGGTGGCTACGCCCAGCAGACCATGGGCAAGCTGAGCCTGACCATCTCCAGCACATTGGTGGCCTCTTTGCTGGTCTCCTTGTCCCTGGTGCCTTTGATCTGCTCCCGTGTTTTGTCCAGGCAGGTCAAAAGGCCCAACTTTTTGGAGCGCTGGGCTGCTTATACGGACTTGGCCCTGGAGCAGGTGCGCAGATTCTATCTGTTCTTGCTGCGAAAGGCGCTTCGCTGGCGGGTAGCCACCCTGCTTCTGGCTATAGGGTTTTTCTTGCTAAGCGCTCGCATTGTGCCGCCCCTGATAGGAGGGGAGCTCATGCCGCCCATGGATACTGGCATTGTCAACCTGGAGTTCGAGGTCCCGGCAACTGACTCTTTGGACAGGATGCGCAGCACCCTGCAGCAGGTGGAGGGCATAGTCTCCGAGCAGCCTGGAGTGGAAACGATTTCCTCTGTGGTGGGCTCAGAGCCCGGAGCCATCAGCTTTGGCAGCGGCGGTTCCATTGCCCAGTCAGCACTTTTGACTGTGCATCTTGTGGATCGGACCCAGCGGGAGGAGACCATCTGGCAGATCCAGCAGAAATGGCGGGAGGAGCTGAGGCAAATCCCAGGTATCAAGGCCTTCAGGATCGGTGAATACGGGGCGGTGCCTGTATCCACCACCAAGGCCCCTTTGAATATCATTCTCAGCGGACCAGAGACCAAGGTGCTGGACAGGCTGGCAGAGACTTGTCTGCAAAGGCTGCAAGGGCTGCCTGGGTTAGTGGATGTGCGCAGGAGCTGGTATTTGGACCAGGAAGAGCAGACCGTGGGTGTGGATCCGGCTCTGGCCAGGGAGTATGGAACTTCGCCCCAGCAAGTCTCCCAGGAGCTTCAGGCTGCTGTGCAGGGAGTGCCTGCCACCTGGATGCGCCTGGAGGGTTATTTGGATATCCCTATTCGAGTAAGTTATTCAGAGCAAGATCTAAAAGAGCCCCAAGACCTGGAAGAGATCTATGTGGGGTCCAAGTTTGGGCCTATCCCGCTGCGGACTCTGGCAGAGGTCGAATCCCAGAGGATATCTCCTTTGCTGACCAGGGAGGATCTGCAGCGCACCATTGATATCAGCGGAGAAAACCGCGGATTGACCATTTCCCAGGTCACAGCCAAGGCCAAGGAGCGTCTGCAGGGACTGCAGCTCCCTGGAGGATACCAGATGGAGTTCGCCGGGACAATGCAGGACATGCAGGAGACTAACCAGCAGCTGCGGCAGGCCCTGGTTATCGGCCTGATCCTGCTATATTTGCTGCTTTTCACCATGTTTAGCTCCTTTAGGCATCCCTTGACCATACTTTCTGTGGTCCCACTGGCAGTGGCCGGTGCCTTGTGGGGGTTGCTCCTGTTTGACAAGCCCATGTCCATGCCCGGGAATATGGGCATGATCTTTCTGGCAGGAGTGATCATTAACAATAGCGTACTTTTGCTGGACTTTATCAATCAGGCCAGAAGCGAGGGCTGGGACAGGGAACAGGCCATAGAAAGGGCAGTAGCCCTGCGCCTGAGGCCCATTTTCATGACCATGCTCTCCACTGTGGTGGGGCTCTCCCCACTGGCCTTGGAAATGGCAGTGGGTCTGGAGCGTTTGAGCCCGCTGGCGATTGTGGCTGGCACCGGGCTGCTGGTGGGCACATTCCTGACCATGATTGTGGTCCCGGTGGTTTATTCCAGCCTGGACGGCCTAGCCAGGAGGCTGAAAGGATGACGCGGATTCTGCTTGTCTTCCCGGTAATGAGCTTCCTGATCCTGGCTGCGCATGAGCTGC
>CAZBUB010000044.1:0-19640 GCA_964494985.1 uncultured Desulfohalobiaceae bacterium | reverse complement strand
ATGGAAATAAGCGTCAGCCTCATGCGCCAGCTGGACACGGTGGATCCTGATCTCCGCCAGGTCCTTTACTCCATATTGGAAGAAATCGAGCGGCAAAGCCAGGAAAGAGTGACTAAGGACGAATTTCGAGAGCTCAAGGAAATCGTTCAAAACTTAGCGCAAGCCCAGGCCAGAACTGAAGCTCGAATAGACACCCTCTCCCAGAGAATGGAAGAGTTGGCTCAGGCCCAGACCCGGACTGAAGCCAGGGTAAACACCCTCTCCCAGAGAATTGAGGAGCTGGCCCAAGCCCAGGTCAGAACTGAAGCCAGAGTAGACACCCTCTCCCAGAGAATGGAAGAGTTGGCTCAGGCCCAGGCCAGAACTGAAGCCAGGGTAAACACCCTCTCCCAAAGGATGGAGGAATTAGCTCAAGCCCAAGCCAAAACCGAAGCAGAGGTCCGAAAGCTGGCCAAGAGTCATCAGCAATTGCAGAAACAGGTGGGCGGACTCTCTGATTCTGTAGGCTATGGTATAGAAGACCGCTTGATGCCTTTCATTCCAGAATATGCCCGCCTGGAGTTTGGTCTCCAAGTAGATTACCTGGACAGGCGCAATATAGAGTATCCTTCAGGCAAATACGATGAAATAAACATTCTGGCCTCAGGAAGAATAAATGGAGGTACCGCTCATCTTATCGCAGAGTGCAAGGCCAAGCCTGGCAAAAAGGACGCTGACAGATTTGCCAGCATGCTGGAGCGATTGGCTGACGTCCTGGACGGCCGCTTCTTCCCTCTGCTCATAGGATATACCTTTGCGCCCGAGGTGGAGCGCTATATCGCTCGAAAATATCCGCACATCTTCCTGGTCAAAACCTATGCCCTGGAAATGAGGGCCAGAGGTATAGCACCAGGAGCATAAAAGGTAGAGATCACGAGTATCGATAGCGATTACGACCACGATGTGCCCTCCCCTCGCTGTCGTGGTCGTAATCGCTATCGATATTTTGACCAACGAAAAGGGCGAGCAGCGCTCGCCCTTTTCGTTGAAGTGCTCCATGCTTCATTGTGCCCATTGAGGGGATGATAGATGTTTCGGCACTCTGACCTTAGTGCTGTTTTTCGCGCTCCAGTTATCATCCGAGCTTATGCTCGATGATCCGCCCCTGGTCCAGCTCATATACTGAGTTCATTATCTGGACCGAGACCGGTTCCGCCCCGCTCTGCAGGGCCTCAACCTGCACTCTATCCCTGTTGATATCCAGCTCAATCCAGTGGCCCCGATAACGCAGATGGAACCTGACCCGATTCAGTTCCTCCGGGAAATGCGGGTTGAAGCGCAGCACATTGCCCCTGGCCTCCAGGCCGGTAAAGCAACGCTGCACGATATCCACACATCCGGCCATGGCTCCCAGGTGGATCCCTTCGGCGGTGGTCCCGCCCTGAATATCCTCCACATCCGTCTTGAGCGCCTCCTCGAAGAGCCTCCAGGAATGCCGCCTGTCCCTGCGCACGGCCACCCAGGAGTGCACCACATAGCTCAAGGAGGAGCCATTGGAGGTTCGCTCCAGGTAGTAGTCAATGTTTCTGGGAATGTCCTCAGGCTTGAGCTCGTATCCCAGCTGTCCAAAGAGCTCCTGCAAATATTCGGCGCTGAAGAGGTAGAAGAGCATCAGCGCATCCGCCTGCTTGGAGGCCTTGTAACGATTGCAGGTATCCCCTTCCGCCTCCAGAATGCGATCCAGCCTCTTGATATCCCTGTATTTCGCCTTGTAGCCCTGCCAGTCGAACTCCTGGAGCTGATCGTAGCCCTCAAACTGGCTGATGATCCCGCCGTCGTGGAAGACCACCCGCATCTTCCGGCTGATCTCCCGCCAGCGATCGATTTCCGCCTTGCGCACGTCGAGTCGCTCGCAAAGCTGGTCCCACTCCTGTTTGGGCAAGATAACCGGAAGCTCCAGGGCCCGGTTCATGACAAAGACCACCATGACATTGGTGTAGGCATTGTTGCTCAGTCCGGGGCGATCCGCATCTGGGTAGCCCTCGTGGAATTCGTCCGGCCCCATGACCCCGTGAATCTCGAAGCGGTCCAGCTCCTCGTTGTACGAGGTGATGCTGGACCAGAAACGCGCAATCTCCAGGATCATCTCCGCACCATAAAAGGAGAGGAACTCTGAGTCACCGCTGATCTGGCAGTACTGCCAGATATTGTACACGATAGCCACGTTGACGTGACGTTGCAGATGCGACTTGTCTGGGAGCCAGCGTCCGGAGTTGGGATTTAAGTGCATGCTCTGGGTCTCCTCCCGACCGTTGCTCCCGCTCTGCCAGGGGAACATGGCCCCTTTGTACCCCAAATCCCGGGCCATCTGCCGAGCCTTGTCCAGCCGGCGATAGCGGTACATGAGCAGGGAGCGAGTAATCTGGGGAGCCCTGAAGTTGAGATAAGGGAAGATGACGATCTCATCCCAGAAGATGTGGCCGCGATAGGCCTCCCCGTGCCAGCCCCTTGCAGGCATGCCCACGTCAATGTCCATGGAGTGCATGGAGGCGCTTTGCAGCAGATGGAAGCAATACAGGTGCATGGTACGCTGCACATAGTGATAGTGATCATAGTCCACGGCTCCAGCTTCTGGAGAGCCGTTCATATTGAGTTCCAACTCCATGGCGAATCTGCGCCACAGCTGTTTCCAGGCTTGAGTATGGCTCCGGAGAAGGGATATGAAACGTCCAGAGCGACAGACTGCCTCATAAGCCTCCAAAAAAGGTTCGGATATGGCAGGATCCCGGGAAGTAAACAGCGAAACCACTTTCTCCACTCTCAGTCCCTGGTTTTCTGCGAGCTGCTCACGGAAAACGTGGGCGATGTAAGCCGATTCCCTGTGGCACTCCCGTTGCGCACGAAAGGGTTTGCGCTGTCGAAAGACCTCTGTTCGGGCGGCCTGGGCCACGGCGAGCTTGGACTGATTGGTCTGCACCTGCAGCCCGATGGTCTGCTCATCGATCTCTCTGGTAAACACCGGCTCCAGATGTTTGTTGTTCAAGGCCTGGTAGCGCTTGACCCCAGAGTTGTCCACTTGGCCATCCAGGGAGCTGCGTATCTCCAGCTCCCCGGACCAATTGACCGGTACGATGCCTGTCTCCAGAGCGGCCATGTGCAGGCTGTGCATGCATACGATCCTGCGGTGGTAGATACGCGTTTCCCTTCCGGCCTGATCTCGCACGTGCAGGAAACGATAGAACACGCCGTTCTTGAGGTCCACTCCCTTGCGGTAGGACACAAGCTCCATCTCATCCAAGTTGAACCACTCCTCGCCCGGAAAGCGGAAAGTGAGGCCCAGCCAGTTGGGCATGTTCACCAGATCCTCGTTCTCTACGATCCGTCCAGCTATCTCGGTTTGCAGGCGGTTGTATCCGCCTGCAAGGTAAGTTCCAGGATAGTGGATTGCATCCGCCTTCTTCTCCGGTTCTGCCCCCCTGGTGGCGAAATATCCATTGCCCAGGGTGCACAGGGCCTCCCGGAGACCCTGCAGCTCGGGAACGTATTCAGTGTAATCCAGGGACCAAGTGCGCCAGTTGCGCAGATAGGCGTAGAGCATAGTCAAAAAGCTGCGCACCTCGTTCACGGATTCCAGCCTGTACTTGGCTTCAGTGGGGCGCGACTCATTGGCCACCACCAGAGTGATACCTTTTTTGGAGAGGGCGTGGAAAGCATTCTCGTCCGTGACATCGTCGCCGATGAAGATGGGGATCACCCCGTACTGGTCCAGCTCCAGCTCGCGCAGGAGCCACTGCACCGCCCTGCCCTTGTGCCAGGGGATATCCGGGCCCAGCTCGAAAACCTTCTTGCCTGTCCCTTTGCGGAGCCCGCCCGCGCGCTCCAAGGCCCGATCCACGCAGGCTTCCACCTCAGAAACGCGCTCCTCTGCCACATTGCGGTAATGCACTGCCATGGAGAATTTCTTACGTTCCAACTGGGCCCCGTCTATCTTGGCCAGGTCACGACGCAGATCAGATTCTGCCTGTTCCAAAGCAGGCAGGCTCTGCTGTGCTTCCTCCACCTCCATATGGAGTCCTCCCGGCCCTTCGATCTCGAATCCGTGACTGCCGGCGAAATAGAGCCCCTTTACGTCAACGAGTTGCCTGGCATCCGCAAGGCCGCGGCCGCTGATAACGGCGACGGTGCACTTCTCGGTCAGGCTGGACAGGACATTGCGCATTTCCTGGGACAAGGTGGCCTCTTCCGGTCTGGAGACAATGGGGGTCAGGGTCCCGTCGTAATCCAAAAAGATCGCGACTCGCTTGTCCTCGAAGCGCTTCCTGATTTCCTCAAAGAAAATAAGACCGTGGGGCAAACGCGTAACATCGTCCTTTAAATCGACCTCGCCCAGATCCTGCACTACTATGTCTGCTCCTGCTTCCAGGAGCTGTTCCTGCACTCCAGTGCGATCCACTCCCACCACCATTCCGAAGCCTCCCTTTCGTCCAGCTTGGACTCCGGATATGGCGTCCTCAAAAAGCACGCTCCGGGATGGGGGCACATTAAGGAGCCGACACGCCTCCAGGAAGGAGTCCGGCTCAGGCTTGCCTTTGAGGTCGTTATGCTCGATGTCGATGCCGTCCACCCGGATGTCGAAAAGAGGACAGATGTTGGCGGCATCGAGAACTTTCTGACAATTCTTGCTGGAGGAGACTACAGCGATGCGAAAGGCGCGGCTGCGCAATTGATGGATCAGGTCCACACTGGTCTCGTACACATCCACGCCCTTTTGCTGGATGCTCTGATTGAAGATCTTGTTCTTTCGGTTGCCCAGTCCGCAGACCGTCTCTGCTTCTGGCGAGTCATCCACACTTCCGCAGGGTAGAGAAATCCCCCTGGAATCCAGGAAGGCTTTCACTCCCTGATAGCGGGGCAGGCCATCTACATAGTCGCGGTAATCCGTTTCAATGCTGAACGGGGTGAACCCCTCATCTCCGTATTTTTCATGCAGGAACTGGTCGAACAGCTCCTTCCAGGCCTCAGCGTGGAGCCTCGCGGTTGTGGTGACCACACCGTCTAGATCGAAGATGCAGGCTTGATATTCCGATCTGGAAATCACAGGATTTTTTGCAGGCATTGTTGTGCTCCTGGCGAAAATTTTTATCCTCAGCAAAGCTAAGAGGGGCAATCCACAATTGAATTGCCCTGCTGTAAGCAACCTTGTCTTAAAACAACATAAAAAGAACAGGTGGGCAACCTCAAAATGGACTCTTTACTGGCCCCATCAGCCGAACATAAGCTGGCGGCATGAGTCCGATCATGGGGGGGAGGTTTGAAGGGTCAATCCATATACTCATGCAAGTCATCAAGTGGCTCATCGAAATCATCCGCAATAAACCCGATAATGTCTCTGGCTCCACCTATGCGACGCGACTTCGTGTTCTCAGCCAGGGGGAAAAGCCTGACAACAGGAGTGTTCCGACGGGCGATAAGCACCTCTTCGCCGTCAAGGACCTCTTGAATTAGTTTGGATAAATGCGTCTTTGCTTCGTGCACAATCACCTGTTTCATATAATGCTCTCTTTCTTAAATAAGATACTTAGCCATACACACCATGTCAATACAAAGCCAATTTCTTGCAGGACTGAAACCATACCTGCGTCATGAACCACGCCTTGTGGCATACGGTATACTCCATCTAGTCCTCCTTGGTCCAAAACCAAGCTAGGTCATTCTGCTCAGTTCAAAAACGAATTCATCATAATGAGACTTCATCTCTGATACATCTTGCTTGTCAACCACAGGGAGCAGATCCAGAAGGTGCAAGGGAAAGGAAGACAGCCTGTATTCAAGCTCTTCTCCATCTAGAACACATTTCTTTTCAGCGGCTTCAATTGGAACCCTCCAATCCATGTGCATGTGCTTGAAGATGACGTAAAGATCGAAAACATCCTTGGGCTCGTCCCGACCTAGAACCGCACAGAGCTTGTTGGCACTGATATTTTCAATATTGTCCAGGACAACGCCCTTTGTTGAGCGTACATTTCGCCCGTATCTGTACACCCGGTCGTTGACCATATCCACCCGTAGCTTTGAGGCCACATTCAGCCGTACAAAATCTCGGGTATCGACCTGAATTTTAAAATCAATATCCCGGACATCAAGGAGGTCCTGAGCTGCGCGAACATCTTCCCGGAACAGGGCATTCTCACTGGTAAAAAGATCCAGATCCTCGGAATAGCGGCGATGAAGATAAAACCTGTGCAGGCATGTACCTGCGGTGAGATAAAAGCTTGTATTCCCAGAATATATTGCGGCCAGGACCTTATCCTGCAGAGCATAGATCTCTGAATAATCTATTTCCGCCATTGATACTCCCGGGCAAGAGCATAGTCTTGAGTTAGGTTGGCTGCTATCAAGCGGATGCGCTTTTCATTTCTGGCTCTGGGCATATAATCCTCAAGCAAAGCGTGTAACTGATCTGGTGGATATAAAATCCGCAGATGCCTGGATGGATGCCGGCTGTTTTCTACGATCTTGGAAAAGAGAAAACGCTGAAAGGCAGCATCTCCGGAATCGAGCTTATTCAGAAGCTCCTGGACAGAAAGACAATAGTCACCCCAAAAGCATTCCTGGATAACCTCCTGGGCGCTGACAGCTCGCTCTTGCTTCATGGTCCTTGGGGCTCAAGTTGTCAGATTCTCAAAAATATAGGCAACCCTGGCTCGGATCTTTGGATTGCCATTCTTCCTCAGAGCGCAGATCAAGGCAGATGTATCGCTCAAAAGGGGAGTCATTGTTTCTCGCGTAAATTTTAAAAGCAAATGCCTGCAACCTCAAAATGGAAACTCTTACTGGCCCCATTAAGCCGATCATCTGCTGGCCGCATTAGACCGGTGCTGGGTGACGGATGCCTATTCGGCAGCTTGCATACTAGTGTCTGCCCTGCCAAGGCCATCTCCCGCTTATTTCTACCTCCATAGTCAAGCTCAAAAAAGCACGGATCAGCACAACAATTGCTAGAACACCTATTGACTGAAAAGATAATTTAACTGCCACAGTATAAATAATATCCGCCGCGATGAGTAACTCAAGACCAAGCAAAATCCCCCTGCCTAGTGATTGACGGAGATCCTGGTATATTGACTCTTTTTCATCCTTTTGTAATATCCGGGTTGTAGCATTTAACATTGAATATAGCACAAATATCATAATCACGCCGATTCCAAGCGCTTCAATAATCGCTACACACCAAGCCGCCACAGGCGTTATAAAGTTATCCACATCATCTCCAAATCAGCTTTGCCGGATTACGAGTAATGAAACTTGTATTTATTCACCATCTATTATGCTCGGACAAGCATTACCGAGGAAGCAACCAAGGTCCGGGGGTTCGGCCCACAGGCTTCCGGCACCTACTTCTGTTATTTTTTCTTTTTTTACGATTCGAATAGGCCTGCAAAAGTAGGTGCCGGATCTGAGCAATTTAGAATACGTTCAGCAAAACTGTGCACGCTATTTCAACCTCAAACTCCACCATGATCCTCTGAAAGTTCAAGAGGTCCAATATAAAACTTTTGCTTTAGGCATTCTTAGCAGCGAGTTTTTTGAGACCTGTGGGCCGAACCCTCGGACCTGGTGAATAGTTACTGAAACTTAAGAATTTACCGAACGAGAGACTAAATAGTATTGCCAATACCAAATAGTCTAGCAAGTCCATGGGTTCAGTACCTGCAGTCCATGAATATCAGAAAAATCACGAACATTGCGTGTGGCTAACGTTAGTTGGCCAGTGTAGGCAATTGCTGCGATTTGAGCATCCTCAACAGTTATCGGCCGGCCGTTTTTTCTGCGCTCTGAAACAATCTGTCCGTAAGCTTTGGCAGCTGTGCAATCAAACGGCAGGCATTGTCCTGACAAATCCTCAGCAAACATCTGCTCTGCCAGCTCAAATAGATTTTCTCTACGTTTGCTGTCAGGCAAGAGAGCAATACCTATACGGATTTCAGCAACAGTAACTGCACTGACCCAAACCTCTGTCTCTGGAAGACTGTCCAGCCAATGAACTATCCTTGGCTCTGGAGCGGCACGCATCACCTCTGAGACCACATTGGTATCCAGAAGTATCATTTGTCACCATCCGAAATATCTTCACTGAAATCAAGCTCTCTGGGAATAGACCTGAAAGGCTTCGGCAAATCTATCCCTCCAACTGCTGCGAAGCGTCCTGATATGCGGGAGCCTATACCCTGGGTACTGCGAGCGCTTAAGAGAGAATGCATAAGTATTTGTCTGGCCTCTTCTTCCATTGACCTCCCATGTTCTGCAGCACGTATACGCAAGCTATTCTTGAGTGACTCTTCGATATTTCTAATCGTCAAACTGGCCATTACAATTCTCCTGCTGACATTCAGATTTTCAATGTGAGACAGTGTATGCAGTGCAATCATTGATGTCAATGGAATCGGCTCCTGGACACTGGCTGCAGATTACTCTGCACACAAAGGATAGCAGCCAAGCTAAACCGTCTGGAGCTTACGCCTCTCTGCACTACCTCTTGGAGCGTAAGCATTCAAAGGGGGACCACCCACTCGTAGACTCGCTCAAGACGCGAAGAACGCCAGAGGATAAACCCTGACCACCAAATGCAACATTGAGCAGATCTTAAAAACCATTATCCCAGGACAGTAACGCCAGTTGCCTTTTGGATGTCTTCAGGGTCATTGCTGCGGTCATCCTTTGTGCTTTCTCATTGAAAATCCAGGAGATATTGCCTTTTGCCAGAAAAAAAATGCCTTGTATTTGTTGGCAAAGCAGCTATATTGCCTTTTCGCTGTTGCAGCGCTCAAGCTGTTTGCGCAGCTTGCAAGGCACCAACAGCTCCAGCAACATAATGTACACATATTATCACGAGGTAGCCATCAGTGCAGCATAAGACACACAATGAAAACATCAGGAATATCGCTATTATTGCCCATGTAGATCATGGCAAAACCACCCTGGTGGATGCCATGTTCCAGCAAAGCGGACTTTTCCGGGCCAACCAGGCAGTGGACGAAAGAATCATGGACACCATGGAGCTGGAAAAGGAACGGGGCATCACCATCGCGGCCAAGAACTGCTCTGTAGCCTGGAAAGGGGTACGCATAAACATTATTGACACCCCGGGACACGCCGATTTCGGCGGGGAAGTGGAACGGGCGCTCTCCATGGCTGACGGAGCCCTCTTGCTGGTGGATGCCTCTGAGGGACCCTTGCCCCAGACACGCTTTGTACTCAAAAAGACCCTGGAAGCAGGCCTGGAAATCATCGTCATCATCAACAAGATCGATAGAAAAGACGCCCGTCCGCATGCAGTGCTCAATGAGATATTTGATCTGTTTATCGACCTGGGGGCAACAGACGAACAGCTTGAATTTCCCCTGCTTTACGCCATTGGCAGAGACGGTATAGTCAAAAAGGAACTCGACGAAAATACAGATAATCTGCACATCCTTCTGGAGACCATCCTGACCAGGATACCGGCCCCAGTCTTTAATCCGCAAGAACCTTTCCAGATGCTGGTTGCTGATCTGGGCTATAGTGATTACCTGGGTCGTTTAGCTGTAGGCAAGATCAAGAATGGTCAGGTCAAGGCCAGGGATTCATTGATCTGCATTGATCGCCAAAATCGACATATCCCGCTTAAGGTCACCAGACTCCAGGTATATCAGGGCACTGGCCTGCAAGCAGTGGACTCAGCCGGGCCCGGTGATATCATCATTTTATCCGGCATTGAAAACGTTTCCATCGGAGATACTGTCTGCACCACTGACTCTGCCAAGCCCTTGCCCAGAATTAATGTGGATGAGCCCACAATTTCCATGCTGTTTACCATCAATGACTCTCCATTCAGCGGCAGGGAAGGAAAATTTGTCCAGTCCGCCAGAATCAGAGAGCGCCTTTTCAAGGAAACCCTGATGAACGTGGCCATCAAAGTTGAAGAAACAGATGTCAGAGACAGTTTTCTGGTCAAGGGTCGCGGTGAGTTCCAGCTGGCCATCCTCATCGAAACCATGCGCAGAGAAGGATTCGAATTCAGCGTAGGCCGCCCCGAAGTCATTTATAAATACCAGAACGGAAAACAGCTGGAACCCATTGAAGAGCTTTTTGTGGACTGTGCTGAAGAGTACATGGGGGTGGTCACGGAAAAACTTTCTCTGCGCAAGGGGAAAATGACCAATCTGATAAATAACGGTTCAGGCAGAATCCAGATGGAATTCTCAGTGCCCTCCAGAGCGCTTATTGGCTACCGGGATGAATTCCTGACTGATACCCGGGGCACAGGTATCATGAATGCCGGTTTTGCAGGCTATGAAGCCTTTCGGGGCGATTTCCCTTCCCGTTCTACCGGTTCCATAGTTGCGGACCGGCAGGGCAAGGCTGTACCCTATGCCCTGTTCAACCTGGAACCCCGGGGCGTACTCTTCATCTCCCCTGGGGAAGTCTGTTACGAGGGCATGATCATCGGCGAGCACAACCGGGAAGTAGATGTCAATGTGAACCCCTGCAAGGAAAAAAAGCTGACCAATGTCAGGGCTTCTGGCAGGGACGAAGCTGTAGTGCTTACTGCAGTAAAACCCATGAGCATTGAAAGGGCTATACATTTCATCCGTGCTGATGAACTGGTGGAAATCACTCCGAAATCCATCCGGCTCAGAAAGGCCACTCTGCCGGCCCAGCACAGGCAGCAAAGCCTGCGCCGCGCCTTGTAGTTCTGGACGATTCCCTCTGCAAGGCCTGGATGATCTCCTGCAAGCTGGACAGCAAAGAGTATTTAAAACAGAGCAGTAATTATTTGCACTTTTTACAAACCTAATAATGGCATTAACTCTCTGTTTAGCAACATAATATTAACAAGCTATCCATCATTTGTTTTACAATCATATCAGACAGCAACAAAACAAACTTTGCCAAGCTTCAGCGCGGCAAGCAGTCTGGGGCTAGGCAATTTTCGATTGTCACACCTGGTCAATTTTGGGTTGTCACAACCAACCCCCGGACCTGGTGCATAGTTACTTAAATGCAAATAATAATCTAATACGCAAGCATAAGAATTCAGCTGTGACCATGATAATCCGGATAAAATATCGGGCTGCTGTCAATGTGCACCCTAATGGAGCGCAGCGGAATCCCCGTCCGTGTGCAAGGCATGGTTGAGCGTAACGTTTGAACCACGCCACCACTCACCGCCCAAACTCATATCCTGCGTCGGTTATAGTCCCCTTCCAGACCAATCTTAGGGTTCCATTGGTATGCCAGCCCACTTCACCATATAAGGGGATGCGCATGCCTGCTCGTGATTGATACTCGCAAAAATGCCCCTCCCACGGTACCTGTCTGTATTCTCCATCAAAACGACCGAACCGAGCAGACGTGAAAACTCCCGGCACCCCTCCAGGGCTTAGGCCCCTATGGGCCGGCCTCCATTTCCGCTTCCTGCCCGTAGGCATCCAGGCCGGAGGGTAGAGCTTACGCCTCGCATAGAGGATGATTCCTTCTTCAAAGGGCGGGGTATGCTGGGTATGTTAAAAGACAGGCGGGGTAAGGCATGATATAGCGGGATACTGGCAACATAATGTCCCCTTTTTTACTGCTGCAATCTGGGTATCCTTTTCGCTGATAGGTAGCCCCAGCTATTCGAGCTGGGTCCGAATTACTGCATAGGTCTCTGCTAACTCCCTACTATTGACAGCCCACAATAGTCAGTATAATAGTAGTATTACTATCTTATCAAAATACCCTGGAGAATAATATGAAAGTCAAGACATCAATCACTTTATCCAAAGACCTGGTTGAAAAAATGGACTCTTTAGCAGGGACCTATGGCAACAGATCCGCTCTGATCGAAAAAGCTCTCCGGAATCTGATTGCGGCCCAGGAAAAACTGCACCGAGATTCCAGTGACCTGCAGATTATTAATCAGCAAGCCGAGGCTCTGAACTCTGAAGCCAAAGATGTTCTGTCTTACCAGGTTGATTTATGAAACGCGGCCAGCTTTATCGGGTTTATAAGGCCACTCCCAACGACCCGAAGTCCTACCGGGTATTTATAGTGGTCAGCCGTCAGGTGCTGCTGGATTCGCGCTTTTCCACAGCTATTTGCGCTCCGGTTTATTCCGCATACCACGGGCTTTCCACGCAAGTATTGGTAGGAATAGACAATGGACTGAAGCATGAGAGCAGCATCCATTGCGATGAACTGGTCAGCATTCCCAAGCGCATACTGAACGATTTTATAGGGACGCTGAGCCCTGCGCAAATGAACGAACTTGATCAAGCCTTGGCCATTGCCCTTGAGCTGGACTTAAGATCATAACTGTCCTGGTCTCCCTCCATTGCCCTCCACCGGTCCCATGAATACTGCGTCAGCAGTCCGGCTGCAGCCGGATTTCATCAGGATGCTCTCCTTGGTAGATAACTCTTTTCCTTGAAGACAGAAGAAGTCTAACCTTCCCAGTGAAATCCGCCCAGTTAAATGGAAGAGATTGAACCCCAGTACCATCACAAGGCTGAGCTACGGGGCAGGCCGAGTAAACTACGCTGTTCTCCTGTCCCCCATTACTCTATTTCAGAAAAGGACAGTGCGCTCTTCTGGCTCCAGATCGGCCTTAGGCCGAGGTAGCCGTATCAAAGCGGATATAGGTGGGCGTTTTGACCGGTTTGTACCTGTCCCTTTGTGCATTCCTGGCATGCCTGATTCAATTTTTCTTTATCCGGTCCATAAGATCTTCTACAGCCGCCTCCAGCTGCCTGTCCCTGCCGGCCGCCTCGTCTTGGGGCCTTTGCTTTTTTTTCAGGTCCGGGACTGCCCCGTTGTGCTCCATGTCGGTTCCGTCAGGCAGGTACCAGCCCCTGAAGGGGACCCGCACTGTTGCTCCGTCAATAAGCCTGTGGATACCTGTTGATATCACCCCTCCATAGGTCCTGGTGCCCACCAGAGTTCCCCGGTCCAGGGATGAGAAGGAGTGGGCCAGGATCTCGGAGTTGGAATAGCTCTTCTGGTTTGCCAGCATGTTCACCGGGAGAGTGTAGCGCGGTGCATCCAGCCTGTCCTGGGGATAATGCCCTGTGTTGTCAGGGTCCGCGCCTGCCGGCACTGTATAGGCGTGTTCAGCAGCCATTATGGAGGTCAGTATCCTGTCCGTGGTGCTCCCTCCGCCGTTGTTCCGGACATCAATAATCAGGCCCTCCTTTCCTTGGGCAGATGCATACAGTCTGGCCTGAAATTCCTCCAGAGAGGCCTGGCTCATGGCCTGGATATGGATGTAGCCCAAACGGCCGTTCGAGATTTCCGCGACCTTTGCGCGGCATCTTTCCCTGAAGGCGTCGTAGCGCAGGCGCGCGAACTCATTATAGGAGACCGGGGTCATCAGAGCCCTGTACGTTATATGTTTCCCATCAACAGGACGGCGGAAGGAAACGATGACTTCCTGGTCCACCTTGCCCCGCAGCCTTTTAAGCAGGCTGTCTTCTTTCTCAAATCCCTGCATGTCGATCCCGGTAATCACATCCCCGGGCTGCAGGCGCATGGGCTCCCTGCTGGCGGGACTGCGGGGGATTACATTGCGGACTCTGAACCCCCGGGTCCCGTCTTCCAGTGTCACCGGTTCGCAGTCAATTCCCAGCCGGCCTGATGGCTGGCGGATGTCCTGGCCCGGCCCGGGGTTGGAGATTCCGATGTGGGAGGCGGCCAGCTCTCCGAGCAGACGGTTGGTCACATCGCTGAACTCGCTGGGTGTACTGGTTTTGGCTATCAACTCTGCGTAGTCATCAACCAGGGCCGGCCAATCAAGGCCTTTCATATCCGGACGATAAAAGCCCAGCCCAATGACCCGCGCGGTTTCCCGATACTTCTGCATTGACTCCTTATTGCGGTCTACAAGGAGAGTGTCCGATATGGACGGAAGTCTGATCCCCCCGCCGTCAAGATCAGCCACAGCCACCCGGCCACCTGATATATACACCACCCTGCTCCCTGTGACATCCAGGTGCTGGACATCTGCGGCCGGTCCCAGCCGCTTGCGTCCGGAGCCATCCCAGTTCTCAGCCACAAGCCCCTGCTTCCCATCATTAAAGACATAACGGTTTCCGCCCGGAGTCATTTCGTTTTGGGTTTGGTTCGTGTCCGGCTGTGTGACCCGCGCAACCCGGCGCCATGCGGTTTCAAGCTCCAGATTCGGACCATCCTCGGCTTCTTGTTCTGAACCGGACCCGGCCTCCTGCATCCGGGCCGGAAGGGGCAAACGTTTTTGGGCCTCTGTCTTTTGCTGATCATAATAGTGGTGCAGATCGCGCCGGGAGAGGTTCTCCAGCCTCGGATCGAGAAAGACCCGGTACAGGCCGTAGGTCTGGTCTGCGCGGTCGGAAAGAAAGGTCAGGATCCGGCCGTCGGCAGACCAGCGTGGATTAATGTCGTTTCGCGGATGCCGGGTGATATTCACCGGATCTTTGCTGCCGTTGGCCGGAACAATGAAGATATTGCTGCTGAAGTTCATATCGTTTTGGGCATAGGCAATGTATCTTCCGTCCGGAGACCAGCGCCAGTGTATGCTCTGGTCCCAGCCCTGGACCAGGAGGGTAGTGCGCCCGCTTTCAAGGTCCATGACCACCAGATCCCCTCTGCCCCGCCGAAAAGCCATCCGGGATCCGTCTGGAGACAGGGACACATCCCGGTCGTTAGAGTCCTGAGCCACAACAGGATCTACACGAAAGCGCACAGCATCGTGCCAGCGGGCTGGATCGCGTTTTGCCTCCTCGTCCTCCAGCTGTTCAGCTCCGGAGTCCGGTGCGGGTTCTGCCCTGGAATATGGTACTGTCTGAGGCTCTGAGAACGGCTCCGGTTCCGGGTCCGAAGGGGAAACCGGATCCGCCGGCTGGGCCGGAGCAAAAGGATCTTCTTTTCCCGGTTCTTCCTGACTCTTATCTGTGTGATCTCTATCAAGCTCTTCGGACCGGCCCTGTCCGGCCTGCCGCTGAGCCGGAAAATCCAAAAGGGCCAAGGGCCTGGCTTGCTCCTCTGTTGTGCGCTCTTTTCTTTCTGCCGCCTGCTGGGCTGTGAGTGATTTTGCATATCCCTGCCTGATCTCTTCCCTGGTCAGATCCACACTGGCCTTGTAAATAGATGAGGTCCCGTCTTGATCGCTGCTGAAATACAAGTCCAGGCCGTCCGGGGACCAGGCCAGATCCTTGTGCCGGGCGTGGGTGTCAGGGGTAATAGCCATGGTCGGGCTGTGTCTGTCCATATGCCGGATGTAGACCCTGCCGTAGGCTATAGAGGCCATGACCATACCGTCAGGGCTCAGGGCGGCTTCAGTCACCTCTGAGTCAATGCTTTTCAGTGTCCTGCCTGTGCCTCTGACGTCTCCGACCCAAAAGCGCAAAGGCCTTGGACCTGCTGATGGATCCTGGAGATCAAGGACATACAGACGGTCCCAGACCTGCAAAACAGCTGTGCGTCCGTTTCTGGAGACATCAAAGTGCTGGACATCGTGGTCCGTAAAATGCGTCAGCCTGCTGATGCTCCTTTCTCCGCCGTCAAGGTCCGCCCGGTACAGATTGATCTGCCCGCCGTCCCTTGCGGACATGAAAAGTATGCTCTTATTGTCTATCCACCTGGCCCCGCCGTCGTCTGTGTCCCGTTGGGTAACTGCCTGGAAGCTCTTGCTTTCGATCTCGTATGTCCAGACGTTCATAGCATCCGGGCCCTTGTAGCCGCGGCGGCTCCAGCCGTGATAGTACCCTCCCCTGGTAAAGACTATCCGGCTGCCGTCAGGCGAAAGCCGGGGTTCTGATCCAAAGGCCTGGTGCAGCCGCTCATGCTGGCCGCCGGCTGGAGATATGCCGTACGGCCTTTCTTCCTTGTACACGTCGGCTTCCAATAGAGCGGAAAAGGTGATCAGCTCGTTGCCCTGGTCGTCCAGGCTCCAGTCCGGATTGCGGAAAAAACGGTCACTGTAGGTCAGCTGCTCCAGATCAGTTCCATCCCGGTTTATCCGCCAGAGGTTCATGTACCCGTCGCGCATGGAAGTAAAAACAATCGCCTCCCCGTCCGGGCTCCAGCTGGAGTGGAGATCGTCCAGCCGGTGGCTGGTCATCCGTTTGGCCTCCCCGCCATTTACCGGTGCCAGCCACAGATCCCCGCCGGCACTGAATACTACTTCAGATCCGTCCGGGCTTACGGACGGGAACCTGGGCAGGGCCACCGGGTCTTTATTTTCCCGGGCCCAAACCGGGTCCGGGAAGATCCCCACAGCAAGGATCACTGCTGCGGCTGCCAGAGATAAAACCAAACATTTTAGTCCCCAAAGTCCGGGGAGCGTACTGCTTCTTTGCATACCTTGTACCCGCAATGTCATATGTAAGAAGGGACAAAAAGGATTTCACTTTTTGTCCCCATGAATTAAATCCATGGACAGCTTCCTGCATGCCCGTCTCCGTATAAACCTGCCCTATGCTCTCCTGAGCAATGAGATCCGGAAAGCAGGAGAGGAGAAGTAGAAAAGGCTTATGCAGGATAGGATGGAATACACCCCTTCCATCACCCTATGGGCTTGAACTTTCGCTTCACCCTAAAATGAGCCGTAGGCTCCCTGTCAAAGGCAGGATTTCACTGGGGAGCCAATGATTCCGGCATCGGTCTGCCCAGTGAAATCTTGCTGCGGAACCATGATGGATGCAAACATCTGGGGCAATAATTCAACCTGTTGACTGCGAAGCAGGACAATCAGGGGAGAACTGTTGAGCACAACCTTTTCAATCCGCATCTGCCAGTTCCTCGTGAAAGATGTCCGGCGTGATCTGCAGCGGAGAAACCCTGGCCTCGGACAGGGCAACAATAAACCTTGCCCTTGAGAGGCCAGCTATTTCAGCACCTTTGTTCTGGGAAATACGGCCTGATTCATACCACTTGACAGCTGCGGCAATACGCATTTGTCTGCTGAACTCCTGGGGATCAGCCTGTGGGGCGGAAAAAGCAGAATCTGGCAATTCAATGGTTATAGCTGGCATGGTGCGCCTCAAATAATTCTAAAGGGTAAAGGGTCATGTTAGCAATAGTAAAATACACCATGGATGTCTGGCAAGCCCTACATTGTACGCTTGCCTTATGTACTTTGCGACTTGGCTGTAATGGATTCTTCTACCAAGACTCCGCCCATCAGCAGAGCGTCTGCTTTAAACCCACTGAAGTCAAAGCCCTCAAAATCAACCTCAATAACAGGCAGACCCGTATGCCGTCTGGCCAATTCAGCCAGGGCCGGGGCGCAATCCAAACCAGTACAGTAAAATCCCCTGTGATGCAGCCAAAGCAAGTCCCTGCCTGCTCCACACCCAATATCAAGAATACTTGCCCCTGGTTGAAGATGCCTGGTCAAGGGCAGCAAAAAAGACGACGGATCAACCCCAAAGGACTGTTCAAAATAGGCCTGGGCGTGATTTTGGTAATAACAGTTTTTTAAGCACATACGTACTGTCTTCATGGCTCTTAAGAATTAATTTAACTACCCTCCCAGCCTATTATTCTCAAACATCTCCACCGGTGCTGTCACTGACCGCCTTAATCGAGCCACCTAATGATCGCCTTAATGGAGCCAGGAAGCCACCCTGGCGATCTTGGAAGTCTCTCCATTTTGAAGGTTTCGAACCTCACATAATCCAAATACTCCTTCGGAAATTCAAGAACATTTCCAAAGGAAATTCAATGTCAAACAGGAGGTTCGAAATGTATCAATACCAGCATCGAAGACTTTGGCCTCAAGCCGGTCAGGCAGCCACAAAACGAGGATCTGCATAAGCTCATTGCGAAGAGGTACGAGCAGCGCGCAACTACCATCGCCAGCTACCTGGACTTCCAGAAATGGGACCAGGCCTTTGAAAACAAGCTCCTGGGCTCTGCTACCATTGACCAGCTAAGGCATAACGCTTATCTGGTGGTCTTGGAAGGCCTAAGCTACAGGGCCCAAAGGCTGACCCAGCTCTCAAAAAAGAACTGGAAAAGAACTCAAAAACAGCCTAAAAAGGCAGGGGGGTGTAACCTCAAAATGGAGACTTTTACTGGCCCCATTAGCCGATCACAAGGTGGGGCCTCACTAGGCCGATCCCAGCTGGCCGTTTTGACCGGTCAGTGACACCCCATCGTGATGCCAAATTCTGCTTTGTTTTAGCTTCCGAAACCGCTATCGCCTTCTGAAGAGATAACATTAAGTTGGAGGGAAATGATGACCAACCGGAGGTGTACCGTGCATGAACTCAGAAATGTCATTGTCAGAATGCGTCTTGGGGGAACTGACCGAAAACTTGCACAGGATGACTTTATGGAACGTAGCAAAGCTGCAAGCTTGCGAAGCCTGGCCAAGGAACAAGGTTGGCTGGATTGACAAAATCCCCTGCCAAGTAATGAGGCCATAGAATCCCTTTTAAAGAAGCCTGCAAAGGAAGCGAAAACCGGACCTTACATAAAACCATATGCAGAAGACCCCATGTGTTAGGCTGGTTGATTCAATGCAGCACCATGAGCTCAGCTCTTCAGGATACTTGCAGAACATAAGCTTGCATAAACTGGGTAGGACAAGGAGCCTGGCATGAGTGAGAAAAAGTTCGACCCTAGAAAGCTGAACGTCCTGAATGATCCAAGCAGACTGCAGGATATACCTCCGGACTATATCTGGTACAAATTAAATACAGAACCACCCCGGGTCATAGTTGATATTGGCGCTGGAACTGGATTCTTTAGTGTGCAGTTTTTGCAGCTGGCCAGAAATGCCAAAATTTATGCCTGTGATACTTCCGAAGTGATGCTCAATTGGATGCAGGAGAATGTCTGCACTGAATACCCGGGCATAATCCCCATAAAATCCCAGGAAAAGCAAATCCCCCTTGAGGAAGGGATCGCCGATCTGGTCTATATGCTCAACTTGCATCACGAGCTGGAGGATCCGCAGACAATTCTTGCAGAAGCCTATAGGATTTTGCAGGCTAGGGCCCACCTTTTCATTGTAGACTGGAAAAAGGAAGAGATGTCCGAGGGGCCTCCCATACGTATAAGATATAAGCCGGAAAGAATCGCTGAACAACTGCATGCTGCTGGTTTCAAAGACATGAATATCTTTCTGGAAATGCCCAAGCACTATTTAATAAAGGCCAAGAAAGGATAGTAAGCCCTGTTCTCAAAGACTGAGATCCCTTCAATCCTGGATCTGAATCATTAGCTTTCCCAGGAGGACCTTTGCAGATCAATCAGCTATGGCCGGTCTACTTCCCTCCCACTTCCACCACCAGATAGATTTTGGAACACATCGCCCTGGAGCTGGAAGGCCGGGACATCCTTCACCTGGACCTGACCCTGTCCAAGTCTGAAAGACAAGCCCCTGTCCACTTGCAGGGAGATCTGGCTATGTTAGGGATTCCGGTCTATGGACACAGGGTACCAGCCTTGGCTGCCAAGCGTATGCAGCAGATCCAGGCCCGGGGCATGCTTGCTGTTGTGGTAGTGATTTGCGGCAATCTGGCCTATGAAGACGCACTCCTGGAGATAACTGACCTGGATGCCAGCGACAGGGAGCAGACAAGAGGCTTTGGGGGCAGAAGCCGGGAGCTTCTGTTAGCTGCAGACCCTGTCAGGAAACTGCACTCAGCCCATAGCTT
>CAZBUB010000043.1:17411-20877 GCA_964494985.1 uncultured Desulfohalobiaceae bacterium | reverse complement strand
ATATCTTGCTGAAATGGCAGTATATTGCATTGACAATGCCTAATAAAAAAGAAACATGAGTTTGCCTCTTTGACAAAACCAAGCTTTTTATTTATAGCTTCTTAGAAAAATACGTACATTGAATAATTAACTGAAACAATAGGGGTTTGTAAGCAACATTTTGATTTTATTAACAAAAAATGCATGTATATTTTCATTTAGTTTTAGCCGATTAAAAAATCAAGTCCATAAGGCCGAGCTTGGATTCCCCCTGGAAAAAATTTTCATTTAAGGCTTTTGAGGTAATGGCCCTGCTCAAAATCAAGTACCAAACGGTTAATTGGATGACCTTTTTTTTGTTTATGCAGTAGATCTAAGCTATGAACCGGTTGTCAAGGAGAAGGAAAATGCTTAAGAAAGGCTGCACCTTGTTGCTTATCTTTAGTTTCACTTTTTTTTTATCATCCTCCGTATCCCCTGCGCTTGCAGAACAGACCGCACATGCTGCAGCTGAAGCAGACAGCAGCCTTGCCTGGTGGGTTTGGCCGCTGGTTCTTTTTTTAGTAACTTTTATTTTGGGCATACTAGCTGTATTAGGAGGGGTTGGTGGCGGAGTCTTGTTTGTACCCATCATAAGTGGATTTTTCCCTTTTCATCTGGACTTCGTCAGAGGGACAGGACTTTTGGTCGCCCTCTGTGGCGCCCTAGCTGCAGGACCAGGGCTTTTAAAGTCAGGCCTGGCCAGCCTCAGGCTAGCTATTCCAGTGGCACTAATCGCCTCAACATTCGCCATTCTGGGCGCTATGATAGGGCTTGCATTGCCCACCAATGTCGTCCAGATTGCACTAGGTCTAACCATTCTAGGCATCTGCACTTTGATGCTCCTCTCCAAAAAAACAGAATATCCAAATGTTCCTAAATCCGACAAACTTTCATCCGTCCTGCGAATTTATGGTGTCTATTATGAAGACTCTGCAGTCAAAGAAATCGATTGGAGGATTCACCGCACCCCTTTAGGACTGTTCCTTTTTACGGGCATTGGTTTAATGGCTGGTATGTTCGGCCTTGGCGCAGGATGGGCCAATGTGCCAGTGCTCAATCTTGTCATGGGAGCCCCTTTGAAAGTTAGTGTAGCCTCCAGCAAGTTCCTGCTGTCTATCACTGATACATCTGCTGCCTGGATATATATTAATCAAGGAGCAGTGATCCCAATGCTGGTAGTACCATCTCTAGTGGGCATTATGCTTGGTTCAATAGTAGGTGTACGTTTGCTCAAAATTGCTAAACCCACTTTCATTCGCTGGATGGTGATTGCTCTCCTGGCATTTGCAGGCTTAAGGGCCTTGTTGAAAGGCTTTGGAATATGAGCTGATTTAGTGGTATTGATCAATTCATTAAGGAGGCTTAATTATGAGAGACCAAAGAAGTAAATATGTCGCACCTGAACAGCAGCTTTATGCAGAAATGCTTGAAAAAGGTATGTATTTAGGCCTGGGGTTGCTCTTACTAACCTTTATGATTTATGCCTTTGGCATCATTGAGCCATATATCGCTTTGGACAAAATCGCTAACTACTGGCATACATCAGCAGCAGAATATCTGCACAGTGCTGATATCCCTGATGGCTGGGGATGGATAGCCCTTCTGGGTTACTCAGACATCTTGAATTTTATCGGGATTGCTCTGCTGGCAGCAGTCACAATATTTTGTTATATTTCAATCATTCCTATTCTTCTCAAGCAAAAAGATATGCTGTATGCATTTTTTGTTGCTCTTGAAGCATTAATCTTGATCTTTGCAGCAAGCGGCATTCTCAAGGTTGGTGGACACTAAAATATCTGTTACTGAACTTCTTCACTTTGCTTAGAATCCTAATTCGACTTTCGGAGCTTCGTTTTGGCCTTTTTTTAAGTGGCGTATCTGTAGAAGATTACTCAGCGCTCTAGGCCGTATTCCAGGCCCTAGCCGCAGTAAGCACTGATCTTGCTTTGAGGCTGCAGCAAAGACGTCTCTACAGTCTCGCCTTCCCTCACTAGCTCCCTGAGCACAGGCTCCACTATCTCGTTTTTGAAGACCACTTCATCGAACTCGCCTGCCAGATCTCTAAGAGGACGTTGCGAAACCCCGCAATGGGAGCTAGGCGCCTGGCAAACGCAGCATCCAGAATATGCAATTCGCCGATGCGCAGAATTGCCTCATGAGAGTCTACCGGCTTTTTGGCCTTTTTCAGAGCAATGATCCGATGGCAGATATCTATACAGCACTGGGCAGCGACTTCCAGATTGCGCTCTACAATTTCTCGAACACCTGGCTGTGCCTGTTATTGAAACCTCGACCCATAAGGCGCACAAAGTCTGCTCCAGCCCAGCAAATGCAGGACCTGCTCCTGCTCCGCAAACATCCCTTGCTCCTGGCCCCAGGCAGCCAGCTCCTGGATCTGGGAAGTGGCAAACCTCCCGGGCTCAAATCCTCTGGCCCCGTTCCAGGCAGGCAATCGCTCCTGTATTGCCAGCAACTGACTTATGTCCGGAATAAACCTGCCCTTGCGGCCGCTTTGCAGGGCAAGCTGCTCAAATACCCCCAGTCCGTCTGGATCAAAATCCCCAAAATGGATCCAGCAGCAATCCCGAGGCAGGCTTTTGAGCCACAGGGCTGGCAGTCCGGTATCGTAACCCGGGCAGTAAAGCACCAGGCCCCTTTCCAGGCTGGCCTGCTGAAAAGGGGCCAAGTTCTCGCTGCTCAACACAAAGTCCACGTCCCCCAGATCGAACTCTTCCACCCGCGCGGCATTCAGGGCCGGGATACAGACCTGGCCCAGGGCCTTGGTCACCAGGCCCAGATCCAGGTCCCTGGGCTTATGGCGAAGGCTCCCAAAGGCCTTGAGCCTCAGCTCCCCACGCAGGTGCCTGGCTTTGGACCACTGGGTAAAGATCCTGCTCAAAAGCGGGGCGCGCTGAATGTGCTTGGAGTCCCCAAACACCCTGGCGCTTATGCTTTGTATCTGCCAGGAGCCAGAGGCCTCCGGAACGGCTCTTTCCAACTCCTGCAAGAGCTGCAGGGCCTGCCTGGGCCGGGAAGAAATGCTCAGCTCCAGGCCCAGGCTGTCAGCCAAGGCCTGGGCCTGATCCCTGGCCTGGATCACCTCCATGCACTGGCTGTGCACAATCTCCTCCAAGCCTGTCTGGTCCTCTAACGTGACAGCCCCGCCCTGCCTGGCAGCCAGGCCTGCCTCCACCAGGGGTTCCAGGGCCCGGGACCAGACAGCCCGGCCCTTTTGCAACAGCTCGGACCAGGCCAGGCATTTCCTCAGCAGATCACTGCTCATGCTTCTGCCTTATGATAGACTGAGACATGGGTTACGCCCTGCTCCAGGGGTGTGAGCAGGTGACACAGAGTGTCCGGGACCTCTATGGTCCTGGGCAGGGCCACCAAGAGCTGGGAGCCGGTGCGCTGCAAAAGCTCGCGCACGGTATGAACCGCTTGCTCA
>CAZBUB010000043.1:0-17311 GCA_964494985.1 uncultured Desulfohalobiaceae bacterium | reverse complement strand
GAGCTGGGAGCCGGTGCGCTGCAAAAGCTCGCGCACGGTATGAACCGCTTGCTCATCCAGGCGCTCCGCCTCATCCAGGGCCATGATCAACAGCCCCCTGGCCTGGGTCTGGCCTGCTTCCCCGCCCCAATGGAATAACAGCCCCAAACAGATGGCCAGGTTGATGCCCAGGGTCTCGCCTCCGGAAAATCCTTTTTGCCTGCTCTCTCCGTCCTGGTCTGTGATGGACCAGCCCAGCTCGATGTAGGTCCGGTAGTCAGCTATCTTTTCCTCGCTGATATCCCCCCTGCCGTCCCTGAAGATGTTCTTGACCAGGGTCTGCACAAATTCCTGCAGCGTGGTCTGGCTGCCGAAGTCCATCAAAGACAGCACATCCCCTTTGAGCTTCTTCAGGTTCTCATAATGGGAAAGATACTTGAGCTCTATTTTAACCTGACTGATGCGGCCAAACCTGATATCCGCCAGGATAGAGTTCACCTTGTCCAACCTGCGCTTCAGCTTAGAGATCTCCTGATCCACTTTCTGCCGAATATCCTGGACATAGGTCTTGATCCTGGCTTCTATCTCCCCCAGCTCGCGCTGCAGGCGCTGGAACTGATCCTCCACCCTGCTCAGCTCCAGGAAGGAAGGAATGATATTTTCCAGGATCATGTCCACCTGGGCCTCTGCAGAGCTCTCCCCAGGCAGCTGTAAGGAGTACTCGCTGGCAATGCGCCCCACGCTCCTCTCCAGCTCCTTGGCTGCCAGGTCCCACTCTGCAAGCAGCCTGGAGCTCTCCTGCAGGCTGTGCTCTCCTGGCCGGTACTCAGGCTCCTTTGCGGCATAGACCTGCCTCCATTTCTGCAGCAGCTCCCCTTGCGCCTGTCTGCCCTGCTCTGCCTCCTTCTCCTGCCTTTGCAGCTCATCCCTGATGCGCTGGAAATAGTCCCCTTTGCGCACTTTTTCCTGGTACAGATTGTCCCTGTTCTTCTCCAAACCAGCCAGCTCCTGGTCCAGAGCATTTATGCTGTCCTGGATAGCCCGGGCCTGGGAAAAATCTATCTTTCCTTCCAGGACCTCCTTGGGCTCTTCCTGCAAGAGCCCCTGCAAGCGGGAGGACACAGCAGCCAGCTCCCGGTCCATCCTGGAATAATCCGCCTGGAGCTTTTCAGCCTGCTTGCCGTCGCTGTCCAGATCCTTTTGCAGCTGGCCCAGGCTGTGCTCCAGCTGACTCAGCTCCTTTTGCAGCTGCCGCAGCTCCTTTTCGCACTCCTTGCATTTCCTGGGTGCAGCATGCAGCTCAAAATGCTCCTTTCTGCCCTGCAGATCCTGCAGATAGCGGGAGCGCTCCACAATAAACTGGCTTTGTCTTTCCAGCCAGGAGATCTCCTCCTGCAGCCTGGCCTGCTCTGGGAGGCAGGCTGTATCCTGCAGGGCAGACCACATGCCCAGCAGCTTCCTGCCCTGCTTGATCCGTTCCCGGTTCCAGCTCCGCTCGGTTTGCAGCCTGTGCAGCTGGCTTTGCAGCTCCTCCTTCTCCTGGCTTAGACGCTGCAGCTCCCTGGCTCTGGCCCTGGCTCCCAGCCAGACGTGGGACTTGGGCGTGTACCAGTAGAAACAGCCCTGGCCGCTGATATGCCCCTGGCCTGCCTGCATGGATCTCAGCTGCTGCGGATCCGCATCCCTGCGCAAGAGCAAAAACTCCTGCTCCCCCAGATCCATATCCGCGAATTCTTGGGGCTCATCCACCAAAACCCCCCTGGCGAAAGGCCCCAGTCTGGACTGTACTTGCTCTGCCTCCTCCAGGTCCAGATGCTCAAAGCGCGAAGCCACCAGGCTGATGCGTCCGGATTCCACCTGCCTGGCAATGGCTTGAGGCAAGCTGGGCCGGCCCTTTTCCAGATCCGCAATCTGACCCTCCAACCTCTCCAGGTCTGCCCTGGCTTGGGCGATGCCTGACTCGAAATCCAGCTCTTCCCAGCCTTCCACCAGTTCCTCAAAGACCTGCATCTCCAGCTGGGCAATATCAGTGCCCTGGGGAAGCTCCCTTTGCAGCCCCCGGGCCAGCTCCAGGGCCTTTTGCTGGCTGCTGACCCTCTTGTCCAACTCCTGCAGTCTTTTTTTCTGCTCCGGCAGGCTGTCCAGCCTGGACTTCTCCTTTTGGGCCTGGATCAGGGCCTGCTGCACCTCTGGCCAGGTTTTGAGCCTCTGGCCCAGCTTGTCCTGGGACTGCTCCAACAGGCCTTGCAGCTCCTGGTATCTGTCCCTGTCAGCCTGCAGGTGCTTGAGGCGCTCCTTATGCTCTGCGACTGCGGCCCTTATCTCGCCTGCCCGGCCCTGGCCCGCATCCCTTTTCTGCTGCAGCTCCTGGATCCTGGACCGCAGCTGGGTCAATCTACTGCCTGTCTGATCCATGTCTTGCTTGAGCTGGGTTTCCTCTCTTCTGGCCTGGGTGTACTGCTGGTGATGCCTTTGTTGCCTGGAGAGCTCGCTTTGCTGCCGGAGATATTTGTCCCGCTCGCTGCTTAGCTCCTGCTTTTTGGCCTGGATGTTTTCCAGGTTCTCCTCCAGCTCGCGCATTTCTGCGGCTGTGCGCTCCTCCTTTGCCCTTTCCTGCTGCATTTTCTCCTGGCAGCTCCTGATCCTGGTCTGCTGCCTGCCAAGTTCTGTAGACAGGTACAGATGACGTCGATCATCCAGTCTGGCCCGCTTATCCTCAAGCTCCTGCCTGGTGGCCCGAAACCTCTCCAAGGCCTGGATCTGCTCGCTCAGCTTGCGCCGATCCCGCATCAGTCTCTCCACGTCCGCGAACTTGACTCCCTGGGCAGGCTCAGGGCAGAGCATCTCCTTCAAAAAGACTCCCAGCCTGTCCAGTTTGGGCCTGGTGACCTGGCTCCACAGGGTGGCGAACTTCTTCTTGCCCTGCCGATCCATGGCTACAGGCAAAAGCCCTTGGGCAAAAAGGTGTCGGTGGTACTCGTCTGCAGAGCCAAAGTCATGGGCCTGGCCCTGCAGGTCCTGCTGCAGGATATTGCGCTTCAAGGTCTGAAAGTCCGCGGCAATCTCCTGGCTCTGCCTGTCTACAAAAAGATCCAGCCCCGGCGGTGTATGGCTCAGGATAAAAGGGCTCAGCTCCAGGCTTTCAGTGGTAGCCTTGGCATGCAGGCGCACCCCTATGCCGGTCAGCTCCTGATGCCCGGATACAGCCAGCACAGCCCAGCCCACCCTGCCGCTCAGCTGACCGGCCAGGCTGCGGTCGAACTGGCCTGTGGCCACGTTGAGATTGATGTATTGCTGATGGCAAACCAGGATGGTCTGCACTGCATCCAGGATAGTGGTCTTGCCCACTGCATTGTTTCCGGAGAGAACTGTCATCCGGGGATGCAAGCTGATCTGCGTGGCAGGGAACAATTTATAGCCCACCAGCAGCAGGCTGGTGGCTACAATATCCTCTGGCACGAAAACCTCAGGTATCTTCTGGGCCGTTTTCCTCTTCATGCTCCTCTTCTTCCCAGTCTATGCTGCTCCAGATGCTTTGTACGGCTGCCTCCAGATCCTCCTGGCCCTGGTATTCCAGGTCCAGGCTGCGCCTGGCGGGCTCCAGGAAACGGATCAAGGCAGGCAGGCGCAGGATACGCAGCTTGTCCGTATCCGCATTGACTGAAGGATACAGCTCTATAAACCTCAGTCTGTGCAGCTTCCTGAGTTCCTTGAGTACCCAGCTGGTGAGCTGCTGCACTTTTTTGCTGCTTTGCTGTTTTGTCCTTTTGCTGCCCTTTTGCTGCGGATTAAAGACCCGGACCAGCTGATTGAAATCAAAACTGTTCTGCAAACGGCTCAGGATTTCCCTGGCCTGGACCTGATCCTTGCCCTCGATGCCCGCGGACATGAAGTGCCAGGCCAGAAAAAGCCCCAGAAATGTGGCTCCTCGACTGATGGCAGCAACCTTTATCCTGGAGGAGTTGGGCTCCAGATAGTAAAAAACCTCTCCAGCCTGGGAGGAACGCTTGAGCTGATAGCCCAAAAAGGCCAAGAATGAGCACCAGTTGTCGTAGTGCTCCTCCAGGAACCTGTACTCCCCAATCAGCTGGGAGTCGATGTTCTGTCCTGCCTGCAGGCGGTGAATAACCCTCCTGGAGAGATTGTCGTTCTCCAGAAGGACCTCTATCTCCAGACCCATATACTCTTCAAGCATGGCTTAGCAAATCCCCTTGCTTTTTCAGCAGCACCGGCTCCAGATAGAAGCTGCCCATATCAGTCCAGGTCCTGCTGTCAGCCTCGTCCAGGAGCACTGCAGGGGACCAGTAGGGCATATCCTGGAGCAGGAACCACAGCCCCTGCAGGATCTCCTGCTTTTGCCCTGCAGTCCTGGCCAGCAGGGCCTGCAGCCACTGCCCCAGCTCCAGGCAAGTGCTGCCTGCAGCCTGCCACTCCTGCCTGGCCAGCTCCAGGAAGTCCTGCTTCCAGGCTACTTGGCGCTGCCTGATCTCTGCTGGCACATAATCCTCCAGGGCTTTGAGCTTGTCCAGGCTTAACCGCACCGGCTTTTTCTGTTCCTGTTTACTCCAGCTCAGGCTGATCCTGGGCAGGGCAGGCTGCTCATTCAGGGGCAGATTGAGCTCTGAATGCAGGGCATGGGCCAGGATCTCCTGCTGCCTGCGCATCAGCCTGTCCCGGTAGGACAGGGAGCCTATCAGGCTTTGATAGGAAACGCATTCATGGATGAAGTTGATCAGATGGGCCAGCATTTGCTCGATGCGCTGCCTGAGGCCGTCCAAAAAGTCCAGGCAAAGCTCCACATCACCTGCTAGATGTGCGGTGGAGGCCTTTCCCCGGCACTCGTACAACAGATCGTACAAGGGATAGAAAGGGGAGCCGGTCTGCAGGGTCTGCAGCAGCTCCTCCAGATGCTGCCTGCTGCTTTGGATGGTCTGCACCGCCATTTCAAAGGCCTGATCGTCCTGGCCTGAGCCCAGCTCCTTGACCTTGGCCTCCTGCTCCAGGATGGACTCCTCAATGCTCTGCAGCTTGTACTCCATGCTCTCAGCTACTGAGCTTAAGAATACGTGCCGGATAAAGGCTTCCAGCTCCTGGATGTTGCCGGATTCCAAATGGCTGTGCAGGATGCTGTAGGCGTGATTGATATGGGTGGAGAGCTCGTCGCTTTCCAGGTTGATCTCTGCCATCAGATCTTCGGCCAGCCCCCGGCCCAGGCGGGTCAGGCACAGGGTGTCCCTGCCGGAGCTGGTGATGGATCTGCGCAGCAATCGGTACTGCAAGAGCCTCTCCAGGGCGGCGGAGCTGGAGACCGCATCCTGCAGATCCAGGGTCTTTACTGCCTGATCGATCTGCCAGATCAGCTCCCTTTCCGGGATATCCTTCTGTCTGGTGCTCTTCTCCCAGAAGTACAGCCAGCCCACAAACACCAGATCATGGGAACCGAGCTTCAGGCCTGCCGGGAACTTGCCCAGCATTTCCCTGAGCTGGAAAGTGAAGTCTTTTTCTGGGCTTTGCTGCTGCATGCTTTAAAATTGCTCACAAGACCTTGCGCTGGATATTGTCCGCGCTTTGCTCCTCGAATTCGCCCATATTGTAGACCCGGATCTTGGTGCTGCGCGGAAATTCCTTCTTGAGCAGGACCTTGAGCAGCTTCCTGAGCTTCTTGAGGCTTACATCATCGAAGCGCTCCTGGAAATACCCCCTTTCCAGCACCAGGAATCGGTCCTCGGCCCTTTTCACAAACAGCACATAACGGTTGCGCTTGTAGGTCCGAACATCCAGGTAGTGCCCCTGGGGCATGTTTTCAAGCCTCTCCAGCACTGCAAGGATAATATTCGCCTTGTCGATCATGGGGCAGCAAAAAATACAATAATTGGCAACAGCTCTTGTCCTGCGCAAGGGATTAAAGCCAGGAGCTCAGCATTCAGGCTCAAGGTCCTGCCCTTCCGGCATCCTCGAGGAATGGTGCTCCACAATCATCCATTGCTGGCCGCTCCAGCGGTAGACAAAGCTGAACCTGGCCTGCACCCAGGAGGCGTCCTGGAAAGTAAAGGCATAGACACCGGAGTTGATGGCTATCTGGCCAAAGGTGCGGATATTCTCCTCTTGCACTGTTCCCCTGGGCTTTTGGGCCAGGAAATGGACAAAGTAGTCCTGAATTTCCTTCCGGTTATGCTTGACTTGGTTGGAAACAGTGGGCAAAAGGATGCTGCTTTGCTCATACAAAAGCGCAACCTGTCCAGGATCACCAGTTTCAAGGGCTTTAAACCACTGCTGTAAAAGGCGGGAAATCTCTTCCTGGCTCATTTGCTCACCAGTTGTTGCTTTTTGGTTTTTGGCAAATCTACGCGAGATGTCTCTTTGTTAAAAAAAGTAAGACATGACCTTACGGTCTCGATCTCTCTTTTAAGCCTTTATCTGTTTTCTCTTTTGCCTATAAGGCTTTTGATTGCCTCAATAGCCAGATCCTGGTCAATATCATCACCGAGATCCAGAATTTCTGCCGCTGAGAATTGCTCGCAGGCCCTGCAGTTAAAATCAAAGCGCTTTTTGTGGATGAGATGGCCGCAATTGGTGAAATCAAGCTCCAGAATCTCATCCACATAAGGCTCCAGCTCTGGGTCCAGCAGGCAGATGCCCATCTCAGTGGGGCCATCCCTGTCCGGAAAGCAGTGGTTGCAGTCCACACACATTGCCTCTGGATTTTGGCTCACAACAATCCTCCTGGCCAGCATCAGGCCTGGTTGTTTGTCTCATTTTCGCAAATCAAGCAAAGGGCTTCAGCCGCTACAACAGCCTTGAAAAGATCCCTTTGTCTGTGGGCTATTCAGGACTCGCACATGAAAGACCTCAATCCCCAGGCCTGTCTGTTACAGGGGAGGACAAGGCACCTATACGGTCGTTATACAGGCTGCCAAGGTACAACTTGGACTCAACTTCCTTGGCTGAGGTTACTGCAAACATTTTTTTCCCTCCAGGATCCTGGAAGGAGCCCAGGATTTCCCCCTGACTATTCAGCTCAGCAACAAAGCCATAGGGCTCAGGATCGGGCCACAGACCTTGGGGTAGCTTGGAAAGAACGCTTTTCAGCAAAGGATAAGGATGTAGGTTATCCAGCCATTTGTTTCTTTTGGTAAAAAAAGCTAGCCAAAAACGGTTATCCTCGGTGCTGTCGATATTATCCGGGAATCCTGGCAAATTCTTCATAAACACTTCGCTAATGCCTGCTTGGGGACCTTTAAGCCAGTACCTTATTATGCGGTAGCGATACGTTTCATTAACCAGTACAAAATCCTCTTCAGCTGATAAAGCCACACCATTGGCAAAATAAAGATCCTGCATCAATGTCTTGGTCTTGCCTGTTCCTGGATCGTAGCGCAACAGCCTGCCGTGGGGCCTGGCTTCCAGCATATCCAGAATATATTCAGGCTGGCGGAATTTTCTACTGGCATCTGTGAAGTAAATTGTTCCATCAGAAGCCACATCCAGATCATCTGTAAATCCAAAGGGCTGGTCCTGCGAACCTGTGCTCAGCACTTGCACCTGGCCCTGAGAGTCTACTGAGAGAAGTCCTTTCCAGGCATCAGCAACAATCAGATTGCCATCTGGGGCAAACTCCATTCCTAGGGGCCTGCCCCCTGTCTCAGCAAATGTCTCCACTGTGCCACTACCTGTGCTTCTGCGAATCAATCCCGTAGCAGTGCCCGCATACACTCTGCCCTTTTCATCCACTGCTATATCTTCTGGGCCTTTAAATTCTCCGGCCCCCATATGCTCAGCCTTGCGCAGCACTTTGTTCGGCTCCAGCACTCCTGTCATCTCAGGAGGCTCAGGAGGTTCATATCCAACCGGATCTATAGGCGCAGGCCATAGAATGAGATACAAGGCCACGACCGCAACAAGAACAGCAAAACTCAATCCAATATATCTCATATGTCAAGCCATATCACGGCCTTGTTCATTGTCAAAACAAGCTAGTCGTGGAGAACATCTCAAGCCTGTACATAGCCCGATAGGGCTCTGAAAAATCTCTCTGCAAATGTCGCTGTGTCACAAAGAGCATTGTTAACACGCATGCCGGGCTTAAACAGCTTTTCTAGCTCAGGCTTATTAGATGAAATTTATACACATGGTCAATGCTAGTCTCGAAGAGCGCCTTGTTGAGGATTGCCCCCTAGTCAAAATATTGAGTCTCATCAAATCCAGGCCGAATAAAATCCCTGGCCTCGGGGAAAACTGCTTCCACTTTTCTGCGCAGGCGCTCCAGCAGGAGCATTATTTCAGACAGTTCCTGCCGGCCTTCCTGCATATGCTCATACACCATTCCCCAAGCTGCCAGGGAACGGTCAATACAGATCAATGCCACCTTGGCAGAGCCTGCTGCATCCTGATCATAGCTCCCAGGAGCCTCCTGCTCTGTTTCGGCTTTGCCCTGCAGGGCCCGCATGATCTTGGCCTGGATCAAAAAAAGGTACCTGCACAGAATCTCCTGGGCTTCCTGCAGCCTTGGAGTCCGACTGGCCGGCGAGGTACCTGGGGTCTGCTCAAATGCGTCAGGCTCTGCGCACTCCCAGCTATCCAGCCAGTCTTTGGCTTTGCTGAGGTATTTCCGCCCCAAGATGCTGCAGATATGCTCTTTAGCCCTTTCGGGGGCCAGATCTTGTCCATTCTCCTGATCTTCGAACGCTGCATCCAGATCAAAATCCATTTCCAGGGCCAGATCATAGAGCAGACTTTGGGTAAGCTCGCACATTTCGGACATCGACTCCCAGAATGCAGCATTGTCCAAATCAGCATCCTCTGGATCATGGAAAAATTCCTGTTCCATAGCGAAGTTCATGCACCTGGAGGTAAAGGCGCACTTCTCGCACCACCGGTCACAATAATTGTAGATCCCTGGAATAAAGTCCGAATTCTTGGCCAGTTCCTTGATGCGTTTTTTATCCATACTGCTTGCTCCTGGTTTTGTCCGCACTTTTTCATTGGATTACCCCATAGTGCCTGGGCCTGCAAAGCCCCTTCATTGAGACAAGCCACACTTCCCTTTTTGCAGTACAGCCCCAGAGAGAATTTGACCGGATCTGCTGAGGCACGTTTTCTTGAAATTGACCATGTAGGCCTCCATCATATACTTCCTTACATACTCATTTCCAGCCCCTTGCAAAGAATCGCGCGGCAGGCCAAAACAGCCTTGTTTGTCATAGCGGCAGGTAATAGGGTAATTATCTTTTTCCTGAGCCTACTGCGAAAACACCGTTTCTTCAACCATGAGTCACAAGACAGCCCAGATGATGGATAAACAGAGCATCTGCAGGAGCCTCGTCAACTGGTTCTCACAGAGCAAGCGGGATCTGCCATGGAGGCGTGAGCCTACTCCGTACCGGGTCTGGATCTCGGAGATCATGCTCCAGCAAACCCAGATCGAGCGGGCGATCCCCTTTTTCACTACCTGGATGCAGCGACTGCCTACGGTCCAGGATACTGCTGAGGCGGACCGGGAAACCCTGTTCAAGTTGTGGGAGGGTCTTGGATACTACCGACGGGTGATCAATATCCACCGTACAGCAAGGATTCTCAAGGAAAAGCACGGAAACTCCCTGCCCGTGGACCACCCCCTCTTGCTGACCCTTCCAGGAATCGGTCCCTATACCGCTGGCGCGATCATGAGCCTGGCCTTCAACAAGCCCTATCCTGCGGTGGACGCCAATGTCCAGCGTCTCCTCTGCCGCGTCTTGGATATTGGGGAGCCAGTCACTAAAACAACTGTCCAAAAAAGGCTGCACCATGCTGCGGCTGCCTTGATTCTTCCTGAACATGCCCGGGAGGTAAACCAGGCCCTGATGGAATGCGGGGCCTTAATCTGTATGCCCCGGAGCCCTCGCTGCGAACAATGCCCAATGAGCCAGGCCTGTCTGGCCCGAAGGCGCGGGGTTGTGGAACAACGGCCGCTTAAGGCCAAACCCCGAAAGATGACTCATCTGGAAACCGTGGTGGGAATCCTGGTCCGCGAAGGGCGGATCCTGGTCCAAAAACGGCCTGAAACAGGGCTCATGCCTGGCTTGTGGGAATTTCCCGGAGGCAAGCTCCAACAGGGCGAAACCCCGCAAAAGGGGCTGCAAAGGGAGATCCAGGAGGAGCTTGGCATTGATGTCCAGGTAGGGGAGATCTTGGCCACGGTCCGGCACAGCTATACTTCCTTCCGGGTGCGACTGCAGGCCTATTTCTGCACTCCAGTCTCCAACAAGGAGCAATTGCGCCCCCAGGCTGCAGAAGAGGTCTATTGGGCGGCCCCGCACGAGCTGCCGGGCTTCTCTTTCCCCGCAGCCAACCGCCGCTTGGTGACCCTGCTGGCAAGGCTCGATCCTGGAGAGCTGAATAAGCGTCTGCCCCAGCAGCTGATCTAGAAGCCACATAGAACGAGACTCAGCCACCCATACGTTGCGGCGTTCCATTGCCAGTCTCAGAAACAAGGCCAAAGCTTTATTGCTGGTAGGGAAAATTTTTTATGTGTTCTGGGGATAGGCCCAAAAATGAAACGAGTCTCTTGGTGCGCCTGACAAGAAACAAGAAAAGCAGGGTCTCAATAATGAGGCCCTGCTTTGGAGATCTCAGCCTACTTTTTTATTCTTCCTGCCAGGAAATAGCTTCTTCCGGGCACGTATCAATAGCTTCCTCCACACAGTCAGCGCCTTCTGGTTTAATAACCTCGGCTAGCTCGGTTTCCTCGTTCAGGGAAAAAACCTCGGGACAGATCTCTTCACAGCTGCCACACCCGCTGCATGCATCTTCGTCAACATAAACTACCTGAGCCATAACGCCCTCCTTTTTCCTGTTTAAAGGTTCCTCTTCAGTGGCAATTCCTTCAGGTTCCCAGAGAACAAAAAGGTTGCCGCACCATTTCTATACTGCTGCACTTCTTTCGAGCGCAATTCTCTTTTGCTTTTATGGTACAGATTTTCATAATTTGACCTATATTTTTTCTATTCAGTACAATTCAAAAGTCAATAGTCACTCTTGACCCAGGCCAAGAAAAATAGCTGATACATGACATTTCCGCCCAGAAGCTCAACCCAAGCTTTCAAACTCCCTGGCCGAATTCTCAGGAATAGACCATTTTCGGCCTTGATAGTCTATCCAAGCCCCATACTGCTTTTGGTCAAAATACATATACTTGGACAGGGTGACCAGTGCCCGCTCTGAAAATTTGACCCGTTCTCCGTCCAGGTCCAGGTAAAGATGATCATCTTGAATGAACAGCTTGTCAGGAGCAAGGGGAACTTCCTGCCCAGTGTTTAGAGTCAGGACCACGTCCTGGCCTTTATTCTGCACATGAAATACAAAGAGAACAGTGTCCTCATAGGGAAAATAGACCTTTTCCCGAAAGATTGGATGATCCTGGGTCAGGTAATAGCCGTGCTCATCTTTTTGGATATGTGTGTGAAAACGAGCAATGATTTTTGGTTTGCGGAATTTGCCATGACGATTGCGCCAAAACCCCTGCTTATCCAACCAGAAAACGGCTTCCTCTTTGGGAATGATCTGCTCAGGAAGAGTGGAGGCTTCCTCAGGCATGACTTAGCTTCACCTGGACTTTCTATGCAAATAGAATTGAGATGATCAGCTCTTGTGGAAGCTGTCCACTGTTGTCTGGACCCATTCCTGCATCTCTGCTGCCACAGAATCTGCCTCTGCCTGGGGTATTTCTTTGACGTCATGGGCCAATTCTGCGACTTCTGATTCCTCCAGGCCTGTCAACTTATGTATAAGGAACGTGTCGACTTCGCTGCCCTCAAGTAAATGTCCACACCCACCCACAACACCTAAGAATTCATCATTGACAAACACTGGCACGCATATTTTGAGCAATCCTATGTCGCACTCTCCAACCACCGGTGCCTTGGTATTTCTGGCTATCTGGGCCAAATTCTGATGGGCCACTGAACATACTGACTGCAACGCCTCTGGCTTGGATCTTATGGTTGAGCAGATCTTGTTGGCCCCCTGTTTCTTTACTCCAGTGAAAGTAAAGCCATCCGGATCGTAGACATTGGAATTGAGACCAGTTTTGGCCTTAAATTCACGTTCAAATGCTGCCCATTCTTCCTTAGAAAGCAAATCTGTTATTTTCATGATCCACCCCCACCGTGTACACATTAAAATTTGACCACAATCTATAACATCAGGTTTCTCGTACAAGCAAAATCCCTTTTGGAAGTAATGTCAAGGCAAATCTTCCCACCATTCTGCAACGCGGCAGGCTATGAGCGCTTTTAAAGCTTAGTCTATTCTTTCCTCACTTCACAGGCAAGACATTTTCCAGTATGTACTATGATTCGTAGCTACCTCTACAAGTGCAGGCTATCTCCTGTGCCCGGCCATGCTTTACCTTGTAAGAAACCAAGGCCCAGGGGTTTGGTCCACAGGGCTCCCGGCCCCTACTTCTGCTCCTTTAGAAGTTCCATGGAGAACTGTTTTTGACCGGTCCAGGAAAGTCGTGTATTAAAATGGACACAGAGAAACTCAGCATTGAGGCGCAGCGCTTCGACCTGTGCGCAGTCCCTGAAACAGCCAGGACCGTTATGGAGCACCCGGAAGGAGTCCTGAGACAGAGCTGGAGGCTTGCATGAAGATTTCCTATCAGGAAGGCATACTGGCAGCATTCCGGGACGTGAAAAAGGAGGGCCGAACTGTGATTGTGGCCATGCCTGCTGAGGCCACCGAAAACTTCAGCCTGAGCTGCACCCTGAAAAGCTACGCTAAGGAGCACCTGCATCTGGCCGGCCCCTTGGTGGAGGAATCGAACCCTGAGTGGGCGGGCTTTACCGTCTCCTGCTGCTTCGACCTCTCCCTCTCCAGGGCGGACAAAGGAGGCGCTTCCTTCAAGTTCTCCACCTCTATTATCAAAGCAGAAAAAACCCCCGCAGGCTCTGTGGAGCTGATCCTGGCCATGCCGGACAGCCTGGACATGGGCCGCATGCGGTTCAGCCCGCGAGTCGAGCCTGACCCGAAACAGATCCTGGGCTTTTACCTCTGGGAGAGCGGCCGTTTCATCGGGACTAGCAAGGACGGGCAGAAACCTATCTTGTACCCGCCCCTTTTGCATTTAGAGCACATAAGCTCCGGGACTCTCACGATTGTGGACATCTCCGCCGGAGGGATGAAATTTCACATGTCCCTGAAGGTCTTCAGGGACATGGGCCAGACCTGGAACGAGGGCACCTCCCTTGTCCTCAGGCTGGTTTTGCGCTCTCCCTCAGGCGAGGAAAGCGAGGAGCACTGGCTAAAGTGCAAGGTCAAGTACAGGCTTGAAGATTTTATGGGCGGCACCCTGGACATAGGTCTGGAATTCACCCACTACGGCAAGGTGAACAACGGCAAAAAGCTGAAATGGTCCCAGATCCAGGGCAACGTAGCTGAGGAGCTGTGCGCCTGGACCCAGAAGAGATATCTGGAGCAGCACCATATGCAGACTAGGAACTAATTGACTCTCTTTTCGTGCTCTCCATAGAGATCTAAACAGCAAACTATCTGCTACATGCAAGCCCTCTCATTGTGCATCGAGAGGGCTCTTTCCTCGGACAAGGAGAACTCGCCTGTTTCTTTACGCACTCTTAGGAGCGATTTTTTTGAGTCCTGTGGACCGAACCCCCGGACCTGGTGCATAGTTACTACAAATCAAGCAACTCAACTACTGCACGGAAGGGATTCTGCCCACTGGAGCCAGATATAGAGTAAATTCATCATGGCCATCCAAGCCCAGAAGACTATCCATTGCTTCCTGATCATAGGCTGCCACAGCACAGGTCCCCCCACCTATAGCTTCGCAGGCCAGATAGAGATTCTGACAGACATGGCCGACATCCATAAGAATCGTTCGATAGGCGTTGGGTCCATAGCGCCATTCCATACGATAGGGCAGACAGGACCAGATAAAAGTGACTGCGCCTGTGGCTATAAATCGCTGACCCAAGGCGGCCTTGGACAAAGCCTGCTCGACTCGGGGCATCTCTTTGATGAAAATCAGCTCATTATTTAGAGGCAGAAAACGATACAGGCCCGGGCTCAATTTTTCTATATTTTGGACCACCAGGTAGGTTTCAAAGCTGTGCCTTGCCCCGGCAGAAGGCACAGTCCTGAAATTGGCTGCACCACCCACCGCACTGCGTAAGCCTTGAGTGGCCCACAGCAGAAAGGAAAGTTCCTCAAAAAGAAGAGGCTCCTGGGTATATTTTCTTCTGCTTTTGCGGTTGGCAATAATTTGATCCAACCTGAGGTCTCTGACCACTTCCTGCCATTGATCAGCCTCAGCAAGGCTTATCCGAGGAGTGGCAGGATCAAAAGGCTTCTGCACAGGAGGCATTGGCCTACCCAGGTTCTGGTCAGTTCTGGAAAAATCTGTTCTTTTGCGCAGGGAATCCTTTAAAAAATCCCGATTGATCCGGTAATCATGTTCAGACATAAACTCCTCCACTTAGTTTGCAAAACACCTCTATCTGCGGCCGCAGACAGCTTGCAAAAGACTCTCTGTCCCTTCAGGCGACAGTCCAAGGTGTTTGACCTCAGCCTTGAGCCGCGCACATCCGCCGTGGCCAGCCAGGTAGCCGTTCACCCGGGCCGCAGCTGTGGAATCCACCAGCCTTTCAGGGCTGGGGTACATGCGCTGGAACTCCCTCATAAGCGCCCGGGATTGACGCAGGATATACTTCTGGTGATAATCTTCAGCCCTGGTAAACCCGGTGTAAGGCAGGACGCGGGTCTGTATCCTGGCATTGATTTTGGATTTGAGGCGATCCAGGCTTTTGTCAATCGCCTCTTTTTGCGCCTGGTCATGATAGAAGACTGCTGCCATGTACTGCCTGGAGCGTGTATCCTGTTCCGGGCTATGGCTTTCCCAGAAGACCTCCAGGAGCTCAGGGTAGGAAACCACACCTGGATCGTAGTCAATCTGCAGTGTCTCAGTATGATCTCCAAGATCATGGTAGGTGGGATCTGGCTTTTCCCCGCCTGAATAACCTACCCGGGTTCTGACCACTCCAGGGATGCTCCCGAACCGGGAGTCAGGACCCCAAAATCAGCCCAGGGCAAAAGTGGCAGTCTGAGTATTGGCTGGGACCTTTTCGTCCAATGGCGGGATCGTATCCTGCGCTGCAGCTCGTGAACCGGTAAAAAGCATTCCTGTATCCTCCTGTATAAAAAAGCTCATGGCCATAAGCATGAAGGCTAAGAAAATATGGGTCGTGTAAATTCTAGACATAATTTTAATAATAATTCTTATCACTATGCTTGTAAAGCCATTATTCACAAATGCACATCAATGATGGTATCTTTACAAGTCTTTGACTGCCAACTTGTTTATTATGCATGCTCACGGCATTCGAGGGATTTATAGTTATGATGGAGATGTCGACAAGATAGCCAATATTGAGCGCGTCGGACCTGCAAGGGGCAGGCGGAATGCTTGAAAGCATGAGCTTGCGAATCACCCCCTTGGTTGAGCAGGCTTGTTAGGACGACTGACAGTAGGAAGCAACCAATATTTTTAACTCAGGACCAACAGCTATGGCAGAGTTTATTGGAGCCATTGACCAGGGGACCACCAGCAGCCGGTTCATTATCTTTGACCACCAAGGTCGGATCAGGGGGCTGGATCAAAAAGAGCACCGTCAAATATTTCCCAAGCCCGGATGGGTGGAGCACGACCCCCTGGAGATCTGGCAAAACACCAGGGAAGTTATCCAGGGGGCCCTGGCCAAGGCCGGCATCAAAGGATCACAATTGGCTGCTGTGGGCATCACTAACCAACGGGAAACCACCGTGGTTTGGGACCACAGTACCGGCCGGCCCTTTTTTAACGCCATTGTCTGGCAGTGCGCCCGGACCTACGAAATCTGCCGGCGGCTGATAGACCAAGGCGGGCAGGACCGGTTCCGAGAGACCACCGGCCTGCCGGTTTCCACATATTTTGCCGGACCCAAGATCAAATGGATTCTGGACACTGTGCCTGAAGCCAGGCAGGCGGCAGAGAAAGGCGATGCCTTATACGGGACCATGGAGACCTGGATCATCTGGTGGTTGACCGGAGGTCCCCAAGGTGGGGCCCATGTCACGGATGTGACCAATGCCAGCCGGACCATGCTCATGGATCTGCAGACTTTAAAATGGGATGAAGAGATTCTCAGAATTTTGGATATCCCCTCCTCCGGACTTCCCAGAATTGTTCCCTCCAGCGACAGCGCAACCTGGGGGCCGACCTCGGAAAGCGGTCCGCTTAAGGCTAGAGTCCCGGTCTGCGGGGCTGTGGGCGATCAGCAAGCCGCCCTGGTAGGTCAGACCTGCTTTTCGCCCGGGGAAGCTAAGAACACCTATGGCACCGGATGTTTTCTACTTCTGCACACTGGCCACGAACCTATCCCCTCCCGGCATGGATTGCTAACCACCCTGGCCTATCAGTTCAGCGGGCGCAAGCCCTCATACTGCCTGGAAGGGGCCATCGCCATTGCCGGAGCCTTGGTGCAGTGGCTAAGAGACAACTTGGGACTGATCAATACGGCACCTGAAACCGAGGAACTGGCATCCCAGGTGGAAGACACCGGGGGCGTTTACGTGGTCCCGGCTTTTTCCGGCCTTCTGGCCCCTTATTGGCGTCCGGATGCCCGGGGAATCATCGCTGGTTTGACCCGGTACGCAACAAAGCATCACCTGGCCAGGGCAGTCCTGGAAGCTACTGCCTTTCAGACCAAAGACATTGTCCAGGCCATGAACCTGGATTCCGGTGTAGAGCTAAGCAAGCTCAAAGTGGATGGGGGCATGGTGACCAATGAGCTGCTCATGCAATTCCAGGCAGATATTCTTGACGTTCCTGTCATCCGGCCTCAGGTGGCCGAGATCACCTGCCTTGGTGCGGCATACGCCGCCGGCATTGCTTCCGGATTCTGGTCAGGCCGGGAAGAGCTGCGCAACAACTGGGTTGAGGACAAGCGCTGGAACCCGAATATGGAGCCTGAGCTGAGACGGAGCAAGTATGCCAAGTGGCAGATAGCAGTGGAAAAAAGCTTTGGCTGGGAGGAATGATACTCAGTGAAACCATTTCTTAGTTTGCTGAGACATTGAATTCTGTTTCCTTTCTGGGGCTCCCCTTTATGATTGAGCGGGTACTTGAATCTGCGACACTCACTTTAACTAGACATTTAGGTCTTTCCTGCGTACCATGCAACTCATGTAAGTCGTAGAAAAATATATATGAAATCATTCCATAACTAAGCACGAGCTTGAACAGGCATGGAAATAAGCGTCAGCCTCATGCGCCAGCTGGACACGGTGGATCCTGATCTCC
>CAZBUB010000042.1:0-21584 GCA_964494985.1 uncultured Desulfohalobiaceae bacterium | reverse complement strand
GTCCCAGAACGACCAGAAAGCTGCCATGATCCACATCAAAAGAAACCCTGTCCACAACAGTTTGCTGCCCAAAACGTTTTGTAAGATTGCGGATCAGGATACTGCTCATCCATGCTCTCCGGCATGCTCTCCGATGTTGCCCCTGCCTGCGGTCAATCCCAAAACCTGGTAATGGAGGCGCTTCGTGTCGATAAGGGGCCCGTCAATGTCCCACAGAGCTGGCCGAATTTTTGGCAATGCAATCATAACTGCCTTCTGGAGAAATTACATGGTCTAAAGCAGGTTCTTAACGGATATATGTTAAGAATGTGTTCTCAGCGCGTTACATTTTTGTTCTTTCTTATCGAGAGTCAAAAAAACTTCTTGCGCAGAAAGTCGGAAAGCCATTCGCGGTCCACACCGAGGAAACGATGAGAGCGGCGGCAAAGTCCTTGTTGGCGACTCCCATTATACTCCGATCACGTCCGCCGCAGTAAATAACTTCATAATCTTTGTCAGGAACGAGGCCTTGCTTGGCCAGCAGGGTTCGAGGAGCCTGTTTTCATGAGTTTGAAGCCTGTTCGGTATGGGCTACTGTCTTGCCTTTCAAGTCCTGCAAGGATGTAATCTCGCTGTCAGCGGGTACGATGACCTGCATCTTGTAGCCATATTCACCTTCGTCCGTGCCCATGATGGCGAAGGGATGGAAACCAGCCAGATTGACCTCGAAGGGAGTGGACCCTATGGAAAATCCGGCCACATGCAGCTTGCCGCTGCGCAAAGCCTCAATCTGGGCTGCATAGGACTGAGCAAAAAGTAGCGGACTTTTTTCCAGTCACTGATTCCAGATGCTTGAAAAAGGACTCAAATATACCTTCTTTGAATCAAGGATTTGACAACCAGATAAACCACAAAAGAGACCAAGCACAGAGAAAAAAAATCTTTCAATTCAACGAGCTATTCATTTCCAGCGAAGAGCAATTTTGACAGCTACAATCCTGATTGAAGCACCATATCGGTAATTGGACCGCGCGAGGTATCTCCTTTGAGCACAATGTGGGCATAGTGCTTCATTCCCTTGCACTTCTTGACCAGCCAATTCAAGCCATTGTTGCTCTCGTTGAGATATGGATTGTCCACCTGCCTGGTATCTCCCAGACAGAAACATTTCACGCCCTTCCCCATTCTGGTCAGCAGAGTTCGGCTCTCAGAGCGGGAGAGATTTTGCATTTCATCGATAATAACCACTGCATCCTCGATATTCATGCCCCGTACATAAGCTAAGGGCAGGATTTGAATGCGCCTGGGGTTGAGCTTGTATTGGCTATTCTCGTGATCCTCAAAAATGCGATTCGCCGGGCGCAGATCGTGCAGCTTCAACAGGAGATCAATGATATAACGGATGTACGGGGCCATCTTTTCCTCTGCATTGCCAGGCAAAAAACCCATCTTGGATCCTATTTCAATGACCGGTTTGACAATAAAGATCTTGGTATAGGGGTTATCCTTGGCCTGCAGCACCAGATGCAAGGCACTGGCCAGAGCCAGATAGGTCTTGCCATACCCGGCCTCGGACTGTATGGAAGTCAGATGGATGTCCTGGTTGAGCAAGAGCTCCAAAGCCAGGTTCTGATATATATTCCTGGGCTGGACGTTCCATACTTTGTGCTGATATTCGATAGGTTTCGTGGTCTTGGCCCCCAAGAACACAGGGACGCCAGCCTCCCAGCGAAAGCTGTTGGTCACAGGCTTATCCTGTTCCTTGATGATCCCGGTATAGGCCTGAGACTCACTTTGAAAGGGAAAAGAATCACGATAATACTCAGAAACAATATTATGGAGCCTGGCCTTGATCTGCATGATGCGGTCATTGGTGACCAAGATAGGGGTTTGCATCTCACTATGCACAATCTCAGAGATAATCTTGTCGTCATTTGATCCTGCATCAGATACATGCGTATTGGGGCTGAGAAAAACAATCTTACCGTCGGCTTCTATCTCTTTGACAGTTTGAGCTACAAGGTGGGATAATCGGTTGTCCTTTTTCAGCTTGTCCAGTTCTTGCAGGACTGTGTAAGGAAGAATGATCCTGTTTTCATTTCCATTTCGAAAAGTGCGTAGACAATTGGGGTTTTCTAAAAGAACGTTTGTATCGATAACAAAATTCTTTTGGGCCATGCATCTCTCCTTGTATATTGTCCTTCCTCTTCTCACGCATGTAACACGTTTGCAAAATAGGCCGCAGCCTCGGGCTTGACTCCCCGACAGTAAAAGACTCCTCCAGGTGGAATATTGACCAGAATGAGCTTAAAGGTGACCAGATCAAAGAGACGTTTGTAGAAGTTATTATACACCCAGGGCATAACCGTTATCTGATTGTGCCAGGGCCGTCCCGGAAGTCCGGCCATCCAGGCAAAAATCTCCCTGGCCACAGGACTAGGCAAACTGGGAGTGGGAAGACAATTGAGGATGAGATCCACTGTGTGCACATCTTTATTGGCCAGATTTTTAGCTACATCTCGAGCGTCGCAGAATAGAGTTTCAGCCTGGGGGACATTTTCTGTAAGCACACGAAAGAAATCCGGGTCAGACTCAATGGCCACAAGGCGCGAATCAGGATGCATCTGTTCTGCTGCGATTTTGGTGACTGCACCGGTACCTGCCCCAAGCTCCACAATGGTCTGGGGTTTCTGGGGATCGATATGGGCGCACATGGCCTGAGCCAAAAAACGGCTGGAAGGGACAAAACTGGCAATGCGCCTGCCATGTTTCAAAAATTTTTTGAAATAAAGAGAAGCATCCGACATAGTTGTTCGCCTACCCAAGGTTATGATGAATGGTTCAGCCATTATTTCTGCATTGTTTTTTGATCGCAGCTTTTCCAGGACTATGGATGCCTAAGCTGAAAGCGAAGTGGCTTGTTTAAACGGCTTGTGATAGTTGAGATAGGCTGAAGCCCCAGCTTGGCCCATAAATTTTGTCAAAATATTACGTTGGGTCTGCAAGAGATCGACTACGATCAGGCCGTCATAGGAGCCAAACTTGTGATCATGGTGAAAGTCAGCGATTTTTCCGCCAAGCTTGAGATACTGGCGCAGGAGAACAGGAATCCCCTTTGACCCATCTTGAATATCAGTAATGAATGAGTCCACATCCGAGGTCTCCAAATTGCCAATGCATTCGATAAGCAGACGTTCGAGCCGGGAAGATTTCATTTTGGGCTGTTTTTTGCCCCGGACCTGATCGCAGAGATCAGGCTGATAAAAATAGCTGCGCAGATGGGTGATCAGACTTTTTATGGACATGCTGTCGTAATCCTGACTGATGCTCACCGGCCCGAAAAGATAACGGTATTGCGGCCTTTTCTGCACGAACTGCCCAATTCCTTTCCAAAGGAACAAGAGGGAAATATAGTCCTTTTGATAGGCAGGAACAATGAAGGAGCGGCCAAGCTCCAGGGAGACCCGCATGTGGCGGAAGAATGCCGGACGAAACCGAAACAAGGTGGAAGTGTACAGGTTCTTTTTCCCCCCTGGATAGGCCAGCAAAGCATCGGTCCTGCCCAGGCGGTAGGCCCCGACCAATTCCTGTTTTGCAGTATTCCACAGGATAACATGGTAGTACATATGATCGAAAAGGTCCAGGTCAAGGGGCTTTTGCGACCCTTCCCCATTGTGTCTGAAGGTGATTTCCCGCTGCCTGCCGATCTCGTGCAGGAGATGAGGAATCTGCTTGGTTGTGGCTTCGACCACCATGTATGAGGAATTTCGAAGCAGGATGCACTCTTGGGGCAGTCTTTCCAGGTCCTGCAAGTAAAGATGAAGGGGGAGAGCCTCTGCGACACAGGTCATTTTGGTTTTGGAAAGCTTCAGGCAAGTACACACTTTGCGGAACCCGGAAAATGGTTCGCAAACCTTGTCAAAGCCGTACGTCCTGGCCCGCAGATACCAGGTGGCGGCCTGTTTGGAGATCAGGTGGGACATCAGTTTGCGTTGGATGGGGGTTCTGATGTGCACTTGGAACTGCTGATCCTTTTTTTTCAAGACTTCACTGGGCAGCAGCAGGGTGCGCAGTTTTGGGTGCAAGAGCCCTGCGTACTGAAACAAAAAGCTATTGGCCCCATGGAAGTACACAGGGAGAACGTCTGCGTTGAAGCTGAGAATGAGCTTGATAGCTGTTTCTTTCCAGGCAGGATCAGTGATCTTCCCTTGACGCACATGCCAGTGGGAGACCTCTCCGGCCGGAAAGAGACACAGGACGCCGCCGCCTCTGACCCACCTCTTTGCCTGGCGCAAACCCTGCAGATTGATATATTTGGAATCAGGGCTGTAGAACGGGTCGATTGGAATGAGCAGATCGCGCAAGATAGGAATAGCCTGTAAATAGGGATTAGCCAAAAAGCGAAGATCCTGCCGGATATTCTTAAAAATCGAACATATGATCAGGGCCTCCAGCCCACCAAAAGGGTGATTGGCCACGATGATCAAAGGACCATCAGTTTGGAGATGATGCAGGGATGACGGTGAGCTCTGATAGTTTATATTCAATGCTTCCAGGATATTATTGGCAAAGACAAAAGGATCGGATGAGTTTTGGGCTTTTTGGCATAGCATCTCTATGGTCTGCAGATGCAACATCGAACATAAGGGGGGAATGAGCAATTTGTGCACTTTCTTCAAAGCTGAGCCTTTCAAGGCATCGGTAAGTGTTTGCACTGCAAGCTGGTAAAAATTGTTCTGAAAGAGATCATCTGAAAATGAGGCCTGGGATGTAAGTTTTTGGGGGCTTCTTTCCTGATGATTGTGTGTGGACATATATGCTGAATGCTCCTTTTTATCCAGGAACCGTAAACCTGTGTGAAGAAAAAGCTACAACTTTTGGGTTCCTGGTATAGAAAGCTCTAGCATCGTTCTGTCAAGGAAGTATTTTCTGAGGGTTACAATTTGATTTCTAAATGCTGGACAACAGACGCGCTGCAGGATACTGCAGCCAGGATCTACAACACTAGCCCCGAATGGGGGCCTCAGATCAGGGTGGAGGCCTGGTCCTGACTGCCATTGCAGTTAAGGTTTGGGCAACGGTATGCCTTTGGCAGTGATGAACGAGATGCAAAGCGGACTTTGAAGCAAGGAAAGCATGGCAACCAGGGCAGGGATCGCCCTGGTTACCATACACAAAGGAATGCAGTTAAGAGATTGGACAGAAGATCATGCTTTGTTCGGAGCCAGGTTGTGGTAAAAGACGTACCAACAGTCTAGCCTTACCGGCTAGCACCAGACTGCTGCTTCAGCACTGGCAGCAAAATGGCACCCAGTCTTGAGTATACATAACCTCAAATCCCTTATCCCACCTTCTACATGATTTATAGCAGCCCCAATACTGAGCGCATAAAAGCGGGCAAATCGTCGGGCTTACGGCTGGTGACCAGCTTGCCGTCCAGCACCACTTCCTGATCCGTCCACTTTGCTCCAGCATGGATCAGATCGTCCTTAATGGCAAAGAAAGACGTCACTTCTCTACCCTGCAGGACCCCGGCAGAGGCCAGCATCCAGCCCGCATGGCAGATGGCTGCCACCACCTTGTCCTTTTGCAGCATATCCCGGACCAGATCCACCATATCCTGGTGCCTGCGCATATGATCCGGAGCATAGCCTCCAGGGATGACCAGGACATCGAAGCTGTCCGCGTCAGCCTGGGCCGCGGACATTGTGCTGCTGGCCTTGGTCCCGGATTTGCCGGTGTAGGTCCTGCCTGCCTCAGGCCCCACCACCTGGACCTCCAGCCCAGCCTCCTGCAGCCTGTAATAAGGATAAATGAATTCGTAGTCGTTATACATTTCCTCGATCATAACCATGGCTTTTTTGGCCTGCATAGCAAATCCTCCTTGTATACAGAATAAGATATTGTTTATTATAGTAAGCATTTACAGTACTTTTTCATCATTTGTCAATCCAACTTACAAATGATGAACATTCCTCAGTCGCTGGAGTTTTATAAGCTTTGTCAATCCTGATCAACCTTGCTGCAGGCCAGCAGAATTTCCAGTGCGGGTGTTCCCGGGAACATGTCCAGGGCAATAATACCATAGGGCTTATATCCCTGTTTGCCCCACTGGCGTATCGACTGGGGCAAAAGGTCCGCATTGCAGTGGATGTGCAGCACTTTCCCCGGCCCCCTGCGGGCCAGGGCAGGTATGACGCCCTCCTCAGGACCCTGCCTGGGCGGATCCAGAAGGATCGATTCTTTCCCCTGCCACGGGGCAGGGAGCCAGCGCTCCAGGTTCCCCGAGGTGATCCGAACCGCCCGGAAACGGGTCCTCTTGCCTGCGGGATGCAACCGCTTGTTTGCTGTGGCCGCGTCAATGGAAGGACCCTCCGCATCCAGGCCCATGACCTGTCCGTACTCTGAAGCCAAATAGTGGCTGAATAGCCCGTAGCCACAGTAGAGATCCAGGAGCCTCTCTTCCTGCCTGGGCTGGAGCAAAGCCCTAGATTCCTCCAGCATCAGGGGCACAATGGACTGGTTGACCTGGGAAAAGGAGGTGGGATGAAACAAAAAGCGACGGCCGTGGTGTTCCACCATGAGCCGCTGTCTGCCGAAGAGCTGCTTGATTCTGGGCATGTCCGCAGGACGGCTGGCCTCCAGATAGTAGGCAGAGCTGCTGGGGTCTGGATAGACAAAGGCCGCCACAATAGGCTCCTCCATGTCCTGCAGGTGCCCGGCCAGGAGCTTGAGCTTTCTCACCAGGGGACTGTTCATGGTGTTCACGTTGAAAATCACCGCCTGCTCCGCATAGCTCCCCCGAATGACGAGATAGTTCAAATGCTTTGCGACTATACCAAAGGCAGCTTCGCTGATCTTGGCCCGCAGAAAGCGGTAGATGCGGGCGTGGGATTCTGGCTCCAGAGGAGAGGCCAGAAAGGGCTGCTTCAGCTTGGATGGGTTTTGTCCGGCCAGATGAAGGAACAGGGCTCCCCGCCTCCAGGCAGCCCTGCGGGTGGACGTGGTCCGGTAATGACGCGGCAAGGGGGAGGCCCGCACGGTCTCCGGAACGCCAGGCAGACGATGACGTTGCCAGAAGGTCTGCAGGGCCCTGTTCTTCAGTTCCAGCTCCTGCATGTACTCCAGATGGGCCAGGGTCGCTCCCTGCCAAGTGGTATTTGCAGGGGGCTTCTTGCTAGAGCCTGGGGCCAGGGAGAGTAGGAGTTGCTCAAACCCCTCGCCCTCTGGATCGTTGCCGCCGGCCTGCTTCTCTAGCCGCGCCTTTCCTGATCCTGACTGTTTGGCTTTTCGTGCCACCAACGCAACCTCACGTGTGGTCTTATTAGCGCCAGGGGCTGCTTTGCGCGGAAGCCTGTCAATCAAGTGCAACGCCCAGGGGGTGCAGACAAAATTCCTCCCTGAGCTGGGCTTGCGCGCAGCCGCCCCTTTTTTGGTCGCACTTTCCTAGTCTTAGTGCTTTTGCAGCCTTCTGTCTACGAGCCTCACCTGATCTAAATCAGGAAAAATTCCTGTTCTTCGCTGTTCACTCAGCAGATTTGGTTAAGCATGGCAAACACTTGATTCCGTGGGTTAGGGGAAATAACTATCATACCCTAAATGGGTATAAAGAAGCATGGAAAAACTTCAACCCGCAACGCTAAGGGCGAGCACCGCTCGCCCTTACTTGCCCTCTGAGAGGCTCACATATAGCTTCTGCTCTTTTACTCATAATCCTCTCCTCGACTTAATCTCCTCAAAGCCAAAACAGGCTCTTCTATGATTTAATATGATAGAAGATTTTAGGATAGGTGTGGCGAAGGTCAATTTTTTAGCAAAAATTGGCATTAGTTAATTCCTTGCAGGGCTACCCAGCTTTTCCTTGCCTCAAAGGCTACCCTGGTTTATTCTGCCTGTATGACGACTAGAAAAGAGCAAACCCCACACGAAGGCTTGTTCCTGAAGATCTTCCAGAATCTGGATAACGCCAGGCACTTCCTGAAGCAGCATATCTCCGAGGACATTCAGAAGCGTCTTGACCTGGATACCCTGCGGCTGAAACATACGACCTATGTGGATGAGAAGCTGAAAAAACACTACTCGGACCTGGTTTTCAGCGTACAATTGATTGGCCATGAAAGCCAATTCGCCAGGATCTATCTGCTCTTTGAACATAAAAGTTCTCCGGATCCCCTGACAGGCGTACAGATCCTCAAGTACATGGCTCTGCAGTGGCTGGAGCTCCAGGAGCAGCACATGCTTGTGGATGGGAAGCTGCCGCCGATTATTCCCATAGTCATCTATCAGGGCCAGGAGGACGACAGAAAGATGTGCTCTTCCTTTCATGACCTGGTGGATATGCCCTCGGAGTCCTTCAAGGTCTATACTCCGGATTTCTCCTTTGCCTTCTTCAATGTTCATGGTATGGATGAAGCCAAAGTCCAGGAAAAGATCCTACTCAAATTCTATGTTGAAATAATCAAGATGCAAGATGACCCTAGGGTCAAGAAGATACCTCCCAGGCTTGTTCGGGGCCTGCTTGAGTCCCTGGAGCTAAGAACAGCCGTGGAGTACATAGAGATTTTCTTTAGATATCTTGTTAAAAGCACTGTGCATTTGTCCCAGGAAGATTATAAAAAGGCTCTGGAACTACTTCCAGAAGGAGGTGAGGATATGATGGAAACTTTAGCTGATCAGTGGCTTAAAGAGGGGGCTGTGCTTGGAAAAGAGGAGGGTAAACTCGAAAACTCCCAAGAAACCCTTATAGATGTAGCCGCTGAGCAATACGGTCCCTTGCCCGGCATGCTCCACGAAAAGATCAAGTCCATTCAATCCCTGGAGAACCTAAGGGCTCTTACTAGGAAGGTAATCAAAACACAGTCCCTAGAAGAATTTACCGAACTGGTAAACCGGGCAGCGGAAAACTAATCTAGCCCAAAAAGCCACCCTGATCAGAAACAGGGTGGCCCCAACCCTTACTCTAAGCTCCCTTTCCCAAAGGCACAGTATTCACCGCTTCCGCCAGGGTCTCTTCACCCAGGTGCGCATACCGCGTTGTGGTCTTGATCTGTGTATGTCCTAGTTAAATAGACCATAGGTCTACGGCAAAGTCGTATTTAACTTGGTGTCACGTATAGGTAAAGACCAGCTGGCCAGGGAGGGGTTAGAAGATGGTCGTTATGAGAGAACCTCCCTTTTTTGTCATTATAAGTTCTTTTTAGTCATTATATTCTAGACATAAACTATAAAAGATCTATATTGACATAAAACAACTTTCCATACATACTGGCTGGGTTTGAAGGGGGTGCATATGCCTCTCACGCCGGCAATACAACACAAAGGAGAAGTGAAGATGCTTAGTTACCACCAAGTATTGCTACTGTCTGTTGCGTTGCTCCTGCTGGCCCTTTTGCCTGCGCAAGGCCAGGCCCAGGACAAGGTCCTGACCATGAGCACCACCACCAGTACAGAGGCCTCAGGGCTGCTGGATTATCTGCTGCCTGAGTTTGAGAAGGACACCGGGATCACTGTCCGGGTCATGGCTAAGGGCACCGGCGCTGCCCTGCGCGACGGCATGGACGGCAACTGCGACTTGGTGTTTGTGCATGATCCCCAGCGGGAGGAAAAGTTTGTACAAGAAGGCTACGGCACCAAGCGCTTCAACATCATGTACAACGACTTTGTAATTGTAGGGCCAGAGGATGACCCAGCAGGCATCAAGCAGGCCTCCAGCGCCCCAGAGGCCCTGGAAATGATTGCCGAAGCCAAGCAGCCCTTTGTCTCCAGAGGCGATGACAGCGGCACCCATGGCAAGGAAAAAAGGCTCTGGGAGGCCACAGATCTGGAGCTGAACCAGGACCAGGCGCCAGCAGACAGCTCAGGCTGGTACTTCTCCCTAGGCCAGGGCATGGGCCAGGCCCTGCAGTTTGCAGAGGAGAAGGAAGGCTATGTCCTTTCGGACAGGGGCACTTACCTTAAATACAAGTACGGCCGGGAGCAGGGCTACGACCTGATTGTGGGCTACGAAGGCGGGGAGACGCTCAGGAATCCTTACGGGGTCATCCCTGTAGATCCGGATAAGCATCCCCATGTCAAGCATGATCTGGCCAAAAAATTTGCGCAGTGGCTGGTTTCTGACCAGGGCCAGGAAGTCATCGGCGCCTACAAGCTGCACGATCAGCAGCTGTTTTATCCTGATGCAAAATAGAAGCTGGAATCACTCAACCCTCCCCTAACCCCTGCCCGGCACTCACTTTGGAGGAGCAATAATTTTTGCTTTAGGAGATCAAGCCAGTGAGTGCCTGGAAGGGCCAGGGGAGGGTCGTGATGCGGACAGCTTCCTTACCTACTGTATCAAGTGTGCGCTATGCTCAGCTGTCCAGAGAGGGGTTCGGGGAGGGTCGTCTTCCTTTAACTGTATTCCCAGGCACAAGCCGAGAACAAAAGCAGAAACATTTAGCAACAACTAATCCGCACTAGCCAACCAATATGGACTTCCTGCTCCAGAGCCTGATCCAGGCTGTAGACATGCTTTTCTCCCTGGATCCTGAGCTGTATTTCATCATCTATGTCTCTTTGTACGTCAGCTTCTTCTCCACGCTGTTCGCCTCGGTGCTGGGCATCCCTTTGGGATTTGCCCTGGCAGTCAAGGAATTCAAGGGCAAAAGGTCGGCCATCACTGTCCTGAACACCCTGCTGGCCCTGCCCACAGTGGTTATCGGCCTTTTTGTCTACGCTTTCCTGACCAGGCAGGGCCTCCTGGGGGGCCTAGGGCTCTTGTACACCCCCTGGGCTATTGTCATTGGCCAGGTGATCCTGATCCTGCCCTGGGTCACGGTATTTACCCTGTCAGCAGTCAGCCGCATAGACGAGCGCTACCGTCGCACTGCCCTCACCCTGGGCGCGAACGCCTGGCAGACCTCCCTGGCTATTGCCAGGGAAGCCAGGTTCGGGATTCTGGCAGCTGTGATAGCCGCATTGGGCCGGGCCATCGCTGAAATCGGCATCGCCATGATGCTGGGCGGTAACATCAAGGGCTTTACCCGAACCATGACCACAGCCATGGCCCTGGAGCATAACAAGGGAGAATTCATCCTGGCTGTGGCCCTGGGGATTGTCCTGCTCACAGTCAGCCTTTTGATGAACATTTTGCTGCAGCTGTTCCAGGGCCGCTTTGGAGAAGCCAGATGAGCCTGTATGCCTTGAGCAATATCAAGCAAATATTTGAAGGACAAACTGTCCTGGATTTGCCCAGCCTGGAGCTTGAGGCAGGACAGAGCTATGCCCTGCTGGGCCCCAATGGCTCTGGCAAGACCACCCTTTTGCACATTCTGGCCCTGCTCAAGGCCCCTGTCCAGGGAGTCCTGTACTTCAAAGGCAATCCCGTAATCTGGAAGGAAAAGGCTTTGACCCCTTTGCGCAGGCAAGTGGTGCTGGTGGATCAACAGCCCATCATGTTCAGCACAACAGTGCAGAACAATGTGGAGTTCGGCCTCAAGATGAGAAAGGTACCCAAGCATAAGCGCAGCAAAATCGCCCTAGAGTGCCTGGAGCAGGTGGGTATGCAGGATTTCGTCCAGCGCCACGCCCACCTCCTGTCCGGCGGGGAGACCCAGAGGGTAGCCATTGCCCGGGCCCTGGCCTGCTCCCCAGAGGTCATGCTCTTTGACGAGCCTACAGCCAGCGTGGATGTAGAAAACCAGGCAGTGATCGAAAAGATAATAATGCAGCTGCAAAACCAAAGAGGCATCACCGTGATTTTCTCAACACATAAGCGCCTGGAGGCTGCCAGGCTGGCGGAGAACAAGATATTCCTGTTTGACGGCAAGCCCACCGGACCAGGAGGGGAGAACCTGCTGCCAGGCGTAGTTGTGCAGCGGGAAAACAAAAAGGTCTGCATTATCCAGGACCGACTGGAGCTGGAGACCCATGTCGATCATGAGGGGCCTTGCAGGGTGCTGCTCAACCCAGCAAAAGTGCGCATCTATACCCTGGACCAGGCCAAAGCCATGTCCTCCAACCATCTGTCTGCAGGGAAAGTGCTGCAGATGACATCGGAAAGCGGGCAGATCAAGGTCCTACTGGATATAGGCTTTCCCCTAAGGGCCGTAATAAGCAGACAGGAGGCGGCTTCCTCCGGGATAATGGCAGGCGACGAGGTCAGAGTAAACTTTGAGGCTGAAGCAGCCCAGCCCGTTCTATTAGCATAGCAATCAGATGGATTGTAGCAGGAAAGGCTTGTTCAGAGGTATAAGACTCCTCCTGTGCTCAGTTCTTGCAACACAATACAACTCACAGCATAATGTCCCCGATCTAAGCTCCTGACAACATGATGCGCCTTATCTCTCTAATTGTTTGACAGGGTTACCTGACTGATCTGGTCTGTATAGATGTGCATGTTTCATGTATCAGCTAATGGGCAGGGATACAAACTCCAGATGCTTTTTAAGCAGCTTGGTCCCTCCCCCTTGGGAGACAATGTTTTTCACAGACTCAGAGTCCAGCACGCGTGATCCTGAGAGCTGGGTTATGCCTGTGCCTGCAAAGGCCTCAGGGAAAAGGGGAGTGGAAGGCCCCAGCATCACAGCTTGTCTGGCCTTTTGCAGCCTGCCAAGCAGCTGATCCGCTGTGCCATTGATAATGCTGGTGGAGGTGATTACAGTCACATCGCACTGCGCAAGGAGCACCAGGCCCTGCTCAGGATCTGTTATGCCCGGCTTGGCAGGATCTTGCTCCACAATGTCCAGTCTGCAGCCACAGGCCTTGATCCTGGGCACAAGCGGAGCAAAATGTCCGACCATTACTACATGGTCTGCTTCTTGTATCCCCAACAGTTCGGTTGCCTCTTTACGAATATACTCTCGCTGAACCTCCATGTTCAAGGCGTTGCAAACCGCCAGGGCTACAGCCCTTTGCAAAGGGATGGAGCAGGCCAGGTCCTCAAGCAGTTCTTCAGCCTGCATACCCAGAAGTGTCCCAGCGCTTCTCAGCTTAGTGCAGGAACTGTAAGGCTCTAGTCTTGGCGTTGCAGCCAGACCTGCCCTGCCGTCGCTTAGCTCCACGCAGGTATAGCCCAGACCGATGCGTATATCCTGGGTTCGGGCCCTGTTGCATAGAGACCTGGCGTCTTTGATCAACCTATTGCTCAGATCCATATTGGCTCCCATGGGCTTAAAGTCTGCTTTTTAATCAAAAGCTCAGTGCATCCTATGCTCCGGCTGCAGCAGCTAGATCCGTGACAGACGCCAGCCAAGCCAAAGCATCAGACTGAAAATAAACAAGCTGTAAACTGCAAAGAATATCCCTTGCAGAGGAGATCTTGCAATGCGCATCTGGGCCGAAAGCCCTTGAGGACCATATTCAAATCTGCGCAGCACCACATGGATACCCCCATGCGAAAGTGGATTCAAGATGCGTATATCCCTTCTGGCCGCCAGTTTTCCATCCTTGAGCAGACTGACTCGCACAAAATTGTGCTGCAGAGCAAACCTGTCCTTGGTCATTTTCCTTTTGCGCTCTTGCCTGCTCAGCTCAAGCAGCCTGAGATCATTTTTAAACTGCAGCTTGTGCACTTTAGCGCTCCAAACAGAATCAAGCCTGAGCTTCTGGCCAGCCTGCACGCTTTGCCAAGGCTGTTTCTCCCCCAGCACCATTTCCAGACCATGCATAACCATCAGCACGCCGAACAAAATATGCAGGCTCAGAAAAAGCCAGAACCTTAAAGCCTGTTCAGCACTGCCTTGACGCTCCAGCCTCTGCCACAGACAGGCTGCAAGATTAAGCGCCAAGACTGCAGCCTGAAGCAGCAGCAACATCAACCAAGCTAAGACCCAGGGCTCTTTCAGAGCCTTATGCAAAAGCCAGTCCCTTACCAAAAGATTGTTCAGATCTGACAAGCCTTGGGCGAAAAAAGGCTGCTCAGCAGCAATCAGGCCCAAGCCAAGCCAGGCTCCTATAGCAATCAGTATCCACCAGGTAAGCTGCAACGAGCCCAGCCTGCGCACAGCTGCTCCTATCATGGCCAGACCAGCCCCAGGACAACCAGCAAGGTGCACAAACTGCCGATGCCGGCCCTGCGGGTATTCTTTTTCAGCCATTGGGGCAGATGCAAGGGAAGCATCAGCAGCAGGAACATGGCTGCGGACTTGAAGAAATTTTGGCTCCAGTGCCAGGTATCCCCCCAGCCCAGAGCTAGCCAGACCGTACCAGCCAGCTCGGAGCAAAGGAACAGGATGCTGCCCAGGATCAAAAACAGCATGCCCTGCCTTAGGCTTGCCTGCACATTGTTATCCCTGGCGCGCAGAAGCTTTATCCAGAACAATGTATATAAGATCCAGGCCAGGATAAGCACGCCAGCTGCGCTTAGCCGCAAAGAGAAAAACAGCTGCACAGGCAGGAAATGATACATATAATACTCTGGAACAGGTTCGCCTACCCCAAATAAGGCTACTGCCAAAAGCAAGGCTGCCAACAGCCTGGCCCAGCTCCTGGAAACTGCAGCAAATACCTGTTTGCGAAGCAGACCTTCTGCGCAGACTGTCAGCACCAAAGCCATGTGCAGATTAGCCTCGAACTGACCGTATACCGGCAGCCGCTGCCTGATCCACCAGCTGCAGCAAGCCGCTGCCAGAAGCAGCAGCACCCCTAATAAGGCCAGCAGATCCCCAAAGTATTGTTTGCTTTTCAGCCCCAGCACTCCGGCCAGCAAGAAAAAAGCCCAGGCCAGGGATGTCAGTGTGAATATCAGGTTAGACATTCCTTTTTCTAATGCTGCAGTGAACCAGTTCCATAAGCAGGGACAGGGAATTCTCAGCTTCGATATCCAGGACCTCGGCCCCTGGCGCAAACAGCTCCTGGACCTCTCTTGCCAGGGACCTCCTGACCACCCAGATCTGGAGAGGCCTTTGCAGCTCAAGCAGCGGACTCAGACACTGGGCCCAGCCCTCGCCCTGCAGCTCCAGCTTGCCCACTTCATCCACAACCACCAGCTCCGCATTTTGACAGCGCTTGGCTGATAGGGCCTGATAGCCACTCTCCAGGCTGGTGGCCTGGAACATGTAGGGTATGGGCCGCAGCCCGGCGACTCGCCTGGACAAAAGGGCCTGTCTGCCAGTATCCAGCTCCAGAAGCTCAAATCCAGAGCGTTGTCCTTGCTGCCAGAGCCCTGGACAGGCAATGCCTGCCACACGCAGTCCTTGAACACGCGCCTTTTCCACCAGCTGCAGGATCAAGCTGGTCTTGCCTGCGTGTTTTTCACCGGTCAAAATAATCATTTCCTGGTCTCCAGGCTGGGCATAAAATGCTTGATCCCCGACATCAAGCGAGACTCCACAATCGGCAGCCCATAAAGGCTGCTCAAATTCTGCTGGGTCAGCATTTCCTCCGCATTCCCCTGGCCTGTGACTTGCCCTGCCTGCAGCAGAACCACCTGATCAGCAACAGCAGCCACAGTGTTCGGATCATGCATGGTGGCCAGGATGCTTATATTCCTCTCTCGACACAGATCCAGGATCTGATACAGCAGCCGGTACTGATTGTGGAAATCCAAGTGATTGCTGGGCTCGTCCAAAAGCATTACCGGAGTCTGCTGGGCCAGGGCCCGGGCTACTATGGCCAGCTGCCGCTCCCCGCCAGAGATCTGATTCACCCTGCGGTAGGCCAAATGCTCCGCTTTCAGGATTTGCAGGGCCTGCCACGCGATCTCCTGGTCTCCGGGTCCAGGCTGAGCGCAGCCCTTGAGATGTGGATTGCGGCCCATAAGCACCATATCCAGCACTGTGAAAGGAAAGGCTTGTCCGGACTCCTGGGGAACCAGGCTCATGCATCTGGCCCGGTAGGAGTGGTCCTGCCCGTCTACAGGCAGGCCCTGAACAAAGACCTGGCCCTGCTGCGGATGCAGGATACCGCACAGACAGTGCAAAAGGGTGGTTTTCCCGGAGCCGTTTCTGCCCAGCAAGGCGCAGAAAGTGCCCTCGGGAACATCCAGACTTACCCCATGCAAGACCTGCTCCTGGTGATAGGCATAGCTAAGGTCTCGGCAGATTAGGCTCACATCCACCCCCTGGCCCTGTTTCGATACAAAAGCAAGGCAAAAACCGGGCCTCCAATCAGGGCGGTCAGGATGCTCACCGGCAGCTCAGCTGTGCTCAGGCTTCTGGCAGCCAGGTCCGCTCCCAGCAGAAAAGCCCCGCCTGTCAAGCCAGTCACCGGCAGCATGATCCTGTGATCAGGCCCTGCCCAGGTCCGGGCCATATGCGGAATAACCAGCCCGATCCAGCCTATCTGACCGCAGGCGGAAACTGTCACCGCCACCATGAGAGAGCTGATGCTGATGAACAGGAACCTGTACCACCTGGGACTAAGGCCCAGGGAAACTGCCTGGACATCTCCTAGGGAAAGTATGTTCAGCTTAAAGCGCAAAATATGGATTACCAAAACACCTGCCAAAACCACAGGAGCCATTATCTGCACGTCATTCCAGGTAGCGCGGTGCAGACTGCCCATTATCCAGAACACCACCGCTGGTAGCTGGCTGTAGGGATCAGCAGCATACTTGAGCAGCATGAGCAAGGCATTGAACATGGAGGTCACCACCAAGCCAGCCAGAATAAGCACCAGAATCGGCCGCACCCCTACGGCACGAGCAATCCCCACTGCCATGCCTACTGCGCTAAGGCCCAAGGCAAAGGCCAGCAAACGGATCAGCCCAAACTGGCTTCCAGGCAGAACCAGTCCAATTGCAGCCCCTAGGGCGCATCCAGCTGAGACTCCTAAAATATCCGGGGAAACCAGTGGATTGCGAAAAATGCCTTGGTAGGCGGCCCCGGCCATTGCCAGGCCTGTCCCGGCCAGGGCTGCTGTTAGGCTCCTGGGCAAACGGACCTCAAAAAATACCAGCATCTTTGAAGTGGGCTCCAGATTTCCCTGCTGCATCCATTCCCTGCACCAGCCCCAGAGGTCTGCAGGGTAGATATCCATGCGCCCGGAGAACAGGGAAACAGAGAACAGCAAAGCCAGGATTGCACCCAGGAAAAGCTGCTGTGCCCTGGGGCTCATAGGCCTCAATCCCCGGCCCCTTCATCCTTAAGGTGGGTGTGCCCCACAGGATATTTGCCTGGCAGGCTGTCGTCCAGATGGCCGCCCATGGCCTCAAAGCTTTGCCCGAAAAGCACTCGATGAAAATCATTTATCTGCTGCATCAGGGAGATATCTGCAAAGCGCTCCGGATAGAGCCTGGCTGCCAGCCAGAGAACGCCCAGACTGGACAATGGGGAAGGAAAGTCCCAAGGAGCCAGAGTGGAAGGAAAAACATGGACTTCGTCATCTTGCACAGCAGGCAGTAAGCAAAATTGCCCCTGCTTTAAGATCTTTTTGGCCTGGGGACGGATCATGCGGGAAATTATAATGCTGTTCGGAGCCCAGGATATAAGCTGTTCCATGGACACCTGCTTAAAATAGCCGTGCAGTTCAGATGCAGCATTGATACCCCCGGCTCTTTGAATTATCATATCCTGCAGCATGCCTGAAGGAGAAGTGGTCAAGAACCCGGATGGGCCTGCATAATACACTGTCTTGCGTTCCTCCGGCTCCAAGTCCTGTATCCGGCTTTGTACCTGCTGCTGCATCCGATGCATTGCCTGCTGCACCTGTTCAGCCTGGGGGCTGCGGCCCAAGGCCTGGCCCAGCATGGCAAGGGTCTTTTGAATGGAATCAAATGTCTCCGGTGCAATCACCACTGCCGGAAATCCTGATTCCTGCAGCCTGTCAGCCAGCTGGACTCCTGTCTTCTGGGAATACAGGATTACCAGGTCGGGATCCAGGCTGATAATGGTCTCAATACTCAGATCCTCGGCCTTGGATCCCACTGCGGTCAGCTCGGCCATCTCTGGGGCCACTGCCAGGCTCAATGGATCATACCTGGAGGAGCTGTCCACTCCAACTAAGGCATCTGCAGCATTCAAGCTTAACACCAGAAGAGTTGCGGGCTTGAAGGTTGTCACCAGTCGATCCACCCGCTCCGGGATCTCTACTTGCCTGTTTGCGGCATCTTTAACCACTGTGCCTGCCTTGAGCTGGGATCCACAAAACAGGATACAAACGCACATGATCAACATCAGTCCTCTCATACAGTCGTTCCCTGGAGCAGGATCCGCTTTTGTTATTTGCTTGAATTGCCTCTCCCGACTGCATCCTGCGCCAAAGGTGCCGTCGGGAGAGGCATAGGAGGGGGCAATTATTCAAGGATTTGCTTAAAATCTGGCCTTCATGCCGAGGAGGGCATTTCGTCCCGGCCCAGGGAAGCCGATTTCAGTCTGATAATCCTTGTCCAATAGATTCTCGCATTCAATATACACAGAAAAATGCTTATTCAGATCCTTGGACAATCTAGCGTTAACAATAAAGTAGTCAGAGGTATGAGATACCTGAGTGTCCGGACGGCTGGGAGTAGGCAGATCTTCGTATATTTTGTCTACGTATATCCCCCGTAGATTCAGCCTGGTCTCAATCTTGGGCAGCATGGCGTCTACAGCCAGTGTGTATTTGTTCTCCGGCACTCCGGAAACCTTGTCGGTAATAGACTCGTCGCTGACATTTTTGGCATCATTATAGGTGTAATCCAGACTAAGACTTATGTCCTGCAAAGGGGTATACTCAACTCCCAGCTCTGCTCCGAGCATCTCCACATCCTCAATATTAACGTATATGTCGTCCCAGTAGTCTTCCTCATAGTAATCCCTGGAGATCCAATCAGAGATATCGTGGAAGAAACCCTCCAAGCGTAGGTGGAGATTATTTACAATTGAGTGTCTCACTCCCAAGGTGTAATTGATGCTGCGTTCTGAATCCAGATCAGGATTGCCTGAGCTGCCTGAATAGAGTTGACTGAGCGTAGGGAACCTGGTTTTTTTGGCTACTGATCCGAAAGCCCTGGTATCTGATGAAACATCCCAGCTCAGACCTGCCATGGGGTTCAGCTCCGCGTCAGGTTCGGCTTCCTGCATGTCGCTTTGTCCAATATAATTGTAGTCCTTGTCATACTCGGTCTCCTCTGCTGAGGTAACCTCGAACCAATCATAGCTGGCACCTACAACCCATGTCAGGCCTTTTGCAGAGAAAAACTCATGCTCTGTGCCCACAGATCCTGTATAGGCCTCGAACTCGTTAAATGGCAGATTCCTGCCAGCCCTGTCCTCATGCACGTCCTTCTTGTAGTGCACTGAGATATGTCCTGCGTGCCAAGGGACCAGCTCAAAATCAGAGATCAAAGACCCTCCAATGTACTGGTCGTCATAGGTGCTCTTGGCGATCTCTTGGTCTAGCTCTGTATCTGCATAGGAGACATAATCATCAGTATGCTCATGGTAGAAAAGCTTGCCCCGCAAAGTCAGCCAGGACAGTACCTGCTGCTTGCCACTGAAATCCATGCCCCAGTCATCATAGTTCTCGAATCTGGCCAGGTTGGAAAAGCCTGGCTCATCTCCTCTGGTATCAAAGATTCTGTATTCTTCAGTATTAAAGGGCATGCCTTTCTCAGACTGCATGACGTGCATGCTTAGATAGTACTCGGAGTCTTGATTGGGACTAATACCCACCCTGCCCCAGAAAGCGTCCTGCTTGGAGTCAGCATTGTTCCTAAACCCCCCGTCCTCGGTCAGCTTTGGACCTCCCATAAACGGCCTAGCTGGCTGGGCAGGCTCTGGATCAAAGTCGTCAGACAGTCTCCAGCCGTCTGTCTCCTGTCTGCTATAGCTAAGCCAATAGTTGATGTTGCCTATTTGATTGCCATGGGAGAGCTGGGCATTGTAGGTGTCATTTTCCCCGATCTCTGCAGTAACGTTCAAACTTGGTTCTTTAGTGCCTTTTTTGGTTACCACATTTATAACCGCAATCTGAGTATTGGCCCCATACAGCACTGAGGGGGCATTTTTGGATATTTCAATCCTGGAGATCATGTTGGTGGGTATCTGATCCAGGTTCAGCTTGCCGTAGTAAGTTTCGTAATAGGGTATGCCGTCTATCAAAAACAGGGACTTCTCTGTTCCAAAGCCATGCACAGATATCTCAGGCTCATTTTTTGCTCCCCTGGTGACGATGATGCCTGGAGCAAAGCGCAGAGCTTCAGCCAAAGTCTTGCTGCCTGCGGCCTGGATTGCCTGGCTGTCAAGCTCTTGCACCATGCCTATGTCTTCGACACCTGTTCTTTTTCCGGCAACCACCACTTCTCCCAGATCATAGGCAGTCTCTGCATCGGTCTGAGCAAAGCCCAGCCCAGGAATAAGTAGCAAAACCCCCAGCAGGATAGAACTCAAAACTTCTCGGCTGCACATACTGACCCTCCTTCGTATTGTGTATTGTCTAGCTGCATGTACCGCTCTTGCGCGGCTCGCTCATCCCGATTCCTGATCAGTTTCCTCTCCAGGACAGAAGTCAGCTCTAGGTCTTTTATCACAGAGAACTTACTGCGATAGTATCATTCTTGATATAATGCTGGACAAAAAAACAGGCTTTATGCCTGCTATAGCTTACATGTGCTGTTACTTTTAATACATATCCTTGTTGATATTCTTATGTCAATATTGATAGGATGAAAGCTGTACGTTTTTAGCGCAGGAGGCATCGTGGTTGCAGTAGTTTGGCGTGCCCAATGCGCGCAGAAAGGCCCGCCTGTCATCCCGGAAAGGCCCTCCCCGATCCGACAACATACGTGCTCAGATAGACTTCTGCAGCCTACTGATCCAACCTCTAAACGTATCTACTCATAGTTATTATCGGATAATGGCAACAAATGGTGCAGATGATCAGCCGCTGGGTATAATCCTGGTTGGTCTTTACTCTGCTGTTATGTTCGTTCTCCCCTCTGCCTATAAAGCAAAACCCAGGCCCTGCCTGCTTCCAGGCTGAAACTCAAAATCAAACACTGCAGTCTTGCTACCCTACATACTTTGAGACAGTCGATATGTCAATAGAGATAGAAGTGCCTTCAGCTTGTTTTCCTGCCCTGCATATGCTAGGAAGCAAAACATGACAAAAGCATCACAGCTTAGATTGCGGACCAGGATTTGGGTTGAGGACCAGGCCGGGAACATGGTTTTTGGCCTGGGCAGGGTCAAGATTCTGGAGTCCATTCATAGGACCGGCTCCATCAACGCAGCTGCGAAGGAGCTCAAAATGAGCTACAAGGCGGTCTGGGAAAGGCTTAAGGTCACTGAAGAACGTCTGGGCGCGGAGTTGGTTATCCGAAGGAAGGGGGGATACTCCGGGGGCAGCTCCTACCTGTCTGATTTTGCCCACCAGCTTCTGGCCGGCTTCCAGGAGCTGCATCAAAGCGTCCTGAGCTGCGATGATCAGCAGTTCGAGGAGATCCTCAAACCGATCCTGATCGCTGCAGCAAGCTCCTCCAGGCAAGAAGAAGCTAAATGAGCCTGTATGCCTTGAGCAATATCAAGCAGATATTTGAAGGACAAACTGTCCTGGATTTGCCCAGCCTGGAGCTTGAGGCAGGACAGAGCTATGCCCTGCTTGGCCCCAACGGCTCAGGCAAGACCACCCTTCTGCACATTCTGGCCCTGCTCAAGGCCCCTGCCGGGTGCTCCTGGATCCGGAAAAGGTATGCATCTACACCCTCA
>CAZBUB010000041.1:0-22464 GCA_964494985.1 uncultured Desulfohalobiaceae bacterium | reverse complement strand
CAATGTGCTGCTGCAATGCTAGTAGGGGCGAGCGGCGCTCGCCCTTCTATTGCGAACGTCGCTCGCCCTTTTCGTTGCGGATTGAAGTTTTCCATGCTTTGTTGTGCCCGTAGTCAGGGCATGGGGGTTATTATATGAATCGCCATGCCCGAAGCAGGCACAAACAGTCCGCCCTGATAACTGATAACTGTTTTCAACACCAAGGACAAAATCATGAGCAAGACAAGACAAATAATCCACATAGACGAAGAGCGCTGCGACGGCTGCGGGCTGTGTATTCCTTCCTGCGCTGAAGGGGCCCTGCAGATAATAGACGGCAAGGCCAGGCTGGTGGGGGACAAAATCTGCGACGGCCTGGGAGCCTGCCTGCAGGAGTGCCCCCAAGGCGCCTTGACTATCATCGAGCGCGAGGCTGAGGAGTTCGACCCCCAGGCAGTGGAAGAACACTTAAAAAATCAGGAGCAGGCCCCTGCAACTGCTGACCCGACAGGAGGCTGTCCTTCCAGCCGGGTGCAGGAATTTGCTGCCCCAGCCGGAGCGCCAAAAACTCCAGAGCAGGAAGGCGGCCCTTCCCTGCTTAGCCACTGGCCCATCAAGATCAGGCTGGTCCCGGCTAAGGCCGGATTCCTGCAAGACGCCCATCTCCTGGTGGCAGCTGACTGCGCCCCTGCCAGCCACCCTGCCTTCCAGCAGGAGTTTTTGCAGGGCAAGGTCCTGCTTTTGGGCTGCCCCAAGTTTGACAAGGCACAGGAATATGTGCAGAAGTTCCAGGAGATATTCCAGAAAAACCGCATCCTAAGCGTGACCGTGCTCTCCATGGAGGTCCCCTGCTGCTCCGGGCTGGTAAACATTGTGCGCCAGGGCCTGCAGCAGGCTGGCAGGGAGATTCCTTTGCAGGTGATTGAGATGAGCCTCAAAGGCGAGGTTTTGGAGAACAGCACCCTGATCAGATAGATTCTCCGGGCAGCAGCTTGAAGATCTTACTGAACCTGCCCAACATGCATAACCCCAGCCCTGGATGCTGAAAACATCCTGGGCTGGGGTTCTTATCTCTTCGGCAAGCAGACCTGGATGGCCTGAAAAACCTAGGTTCAAAAACCGGGCCTTTGAAAACAAGCCCCTGGGCTCTGCTACCATTGACCAGCTAAGACATAACGCCTATCTGGCGGTCTTAAAGGCCAAAGCTTTAGAGCCCCAAAGGCTGACCCAGCTTCCAAAAAAGAACTGGAAAAGAACTCAAAAAACAGCCTAAAAAGGCAGGGAGATGCAACCTCAAGATGGAGACTTTTACCGGCCCCATTAGCCGATCATAAGCTGGCCGTTTTGATCGGTCAGTGACACCTGTAGCTCCCTGATAGGGCTGCGAAGGACAAGGGGGAATCGCAGATCTGGCAGTATTGGGCCCTGGAGGGATTGTCATATCTGCAGCTAGGGTACTTCATGCAGGGTTATCCTTTCGATCAGGCTGGTTATCGGACATCAGTTGACATTTTGCCCGAAAAGTATCAACTTTTTAATAATAATCAAAACTCTGAAAGGTCAATTATGGACACTGCCAAATTATTCAACAATGGACGCAGTCAGGCTGTACGCCTTCCAAAAGCCTATCGGTTTGAGGGCGACGAGGTATATATTAAAAAAGTTGCAGGAGGAGTGCTTTTAATTTCCAAAGAACAATCTGTATGGGATCTTTGGGAAAAGAATGTACTGAAGCATGATACTCCGTTCATGATAGAGAGAAACCAGCCGGACCAGCAACAGGAGCGGGAAAGCCTTGACTAAATATTTACTGGACACGAATATCTGTATGTACATCATGAATCAAAGCCCCTGCCAACTCATCCATAGTTTTAAACAATTCAATGTTGGTGACATCGGTATTGCAACAATAACGATATCAGAATTGCATTATGGAGCAGTCAAAAGCAAAAATCCAAGGCTTAATGCGCAGCGGGTGGAAGAATTTCTCGCACCAATGGAACTGCTTCCATACGACCATAATACTGCCATTTTTTACGGCGAAATCCGGTATAATCTCGAAAAAAAAGGACAGGTCATCAGTCCGTTAGACATACTGATAGCAGCCCATGCTTTGAGCAACGACATTATCCTGGTTACCAATAACGAAAAAGACTTCCAAGGAGTTGCCCGCTTAAGAATTGAGAACTGGACCCGGCAGGCCTCACAGAAGTTATAATACAGCATACATAGGCACTCCTTCCTAGCTCGCGGCAATGCTTTTGCGCAAACTCCATAACCTGAATGGTATCAGCTTCCACGCTCCAGAAGAGGAGTTTGCAGACATGGTTTTGGATGTGGCCAGAGGGAAAAAACACAAATCTGATGTGGCGCGTTACATCCGCCACTGATCATACAAGGAAAACACATGATCATAGACAGCCACGTACATATCTGCCCGGAATGGATCAGGGACAACAGGCAGGAGTACTGCCGGCGGGAACCAGAATTCGCTGCCCTGTACCAGAATCCCAGGTCCAGGCTGGCCACGGCCCCTGAGCTGGTGCAGGCCATGCAGGATTCAGGAGTGCAAAAGAGCGTAGTTTTCGGCTTTCCATGGCGGGATGCGGAGACCACCCGTCTGCATAACGACTATGTCCTGCAGGCCGCCCGGCAATACCCCCAGCAATTGATCCCCTTTTGCTGCCTGGATCCCTTGCAGCAAGGCGCAAAGCAGGAAGCAGAGCGCTGTCTGCAGCTGGGCGCCAAAGGTATCGGGGAGCTGGCCTTCTACCACCAGGATCTGGGCCAAAACTTGAGTCAGGAAATGCAGCCAGTTCTGGAGCTGGCCCGGGAGGCAGGCCTGCCTATTCTTCTGCACACCAACGAGCCTGTGGGCCACAGCTACCCGGGCAAGAGTCCCATGACCCTGGCCGGCCTCTACGCGCTGCTGCGCTCCAGCCCTGAAACTACCTGGATCCTGGCCCACCTGGGTGGAGGGCTGCCTTTTTTCGGCTACCTAAAAAAGGAAGTGCCTGAGACTTTGCGTAACTGCTGGCTGGACACAGCTGCCATGCCCTTTTTGTACCTACCCCAGGTTTTGCCGGTCCTGGCCCGGGCCATGGGCCCTGAGAAATTACTCTTGGGCACTGATTTTCCTCTGCTGAGGCCAAACAGATATTTCAAGGAGTTTGCCGAGTCAGGCTTGGAGGATAGGGAGCTGGAGATGCTCCTGGGCGGGAACGCCGCTGCCCTGCTGAGGCTGAGTCAGAGTTAAGCATATTACTTTTGTATCCGCTCATTAAGCCATTTTTTCAATGAGCCGGGACTCTCTGCGGATCTATGGCCGGCTAGAATACCAGAAACTGTTAAGTCCTCGTCCAGCTCGGGCCAATGAATGTATTCACCGTCTCCAATTATTTGATAATTACTTCTTTCTTCCGGGGTCCCATACCACAAGCGTGGATACCACATTAAGGGAACTATGATTGTACGGCCGTCTGTAAGATCGATTTGTAGCGAATCATCACTGGCAAAGATATTTTGAGCCCGTGTTCCCTGTTTTTCAGCGGCTAAAGAACTCATTCCATTTCTCCATGAAAAATTGCTGATTTTCGCTGACCAGCTTTGCAAAGGGCGAGCGCCGCTCGCCCCTACTATCTATTCCCCACCTTCTATATCCGGATAAACCAGGACACTGGCAAATGTCCACTGGATAAGGGCTTGTTATGATAATGAAGAATTACCCAGAAACTACCCCTTGCCGTCTATGATATCCAAGGCCTCCTGCCTTTGCACATCCATGATGTAGGGGATGCCGGTCACTTTGGCTGCCTCCTCGCTCAAGGCGGCCAATTCATTCCTGGAGATGCGGTCCACGCGCCATTTCCTGGCCCCGGCCATCAGCTGCTGCAGGCCTACGCGCAGCTTCTCGCTGGCGCTGTAGATACCAATCGCGCCCAGGGGCATCTGGTCCACATCAGAGCCGAACTGATCCCGCAGCTCCTCGTAGCAGACAAAGATCTCCTCCTTGCTGCTGCCGAACTTGGACACGGTAGCCGGCAATCCGCCGTCCTCGCCCTGCAGCCAGTGCCCGATATTCTTGCCCACCATGCCCGGGATCATCAGGGCCCTGCCCATGCAGACCGCTTTGCAATAGGGCGCACCTAAGGCTAAGGCCTTAAATATATGGTCCTCAGAGGAAAAGCCGCCGGCAAAGGCGATATCCGGGACCCACTGCCCCTGCCTGGCCAGCCTGCGGCACAGGTCATAGGCCATGGAATGCAGATACAGCGAAGGCACGCCCCATTCAGCCATCATCCTCCAAGGGCTCATCCCGGTTCCGCCTGGAGCACCGTCAATGGTCAACAGATCCAGCTTGGCTTCGGAGCACCAGCGAATGGCCATGGCCAGTTCCCGCATGCCGTAGGCCCCGGTCTTCAGGGTCACCCGCTTGGCCCCCAGCTTGCGCAGCCTCTCCACCTCAGCCATGAAGCCTTCCCTGCTCACAAAGCCCAGCCTAGAGTGACGTTCGAACTCCTTAATGGAGCCAGCTTTAAAAGCGGCCTGATTGGCTTCTGACTCCGGATCCGGGGTCACGATATAGCCCCTTTTCTTCAGCTCCAGGGCCCGGTCCAGGCTGTTGACCTTGATCTCCCCGCCTATGGACTTCGCGCCCTGGCCCCACTTCAGCTCCAGGGTCTCAGCCCCGAGCTTGTCGATCACGTATTCAGCCACGCCCAGCTTGGTATCCTCCACATTGAGCTGGACCAGAATATCCCCGTAGCCTTGGTGGAAGCGGCGGTACTCCTCGATCCTGCGCCGCATGTCCGGGGAATCTTCCACCAGGCCGTGGCTGCCCAGTTTCAGCTGCGGATCGATACCGCAGACATTCTCCCCACAGACCAGGCTGATGCCGCTGATGGCAGCGCCGATCGCGAAGTGCTCCCAGTTGTTCTTGGCAATGTCTGTGCTGCCTAAAGCGCCCGTGAACATGGGCACCTTCATCTTGATAGGATCCTGGCCTCCGAAGGCGGTCTTGGTGTCCACCACAGGGAAGGTGGCCTGGTCCGGATCCTGGGCGATGCCCTCAGCGCCCTGGGCGTAGCCCATGATATTCAAATGGGAGTAATCCACAGGGTAGTCCTTGTCCGCCCCTGCGGTTACCTCGCCGAAGGGCTTGGGATAAAGCAGCTCCCTGCTCCTGAAAGTGGCGCTGAACAGATCGCAGTTGCCTTTGCAGCCGTCCACGCATCTGGAGCAGATCCCGGACTGCGGGGCCACATCCTTGGAGCGATTCCTGGTCTGCAGGGCCTCGTTGGCGTTGGGTTTGTGCAAGTTCATGGCTGTATTTCCTACCTCCTTGTCATGGATTTTGTAAGTTGCAGAACCTACACCAACTACCCCTATTTTGCAAACCAAAAAGCACACGAAAAAGGCGGTCCCATGTGAACCGCCTGGTTATGATTTTTTGATAAACTTAATGTACCGGCGAGAAGCCAGGGTCCGTGGATTCGCCCCACAGGGCTCAAAATGTTTGAGCGACTTAGAATGCGTTAAGCAAAACTGTGCAAGCCGCTTCAATCTGAGAGTCCACAATGATCGTCTAGAATATTCTGAAGCTCCAAAATCAGACTTTTGCTTTACGGATTCTTAGGAGCGAGTTTTTTGCGCCCTGTGGGGCGAATCTTCGGACCCAGTGAATCCTTCATTAAGATTTTTTTCACCCCCAGGGATGAAAATTGCGAATACCGGACCAAACCTGGCAACAGGCATAGCACGGCCTGCGAAGCCCAACATTTTCACGGCAATAGTTACATTTTTTAAAACAAAACCTCGTTGTCCTGCATCTCCCATATCCCGCAGGGGCAGGCAGAGGCGCAAAATCCACAGCCAATGCATTTTTCAGGATCAGCCTTCAGCTCAAATCCCTCCTGGGATGTTTCCTGCTTGGATATAGCCCCTGTAGGGCAGATAGCCAGACAGATGCCGCACTCCCTGCAGGAGCCGCAGGATGCGCAGGCCTGGGCGCAGCCCTGCAGATTGTCCAGATCCATCTGCCTGGGATCGAAGTACTCCAGTTTGATCCTTTGCCTGTCCACAACTGCCTTTTTATCCCCCCTGGGTCTTTCCCCGCGCAAGATCTGATCCAGGACCCTGGCGACCCTGCGGCCTGCGCCTATGGCTTCGGTGAGCAGGCCTGGACGTACCGCATCTCCGATAGCAAAAATTTGGGGATCAGTGGTTTGAAAATTCTCATCCACCTCAATAAAGCCTCTATTTTGCTTTACGTTTGCAGGCAAAAAGGACAGATCCGGCACCTCGCCTACAGAAATCAGGACTGTATCTGCAGGCACCAGCTCTCCACTATCCAGGAGTACCCCATCGCTGTTGATCTCCTTAGTAAACACCGGCCATCTGAACTTGGCCCCTACAGCCTCGGCAGCCTGCCTCTCCTTGCCAAAGGAAGCCGGCTTTTGCACATCCAGCAGGGTAATCTCTTTGGCCCCCAGCCTGGCAGCCTCTGTAGCCACATCACAGCCCACATTGCCCGCACCAATGATCACCACCCTGGAGCCCACTTCTGCCTGCTCACTCTTGCTGCTACGCAAAAACTCCAGGGCACTCCCAGCCCGCTCCATTCCAGGGATACTCAGCAACCTGGGCTTTTGGGCCCCAACAGCAAGGATTACAAAATCATACTCCTGCTTGAGGTCCTCTAGATCCTCCTGGCTCAAGTCCTTGTCTAGCTCCACCTTGGGCAGGGCCTCGCGCATCCTTTGCAGCTCATGCTCCAGGACCTCTTCCGGGATCCTGCTGCTTGGTATGACCTGTTTCAGTTTGCCTCCTATGTCCTGGCTGCGGTCCAAGACCTCTGCCTGATGCCCTTTTTGCCTGAGCTGCCAGGCTACAGAGAGGCCGGCAGGCCCGCCGCCTATCACAGCTATCCTGCTGCCTGTAGTTTCAGGCAGCTCAGGCACTTCTGCCTGCAGACTGGCCTGACCCAGGAGGCTGACGTCCACTGGGGGCAGATCCTTCTCTTGCCTGCTGCAGCTTTGCATGCACAAATTGGGACACAGGTAGCCGCACACACTGGCCGGAAAGGGGGTATAGCCCAGGGCCAGATCCACAGCCTCCTGCAGCCTGTTTTCCCGCACCAGACGCCATCTTTCCCTGACCGGAATGCCAGTGGGACAGGCAGCCTCGCAGGGCGGCATGTACCTGTCCTGCACCCAGACCGGCACGAACCTGCGCAGATCTCCAGTGGTGATCACCGGGATCTGGCTGCGCTCATATTTGGCCAGATCCCCGATCAGCCCGCCCTGGCCCAGTTCTGCCTCCCAGGTGCTTTGCCTGAATTCTGAGATGCTCAGCCTTTGCCCCGAGCTTTTCTGTAAAGGACCCTTAACCTGGAGAAGCTGCCACTGCTCAGGCCGGGCCAGCTGAGAGATAAGCTCCGGCCTTTGGATGCGCCGCAGAAAAAGCTCCAGGTTTTCCTGCAGCCACTGCCAGTCCTCTTGGCTTAAGTCTTTCAGCTGCACATCAGCCTGGCTGAAGCCATAAGCCGGACCCCGAAAAAAGATCCTGCCCCCCACCATGCCCACGCAGGCCCTGTAGCCCAGCACGTTGTCTGCATTCTGGGGCTCATGGCCGCAGATCACGGCTGTGCCCCCGGCCATAAACTCGGCAAAATAATCCCCCACAGAGCCCAGAACCCACAGCTCAGGCGGATCGAATCTGGGATTGCGCTTGGTCATGGTCATGGCCCTGGAACCAAGATTCCCAGCCACACTAACCCTGCCCTGGGCCATGGCATTGGCCACACCATTGCCTGCGTGTCCTTGGACCACAATCTCTGCGCCCGCATTCAGCCAGCCCACATCGTCTGAGGCATTGCCCAGGACCTGGATCCTGGTGTTGGCAAAGCCCATAGAGCCCAGCCTCTGTCCTGGAGGACCGGTGACAGTTATCCGCACCTGATCCTGTCCGGCAGACCACAGCCTGCCGCCTATGCCATGCTGGCCCGCAGCCTGGATCTCCAACTGCCTGTCTCCCCTGGCTACTGCTTCCTGGATTTCTTCCTCCAGGACCCTGGACTCCTTCCTTTGCCCATTTTGCCAGCCGTTTATCTGCAAAGTGTCCTGCATGTTGTCCTGCATTTCAAACTCCCGCTAAAAATCCTGTTTGTAGCTAAACCACGTGGCTTATCTGCAGCCTGTTCGCCACATCCAGATCATCTATGCCCAAGGCGTCTGACATGCCAATGGGCAGGGAGGTGGATCTGCCCAAGGGGGCCACGATCTTCCTTAGCTCAGTATCAAAGGCCAAATACACATCCACTACCCTCTGGGCCACGGCTTCCGGATCCAGCCTGCGATACAGCCTGGGATCCTGGGAAGTAATGCCTTTGGGGCAGGCCCCTATATTGCAGACGTTGCAGCGATCCCGTTCTGAGCCCAGGCAGCCTGCTGCTGCCTGCATAATGTACTTGCCCATCTGGACTCCGCTGGCACCAAGCATGATCAAGGAGGCCGCGTTTGCGGCCAGGTTGCCGTTCTTGCCCACGCCTCCACCGGCAATCAGAGGGATCTCGTTTTGCATGCCCAGCTTGACCAGATTCAGATAGCAGTCCCGCAGATTACTGGCTATGGGATGCCCCATATGGTCCATGGAGACGTTGTAGGCCGCGCCAGTGCCGCCGTCTTCCCCATCTATGGCCAGACCCGCGGCATACGGGTTGCGGCTTAAGTTGTTCAGTACCGCCAAGGCTGTAGAGGTCCCGGAAATCTTGGGGTAGACCGGCACCCGGAAATTCCAGGCCATATACATGGACTGGATCATTTTGGCCACGGCCTCCTCAATGGAATACTTGGTCTGGTGCGTGGGCGGGCTGGGCAGGCTCACCCCCTGGGGCACGCCACGGATAGCGGCAATCAATTGATTCACCTTGTACCACATGAGCAGCCCCCCGTCCCCGGGCTTGGCCCCCTGGCCGTACTTGATCTCCACTGCGCAAGGGTCCTCTTTCATCTCCGGCAGGGCATGGATGATCTCGTCCCAGCCGAAGTAGCCGCTGGCGATCTGCAAAATCACGTACTTTAAAAAGCGCGAGCGCAGCAGCCTGGGCGGGCAGCCTCCCTCTCCGGTGGCCATGCGCACCGGCATGCCCAGCTCCTCGTTCAGATAGCTCACCCCCATGATCAGGCCCTCCCACATATTCGGGGACAGGGCCCCAAAGGACATGCTGCCGATAATCAAGGGATATATCTCCCGCACCGGTGGGGACCAGCCGTTTTCCTGCTGCAGATTCAAAGCCTTCTCCGGCGGGAGCACCCTGCCCAGCAAAGTCCGCAGCTCAAACTCATGCCTGCCAGCATCCAGGGCAGGGTCTGTGAGCATAGAGATGCGGGTGAACTTGATCCGATCCAGTATGCCTGCCGGGCTGTTGCGTCTGCCCCCCCTGCGCCTGGGCTGCCCAGCCTGGTTGGCATGGAAGCGCAGCTTGTCCTGCTCGTCGCTGCGCAGTGGCAAGATAGCTTCATTAGGACAGACCTGGGTGCACATGCCGCAGCCGATACAAGCCTGCTCCGGTCTGGTTCTCTGTCTGATGCCGTAGTAGATGGAAAAGGTGTTCTCCGGCTTTTGCTGCAACCCCAGGGGAGTCTGGATGGTCCTTTTCCTGAACACCCCTAGCTCCAGGGCCTGCACAGGGCAGACACTGCAGCACCTGCCGCACAGAGTACACCTTTGCTCGCTCCACTGGATCTGCCAGGGCAGATCCTTAACACTCATTGTATTGGGGCCAATGAATCCTGTTGAGAGCATACACTTATCTCCTGGCGCTGACTGTCCACGCTTGCGGTGTCCAGATGCATGGGTTGAAAGTACTGGTTTCCGTTTTCTCCCTTGGGCAATACCGCCTCCAGGCCGCAAACCTCGGAGGAAAAGGCATAAAAACCTGGTCTGCCACCCACAACTCCGGGACGCAGCTTCTTCCTGTCCTGGACCATGAACAGGCTCTTGTCAGGCAAGCAGCCGATCACACAGTTGGGGCCGTCTATAATCAGCCTGCGGCAGGTGCGCTTTAAGCTGCGCAAAAATTCTGCATCAGGATGGCTCTGCAAATCCTCATCTTTGAGAGGGGTAATAATATGCTTGTAGGCCTCCAGACCCAGACCCAAAGAATTCAGGGTGTAGTGCAGGATATGGGTAAACACCTCTGAATCTGACTGATAGCCCTGATAGCCAGGGAACCCCCTGGAGCTCAGGAATTCTTTGATGGGCACGAAGGCAGTATTTTCGCCATTGGTCATGCTGGCCACGCCCTGGATGAAAAAGGGGTGGCAGGCGTAGAGGTTGATGGCATAGTTGGTGTTCTGCCTGCCCTGAGCCATGATCACCCTGGCCTTAAGCTCAGAATGCTCCAGATGCATATACCTGGCCACGGTCATGGGATCTCCGATCTCTTTGAGCATGATCACATCCGGCCAGAAGCTGAACACGATCATATCTTGCTTCTCCTGCCCCATTTCCCTGAGCTGCAGTCGAATCAAGAGCAGGCGTCTGGCCTTCTCCTCCCAGCTGAAATCCTCCCAGTCCTCAGGGTAGTCGTAGGCCCGGATAAGATAAATGTCCCGCTTGGGCACCTCACCCGGAGGTGTCTTCTCAGTGCTCAGGGTAAGCCTGTACTTGGTCTTGAAGCCGATCTCCATCATATAGCTGTCCAGCTTCTGCAGTCCCTCCTTAGTGAAGATCCCTGAAAGTACCGGTGATTCCTTGAAGTACTCAAAAGGTCCGGCCAAGTCTGTGAGCATCAGGCCCACCCCTGAGCCGTCATGCCCTTCCCGCATCACGTCCATAGCCTGCATGGCCAGCATGGGAGACTGGGGCTCAGTGCTGGTCAAAGCGAACAGACGACACATAATTCCCCCGCTTCTTATGTTTTAGGAAAAAAATCCGTATTTATTCACCATTTCCTGTGCCCGGATAAGCTTTACAGAGGAAGAAGCCAAGGTCCAGGGGTTCGGCCCACAGGGCTTCCGGCACCTACTTATGTTACTTTTTCGTTTTCAATGATTCGAATAGGTCTGCACAAAAGTAGGTGCCGGATCTGAGCGACTTAGAATGCGTTAAGCAAAACTGTGCAAGCTATTTCAACCTAAAAATCCACTATGGCTGTCTGGAAGTTTAAGAGGTCCAAAATCAGACTTTTGCTTTACGCATTCTTGGGAGCGAGTTTTTTGCGCCCTGTGGGCCGAACCCCTGGACCTGGTGAACAGTTACAAAAAATTTCTGCATATTCCCTGCCAGACCCTGCTCACCCTGCGCCTGACCTGCTCCAGGTCCTGCCAGCCCTCCAGCCTTAAGGCCTGATCCTGGGCAGGCCACAGGCCAAGACCCTGCATCTGCAACAGATCCTGAGCAGAGATGCATGAAGGCGCAGAGCTGCCCAGGTGCTGCAGCCGCCTTTCCAGGCTCCGGTACAGACTAAAAGCCCTTACCTGATACTCAGCTGCAGGTATCTCCAGGCTCTGCAGGGCCCCAGGCAAAACCTGCCTGATGTTTGCAGAGCGCAAAGCCTCTGCCTCAGCGCCGAACAACAGCTGCGCCCCCTGAGCCAAGAACTCCAGATCCACCAGTCCTCCCTGGCCCAGCTTCAAGTCCAGCAGATCCTGCCCCTCCCTGGCCCGCTCCTGCAGCATGCGCTGCCTTAAGGAGCACAGCCTGGGCCAGACATCTACCTGGTCTCTGGCTTGAAAAATGGTCCTGGACGCAAACTCATGCAGTTCCTGACTTAAGACCCTACTGCCGGCCACAGGGCGCATGCGCAACAGGGCCTGGATTTCCCAGATGTCAGCCTGGCTGGAATAATACTCCTGCCAGCTGCGCCTGCTGCTGACCAAGGGACCGTAGTTGCCTGTGGGCCTCAGCCTGGCATCCACCACGTATCCTGGCCCGTCCTGCAGGGGAGTGCTCAGCATGCGCATCAGACGCTGGATAAAGCGTACCACCTGCTCCGGGATCAGGTCCTGGTCCTCTCCTGGAGCTGGATCATATACAAAGGCCAAATCCAGATCCGAGCCAAACCCCATCTCCCTGCTGCCTGCCCTGCCCAGGGCCAGGACACACAGAGGCTGGCCCTGATCCAGACCCATATGTCTGGCTACCTGCCTGTAAGTCTGCTGCAGGGTGAAGTCCGCAATCCCAGTCAGCTCCTGCTCCAGGCTGTCGGCCTTTATCTGGCCCTGCAGGTCCTGCAAAGACAAATAAAGGATCCGCTCATTCTTAAAGCGCCGCACCCACTCCAGGGCTTCCTCAAAAGAGGCGCAGCCCTGGATCACCTCCCTGCATCCCTTCCAGGGGCTGGCGCTGTCCCCCATTTGCTGCAAAAGGCCTTCTGCCAGACCTGGCTGGGCCCGAAGCAGGTCATGGACTATTGCGCTTTGCCCCAGAGAGGTAAACAGCTCCTGGAGCCGCTCATCTGCCTTATTCAGGGCCTGAGCCAAACCAGGTCTGCTCTGCAGCTGCTGCAGGAAATCCTGGATCCTGCCCTGGACCAGAGCCCCTGAGCTTCCTTCTCCCCAGGGCAAAGAAGCCTGCAGGGCCTCTAAAATCCTCGGTCCGGGCTCAGGCAAAAGCTGCAGCAGCCAGGATTCCAGCTCCTGGGCCTTAGATCCCCTGCCTGGCCCGGCAGCTTGCCGGGCCTTGCTGCCCCTGGAAGAGCTGCTTTCCTGAAACAGGGCCTGGAAATGCTGGTGCACTCTTTGCCTGCGTTCTCCAAGCTGGGAATAGAGGTCCTGGAAATCCCCTGCAAAGCCCAGGGCCCGGGCCAGCCTTTGCCTGGATTCTGGACCCTCTGGCAAACTACTGCACTGTCGGTTCTGATCCAGTTGAATCCAGTGCTCCAATCTGCGCAGGAATACGTAGTCCTGCCGCAGATCCTGCTCTGCCTGGGCAGACAAAAGCTTCAGGTCCTTTAGCCTGTCCAGGCTGCGCAAAGTGTTGGGCTCTTGCAGATCTGGATAGCGTCCCCCGTAGACCAGTTGCAGGGACTGGACCAAAAACTCTATCTCCCTGATCCCCCCCCAGCCTTGTTTGATGTCCGTCTCAGAGACTTTGCCCGGGGCATTGGCCTCCTCCAGGATCTTGTCCCGCATCCGGCGCAGCTCGCCCAGGGCCTGGAAGTCCAGAAACCGCCTGAACACAAAGGGCCGCACCTGCTGCAGGAAATTGTTGCCCAAGGGCTTATTCCCGGCAACAGCCCTGGCCTTGAGCAGGGCCTGGCGTTCCCAGGACCTGCCCCTTAACTGGTAATAGTCCAGGGCGGATTCCAGACTGCAGATCAGCTCCCCTTCCCTGCCCCCGGGCCGCAGACGCAGATCCACCTTGAAGACCCTGTCTGCATGTACCTGATCCCCAAGCAGGCTGCTCAGGCTTTGGCAGAGCTTGCTCTGCAACGGCTTCAGCCGGCTGGATTCCTGCCCATGGCCTGGCACATCGCCGCGCAGGAAAAACAGATCCACGTCAGAGACATAATTCAGCTCGTATCCACCCAGCTTGCCCAGGCCCAGCACCGCCAGGCTACCTGAATCCTTATCCTCCCAGACCGCGGCATCCTGGGGCTGCAGCCACAATTCCGGTCGCCTGGAGAGTATTTCCAGCCCGGCCTGCAGACAGACTGCTGCCAGGTCGCTCAGCTGCTGGGTAGTCTCCCTAAATCCTGCCCAGCCCAAACATTCCCTGCCTGCTATGCGCAAAAAATGCTTTTGCTTGAAATCCCTAAACAGCAGGCAAAGTTCCAGGAAAGTAGCGCACCCTAAAGCCCTAGCCTGCAGCTCCCTGAAAAGCTCCACCAGGGCATAACGTCGCAACAGACCCCTTTCCTGCACCAGCCAGCTGTAATGCTCTCTGTGCCTGAGCAGGGAACCCAGGTAGCTCGAGCAGGAACTGATCCTTTGCAGTTGATCTGGGTTTATATCCAATTTGCTGCACCAATTGGTCTCATATTCAACTGGTATTAATTTTTGCAGACAGGCAGACCCGATGGCCAAATTTTCTGCCACCGGGTCATGCCTTTCTGTCCTGTTTTAAGGATTCAGTTTCGTTTTTTTGGCTGTTGATCTAAAACCCTGTGCCCTTACGTGGGCACAGCCAGGCCGGGTTTTCGCTTCTTAGCTTTTATTTGAGATTAGATGTCGTAATAGAGCATGAACTCGTAAGGATGTGGCCGCAGGCGGATGGGATCCACTTCGCTTTCCCTTTTATAGGCAATCCAGGAACGGAGAACATCCTCTGTGAACACATCCCCTTTCAGCAGATATTCATAGTCTTTTTCCAATGCGTTCAAAGCCTCTTCCAAAGAACCTGGCGTGGAAGGCACACCCTGTAACTCTTCAGGGCTGAGTGAGTAGATATCCTTGTCCAGGGGCTCGCCTGGGTCTATCCTGTTCTCAATGCCGTCTATGGCTGCCATGAGTATCGCAGCAAAGGCCATATAACCATTGCAGGAAGGATCAGGGAAGCGGACCTCGATGCGCTTGGCCTTGGGCGAGGCTGAGTACATGGGGATACGCAGGGCAGCACTGCGATTCCTGCTGGAGTAAGCCAGGTTCACCGGCGCCTCGTAGCCGGGCACCAAGCGCTTGTAGGAATTTGTTGTGGGATTGGTCAGGGCGCACAAGGATGCAGAATGCTTAAGGATCCCGCCTACTGCATGCAAAGCTGATTCACTCAGGCCTGCGTACTTATCCCCAGCAAATAAAGGCTGGCCTTTGTTCCAGATGCTGATGTGGGTATGCATCCCGGATCCATTGTCACCAAATATGGGCTTAGGCATAAAGGTCACTGTGCGGTTGTGAGCCCGGCCAATGTTCTTGATAATATATTTGAACCACATCAACTGGTCTCCCATCTGCACCAAGGGGGCAAAGCGCATGTCAATCTCGGCCTGTCCAGCAGTGGCCACCTCATGGTGCTGGCATTCCACCCTGATGCCCACCTCCTCCATACACTGCACCATTTCGTTGCGCATCTCCTGGAAAGAGTCAGTGGGAGGCACTGGGAAATAACCTTCCTTATGTCTGGGCTTATAGCCCAAATTGGGACTTTCCGCCCTGCCTGTGTTCCAGATTCCTTCCACGGAATCGATAAAGTAAAAGCCATAATTAGAAGCTGAATCATAGCGAATATCGTCAAAAATAAAGAACTCAGCTTCTGGTCCGATAAAAACTTGGTCCCCAATGCCTGTAAACTGCAGGTAACTCTCAGCCTTCTGGGCAATATACCTGGGATCCCTGTCGTACTTCTCCTTAGTCATAGGATCCACAATGTTACAAATCAGGCTCAAAGTAGGGGTCTTGCTGAAGGGATCCATCATCGCTGTCTCAGGATCAGGTATGACCAGCATGTCACTGGCGTTGATGGGCATCCAGCCCCTAATGCTGGAGCCGTCAAAACCAAATCCGTCCTCAAAAGAGGATTCATCAAATTCACTTATGGGCACACTGAAATGCTGCCAGATGCCCGGAAAATCCAAAAACCTGAAATCCACCATCCTGGCCCCTTTTTTCTGGGCATAGTCCATTACTTCCTTCGGGGTCATCGCTACCTCCTTGCAACATGCTTTCTGGTTTACTTCTTTTAAAGCTCCCGGGCACCCTTTGGCCTCAGCCCTTATGTCTTCCTCAAACTCGATTCATTTACTTGAGTTTTAGCAATAATCCTGCCAAAAACTCATGTGCAAGGCATCTACCTGATTACATTAAAGTTTTCTAAAGACCTCTCTCCAATCTGCAAGGCCTGAAGTTTTTCATCAGCTCATTTGATACATTTTTGTTGCTGCTGGCCAGTCCACAAAGGAAACTTCTGTCTCAAATAAAGCTATTTCTTCAAATAATTTTTTATTTCAGGATATTATACAAGTAAAATCCAGGGCCAGGCGAGATACAATTTTGTATACTGCGCAGATATACTAATTTTTTAAATAGTTGCTAAAGGCAGGGTAGCTAGGACAAACAGTTAACAACTCTGCAAAGCCCTCAAAAGGGCTTGGGTCAGGCTGTGATGTTGTTCTGGATCCAAGATCTTGTTGCCCTCTTTATCTGTAACATAGAAGACGTCCAAGACCTGGGCTCCGGGAGTGGATATTTTGGCGAGTTGGATATTGAGCTGAAAGCTGTGTAAAGCCTTGGAGATGGTATGCAAGACCCCTGGTCTATCCCAGGTATAGACCTCGATCACAGTATAGAAATCCGAAGCCTGCTCGTCTATATACACCTGGTCTTTTTTGCGTACCAGCTGTCTCTTGCCCAGCCTGGAGCCAGGCCTTTTGCTCTGGAGATACTCCTCCAGGTCGATCTCACTGGCCAAAAGGGAGTACATATCCCTGCTCAGTCTCTTCCAGGACTGCTCAGGATGCAGAGGATCAGGCACGCCATCCAGGAGCAAAACATCTATGGCCACCTCGTGGGAGCGGGTATATATGTCCGCAGCCAGTATGTTCAGATTATTGGCCCACAAGGTACCAGTGATTAGATCAAAAAGACCAGGCCTGTCCCTGCAGACCAGGCTCATTTCCCACAATCCAGCATCCCTTTGCCTGGTATCCAGCTGAAACAGGGAATCCTGAAGCCGCTCCTCCATCTTGAAATGCCTATAGATAGCCTCAGGATCCTGATTCAGGAGATAGCGCAAGGAAAGGCCCTCCAGCCAAGACAGAACCCTGGAGCTTTCCTGCCCTGGACCCAGCCTGGCCAGGATCTTTTCCTGGGCCTGTTTGGCCCTGGCCTGGAGGTCCACACTCTGCCACTCCTCTTGCTCCAGCATCTTGCGTAGCTTAAAATAGAGCTCATTTAGCAGGGCAATACGCCAGGAGTTCCAAGCCTGGGGACCTGTGGCCCTGGAATCCGCAATGGTCAACAAATAGACCATATCCAACATCTCCCTGGAGCCCAGCTCCAAAGCACATCTCTCCAAGGGCTTTTCATCTGAAAGATCCCTTTTCAGGGCGGTCTCTGCCAAAAGCAGATGCCTGAGCACCAGGCTGCTTAAAATTTCTTGCTCCTGTTTTCCCAGGGCTAGCCTCAAGCCAATATCCCGGGCCAGATCCGCGCCCATCCTGGAATGGTTTCCACCCTGGCCCTTGCCCAGATCATGGATCAGGCCTGCAAGCAAAAGCAGCCTCTTGTGCTCCAGATTATGGAACATACCCTCCAGATCTGGTCTTTGCTGCAGGATTTCCCCCTGGATATCCCCAAGGCTGTGAAGCTCCTGCACTGTACGCAACAGATGCTCATCCACTGTATAAGTGTGATAGGCATCGTGCTGCACCCGGTAGCGTACCCCTTGGAATTCAGGCAAAAATGCCTCCAAGAATCCAGTCTCCAGCATGATCTTCAAAACCAGGAAGGCTGCATCTGGCTCCTCCAGAATCTGAAAAAAATCCTGCACCACTTCCGGCTGACCCTGCCAGTCCTTGCCCAGGCCTGCCAGACTCTCCCGTATCACTTGGCCGGTTTCGTGCTGGATATGAGCTTTGTGTTTGGCTGCGGTGGCAAAAAAACGCATCAAAAGGGCTGGATTGGAGCGGATCAACTCCGGATCATAAAACCAGATCAGCTTGTCCTGCAGGACAAAAGGGCCAGGCAGTACTTTAACCTTCTTGTTTTTCCTACGTTCCGGCCTGATTTCGTATTCCAGACGTTCCAGCAAGAAGGTGGTCACCCTGCGCACGCGAGCAGTATGCCAATAATAATGGCGCATAAAGGCCTCCACCTCCTGACCCCCTTCCTGACTCCTTTCAAAACCAAGCCTTAGGGCCAGTTGCTCCTGTTCCTGCAACAGAAGATGGTCCTGCTTACGCCTGCTAATTATATGCAGCTGCAGCCTGACCCTCCACAAAAAGTCCTGAGCCTGCTGCAGCCAATTCTTTTCCCTAGAGGTAATCCAGCCCTGGTCGCCCATGTTTTCCAGTTTAGGGCTATCCAGAAACACCAATCCCAGCCAGCGTAAAAGATGCAAATCCCTTAACCCTCCCAGACCCTCCTTGAGGTGGGGTTCTAAGAGATAAATACTTTCAGCATAGCGCTTACTGCGCTGGGCCCTGCTTTCCAGGATCTGCTGCAAAAATTGCTTTTTTTGCCTGGGTCCTGCTGATTCCAGACTCTTTTTCCTCCAGGCAGCGTAAAAATTCCAGTCCCCCAATAAAAACCAAGGATCCAGATAGGAGGTTCTGGCACTGAACTCCTTGGAGCACAGACTCTTTAATCCAGAAGGGGATAGGACAGCATGCCCTACCTCAAAGCCGGCATCCCAAAGATTGCAGACCAATTCCTGCACAAAGTCCTGCAGCCCCTGCCCTAATTGTTTGCGGTACAAGACCAGCAAATCCAGATCTGAGGCAAAGCTGAGCTCCCCCCTGCCGAAGCCGCCCACTGCCAGCAGGGACCAATCCTTATACCCTGTCCCCCTGGGCTCCAGGCTGCTGAAGCTGACAGCAATTTCCTGGGCATAGACCTGGGCATCCAGGAAACCGGGCACGTCGTTTGCGCATTGGTCCTGGAACCTGTTCCTGGCTTGTCGAAGCCCCTGGATAGTCTCTGCAAATCCCATGTCTTCCACCTCAAGGATCAGCTACCTGGGATATCAATATCTAGACCAAGAAGCCTACCCTGGAAATCTTAGCCAAAGATTGGCTAAACTGCCTGCTGCCCCCTCTCTCCTGTTCTAATACGCACGCTTTCCTCCACAGGCAGCACAAATATCTTACCATCCCCTATCTTGCCAGTCTGGGCCCCACTACAGATGGCCTCCAAGACATCGTCGACCATGTCATCATCAACCACCAGCTCTAATTTGATCTTGGGCAAAAAATCGACTACATATTCTGCACCCCGATAGATCTCAGTATGTCCTTTCTGTCTGCCAAAACCTCGTATTTCGGTCACACTCATACCCTTGACCCCCAACTCGGTCAGCCTGTCCTTGACATCGTCCAACTTAAAGGGTTTGATCACAGCCTCTATCTTTTTCATACCCCCCTTCCTTGTCGTTTTTTCCAGCTCTTGCCTTTTGGGATACAGCATCTATCCCTGTCCAAAACCATGGGCAATCGGCAGCCTGCGACCCAGACCAAAGGCCTTGCCAGTCACCTTCAGCACAGGCGGGGCCTGTCTGCGCTTATACTCGTTATCCAGGACCCTACGCACTACCCAGCGTACCAGATTCCGATCCCAGCCCTGACGTACGATCTCTTCCAAGCTCTGCTGTTCCTCAATATAGGCCTGTAGAATTTTATCCAAGACCTCGTATTCTGGCAGACTGTCCTGATCCTTTTGCTCCGGGCTCAGCTCTGCCGAAGGCGGTCTGTTGATAATCCTTTCCGGGATCCAGCCCTGGGTCTGGTTGATGTGCCTGGCCAGCTGATAGACCATGATCTTGGGCACATCCCCTAAAATAGAGATACCTCCGTTCATGTCACCGTACAAAGTGCAATATCCCACAGCCAGCTCTGATTTATTCCCTGTATTAAGGAGCAAGGCCCTGAGCTTATTGCTCACCGCCATAAGCAAGAGGCCCCGCAGCCTGGACTGGATATTCTCCTCGGTGACATCCTCTGACCTCTCCTGGAAAAGTGGCTGCAGTTCCTGTCTCGTCTGGGCAAAAAGTCGTTCAATGCTCACTGTTTCCAGACCGATCCCCAAACGTCTGGCTAGTTCTCTGGCATCCTCCAGACTTTCAGGGGCATTATAGGGACCGGGCATGGCCAGGGCCAGCACATTCTCCGGACCCAAGGCCATCCTGGCTATACAGGCGGCTAGGGCAGAATCCACACCCCCGCTCAGGCCCAGCATAGCTTTGCTGAAGCCGCATTTGGCCATATAATCCTTAAGCCCCAGACACAAAGCCTGCAAAATCTCTTGCTCCCGCTCAAGTTTCCCTGGAAATATCTCCTGGCGATCCCCTTGGCTGTCCCAGACCAAAAGCTCCTCTTCAAAGTCTGCTGCACAGGCCACTTGTTTCCCTTCCTGATCCCAGACCATACTGTGGCCCTGGAATATGAGCTGGTCATTGCCCCCCACCTGATTCACAAACAAGACCGGGGTCTTTGTCTCTCGAGCCCGCTCCTGCAAGAGAGTGCCCACTTTTTCTCCCTTGCCCCTGTGGAAGGGAGAAGCAGCAATATTGACCAAAAGATCCAAATTCCTGTCAGCCAGATCCTGTACTGGATCGCGAGCATAAAGCCATCCAGGCAGATAACCTTCCTTATTCCAAATATCCTCGCAAATAGTCAGTCCCAGCCTCAGCCCATTAAGATCCACAACCAGGGGTTCTCTGCCAGGCTCAAAATATCTGGTCTCATCAAACACATCATAGCTGGGCAAAAGGAGCTTTTGGGCCTGGGCCTGGATTTTGCCTTGGGCACAAAAAAGGGCGGAGTTAAAATATGGCTTGCCAGTTCTGGAAGAATTCACTGCAACCACACCGCAGATAACCGCAATATGCCTGCTAGCCTTCGCCAGCCTCTCCCAGAAGCCAAGACTGTCTAGCACAAAATCGTTACGGTCCAAAAAATCGAGAGGTGGATAGCCCAGAAGGGCCATCTCAGGAAATACAGCCAGATTGCAGCCAAGATTGACAGCCTGGTCCAGATATTGACAAATCCTTTCGCAGTTGCCGGCAAAATCACCTATAGTTGGATTGATCTGTCCTAGAGCGATCTTCATAACCAGTTCCTTGCCTTTATTCTATCGAAGCAAAACATATGCCAATATTTAGAGTGTCATCAAACGCACATCTAAGGCACAGTTTTTGAGTAGGAGAATTTAAGCCAAACCAAAAAATACTGGGGAATGGGGGTCTTCAGAAAAGGCCAAGCCATGGCCATGGAAAGATCTCGACCAGGGACTTCAACGTTAATCCGAATTGCTGATTTTAAATCTTTGAGGATCGATATTGTACTTGTGTACCTTATACTGGACTATTCTCTTGGTGGTTCCCAGCAGCCTGGCTGCCTCTGCCTGATTCCCTCGAGTATCCTTTAAGGCTTCTGTAATCAGATCCCGCTCAAACGTGGCCACCAACATGTCCATCTTGCCTCTGTCCCCCTGGGGCAGCCCTTTGGATTTCATCTGCAATGAAGGGGGAAGATGCCTGGCCTCGATGCTCTCTCCGTCTGCCAAGAGCACAGCCCTTTCAATACAGTTCTCCAGCTCCCGTACATTGCCCGGCCAATGATAGGCCAGAAGAAGATCAATGGCAGATGTGGAAATACGTTTAACTTGCTTGGAAAACTCCCTGGCATACTTGACTATAAAAAAATCCGCCAAAAGGAGAATGTCTGGCCCCCTTTCCTTGAGTGGAGGTAAAAAGATGGGAAAGACATTGAGCCTGTAGTAAAGGTCCGAGCGGAAATTGCCTTTGGCAACCTCCTGCTCGAGGTCCTTGTTTGTAGCTGCAACCACTCGTACATCCACCTTAATTGACCTGGACGAACCTAAAGGCGAGAACTCCTTTTCCTGTAGCACACGCAGAAGCTTAGCCTGGGCTACTGCAGAAAGCTCACCGATCTCGTCCAAAAATATGGTCCCAGCCTGGGCCTCTTCAAAGCAGCCCCGCCTCCTGCTTACAGCTCCAGTAAAAGCACCTTTCTCGTGTCCAAAAAGCTCGCTCTCCAAAAGACTATCCGGCATGGCTGCGCAATTCACTCGAACCAAAGGACCACTGCTGCGCTTGCTGTTCTCATGCAGGGCCTTGGCCACCAGTTCCTTGCCTGTGCCTGTTTCGCCGTAGATAAGCACTGTGGAGTTGGTCTCCGCCACCTGATCCACCATGCCCAGAACCTCTTGGATTCCTTTACAGCGTCCAATTATATTGGTCTTAGGCCTTCTGGGCTGAGCCAATATCCGGCGCAGGCGACGATTCTCCTCTTCCACGGCCCTAAAATGGACCACCTTGCCCATGAGCTCGGCCACAGCAGATAAAAGTCTTACCTCATGCTCCAAGTCCTCCACATCGCGACTCAGCTTATCAGCGGAGAGCACCCCCACCACCCGGGTCTGATAAAAAATGGGGACACACAAGAATGCCAGCTCCCTGCGATTCAGCTTCTTACGGGCTCCGGTACGATCCAAAAACAGAGTTTCCCTGTCTAAGTCGGCAACAGCCATGGGTCTGCCAGTCTGAGCTACCTGTCCGGTAATCCCCTCTCCAGGCTGATAGCTCACTTGTCCTTGCTGCAGTTCCACCCCATGGGCCACATCCAGCCAGGCCTCCCCAGATTGCAAATCTAAAATGGAGATCATGCCCCGGGCCATGCCCAGTTGGTTGCTGAGAATTTCCAGCACTTGGTGCAGCTGATCCCTGAGCTCTGCAGTGCTGGCCAGACACTGGGCAACCTCGTACAGGGCTTTTAGCTCATTATATGTGTACTTAGAACTCATACCTAAAGATCTTGCCTATCCTGCCGTAAAAAAGCAACATACGAGTTACCCAGCAAAAAAAAGGCGC
>CAZBUB010000040.1:0-22986 GCA_964494985.1 uncultured Desulfohalobiaceae bacterium | reverse complement strand
ATACCAAGGAACAGCCATGCAAAACTTGAACTCCAAGCTCCCCCGCAGGGAGTTTCTCAGCCTGCAGCTAAAAGGCGGACTTTGCCTTTTAGGCGGAATGGGCCTGATGCAGCTGCCCAGACGGGTCCATGCCCAGGAGCATCCTGATCTGGTAGAAGCGCAGGGCGGGCCTGAACAGGCCACCCGTGCAGCAGTACAAGCCCTGGGCGGCATGTCCAGGTTTGTGCAAAAAGGCCAGAAAGTGGTTATCAAGCCCAACATGAGCTTTGATCAGCCCCCGGAGATGGCCACCAATACCCATCCCCAGGTGGTGCAAGCCCTGGCCCAAATGTGCCGGGATGCCGGGGCCTCCAGGGTATCAGTTTTGGACAATCCCTTGCGCACCGCAGAGCTCTGTCTGGTTAAAAGCGGTATCCAGGAGGCAGCAGAAGCTGTGGACAGCTGCCGAGTCCAGGGAGTCCAGGCCAAAAGGGATTTCCAGGAAACCAAAATACCAGATGGCCGGCAGCTGAGTTCCAGGCAGGTAATGCGCGAAGTGCTCGAGGCAGACGTCCTTATCTCCGCCCCTGTGGCCAAGCACCACTCCAGCACCGGGGTCAGCTTGAGCCTGAAGGGCATGATGGGCCTGATCAATGATAGAAGCGAGATGCATTGGCGCTATGATCTGCACGAGTCTATAGTGGACCTGTGCACCCTTCTCAAGGCGGATCTGGTGGTGGTGGACGCCACCCGGGCCCTGACTACTGACGGCCCTTCCGGACCAGGAGAGGTGGTCCAGCCGGAAAAGATCATCGCCAGCACGGACATGGTGACAGCAGATGCCTATGCTGTAACCCTGGTCAAGTGGTACGGCAGATCCATGGATCCCGGACAAGTAAAGCATATTCGTCTGGCCCATGAGCGGGGTCTGGGCAGCATGGATCTGGACAACCTGCAACTGGAAAAGATCCAAGCATGAATCTGCTGCAGCGACTGCTACAGGGTCTTTGTCTGCTGCTTTTTGTACTGGTCCTGCTGCAAACTGGGCTTTCCATGCCAGGCTGGCTGCCTGCAGAGTCCATGTTCTTCCTGGACCCTTTGCTCTTTCTAGGGGTTTTGCTTGCCCTGGGCATTGTCATCCCAGCACTACTGGTTCTAGGACTGCTGCTTGCAGCGACCCTGATCCTGGGCAGATTCTTCTGTGGCTATGTCTGCCCCTTGGGCAGCACCTTTGACTTTTGCAACCACCTGTTCGCCAGGCTGCATAAAAAACAATTCTTGCAGGTTTCCCTGGGCTGGCTGTCTTTTAAATATCTGCTTTTGCTGCTGATCATTGCCTCTGCTCTGCTGGGCCTGAATCTGGCCCACTGGGGCTCACCCCTGGCCTGGGCTGGCAGGCTGTACATTTTGGCTGTCCTGCCCTGGCTGCAATACCTGCCCCAACAGATACTGGAGCGACTTCCAGAAGCACTGCATCTATCTGTCCTGCAGGCGGCCTTTAGCCAGGCAGATCCTGCCCGCTACAGCACCCTTTTATTCCTGGTGCCCTTTTTTCTTTTCCTGTTCTGGTTGAACCACAAATCACCCAGATTCTGGTGCAGATTCATTTGTCCAGCTGGGGCTTTACTGGCCCTGATAGGACAAAGGCCTCTAATACGCAGACGGGTCTCATCTGCCTGCACCAATTGCCAGAAATGCGTGCAGGAATGCCCCATGCAGGCCATAAGCCATGAGCCAACACAAACACGCTACCAGGAGTGCATATCCTGCCAGAAATGCGTCAAGATCTGCCCGGAAAGGGCTGTTTATTTTGCAGCTGCTCCTGGCTCGACAGCACCGGAGCCCTTCCTGCCCGGCCGCAGGCAGGCCTTACAGGCCCTGGGCCTGGGTGCAGCTGTCTCCTTTTTGGGCCACCGTGGATTGTTTGAGTATTGGCCTACAAAGGATAAGGGCCAGATTACTCCCCCGGATCTGGTCAGACCCCCTGGAGCTGTGCCTGAGACTGAATTTCTGAACCAATGCCTGAGGTGCGGGCTCTGCATGCAGGCCTGCCCCACGAATATGCTCCAGCCAGCCTGGGCCCAGGCCGGACTCTCCGGGGTCTACTCCCCTTTGGCTGTGGCCAGGAGGGGACCCTGCGAGCCTGAGTGCAATGCCTGCGGCCAGGTCTGCCCCAGCGGGGCCATCCGGGAGCTTAGCCTGCAAGAAAAGCACTGGGCCAAGATGGGCACAGCAGTTATCAACCGCAGGGCCTGCATCGCCTGGGAGATGGATAGGGACTGTCTGATCTGCGATGAGGCCTGTCCCTTCGGGGCCGTAAGCCTGGAGAGGATCCCCGGGCAGGAGGCGGCAGTGCCCTTTGTGCAAGACCGCAAATGCACAGGCTGCGGCTTCTGCGAGCACGCCTGCCCGGTGCGGGCCGAGTCCGCCATCCTGGTCACGCCCATGGCTGAGCTGAGGCTGCAAAAGGGATCTTATCAAAAAGAAGGCCGCAGGATAGGACTGGATATCAGCAGAGAAAAGGAAGAGGCTCCCCTGGAGCTGCCCCAGGAGGAATCCGGGGATAGCGGTGAGGATCAGCTGCCTCCGGGGTTTTCTGAATAGAAGTTATCTGTTATCGGTTAATAGTCAATAACTTTTAGAGCGCTAAGCCTGACCCGATCACTGCTGACTGATAACAGATAACTGACAGTCAGCCCCTGTTGCATCAAAAATAGCCCAGACTACTCAGGAGCTGCATCTGCCGCTCCTTGTCCTGGTTCCTGCCCCCTCGCTCCGGTCCTGATCCTGTCTTGTGCGTGCAAGGCATACAGCCCAGGGAACGGTAGCCCTGGTCGTACAAAGGGCAATACTCCTGGCCTGTTAATTGATGCCAGGCCCAGACATCCAGCTCGCTCCAGTGCAAAATGGGGTTGGCCTGCAGATAGCCGGAATCTTTTTTTTCCAGCCAGGCTTTATCTTGTCTGCCCGGGGTCTCATCATGCCTGGCGCCGGTCAACAGGACTTGTATCTCTTGTTTTTGAATCACCGCCTGCAGGGGTCTTACCTTCAGATCCAGGCAACACTGCACCGGATCCCGGGCCAAAGGGTAGCCATCTAGATCCAGCTCAGGCTTGGCTACCAAAAGCTGAAGTCCCCATTTTTGGGCCATTTCATCCCGGAAGCAGATCACCTCCGGAAACTTGCACCCAGTGTCCAGGCTGACCACCTGCAGCTCTGAGAGGCTGCGCATCTCTGCTTGCCAAAGCTGCAAAAAAATGGCCAGAAGCAGGGTAGAATCCTTGCCCCCGCTCCAGGCCAACATGATCTCTTCTGGAGAAAATTTGTGCAGGACGTACCACAGCCGCTTTTTGCTGAGCTCCAGCTTCTGTTGCAGACTTTGCCCTGTTTCCTCTGCCAGGCTCATACTCTTTCCTCCCAGGGACGAAGAATATCGCCCCTGGGCTGATATATCCTTCGACTTATAAGCCTTTTTTCTGCATAGCCTTGGAGATGCAAATAGCAGCTCCGCCCCAGGTAACCAAAAGGCCAAAAAGCATCATTACTATTGAACCTGCGCTCATTTTCAACTCTCCTTTTGGTTTATGCCTTGTCTTCCCAGCTGTTCTGCATGGACTGCAGCACAAAGCTAAGCAGCACAATGCCTGCCACAACGCACCAGCCAAACAGCACCAAGGCGCTGCCTGGATAGCCTTCGTAGTTCTCCCGAATATCCCCCACCAGGTTCGCTATTGCCATATAACCCAGCACAATGGGAGTGATCACTTTCAGGCAGAAGTTCCACCAGGAGCCTATGGCGAAGTCAGACAAGGGGTTGATATGCTCGCGCACGGACTCCAGCTTAAAGAACCAGGACAACAGGATGATCTCCACCAGACCAGCAAAGACTATGCCGAAATTATTGATGAAGTGGTCCACGATATCTAGGACAAACAACCCGCCGTTGGTCATGAAGATCAGGCTGAGCAAAAAGCCCACCAGGCAAAGCAGGCTGGCAGTAGGCTTGCGATTCCAGCTGAATTTATCCATCAGAGCTGAACAGCAGGCTTCGGAAATGGAGATCATGGAGCTGAGCCCAGCAAAGACCAGGGAGATAAAGAACAAAAAGCCAAAGAATTTGGCCGCAGGCAAAAGATTAATCGCCTCAGGGATGGTCACAAAGGCCAGGCCTACCCCGGCACCCACCACCTCTTCCAGGCTTACTCCCTGCTCATGGGCCATGTAGCCTAGAACTCCAAAGACCATAATGCCGGCCAACAGGCTGAAGCCGCAGTTGATAAATGCGGTCATCATGCCATTGTTGTTGATGTCTGCTTTGGCAGGCAAGTAGCTGGAGTAGGTGATCATGATCGCAAAGCAGATACTCAAAGTGAAAAAGATCTGGCCATAGGCCGCAGTCCAGACCTTATAATCCAGGATAGCGCTGAAGTCAGGTCTAAAAAGCCAGTTGATGCCTTCTGCAGCCCCTTCCAGGGTCACGGCCCTGCCCAACATGATCAACAGCAACAGAAACAAAAGGGGCATAAAGATTTTGTTGGCCACCTCAATGCCCCGCCTGACTCCGCTGAACAGGGCCAGCCAGGTTACGAACCACATGGCGATAGCGGCAATAAAGATGGGCCAGACAATGCCTCCCAAATTCATAGGCCCCTCACTTAGGGCCAGGAAATCTCCAAAAAAGAAATCCTCTGGGTTTTCCCCCCAACCCAGATTCAGGGCCAGCAGGGCATAATTTAGAGCCCAGGCAATGATCACCACATAGTAAATGGAGATGATAAAAGCCACAAACACCTGCCACCAGCCCAGCCACTGCCATTTCTTGAAGATATTGAAGAAGGTCAGGGGTGCTGAGCCCTTGTACTTATGTCCAATGCCGAACTCTAAAATGATGATTGGTATCCCGGCAGTCAGCAGGGCAAAGAAATACGGGATCAAAAAAGCACCACCGCCATTGTCGTAAGCCATGTAGGGAAAGCGCCAGATGTTGCCCAGACCTATGGCTGAGCCTACTGCAGCCAGGATAAAACCAGTTCTCGTACCCCATTGTTCACGTTGCGCCATAATCGTCCTCCTCCTGCGGTTTTCTCTGCCCTATTACCAAGAAAAGCATGTTGCGGACAATAATTGAGTCAGTTAGCAAACAGCCTTAGGCTAGTCAAGGCAACATCCCTTGAGACTTACCAATAATTTTAGGAAAATTGATCCGTTATCCTGGCAGGAGAATATGTAGTGCTTAATCCTCAATCTGATTTGCCATTTTTTCAACCAGCATTTATCCTTGCAAAAGACCTCCAGGAAGAATTTTGACCCTGCTCCTTCACAACCTGAAGCCTTCATGCGCGTAATCAAACATAACCAAGCATGAGGGTTATCAATGAACTGTCGCAATAAAGACCCTGATCAAAAATACCAATAACCATTAACCGATAACTGGTAACTGATACCTGTTTTCTACAAATCAGCCCATAAGGAACCTTTCCTTTGCTACCAATGGATATTTTGAACTGGATCATAGTGATCTTGATTCTGGCTTTGGATTTTTTGGCTGCTGGGCATGCCCTTCTCTACAAAAGGGATCCCAGAGCAGCCTGGGCCTGGATCATTATCTGCATCATGCTGCCCACTGTGGGACCTATCCTCTACTTTCTGCTAGGCATCAACAGGGTCCGCACCAAGGCCAAAAGGCTTAAATGGTATTGGCCCCCCTTGGACACTGACCTGGCTGATAAAAAGCTGCGCTCCAGAAGACAGCAGAAAGCTGTCTATGATTTCGAGATCTCCCCTGACTTCCATCAGCTGGCCCACCTTTCCAAGGCCCTTAGCAATCGCTTGCTTTTGGCTCAAAACAAAGTTGAGACCCTGTTCAATGGTGAACAGGCCTATCCTGAAATGCTGCAGACAATCCGCAGGGCCGAAAAGAGTGTGCTTTTGGCCACCTACATTTTTGACTCTGACCAGACAGGCCAAAGCTTTGTTCAGGCCTTGGCAGAGGCCAGGGCCAGAGGGCTGGATGTAAGGGTTATGGTGGATGGTATCGGTGAGTTTTACTCCAGACCCAGGATAGGCCACCTGCTGCAAAAGGAAGATGTCCCTTTTACCCGCTTTCTGCCCCTGAAGCTCTACCCGCCCTCACCATTCATCAACCTGCGAAACCATCGCAAACTATTGATTGTGGACGGGGAAACCGGTTTCACTGGAGGTATGAACATCGGGGATAGACACTTGGTGCAGACACTCCAGAATCCTAAGCGCAAACAGGATATCCACTTCAAGTTCCAGGGCCCTGTTGTTAACCAGCTGGAAGAAGTCTTTTTGGAAGACTGGTCCTTTTGCACAGGAGACTTCAGCAAACCACAGAGGAGCTTGCCAGAGCCTGCCCAACAGAACACTGCTATTTGCCGGACCATTACCGTAGGCCCCAACCAGGACCTGGACAAGCTGCGCATGTTGCTCACCGGAGTGGTCTCCCAGGCCAAAAGCAAGATCTCCATCATGACTCCCTATTTCCTGCCTTCCAGGGAGCTCACCGGGGCCTTGCAGACTGCGGCCTTAAAAGGGGTAGAGGTGAACATTGTCCTGCCCCAGGAAAACAACCTGCCCTTTGTGCACTATGCCACCCAGAACATGCTCTGGGAGCTTCTGCAGTGGGGAGTCAGGGTCTTTTACCAACCACCGCCCTTCAACCACTCCAAGCTGTTTCTGGCTGACGAATCCTATGCTCTGGTGGGCTCTGCCAATCTGGACCCCCGCAGTCTGCGGCTCAACTTTGAGCTGGAGGTGGAAATCTACAACCAGGAGCTGGTGCACAGCCTGGAGCAGCACATTCAGGACAAGATAGGCCTCTCCCATGAAGTCACCCTGCAGGAAGTGGACAGCAGGACCTTGCCTGTAAGGTTCAGGGATTCTGTGTGCTGGCTGTTCAGCCCCTATTTCTAGCCCGGCCTGCCCCTGAGATACTGCACAGCCTGCTCCAGTCCGGAGACAGTGAGCTCAAACATGGGAAAAATCTCCCTGATCATGCCTATGGTCCTAGTGTATCTCCAGTATCTTTGAGGCACTGGATTTAGCCAAACAGAATACGGGAAAGTCCTGGCTATGAAGCGCAGCCGCTCCAGACTGGGCAGCCCTGTCTTTTCCTCTACATGGATGGAGCCGTCAGCAGCCATAAGCTCATATGGGGCCATACTGGCGTCTCCCACGATGATAAACCTGGTCTCCGGGTCCAGGCGGACCAGGTCGTCCACAGCATAAGGCTTATGCCGCCTGGGGGGGTCCTCCCAAAGGACATCATAGATGGTGTTGTGGAAGAAAAAGGTCTTCACATCCTTGAACTGGGACCTGGCATAGGAAAAGAGCACACGAACCACCTGCACATAAGGATCCATGGACCAGCCGCCGTTGTCTATGGCCAGGACCAGCTTCAGCTTGTCCTTGAGGCCCCGTTCATAGACCAGCTCCAGCTCGCCTGCATTTTTCATGGTCTGCCTGATGGTCTCCTCGATATTCAGGACATCCTTGGGACCGGCAGGAACCAGATTCCTCAGGCTCTTTAAGGCCTCGCCCACCCTGGCCCTGGTCAGGGGCTGGTCATCGCTGTAGTCCTGGTACCTCCTGTCCATAGCTACCTTTAAGGCGGACTTGCTCCTGGAAGCCCCGCCCACGCGCATTCCGCCAGGATGATATCCTGAATGGCCAGTGGGCGAAGTGCCCCTGGTGCCAATCCACTTGCTGCCCCCGTGGTGTTCCCCTTCCTGCTCCTGCAGACGCTTTTGAAAGTATTCCAAAAGCTCCTGGGCACTCATGGCAGACATCTGCTCCGGGTCCAGATCCAAAGCCTGGGCCAGGCCCTCAGGATCCTCGCCCAACCACTGCCTGAGCATGTCCTGCATCTGCTGGCTCAGCTCTATACCCTGCCGCTCCGGCAGATCCGCGCCCTGGAAATAATGGGCAAAAACCTGATCATAGAGGTCAAACTGTCTTTCGCTCTTGATCAGAATGCACCTGGCTGCAGTATAGAACTCCTCCAGGGAATTGACCAAACCCAAGCTCAAGGCCTTTTGCAGACGCAAAAAGGCAGTAGGGCTGACACTGACTCCGGACTCACGCAGCAGATAAAAAAAATCCACAAACATAATAGTTGCTCCGGCTGCTTAAAGCCTGCCGCAGCGCTTTTGAGCCACCTCGAGATCGCTGCTTTTCTTGAACAGGACTCCCAGGTAGGGAATATCGCCTTTTTTCAAACGCTTGGGCTGAAAGTCTGGCTCATTATGCAAGGCCCTGATCCAGTTGATCAACTCCCTGGTGGCTGGCTTTTTCTCGATTGAAGGCAACTGCCGCAGCCTGTAAAAAGCATCCACAGCATTTTGCAAAAGATCCTGGCTGAGATTGGGGAAATGGGTCTGAACAATACTGCGCATCATTTCAGAATCCGGGAAGGCGATATGATGGAAGTTGCAACGGCCCAGAAAAGGTTCGGAGAGATCCTTCTTGGCGTTGGAGGTGATGATGATCACCGGCCTGTGCCTGGCTTTCACTGTCTTGTCTATCTCAATGATGTCGAACTCCATCTGGTCTAAAACATCCAGCATGTCGTCCTGGAAGTCGCTGTCAGCCTTGTCTATCTCGTCTATGAGCAAGACCACCCTTTGCTCTGCCACAAAAGCCTGCCCGATCTTGCCCATCTTGATATAATCCTCGATCCTGCTCACATCCCGGCTGGAATCCCCGAACCTGCTGTCATTGAGCCTGGTCAGGGTGTCGTACTGGTACAGGGCCTCCACCAGTTTCATATTGGATTTCACATTGAGCACAATCAAGCCCATACCCAGGGCCTGGGCTATGGCATGGGCCAGCATGGTCTTGCCAGTGCCTGGCTCGCCCTTGAGCAACAAGGGCATCTCTAGGGCCATTGAGACATTCACAATCCTGGCCAGTTCGTCATCCAGGACATAGCTGCTGTTTTGTGCACACTTACTTTGCAGTTGACTCTCAGAATACATGTCTTGCTCCATTTGTATCTTTTGTAGGCCAAAAAGCTGTTGAATGCTGACTCGTTTTTCCTCTCTAACACAGGTGCGATTATTGATCCAGGGCTTGTTCAAGTTGACCGGTCAGGGGTCCTTTCTTTAGGTAAAAGATTATTCCCTATGCAAAGAAAAACAGCGGTTTTTCAGGAGAGTCGGAATTGATTGGATTGAACATGCATAAGCATGCTAAAATTTGTACAAGAAGTGCTTTTTCTGAAGAACAGCCTGGAAACAAAGCCTATAAGGATAAATCAAGGGGAAACTTGTCTTCAGCACACAACCCCTTTTATTGCCGTTATGATCACCGACTTTCGTCTAGGAGCTCATTAGCTATTTGGATATCCAGGCCCTGCATGCCTTGCGGCCCCAAGTGGTAGAGCTGGTCCAGGAAGTTCTGCTGCAGGCTGCCCGGCCCCCTAACCCCAGCAGCAGCCAGCTCCCCTGCTATGCCGGTGGCCGCCAGGCCTGCAGTGGCAGCCAGCTGCAGATCCTTCTGCACCCCGGCGAATGCCGCCACCAGGCTGCTGGCTACGCAGCCCATGGCGGTGACCTTGCCCATCAGCTCATCCCCATTGTTCAGGATATATTCCCTATCAGGGCCCAATACATAATCCTGAGCCCCGCTGATGCAAACCAGGCAGCCGAATCTGCGGCCCAGATCCCGGCCTGCCTGCAGGGCCTGCTGTCCGGTATGCAGGCTGTCCACACCCTTGGATTCCCCAGCCTGACCTGCCAGATTGAGGACCTCTGAAGGGTTGGCCCGCAGGATGCTCACCCAGCCTGCCCTCAGAAAGCCCAGGGCAGTCTCGGTGCGCATTCTGCTGGCCCCTGCGCCTACGGGATCCAGGACCACAGGCAGACCCAGCCTGGAAGCTTCCTGGCCCGCCAGCTGCATGGCCTGCAACTGCTTCTGGTGGGGAGTGCCAATATTGAGCAGCAAAGCCTGGGAGATCCCCAACAACTCCTGCACTTCCTGGCTGGAGCTGCTCATAAGGGGTGAGGCCCCCAGAGCCAGCAGTGCATTGGCAGTAAAGTTCACCGCCACCAGGTTGGTCAAATTCAGCACCAAAGGTGCTCTGGTCCTTAAATTCTGCAGCTCCTTTTGCAGCCAGGCTGCATCCAGGATTTTGTCTGCTTCCATCCCTATTGTATCTCCCTGAGCCTGTTCCAGTCGCTAAGAGCACGTTGCGAGCCATGCCCTGCACAAAAGCTTAACCGCTTTTCTGGCTGGCCAGCCAATCCAGAGCTTGCTTCAAATCCATGCTGCCTGTATATATGGCCCGGCCTGTAATCACCCCCTGCAGACCTTGCTTGGACAACGGATAGAGCTCCTGGATATCCTGCAGCTGATGCACCCCGCCTGCTGCGAGCACAGGAAGGCTTGTGACCTGCAGGACTTGTTGCAGGGTCTGCATATTCACCCCACTTTGCATCCCATCCCTGCTGATATCTGTATAGACCAAAAAGGCCACACCTAATCCCTCCAACTCTGGCAAAAGCTCGAACACTCTTCTGCCACTGTCCTCTACCCAGCCTTTGCTCTTCAGCCTGCCCTGATCCGCGTCCAGGGAAACTCCAACCTTGCCCGGCCATCTGCGACAAAGCCTGGCCAAAGCCTGCTTATCCTCCAGGGCCAGAGTACCGACAATCAGGCGCTCCACCCCTGCCTGGAAGTAGTTTTCAGCAGCCCTTTCCTCCCGGATGCCGCCGCCCAGCTGCACCGGAACTTTCACCTGACTGCAGATCTCCCGAATTAGCTGATAGTTTACAGGCACACCCTGGAAAGCACCGTCCAAATCCACCACATGCAGCCATGTAGCACCCAGGCTTGTCCAGTGCAAAGCCATGGCCTTGGGGTCTCTGGAGAAGACAGTAACCTGATCCTCCTTACCCTGCTTGAGGCGCACGCACTCCCCGTCCTTGATATCCAGGGCAGGAAAAATAATCATAAGCCCCACTCCTGCATCGCCTTCTCCATTCCTTCCCCTGCCAGCTCCTTAGCGCTTATCCATTTGGCTCTGCGTTGGAAAAAACGCCTGATTTGTAAGAGATCCTGACTCAAAGCCTTTTGCTCCTCTTCGAAGTTGAATCTCTGCTTCAGTCTTTGCTCCTGCACATCCAGAAGATAGAGATCAAAATGCACTGTGGCTGGCTCCTGCACTCCCCATTTTCCACCTTCTCTCTCCTCCCACTGCAGAATATGAGGCACAAGCAGATAGTCAGCCTGCAGGCACTCACCTACTTGGCTCCAAAAGCGCACAGCAGAAAGCCTGCTGCGATCTTTTTGACTGGCAAGCTGCTCCTTGCATTGCTGCACCCTATCCGGACCCAGATAATCTTCCCTGCCTGCATCCTGAAGTTTGGCAGCCAGGAGCTCATCTAGTCCTTGCAAAATCCTGGGTGACAGATCCTCTCCCTTGGCTGGATATCCAGCCAACAGCTCCCAATTCTGCCTGGGCTGTTCAAATGGTGCTACTGCCAAAACTTCGTCCTTCTGCAGGCCCAGCTCTGGCTCCTTAGCCCCACAGCCGACAAGAAACAGGACTATTGGCAGCAAATAGATAACTGTCATGCAAGCTGGCGACCTCAATCCAGACTCCCTTTGCTGCTTCTCATCCCACCTTGCTGGCGCTGTAAAGCTTGGGCCAAAGCCAAACCGCAGGCCTTGAAGGCAGATTCCAGCAAATGATGACCATTTTGCCCGTAATGGAATATAATATGCAGATTCAGCCCTGCCCTGAAAGCAAAGGATTTAAAAAATTCCCTCCAGAGATCCTTTTCCTGGCCAAAAATGAGCTGGGGCAAGATCTGATCCTGGTAGACCAAATAGGGCCTGCCGGAAATATCCACAATCGCCTCGCTCAAGGCCTCATCCATAGGCATCTTTGCCCAACCCACCCTGGTCAGGCCTGCCTTGTCCCCTATTGCTCTGCGCAGGGCCTCACCCAGGCAGAGCCCGGCATCCTCCAGAGTATGGTGTCCATCCACCTCCAGGTCCCCCTGGGCCTGGACCTCCATATCGAATCCAGCCCAAAAACCAAGCAGATGCAGCATATGGTCTGCCCAGCCCAGTCCGGTCTGCACCTGCACCTTGGACTCGCCATCTAGATCGAGCTTGACCTTGATATCAGTCTCTTTAGTCTGCCTTGAATAATCAGCTCGCCTTTGCTGCATGCCTGCTCACCTAAATCCTTTGGCCTTGTTTTTTTATTCCTTTTCTTTCTCTTCCTGCTTGTTCTCTTCCGCTCCAGGTCTTTTCTTTTTCTTTCTCCTGCCCATGGCCACTGCGATCAGGACTCCTATCTCATAGAGCAACACCAAAGGTACGGCCATAAAGGCCTGGGTAATCAGATCCGGGGGGGTGAGCACCGCAGAAACTATAAAGGCCATGATGATCATATACTTGCGCTTTTTGCGCAGCATCTCCGCATTCACCAAACCCAGGGCGGAAAGAAAGAAAATCACCAGGGGCAGCTCGAAGACAATGCCGAAGGCCAACAGTATGCGCAGGGCAAAGGAAAAGCCCTCCCGCATGGTGATCATGGGGCTGATAAGGATATCAGCAAAGCCCATAAAGAACTCATAGGCAAAGGGAAATACCACGAAATAGCCAAAAAGGGCCCCGCCCACAAAAAGCACAGCAGAGCAAAAAGAGATGGGAATCAAGTACTTGCGCTCATGGGGATACAGCCCAGGCTTGATAAAGAGCCAAAATTGGTAGAAGATGTAAGGGCTGGTCAGGAAAATGCCTGCCACAAACGCAGTCTTGATATGGATAAAAAAGGCCTCGTGGGGGGCTGTGTAAATCATGGTGCTGCCCTCAGGCAGGGCCTGGTACAAGGGCTCCATGAGCCAATCAAATATCTGCTTGGCAAAAAGATAACAGGCCAGCATGCCCAGGAAAGCTGCGGCTATAGCCCTAAACAGACGAGAACGCAGCTCTCCCAGGTGCTCCAAAAGGCCCATCTCGCCCATTTCCCGGGAATTTTCCTCCTGTTCCCCCGCCTGCGGGCCTCCCTGCTCCTGGGCGGAATCCTCGCTGTGGGAAGAATCAGCCATCCTGGGTACCCTTATCCTTTTCTCCCTGCCCGGCCCTCTCCTGGGCAGCGTACTTCACTTCCGGAATGTCCTGTTCCTGCTCTTCCTCTAAGGGCTGCTCCCTGTCTTGAGCTTGGGTGCTGTTTTTTTCAGCAGAGCCTTGCTCTCCCTCTACCCTGGGCTTTCCTTTGTTGGATTCCTGGGACTTGGTGCCTGCAGCATGTCCGGTTGCCCCATCTGGAGAACTGCTTTTGTCCATATCCCTGACATGGGACTCCAGGTCAATAGTACGCTTCACATCAGAGCTCATGCGCTTGAACTCCGCTAATCCCTTACCCAAGGCCCTGGCCACATCTGGCAGCTTGGAGGGCCCGATAACCAAAAGGGCCACCACCAGGATAACCAGCACTTCTGTTGTGCCAATGCCAAACATCAGGCTCACCTCTTATCCCGGAATAAAAGCCGGGAATCTTACTGGGGATTACTCCCATTCAATAGTGCTGGGCGGCTTGGAGGAGATATCATAGACCACCCGATTTACCCCCTGCACCTCGTTAATGATCCTGCCAGAGATCCTGGCCAGGATCTCCGGGGGCAGCCTGCTCCAATCTGCGGTCATAGCATCCCTGCTCTCCACTACCCGCAAAGCGACCACAGATTCATAGGTCCTTTCATCCCCCATAACCCCCACAGTCTTCAGGGGCAGAAGCACGGCAAATCCCTGCCAGACTTTGTAGTACCAATGAGAGGCCATAAGCTCGTTTTGTACAATCTTGTCCGCCTTGCGCAACATCTCCAGCCTTTTGGGCGTAACCTCACCGATAATGCGAATGGCTAAACCTGGCCCGGGGAAGGGATGCCTCCAGACTAAAAAATCAGGCAGCCCGAGCTCCATAGCCACCTTGCGCACCTCATCCTTAAAGAGTTCACGCAGCGGCTCAACCAGCTTGAGATGCATCTTTTCCGGCAAGCCGCCCACGTTGTGATGGCTCTTAATCACTGCGGAAGGTCCCTTGAAGGACACACTCTCAATCACATCAGGATACAGGGTACCCTGGGCCAAATATTCCACTCCAGAAATGGCCTTGGCTTCCTGCTCAAAGACCTGGATAAAGGTATTCCCGATGATCTTCCGCTTTTCCTCCGGATCCAGCACCCCTTGCAGCCTTTCTAGAAAATCATCCTGGGCCTGCACGTACCTCAGATTCAGATCAAAATGCTGCCGCAGATAATCCACCACTTCCTGGCCTTCGCCTGCCCGTAGCAGGCCATTGTCCACAAAAATGCAGTGCAGCTGCTTGCCTATGGCCTTGTGCAGCAGGATAGCCACCACAGTGGAATCCACTCCACCGCTCAAGGCACAGACCACTGGCTTGGACCCCACTTGAGCAGGCAAATCCTGGAGCATGGAATCCACAAATGCGGACATGCTCCAGGCAGGCTCCAGGCTCAAGGCCTGAAACAGAAAATTACGCAGGATTTGTTCCCCTTTCTCTGTATGTGAGACCTCAGGGTGGAACTGCAGGGCATATATCCTGCGCTCTGGATCGGCCATGGCAGCCACCTCCACCTGCTCAGTACGCGCCAAGACCTGGAATCCTGGAGGGGGCTTCAAAACTTTGTCCCCATGGGACATCCAGACCTGCTGGCTTGTGTCTTGCTCCAGCCCTTGCCAAAGGACACTGTCCTGCAAGAGTTGCAGCTGTGCTCTACCGTACTCTCTGTCCTCAGCAGGGACTACCTCCCCTCCCAGGGCCTGGGCCAGGTATTGCATGCCGTAGCAGATGCCCAGCATAGGCAGACCCAGCTCCAGGACCCTTGGATCCAGTCCCGGAGAGCTCGAGTCGCAGACACTGGCAGGTCCACCTGAAAGCACCAGACCATGAGGCTCCAAGGCCTGCAAGTCCTGCAAACTGATGCTGTAAGGGTGTATTTCTGAATAGACCCCGGCTTCCCTGATCCTCCTGGCAATGAGCTGGCTATACTGGGAACCGAAGTCCAGAATAACTATCTTGTTCTGCTTTTGCATATCACCTTGCCCTGTTCCCCTAACTGTCCACCTGGTAATTTGGGGCCTCTTTGGTAATAATCACATCATGCACATGGCTCTCCCGGTAGCCAGCCTGGGAGATCTGAATAAATCTGGCTTTATCCTGCAGTTGCCTGATATCAGCACAGCCCACATAGCCCATGCCTGAGCGCACTCCCCCCATCAGCTGATACAAGGTCTCCTTAACCTTGCCTTTGTAAGGCACTCTGCCTACTATGCCTTCTGGGACCAGCTTACTGCTGGCCTCCTGGAAATAACGATCGCTGCTGCCTTCCCGCATAGCATCTATGGAGCCCATGCCCCTGTAGATCTTGTATCTGCGGCCCTGATAAAGGATTGTTTCCCCGGGACTTTCCTCAGTACCTGCCAGCATGCTGCCCATCATGACCGAATCCGCCCCTGCGGCCAGGGCTTTGATCACATCTCCGGAGAACTTAACCCCCCCATCAGCTATCAAACACTTGCCTTTGTCCCTGCAGGCCTGCACCGTGTTCATGATTGCGGTGATCTGGGGCACGCCCACTCCTGCCACCACCCTGGTGGTACAGATAGAGCCCGGGCCGATACCCACCTTGATAGCATCAGCCCCTGCCTCGAGAAGATCCCTAGCTCCCTGATAGGTAGCCACATTGCCTGCTACCAGCTGGCATTGGGGGAAATCATGCTTGATCTCCTGTGCTGCCTGCAGGACATTTTTGCTGTGGCCATGGGCTGAATCCAGAACAAGTACATCCGCACCAGCCTGGAGCAAGGCATTGGCCCTTTCCAGCATACCAGGGCCCGGGCCTACTGCAGCTCCCACCCGCAGCCTGCCCAGCTCGTCCTTGCAGGCATATGGGTATTTCTTAATCTTGTCTATATCCTTGATGGTGATCAAGCCCTTCAGGGTACCTTGATCATCCACGACTAGGAGCTTTTCAATCCGATTAGCATGTAAAATGGACTTAGCCTGCTCCAGATTGGTTCCCGGGGACACTGTGACCAGGTTTTCGCTGGTCATCACCTCTGAGACCTTGGTTTGCATGTCCTGGACAAAGATCACATCCCTGTTGGTTACGATACCCACCAGCTTGTTCCCCTGGACTACAGGCAGACCGGAAATCCGATACTCGGACATGATCTCCAGAGCCTGGCCCACTGTAAAATCAGGATCAACACTCAAAGGATCCACGATCATCCCGCTTTCAGATTTCTTGACTTTTTCCACCTCCAGCCTTTGCTTCTCACTGGACATATTCTTGTGCACTATCCCTATTCCACCAGCCCTAGCCATGGAAATGGCCATCCTGGCCTCGGTCACGGTATCCATGGCAGCGCTGAGCAAAGGCATGTTCAAGTCGATCTCCGGGGTCAGCTTGGTTTGCACTTGCACATCATCTGGCAAAACCTCGGAATAGTCAGGCAAAAGCAAAACATCATCAAAGGTCAGGGCCTGTTCTACTATCTTCTCCATAGCCTTTTTCTCCTATCTTGCATACTGTGAAAACTCATTTCCCAGAAAGCTTCCCAGGCCAACGTCCTAATCCTGCAAGTTCTGCATCTCTTCCTGGGCCTGCTCCTGCATTTGCTCTTGAGCAGCAGATGAGTCCAGCACATTCTGGAAATGTTCTTTGGCCTGCTCCTCATCTTGCAAGTAATAGGCATACAAAAGCCCCAGATTGAAGTTGGCATGGGGCTCATCAGGCTCCAGCTCCAAAACCCTTTGCAGCTCCCTGGCTGCCTGAGCGTACTCCTCCTGACGATAATAGCAATTGGCCAGCTGTTGCCTGGCCTGGACATGTTCAGGCTCCTGCTTCAGAACCCTTTTCCAAAACTGGGCTGCCCGCTCCCAGGCCTCCATGCGCATAAAAATCAACCCCAGTTGCTCCAGGGCCTCCAGATCTTCTGGGTCTTCCTGCACCCTCTGCATCAAACTGGAAACCATATTCATCATCTCCTGAGTCTGCTCCTGGTCCTGGCCCTGTCCCTGGCTTCCGCGCTGCTTGGCCTGCTGAGTCAATCCAGGATCTTTCACCTGATAAGCTATTGTATAACCCAACAAGAACAAAAGCCCCAAAAGCATCAGGGGCAGCACCACCCGGGATATCCAACCTGACTGATTAGCTGAGTCCATTTTCTTCTGTCTCCAACTGCTGCACCCGGCGCAGGTTCTGCTTGCACTTTTGCCCCAAAAACGCCAGGTAAATACTGATTCCGGCCCAAACTGCCAAGTTCGCCGCCAACAGAAAATGTATTGGCTGCATATCGCCTCCGAGTTCAAAGTCCTTGGATCTGTTCAATCCTGTCTGCTGCTTTAAGCTGGGTGTACCTGAGCCAACAAATCCAGGCCCCCAAGACTCCCCAGGCCGCTAGGCAAACCAAAACGGTAAGCAACATCTCCTGGGGCAGCCCTCCCTCCCTGCTGGCAAAGACCGATGGATGGATACTTCGCCACATCCTGGCAGAGATAAACACCAAGGGGACATCCAGAAAGGCCACTATGCCCACCACAGCACAAATGCTCCTGCGCCTTTCTCCGCCTAGATCGCTGGAGCGCAGGATCAGATAGCCGCAATACACGAACCACATCACCAAAGCCGTGGTCAGGCGAGGGTCCCAGGTCCACCAGGTATTCCAGGAAGCCTTGGCCCAAATCATCCCGGTCAAAAGCACCAAGGTGCTAAACAGCACACCCACTTCTGCCGCAGCCCCGGCAAGCAGATCATGATCTTTTCCTTTGCGCAACAAAAAGAGCAAACTGGCCAAAAATACCAGGAAAAAGGAGACAAACCCCCACCAGGCCAGGGGCAGATGCAGGTAGAAAATCTTCTGGGCCAGGCCCATAGTTTGCTCCACAGGGGCATAAATCCAGATCATCCACTGGCTGATCCCCATAAGCAGGGCAGTGAGCAGGCCCAAGGCATAAAAAGCTCTCAAATCCGGTCCTTTAATTCTCTGTTTCCAAAATGCTGCCCCTTAATACTGGGAATAGATAAAAGGGAAAAGCAGCAGGGCCGCACCAGTGAACACGGCATCAAAGGCCAGGCCCACAGCGAACCAGCCCTCCTGTTCCCCAGAGCCGCCTGGCTGGAACAGCATGCTGCCCACTTGGATGCCAGCCAGGAGCAAAGGCACCAGCAGGGGAAAGACAATCACCGTAAGCAGGGAATCCCTGCCAGGCTGACCCTGTCCTAGAGCGCCCAAAAGGGAGCCCAGTACCACCAGTCCCCAATCCACCACCAGGAGCAAGGCCCCCAGCTGGAGCCAGGAACTTATCTGCTGCAGCCCTAAAAAAATCATTGCCGCTGGCAGAAACAAAGCCTGCAGCAGCAAGAGCATGCCTCCACCAGCCAGGGCCTTTCCCAGCCAGATCTCCTGCAGGCCTGCAGGGGATACCAAAAGGCCTAGCCTGGCCTGATTTTCCTCTTCCAGGGCATACAAGGAGTTGAAAATCAAAACCAGGCTAAAGCTGGAAGCCAGCCAGAATATGGCTGCCACCCATTGGACCTGGATCTTTCCTGTCTTAGCCCCGGCCAGACTGAAGACAAAAATAAGCAAAAGCCCCAACAGTCCAGCTTGGACAATGCCCTGGCCCCGCAAGAGCAGCAAGCGAAGATCCTTGCCTGCCAACAGCAGAACCCTGGCTAGCATATTCCTTCTATCCTTTGGTCCTGTACTGCCTTTCTGCTAAGATGGCCGCTTTTGTGCTGCAGGCAGAGAATCCCATTGGCCAAGTCCTGATCCAGGTCCGGACTGTGGCTGACCCAAAGGACTGCGGCCCTGTTCTCCCTGGCCTGCTGAATTTCCTGACGTAGGATCTGCTGGGATTCTTGATCCAGACCTGTGGCTGGCTCGTCCAGCAAAAACAGCCTGGGGCTGATCAGCAAAACCCTGGCCAAACTCAGGCGCTGGGCCATGCCCCTGGAAAAGTTGGCAGCAGGCTCGTGCCTAAACTGCCCCAGGCCCACCCGGCGCAGGATCTGCAACAGATCCTGTTCCTTGCCTCCCAGCCTGTAAAGCCTAGACCAGAAGCGCAGGTTCTCCAGGGCGCTTAGTCCAGAGTAAACAAAGGTGCTGTGGCCCATATAGCCCACTTCTGAGGCCTCCAGCTCCAGCCCCAGGCTGCCTTTACTGGGCTTTAGCAACCCACAAACCAACTGCAGTAATGTGGATTTGCCACTGCCGTTGGCCCCCAGAACCAGGATCAGCTCCCCTGGGAAAAGCTCAAAATCAAGATCCCGAAACACCAGCCTGGAGCCATACGCCTTGGCCAATCCCTGGGCCCGGACCAAAGCCGGGTCATTATCCTGCATCTCAGGCATGATTATCCGTGCCGTGCCTCATATGATGTATGTCTGTAGCCATAACTACCATGCCCTTAAATGGGCATAACCAAGCATGGTATTGGTCAAAATATCGATTACGATTACGATCACGACAGCGGCAGCGAGGGGAAGACAGGGCAAATCGTGGTCGTTGTCGTAATCCCTGTCGATAGTCATAATCTCTACCTTACCACAGGCAGAAGGGCGAGCGGAGCTCGTCCTTTTTGGAGAAAGTTGTTGCTGGAGATCCAGTTTTCCATACAAAATGCTTAAATTAATTGATTTTTTCTAGTTTCAACTATCACTACAGCGAAAATTTATTATACTTTTGACGGTGATTCTTATTAGAGTTATGCGCGCAGGTAGGGGCGGAAAATTTTTCGCCCCTCCTACTGGAGCCGCAGCTCCTAGTGAAGAAAAACATTAAAAATATTTATGTCTAACTTGCGTAGTAGAGCTATCCTCTGTCCTCTGCCTTCTGTCCTCTGTCTTCTATCCTCTGTCTTCTGCCACTTCCCAGGCCCAGAAAGGCCACCAGGCACAGCAGGCTGCCACCGATCCAGATCCAGTTCACCAGGGGATGGGAGCTTAGCTCTACCCGAATACGCTCTTCCTGGTCAAAGCCATGCAGCACAGAGTACAGCTCCACACCCAGGCTGGGCAGGGTGGAGACCTGGGCATGGGGCCGGTCTATGGTTTTATAGTTGCGCCTTTCCGGAGTCAGACTGCCCAGGACCCGATCTTTTTTGCTCACCTGCAGGCTGGCTTGCACCGCCTGGAATCCTGGTTTGGAATAGGAAGAAAGCTCTTGGTACTCCACTTCATAGCTGCCCAGCTGCACGCTTTCGCCCTTATTCAGGACCACTTCCTTTTTCTGCTCGTAGGGCCCGGAAAAGGCTATGCCCAGGGCCAATAAAGCCAGACCCAGATGTACCCCGTAGGCAGACCACATGCTGCGCTGGGAGCGAATGGCCTTGTGCTGCACAAAAAGCAGCACAATAGAGGCGCAGACAGTCAAGGCCAGGGTTGCCGCGAACAGGGCCAAAGGCACATGCATGCCCTGCAGCCAGAGCACTCCGCCAGTGAGCAGGAAGAAGGCGCCCAAGCCCAGGAGCTGCTTGGGGCTCTGCTTGCCTGAGCGCCAGCCCAGCCAGGGACAAATGACTAAGAAAAGCAAAATCACAGTAAATAATGGCAAACAGATGCGATTATAAAAATCAGCTGTCAGACCCGTGGTGTCCTGGGACCAAAGGCTGCTGATCAAGGGCCACTTGGTGCCTGCGGCGATGATCACCACCAGGGCCAGCAAAAGCCAGCTGAACATGACCACTACTCCCTGCCTGCTGAAAAGATCAGAAAGGGCCTTATTGTCCCGGACCGGAGATAGCACTGCCACAATAGCCAGAAGCAGACAGAAAAAGAGTATCCCGTAAAGCAAAGGCCTGCCCACCCCGCTTTGGCCAAAGGCATGCACCGAGTCCAGGATCCCGCCCCGGGTCAAAAATGTGGCCAGCAAACAAAGGATCAAGGTCAAGACAATCAACAGCAGGTTGCTCTTGCCCAGGGCCTTGTGTTTCCTGCCCACCAAAGAGGTATGGATAAAGGCTGTGGCAGCGAACCAGGGCAAGAGCGAGGCGTTTTCCACCGGATCCCAGGCCCAATAGCCACCCCAGCCCAGCTCCAGGTAGGCCCACCAGGCCCCTAAAATTATTCCTGCACTCAAGAAAATCCAGGACACCAGGGTCCAGTTGCGCACCTTTAACAGCCAATTGATGCGATCCCCGCTCACGTACACTGCCAGGGCCACACAGGCGGGAATAGCAAAACCTGCATATGCCAGGAACATTAAAGGGGGATGGAAGACCATGGCCACATCCTGCAAAAGGGGATTGAGGCCTCCCCCCTGGGCCGGAGCCTGGGCATACTGTTCAAAAGGATTGCTGCTGCCCAGGAGGAAAACCAGGAAAAATGCCTGCAGGCCCAGGAAAAAAAGCCAGAAGTAGGCCCGGGAAGAAACCTGCAGCTGCTGATAGTTGGAGGAGAAGCTCCAGAACATGCCGAACAGGGCCAAACACAAGGTCCAAAACAGGAAAGAGCCTGCCTGACCGGCCCAGAAAGCGCTTAGGGCATAGTACCAGTCAAGGAAAGTATCAGTGTAGTTGGCAACATAGACATAGGAAAAATCCCTGGCAACCAGAGCCTGGAGCAAAATCGCAGAAGCCAGGACTATAAGGAAAAAACAAACCCGTTGCCCCTGCTCCACCCAGCCCTGCCAAATGCCGTGCTCCCCCTTCCAGAGGGCATAGATAAGCCCCAGCCCCATACATACAGACAGCAAAAACGCCAACCACAGCCCGCCATAAGCCACCAGATACATATCAACACACCTATTGCTTCAACTTCCTGTTACAGCCAGCTCCGTAGCACACGTATACGTAAATTTTGCAACTCGAGAGACTTCTTTCCTCTTTTGCATGCTAGAAAATTGGATTTGCAGAGTTTGCAACATCAAGCAACTACTGCGGGTAAAACTGAGCACAGACGCTTGGCACGCGCCTGTGCTCCAAAAGCAGGTTCGATCGACTTGAAGGGCCAACCAACCACAAGCTTGCTTCCCTGGAGCGTACAAGAGACCAGGAACTTTTTGCCCTTGTCAGCAGGTATAGGGCAACAATATTTAATCCTGGTCCTGCTCCTCGTACTTGGAGGGGCACTTGGTCATCAGGGAATGGGCCACAAATCCGTCTCCGGCAGGGCTGCTGGAGCCCTCTACAATGACCTCCACTCCTGGCTGAAAACTGTCCGGCACTGCACCGTTATACTGCACCCAGATGCTCTGGTCAGGATCATCCTTGTCCTCCAGCTGGAACCTAACGCCTATCTTTTCCTGGCTTTGCTTCAGACCCTGGGACTTGACCTTGCCGAAGAGCCTGGCTTGTTCGATATTGTCTATACCTTTGGCCAGGGCCTCTGAGACATTCAAGAAATACACACTTCCGCTTTGAATACCACTTATCCCCAGATAGCCAATCCCTAAGGCCAAAAGCAGAAAGGCTGCTATATATACTGTCTTGGAGCTGCCTTTTTGTTTGACCATATTCTCATATCCTCCGTGCTGTTATTGACGAAAGCAAAATGGAAAGCATATTCTGCTTCGGCTGGTATTCCCCTTAAAAAGCAATTCGCGCCTAAAGCAAGCGACAATCTCTTCTCCGTGCCATATAAACACAGCGTACAAAAAGTCAAAAAACTTTTTGCCCTCGTGAAAAAAGCTTGCCTGGGACCTATTCACTGCTCTCCTGCCAAGTCATTTTCTTCATCTTGCGCTGCAGGGCCAGTTGCCGCATGTCTGCAACTTGATCGGTCTCGTCCATAATCTCATTGCCCAGGATCTCTTCCAGGATGTCCTCCAGGGTGATCAATCCCGCCAGACCTCCATATTCATCCAGCACCACCGCCAGATGCAGCCTGGATTCCAGGAATGTGACTAAAACCCGGTCCAAGGTCAAGCTCTCCAGGATAAAATGCACAGGCTTCATCAAATCTTTAAGCCTCTTGTCGTCCTGGTCTTGGGCCAGGGCCTGCAGCA
>CAZBUB010000039.1:0-23184 GCA_964494985.1 uncultured Desulfohalobiaceae bacterium | reverse complement strand
CTGCAACCGGAAGATGCTTTTTGGCCAAGGCCTTGCTCACCTTTTCCACCGGCAGGCTCTCCCCGGTCAAAATAGATTCATCCACAGTCAGGTTTTCAGCCTGGATGATTCGAGAATCAGCCCCTACGTATGTCCCGGGCTGCAGGAGGAGGATATCTCCCGGAACAAGATCAGCTGCCGGAATGGAGGTCTTGTGATCATTGCGCAGCACCCGGGCCGGAGGTGGATCGAGTTTCTGCAAGGAGGCGATAGCCTTTTCCGACTGCCGTTCGGTGGCAAAGCCGATAATGGAATTGGCCACCACCACTCCGGAAATAACGGCTGCCTCCAGCAGACCGCCGGTGAGCAGGGAAATTCCAGCAGCTGCTCCTAGCAGAGCTACGGGCAGAGAGAAGAATTGTTCCGCAAATATGGCCCATCCGGATTTTTCCTTGGGAAGGGGCAAGGAATTGGGGCCATAAATATCCAGACGTCTCTTAGCCTCCTCTTCCGTTATCCCATGGGAGAGAGAACTTTCGACAAATTCCAGGGTCCGTTTAGTGCTGGTTCGATGATATGTGGGGCCTGAAGCAGGCTCAGATCCGATTTCGAAGGGAAATGATCTGTTCTTGACCTCAGCCAGAACCTGGGCAATCTGATCCATAATCTTTGACCAGGCTGTTTCCGGATGGAAATGAACCAGCAGGCTTCCATTATTGGGATTTCCTCTGACTGCCTTGATCGTGGATGAAGCTTGAAGGCCACGAACCAGACCTTGAGTCAGCTGGTTATTGAACTTCAGACCGATCACTTTAAAGCGAGCCCTGCCTGGAACACAGGTATGGACCGGAGAAATCAATGTTCCTGCATTGGCCGGACTGTTCATAGCTCAAACCCTTGCTTGGGATCATGGGATTCATCGCTTACAGATTTGGTGCACACGCCCAAGGCGTACCAAAAGGCGGTGTACCAGGGGGGAAGGCCCAGATTGCCCCGGACAACCTGGTAGATCCCAGTACCTATGAGAATGAGAAAAACCAGGCTGCTGAGATCAAGCTCTCCCCCGGAAGATCGCCTGATGGTTGCATTCATTTCCGCTACCCCGCGGTGAACGGCTTTGGTAGCTGTCACCCTGGGCGGTAACGCGGTGATCTGGAAAAGATGTTTCTCCCTTGCGGCTCTGGCCAAATCCTCAAAGCGCTCAATCCCAATACACAGCACAGAACCCGTTAGGGGATTGACCTCTATCTTGGCCTTTGGAAAAGCAGCGCGCAAGGTCTGCAACACCTGATTAAAATAGATCTCATCGCCCTGCTTTTCTTTCACGCGCAGGCGAATACGCGCAGCAGAGGAGTGGACGCAGCGGCCTATGGGAAGATCCCTGGTTTTTCCCTGGTTGGGGCCATTTGAAGCCACCATTTTCAATTCCCTGTAGCGGAGCTTTGTTTTTTTGCCGACGTCCCTCCGGTCTGAGCCGACTTTCCAGCACCGGTCGTGGCTTCAGTTTTCGCCTCAGAGGTAGCCTGGGATATGGAGCTTTGAGCCTCAGCATACAGGGCTTTGGATTTGTCTACGGCTATCATCCCCCCTTTGATGGCTTCCTTGAGCAATGGTTTCCCCGCACCGGAGAGCACTCGAGCGGCCAAAGGCACCAGGGTGGCCGCTCCCAGGCCAAGCAGAAAACCAGAGCCAAAACTTCCTGGCATGCGAAAAAAAGGCATGATTACACCTCCTTCATATGAGTGTCCGCCAGTCTTCTATTCCTGAGCCTTAGCTGGCAGTTGTTTGGACTGAGCCAGTTCAGAACGGGCCTCGGCTGAAAGGTCCTCCAGGGACTCCCTGGCCTCGGCCAGCATGGTTCGGCTCTGATCATAGACATACATACCGCCCTTGACCGCCTCCTTGAGCAAGGGGCGGCCTACGCCGCTGAGCATCTTGGCCGCAATGGGAGCGGCGATCATAAATCCCAGTCCAAAAGCGATTCCTGTGGTCATGTTGCCCATCTTGAAATTCATAGTGTCCTCCTGAACAATTGGTTAAAGTTTACTATCACGCTTTGCTTGTCCTTAACTTACCAATGAAACTCAGAATCCTGAGAATTTCCTTGCACTTTTGGCCATTCAAATTCCGTAGGCCTATCCTCTGAGCTCATATTTGCTGCTTTGTTCGGAGAAGTTGGAGATATGGTCCCATGCCGAGATTCATCTCCTGCAATTTTGTCCTCAACACCCAGAATTTTTTGAGCTGTCTTCTGGCCAGGGAGTTTCAGCCAAGCCCTAGAAATCAGGGGCAGCAAGAGCCCGACACCTAGTCCAAGCAGAAAACGCATAGCGGTCTCCTTTCTCAAGGGGTCACTGCGAGATGAATTGAGAATACTTCAAAAATTGATTTTAAGCATTTCTTACATACAGATGTCAATAGCTTTTCAGAATTATTACAAAATTTGATCGATAATCATTACTAATCTTTGTAATAAAATTGTTACGTATCATTCATACAAACTTCACAAAACGAATGTAGCCATGGGTTTAAGCTGTATTGCGGGTCGTAATCTTGAAGCGATTTATTTGTATTTCCTTATATGACGGTGCAGCAGCTCCCTGCATTGAATGTAAATTTGACATACCAAAAGGAAATGGAGGTTGTGGAGATGAAGCACTATATCCACCATGTCCCTGGGAGAGTACGGATGAAGAATCCCGATTTTAAGGGGAACAAAACTTTGCTGCAGGAGGTGGCAAGCTGTTTTCAAGGGCAAGAAGGCATTGAGGGCATAGCAACAAATCCCCTGACCGGCAGTGTGGTAATTTTGTATGACCAGCAGATTATGCCTGTTCAGCATATGACCAATCTGATTCTAGAATGCAAGTACATTGACCACAAGCTAGTTACTGGCTTGGATCAGAGCCTGCAGAAGTCCTTTTCCCATGCTGGACGCTACATGGGCAAAATTGGCCTGAGCCTGGTGGCTGACTGGGCTCTTTCCGGCAGCCGCTTGAGCCTGGTGACTGCTTTACTCTAAAGAAATCGCCTATGTACAAAGTACTCTTCATTTGTACCCACAACAGCGCCCGCAGTCAGATGGCCGAGGCCTACCTTCGGCAAGTAGGCGGTCAAAAATTTCAGGTAGAAAGCGCCGGGTTCGAGCCCGGCCCGATCAATCCCGATGTGATCACCGTCCTGCTGGAAGACGGTATCGACATTTCCTTCAAGTCCTCGCAAAAGGTCTTTGATCTCTTCCATCAGGGTCGGATTTTCGATTTTGTGATCACCGTTTGTGAGCAGGAAGAAGACAGTTGCCCAATATTTCCAGGACTGGCCCATAGATTGCATCTTCCTTTTCCAGATCCGTCTCAAGTGAGCGGAGAGAAGGAGCACAGGCTGAACAAAATCCGGACCATTCGAGACGGGATCAAAGAAAAGATGCAGGAGTTCAAGAACTGGGTGGAGAGTGGATGCCTTACCCCTTTGAGTTCGCAGTGGGAGCGCAAGTAAGTCCCGACTTTGGCCTTGCGGGGTCGGCAGGCAATATTTCTTAGTCATTTTACTTTTCCTTGAGCTTAACCTCATCCGCCTGGGGCAGCATCTGCGGCAGCTCCAGCTCCGACATCCTGCGGGCAAGGCTGCTGGCAATCATCTGCTCTTCCCTCCACAAGTCCAGTTCCGGGCCGAGCCCTGTTTCCAGCCGCGAGCCCCTGTTTATCTCTTGGTCTTGACATAGCCCCGTGAGCATGCCATTGATGATATCATATTGATATCAACTACTGATTGCTTCTTGGAGGTACACATGCAGTCTCTAACCATACGGGGTATAGACCCTGAGTTGAAAAATAAGCTGAAGCAAACAGCTTCCTGGCAGAAAAAAAGCATAAATCAATTGATCCTGGAAATTATCAGAAAAGAGCTTGGCTTGCAGCATGACAAAAAATTCTCAAAAGAATACAATGACCTTGATGATCTTTTTGGCCGATGGAGTGAAGAGGAATATTCTGCTGTGAGCCGAAAGATCGATACAGAACGGCAGATTGATGAGGAACTGTGGTCATGACGAAAGTGCTTATTGACACGAATATTTACTCCTTAGCCATGAAGGGCGAGACCGAGGTTGTAGACATACTGCGAAAAATCGAAACAATCGGCATATCTACAATCAGCTTGGGCGAGCTTTATTCAGGATTCAAGGCTGGGCATAAGGAAAGACAGAACAGACAAGAGCTTGATATATTTTTAAATTCCCCGCGAGTAGCTCTTCATCGTGTTGATGCAGAAACATCAGATTTCTATGCGTTTATACTCAATAGTCTTAAACAGGCAGGTACTCCCATTCCGACAAACGACATATGGATTGCTGCCTGTGCTATGCAGCACGGATATAAGCTTTTTTCCAGGGACAAACATTTTGGTTATGTACAGGGAATTTTTTATTTCCGGGAATAAACTGTCCTGAAAAAGTAAGTTTTTCAAAATGCTTTCCACACAGATCAAAGCGATACCTTTTTAGGCCCCAACATTCCGATAGACCTCCTTCCTTCTTTTTTTCCTGGTTTCACACAACCGCAAAGCTCTCGTCACTTTCCTGTCATGGGCTTGGGGTATGCCCAAGGTCTGTAAGGTTTCCAGCCCACCCCCAGACCATGACCAGGGAGAAAAATTATGAACTTACCAGGGCTCAAAGCCGATTTACACGTGCACTCCAAGTATTCCAAACGACCCTCACAATGGATACTGCAAAAGATCGACTGTCCAGAAAGTTTTTCAGATCCCAGGCGGGTCTATGGCCTGGCCCAGGATCGGGGCATGGATCTGGTGACTATCACCGATCACAATTCCATTGCAGGAGCCCTGGAGATCGCCCATCTGCCCGGGGCCTTCATCAGTGAGGAAGTGACCTCTTATTTTCCGCAGGACGGCTGCAAGATCCATGTCCTGACTTTGGACATCAGCCAAGAGCAGCACCGGGACATCCAGCATCTGCGCCAGAATATTTTCGATTTGGTTCCCTATTTGCGGGATCAAGGAATTGTGCACATCGTGGCCCACCCTTTTTTCGACATGAATAATCGCCTGAGCGTCGAGCATTTTGAGCAGATGCTTCTGCTTTTTGATCTCTTTGAGCTCAATGGCTCCAGGGATGAGTTCCAAAATCTGATCCTGGAGCAAATCCTGAAAGCTCTGAGCGCAAAAGATATTGAGCTTTTGGCTGACAAACACGGCTTGGAGCCCGGGAGTGAAAGACCATGGATCAAGGCCCTAACTGCAGGCTCAGACGACCATTCCTCCCTGAACATCGCCCGGGCCTATACCCGGGTTCCAGGGGCTGTCGGAATCCAAGACTTCCTGCAGGGCCTGAGACAGGGAAGGGCAGAGCCACATAGTCAACCTGTCTCAGCCAGAACCATGGGCCACAATTTGTACGCCATCGCCTATCAATTCTACAAAGCTAAGTTCAATCTGGAGCGCTTTGTGCAAAAAGATGAGCTTCTGCAATTTGTGGACTGTGCCCTGACCGGTAAAAAAGGGAAGAACAAGGGGTTTTGGAGCTGGCTGTATGACTACCTGGGGACCAAGCGGGGAGAGCGGTTTTTTTTCAAGCTCGGGGGTTCCTCTGATGTAACCTCCATGATCCACCAAGAGGGCCTGGCCATATTAAACAACAATCCGCATCTGCTGGACATGGTCCATGACCCGGACCGGTCTTTTCAGGATCGAGAGGATGATTGGTTCAATTTTGTCCGGGCTGCATCAGACAGACTGATAAAAAATTTTTCCCAGACCTTGGTGGAAAGCGCCTCCCAGGCCAAGCTGTTCAACATCTTTGCCACCATCGGATCCGGGGGCTCGGTATATGCTTTGTTAGCCCCGTATTTCCTGGCTTTTGGCTTTTATAGTAAGGATCGCCCTCTGGCCCAGGCCTGTCTGGCACGTTTGCAAAACTCACCGTCGACGGCTCGATCCAAATCCCCTAAGGTGGCTCTGTTTACCGACACATTTGACCAGTGTAACGGCGTAGCTTTCAGCTTACAAAATCAAGCCCAATTAGCCAAAGATCTGCACAAAGACCTGTATGTCCTGACCTGCGGATCGAAGCTGGCAATGGACAAACAGATTGATTTTGCGCCTTTTGGGCGTATTGAGGTCCCGGAATACTCGGAACTGGATTTGGCCTGTCCCTCCTTTTTAGAGATTCTGGACTTTTGTGCAGAAAACGATTTCACTCACATCCACACCTCCACCCCAGGGCCTATGGGCCTGGCCGCCCTGGCTACGGCCAGGATCCTGCATTTGCCCATATACGGGACCTATCATACCGCATTTCCTCAATACGCGGCCCAGCTCACCGGGGATGAAGACATGGAGGCTTTGATGTGGAAGTTGATAACCTGGTACTATAACCAATTGGATACGGTCTACGTCCCCTCTCGAGCCACTGGAGATGAGTTGACGGCCCATGGCATCCAAGGGGACAAAATCAAGCTGTATCCTCGGGGGGTCGACACGGACCGATTTCATCACGAACATAAAAACGGATTCTGGGAAAAACGGTTTGGACTGCAAAGGGATCGAGTTAAGCTGCTGTATGTGGGCCGGGTCTCCAAGGAGAAAAACCTGGAGATCCTGGTCCGGGCCTACACCAAGATCCAAAAGCTGCGGGACGATATCCAGCTTATCATTGTGGGGCAAGGTCCGTATATGAGGGAGATGCAATCCGACCTGTCCGGAACTCGGGCCGTTTTTGCCGGAGTTTTGACCGGGCAGGACCTGGCCCAGGCCTATGCCTCCAGCGATATTTTTGTCTTTCCTTCCACCACAGATACCTTTGGCAACGTGGTCCTGGAGGCCCAGGCTTCAGGATTGCCGGTCATTGTTACAGATCAGGGCGGCCCGCAGGAAAATTTGATTCCGGAACAGACCGGACTGATCGTTCCGGCTCTGGATGCCCGGGCCCTGGAAAAAGCTATTTTAACCTTAGCTGATGATCCCCAGCGGCTGCTGAACATGAAAATCCAGGCCAGGCAATATATGCTGGGAAGATCCACCCAGGAGGCCTTTATCCGCAGCTGGGAGATGTATGAAGATGGAAGACAGAGCTCAGAAGACAGAGATCAGAAACCTGCGCCGCGGCTGGCTGAAAATGCTCAGTTTGATTGAGGAAGAAGTCCAAAATAAAAAAGCTAAAGAAGCAGCAGACCATGACTGCCTTACAGGAAAGCAAAGGGGAAAAGCGGCTCGCGGCCAGGCTCTTGGGCATCTGCGAACCTAGAATCTGCTACCGCATCCGCAAGAACGGGCTGGAGGGAATCATTTTGGGCCCTGCTTCTAGCCAAAAGTTCTTGTTGACATCAAGGTATAACAATTATACTTTTTGATATCATGAGGTTTAAATTCGACCGCCTCAAGAGCGAAAAAATAAAATCTGACCCTAGACGAGGTATAGACTTTGAAGAAGTCCAGGAAAGCTGGTCACATCCACATTATGTTGACTGCCGCAATGATGATCCTGAGCAGTTTCGTGCCATCGGATGGGTAAAGGGCAGACTCTTTTCGGTCATATTTGAGATCAGAGAGGATGAAAGAGGAGAGTATTATCACCTTGTCACTCTCTGGAAGTCCACAAAGCAAGAGGAAAAACTGTATGAAGAATATAGCTAAACAAAATCAGCTTTCAGCCGATGAAATCGCTGAAAAAGCAATGAACGGTGAAGACATCTCCAGCTTTTTCACCAATAAAGGCGAGATGAAGCCATCAATTCAAAGGGTCAATGTGGATTTTAGCATTGACATGCTCAAGGAGTTGGATGACCTGGCCCGGGAATTGAATATTAGTCGTCAGGCTCTTATTAAGGTTTACCTGAGGCAGTCATTGGACCAGCACTATCTTGCTCGCAAGGCCTCCCCATAAAGTCTACAAGGTCCCGGCTCAGACTTTGACATTTGCTCAATATCGTGAGTAAATGTATGCTATAGACTGAGCAAAAGGGACATTTTTATGCATCTTCCTGATTTAAAAAGAAATAAAGTTGAACTTTTGGCCAGACGGCTTCACGAAGCGTCTCCGCATGAGACAAAATTGTAAAATTCCTTTGCTAAAACTGATTTTAATACGCATAGGGGGCTAGTATGGTGGCCATTGTCAAAAAGCATCCCCAGTGTCCGGATATTTATCCTGAGCAGATACCTGAGGAGATCACCAAAAAGGACAGGGAGATCTTCCTTAAGGTCATCAATGCAAACCTTGAGCCTGAGCAGCAAGAGAGCATCAGGAATCCGGAACAGGTTTTTCCCAGACAAAGGGAAGTCTTGGCCGTGCACTGGCATCCTGAATATATTCCCCTGGACCTGGCCATAGAGCGCATCGATCGTATGTATCCCAACCGGGAAACTGAGTTGATCATACCCACTGAGCACAATGAAATCAGGTCCTATGCAGGCTACAGCGGGGTGGAAGTAGACTGCTATTCCCAGGGCTTCAATCAAAAGGTCCAGCTCTTGCTTCACTTCAAAAGCCAAAATATTGCCCAGGAAAACGTGCTCCAGTCCATGCTAGAGCATACCCGTAAATATCGCTCCTCCCAGCTGCTTAGCTTTATGCAAACCATCCTGGAACCTGTTCAGGAAAGAATGGAGGCAGCCTCTAAAGACACCGGAGCTGACTTGGAGCTGATACAGTTTTGCAGCATCTATGTCCAGAAGATCAAGCTCCTGGTGGATGAATACTTTGAGCATATACCAACCAGTATGTTTAAGAACAAGTTGATTCGCAACTTTTTTGATTACTTGCGCCAGGATTACGACCCAGTGGCAATCGACCGCTGCCAGAACTTCCTTAAGGCAGTAAAAAAACGAGTGAAAGAGGACTTTTCTTTGCAGTATTTTTACCGTACTTCCGAGATTATTGAAGAAGCCAGGCTGCACAGGGCCGGGGTGATCATTCCCCATCCGGAGCAGTTTTGGCCTATCCTGCTGGCTGACTACGATGTGGACGGCTATGAGGTCTGGAATCCCCAGTCCCAGAAGTACACAGAGTTCTTGATCTCTGTGGTCAACCGCAAGAACCGGGAGAGTGGTAACAGTAAGAAGCTTCTTATTTTCATGGGCGACGACACCCATTTGGGCGAAAAGGTCAAGGACAGGGAGTTCCAGGACCAGGCCAAAGCGGCACGGGAAATCGGCTATCAGCCTGCCTGGGAAGATCTGTCCATAAGCAAGAAATTGATCAGAAATCAGGTCAGCCGCAGCAGGACCATCCAGGAATACAAAGCCATACTGGATGGCTGAACAGGAAAACCAGGAAACTAATTACGGCCAATATGTCGAAAGAAGGACGTTTTTTTCATGAATCCCTGCAGGATTGTCTGAGTATCAAGCAATTTGTGCAGGCCCTGCAGGATGGGCTGGAAAAAGGGGAGATCCAGCTGGCAACTAATAAAGAGAATTTGACCCTTCATCCTCCCAGAATAGTGAAGTTTTCTGTGAAAGCCAAAAAGAAGGCCAATAACACCAAGCTGCAGATAAAGCTTACCTGGGAAGATGGGGAAAGCGAGCTCGCCGAAAGCTCCAGCCTGTCAATAACTGGCGAGAGCTTGCAGGACACATAACCTCTTGAATAATTTTACAACTCAGAGCCAAAGCCTATCTAAGCCTTGCAAGGCCTTCTCCTTATGATCAAGTTCAAAGGCTTAAACGACAATTTTCATTTCCTGGTTCTAGAAATAAAGAATCAAATTTCGCACACCTACGCCTTCCTCAACTCACCAGATCCTGAGCTGCAGGACAAGATCATTTCTAAAGATGATCATATAGACAATCTGAAAAACATTGTAGAGAACGACTGTTTTGCCAGGATCGTTTCTGAGTCCGGGACCACCCAGCAGGAGCTGAACACAATCAGGGCCATGCAGACCATTGCTGTAAATTTGGAGAGGATTGCAGACTTTTGCGTGAACATAGTCAGGCAGGTGCATTACCTGAGCAGCTACAATTTCCTGCATAACTTCGACTATGCAGAAATGATTGTCGACATCTCCAATGCAATAGAGCTTCTCATCCCGGCCTTGAAAGAAAAGGACCTCTCTAAGGCCCTGGACCTCTGCAGGACAGAAAACAACCTGGATCAAATGTACCAAGTCCAGTTTGAGCAGATCATGGAGGAGCTCAAAGATGAGAGAAACACTCCGGGAAACTTGATCACCATTCTATTTATCAGCCGCTATTTTGAAAGGATAGGAGATTCCCTGCTCAATATTGGGGAAGCAATCATTTTTTCCATCATTGGAGAAAAAATCAAGATCAATCAGTTCCAAGCCCTGCAGAAGACCCTTTACAACTCAGGTTTCAACGCCTCAGTCTCAGATTTTGACTTCTCCATGATCTGGGGAACCAGGTCAGGCTGCAGGATCGGCAGGGTGGAAAACAAGGCCGATCTCAAGGAAAAGTTCCAGAACAGTATCTTCAAGGAAGGACAGCTGAAAAAAATCGCCCGGGAAAAAGAAAACCTGGATACCTGGGAATCCATTTTCCCCGCCTTGGTGCCCAAGGTCTTTGGGTTTGAACAAGACCCGGCCCAGGACAAGGCCTCCCTGCTCCTGGAGCTTATTCCCGGCTGCACCCTGGAAGAGACCATCCTGGCTACGGATCGGGAGACCTTGGAAAACGCTGTTTTCGTCTTCCAGGAGACCCTTATGGAGATCTGGAAGACCACCCAAAAAAAGGAAGCAGTGCAGACCGACTTCACCAGGCAGCTTCTGGACAGGCAGGAGTCTGTGTTTCAGATCCATCCTTTTTTTAAAGACCAAAGCAAGCACATCAACTCCTGTCCCATTCCTTCATTCCAGGAGCTGGTCCAAGGGGCGGCCAGAAAAGAAGAAGAAGCCCCGCCGGCACCGTTTCAGGTATTTATCCACGGGGATCTGAATGTCAACAATATTGTCTACAGCCATACAGAACAAAAAATCCACTTTATAGATTTGCATCGTTCCAGGTATTACGACTATGTCCAGGACATATCAGTCTTTTTGATCTCCAACTTCAGACTGCCTGTGTTTGACCCTAAGATCAGGGCCAGGATAAAACGCACTATGCTCAGCCTGCTCAACTGCAGCAGGGGATTTGCAGCCCAGGAAAATGACTGGAGCTTCGAGTTCCGTCTGGCCCTGGCTGTTGCTCGCTCCTTATTCACTTCCACCAGGTTTGAGCTGAATAATGAGTTTTCTAGGGAAATGTTTTTGCGCTCCAGATATCTGCTGCAAAAAGTCCTCTCTGTAGCTACGCAGGATATACTGGATTTCCGCTTTCCTGAGGAGGTCCTTTTCTACAAAACCTAAAACTGCATGTAACTGTTCACTAGGTCCAGGGATTCGGTCCACAGGACGCAAAAAACTCGCTTCCAAGAATGCGTGAAGCAAAAGTCTGATTTTGGACCCCTTGAACTTCCAGATGACTATGGTGGGCTTTGTGGTTGAAATAGCTTGCACAGTTTTGCTTAACGCATTCTAAGTCGTTCAAACTTTTGCAGGTGGATTATGTATAAGATAGGAGTCGTCGGAACCCAAGGCGGATGGTCCTCAGAAAGGCTGGCAGATGCTGTTCAGGCTCAGACCGGATTTCGGATGCTGATTGATATGCGGGAGGTGGGCCTGGACCTGGACCAAGGCCGGGTCTCTTTCCAGGATTGGGATTTAAGCTCCCTGGACGGCCTGCTGATCAAGAAGATCGGGGCCAGGTACTCTCCAGACCTTCTGGACAGGCTGGAAGTCCTGAGATTCCTTTTCAGCAAGGGTGTGCCTATCTTTTCCTCTCCTTTAAGCATCATGAGGGTCCTGGACAGGCTGAGCTGCACAATCAGCCTTAAAACGGCCAACCTGCCCATGCCGCCTACTGTGATCACCGAAAGTCTGGACAAGGCTGAACAGGCGGTACGCGAGTACAGGGAAGCGATTTTCAAGCCGTTGTATACCTCCAAGGCCAGAGGCATGGCCCTGATCAAGGACGGCCCTTCAGCCAGGCAAAAGATCCAAAGCTTCAAGCAGGAAAACCCCATCATGTACATCCAGCAAAAGATCGACCTCCCAGGCTGCGATCTGGGCCTGGCCTTTTTGGGCGGGGAGTATCTGGGCACCTATGCCAGGTGCAACAGCACCGACTCCTGGAACACGACCACAGCCAACGGCGGGAAATACACCCCTTATGAGCCGACTCTCGAAAGCATTGAGCTGGCCAGGCAGGCCCAGGACCTGTTTAAGCTGGACTTCACCACTGTGGACCTGGCAGAAACCAGCAAGGGCCCCATGATCTTCGAAGTATCCGCCTTTGGGGGCTTCAGGGGACTGATGCAGGTCAAGGACATTGATGCGGCCAAGCTGTTTGCCGAGTATGCCATGCAGCGAATCAAGGAGTCTTGATCAGCGCGCAAAAACATGTCTGCCAGCTGATCAACAGGCTTAAATCTGCAGGAGCCCCATGCAAGACAATACTTACTTGGACTTGATTTTTGGCATAAGAAGATCCTTTCCTGCCTCTTGGTGCCTTACTCTTCAATTCTGCGACTTCAAGCTGGAAGTCAGGACCAACAGCCCTGATGTGCAAGCGGGTCTTCAGGACTACTTTCAGTCCTTCTTGACGTTGGGAGCAGAAAACCCGGACTGCAGGATCACAGTGCATCAGGCACCAGTGCAGGAATTTCATTTTCAATTTCAAGTCAAGCCGCCTGATCCGGGCAAAAGCAAGATCAAGGAAGAGTCTTGCGAGCTTGGACAGGGAAGGATTGTGAAAAAAAGGCTTACTGGCATGCACTTTATATTCGGGCCCAGGGAGCATCTGGCAGTGGGTCCTTGTCTGCAGAACCTGAATCAGGTGGTCAACTTTATCAACAACCGCTATATTGAGCATATGCTAAACCAGGGAGCTTTGCTGGGGCATGCGGCTGGAGTCCAGCTAAATGGCCAGGGGCTGGCCATTGCCGGCAACTCCGGCAGCGGCAAATCCTCCCTGGCCCTGCGCCTGCTGAGCCACGGCTTTTCCTATACCAGCAACGACAGGCTCCTGGTCAAGGAAAACGGCTCAGGACTTAGCATGTACGGGGTAGCCAAAATGCCCAGGATTAATCCAGGCACAGCCCTGCACAACCCTGTGCTCCAAAGCCTGCTCAGCCCGGAAGAAAGGCAGACCCTGCTCAAGATGTCCCCAGAGGAGCTCTGGCGGTTGGAGCAGAAATACGATGTGCCCATTGAAAAGTTCTACGGTCAGGATCGTTTTATCCTGCAGGGCCCTTTGGATATCCTGCTGGTCCTGAACTGGGAGCATAGTCAAAAGCCTTTGCAGATCCAGGAATTTTCCCCTGCTGACAGACCTGAGCTGATCAGGATGTTTCAAAAAGGCACCGGGCTGTTCTATTGTCCGGATCCAGGCAGGAAACAAAAGCACTGCCTTGAGGACTACTGCCGGATCCTGGAGAAAGCCAGAGTGTTTGAAATCTGCGGCGGGATTGATTTCGAGCAGGCTGCTCAGCACTGCTTGCAAATCATGGAAACAAGCAATGGAGAAAAGCGTTGCAGAAGGTAAGCACCCGCTTCAGCAAGGTCCTGGAGCTGCCCAATAAAGTGCAGATTGAGCGCTGCCGGGCTGCCCCGCACCTGGGCCCCAAGATCCTTTTCTTTAGCGGAGGCAATGCCTTAAAAGGCTTGAGCCAGGCCTTGATCAGATACACCCACAATTCCGTGCACATTATCACCCCATTTGACTCTGGGGGCAGCTCAGCAGAGCTGAGGAAAGCCTTCAATATGCCGGCAGTAGGCGACATCCGCAATCGGCTTATGGCCTTGGCGGACCAGAGCATTACCGGCAATCCGGCCACATATTCCCTGTTTTCCTATCGCCTGCCCAGGCAGGAGGAAAACCAAAGCCTCCAGTTAGAGCTCTCCAGGATGGCTAAGGGGAAACACGACCTGGTGGCCCAGATTCCAGACCCCATGCGCAAGATCATCAGACATCACCTGGAATTTTTTCTGCAGCGCATGCCCAAGGGATTCAACTTAAATGGAGCCAGCATCGGCAATCTGATCCTGGCTGCAGGATACCTGGAGCACCACCGCCATCTGGACCCTGTGATCTACATCTACTCCAAGCTGGCTGAGGTAAGGGGCATTGTCAGGCCAGTGGTCAACAAAGATCTCCATTTGGTGGCCAGGCTGGAAAACAAAGAGCTTGTCCGGGGCCAGCACCAGCTCACCGGCAAGGAATGCAGGCATATCGATTCCAAAGTCCAAGAGCTCTATTTGAGCAAAAACTTGACTGACCCGGTCCAAGTGGAAATTCGGAACAAGCTGCAGAGCCTCATCGAGCAGGCAGAGCTTATCTGCTATCCAATGGGCAGCTTCTTTTCCAGTCTCATCGCCAATCTGCTCCCCCAAGGGGTGGGCACAGGCATATCCAGGACCAGCTGCCCCAAGGTCTTTGTCCCCAGCACCTATCCAGACCCGGAATGCTGCGGCCTGAGCCTTAACGAACAAGTCCTTCATCTGCTCAACGTCCTGCAAAGAGAAGGCTCTTTCCAGGCAGAGCAGGTACTTAATTACCTCCTGTTGGATAATGACCTGTCCCGCTATCCCGGAAACATTGATTTCGATCTCCTAAAGGGTCTGAATATTGAAGTCCTGCAGTTCGAGCTGGTGACTGAAAGCTCCAGCCCAGGAATCGATCCCCAACGGCTTTTGGATATCCTGCTATCTTTGAGTTAAGGAAGAGAGATCTGCATTGGTCAAAATATCGATGTCGATACTCATGATATCAATATTACCATGGTCAGAAGGGCGGCGACCCACGTTCGTCCTTTTTAGAGAAAGCTATTGTAGGAGATCCAGTTTTCCACACAAAAAATAAAAACCACGTCAAAAAAACAAAAGGAGACAAGCATGGCTGGACAAAAATTCGCTCTGCAGCAAAGCATGGACCGTGGCACCCTGACCAGCTACCTGGAAGAGCTGATCAAGGCCCTGAAAGGCGGCAAGGTGGTGCTGCAGAAAGAAGAGCACTTCATCAGCCTCACCCCGAATGAGCAGGTCAGTCTGGAGATCTCTGCCAAACAAAAGCCGGACAAGGAAGAAATGTCCCTGGAAATATCCTGGCAGCCAAAACAGGTTCAGGCTGAAGCAGCCCAGTCTGTGTTTAAGATTTCCCAAACAGAGCCGGAAGCCCCGAACCAAGCAGCTGCTTCAGCTGAAGCAAAAGCTCAGCCTGGCCCGGCTGCCTCAGCCGGCGCCCAGGCAGAAGAGAAAAAGACAGGCAACAAGTAGCTCTATTAGCTGACCCTAAGGAAGGCTTTGATGTAGGCCAGGGCAAAAAAGGCCAAGGCGAACCTTGGCCTTTTTTTCATATCCTGGTTGTCCCTTTTGCCCGCCTTTATTTGAGAAAAGAACGTAACTCTTACGCCATGGTTTTGTAATAGAAGGAACGTAGTTTGCCATAGCCTGAGTCGAAAAAACAAAGTGCGGGATCGTTCTTTTTAAGCAATCTAAACGGACTATTGGGATCAGCTCCGGTCAGACCTAAGTAGGTCTGGCATACAACACCGAGCAATATCTACTTTCCTGTCCGAAGGAGGTCTGATCCATGGGCTATAGCGAATTCGATATGCAAGATCTGGTCCTGAACATAGAGTTCCAGGATATCTTGAGCCATTCCAGAATAACTGTTGTCTACCAGCCTATAATCAACTTCAAAACCGGGGGCATCTACGGCTGGGAGGCCCTCAGCAGGGGCCCGAAGAACAGCAGTTTTTATTCGCCCCTTTACCTGTTCAGCTTTGCCGAAGAGTCAGGCTCCCTTTTTCAGCTGGAAAAGATCTGTCGGGAAAAAGCTATTAAAAGCTGCGGCAAGCTGAGCATCGGTCAGAAGCTCTTTTTGAACATTCATCCCCAGACACTGAGTGATCCTGACTTTACCCCGGGCGAAACCAAGAGGATCCTGAAGAGTACCAACCTGAACCCGGAAAACGTGGTCTTTGAAATCACTGAAAGACACGCCATCCATGACTTCAAGCTATTCAATCAGACGTTGAAACATTACAGAAGCCAGGGTTTTCTAATAGCTGTAGACGATGTCGGGGCAGGCTACTCTGGGCTGGTTTCCCTGGCCCGCATTCGGCCAGATTTTATAAAGATAGACAAGTCACTTGTCTTTGACGTCCACAAAGATCCGGTCAAAAAAGCCCTGCTGGAGACCTTTGTCACTTTTGCCGATAAGATAGAGGCCAAGATCATTGCCGAAGGCATTGAGACCCACAATAGTCTGAAGATGTTATCCGAGCTGGGGGTCCATCTTGGTCAAGGTTTCTACATAGCCAGGCCAGATTATCCGCCCCCTGAGGTCGATTTCAGTCATGAGCTTACGTCCAAGCTGGAAATACCGGAAAGCTCGCGCTGCCATCTACCAGTCAGAGGTCTTGTTCAGACTGTCCCTGCGGTGGATGAATATACCAGGGTCGATGAGATCAGGAACATGTTCGAGGCCATGGGCCCACTGGCCAGCATAGTGGTTCAGAGGAATTCCAGGCCAATAGGCCTGGTCATGAGCCATCAGCTGGACAGAAAGCTCTCCACCCGGTATGGCGTGGCCCTGTACTTTTCCAGACAGGTGACTGCGATAATGGACAAAAATCCCCTCATAGTTGACGCATCCATGACAATTGAGACAGTGGCCCAGATGACCATCGAAAGGAAAAGCAGCAAGACGTACGACGACGTGATTGTTACCAGACAAGGCCAGCTCCTGGGCGTGGTCTCGGTCCGTCAGCTGATAGACTCCATGGCCTCCTTTCAGGTTGAAATGGCCAAAGGCTCCAATCCGCTGACCGGGCTGCCCGGCAATATGGCCCTGGAGGCCGAGATAGAAAAGAGGTTGGATCTGGGCCGCCCCTTCAACCTGGTCTACATAGACCTGGACAATTTTAAGGCCTATAACGACACCTACGGCTTTCAAGACGGCGATCAGATGATCCTGCTTCTGTCCAAGATCCTGCAGCGCTGCCAAAGACGTTATGGCCAGCCATCTGACTTTATAGGCCACATAGGTGGCGACGATTTGGTCCTGGTCACCTCAGTGGACCCTGCAAGGTTCTGCCTTGGGGTTGTGCGATGCTTTGAAAGGGCCAAACGGAATTTCTTCACCCAGGAAGACCGCAGCAAGGGCTGTGTATACGCCCTGGGCAGAAACAACAAAATCCGCAAGCACCCCCTGGTCACAGTTTCCATGGGCATCCTCCAGGTCAAGGGGCCCACCTCCCTGCAGAAGATCAGCGAAAGGTCCGCTGACGTCAAAAAATACGCTAAATCTGTGGCAGGCAGCAGCTATGTCTATGACCGGCGCTCTGCCCTGGGTCAAGACCCTTGGGATGGGTAAGCTCTTGTTTTGGGCTACAGCTCTCCTGAGGGGGCTGTTAAGCCATGTGTAAGGCCTTCCCAGACAAGTTATACGCAGATTTATGGACTACAGATCCTCAGTCTTGACAAGCCCTGCCAATATCTATGAGGATCTCCTGTTTTGTGTATTCAGAAAAACAGGAATAATGCTATGCCAGATCTAGATCAGGCCTATATCCGGGACAGGATTGCAGACAGCCTGAGTATCTTCCACCACCATGACCTACCTGATAGAGCAGCAGCTTTCCAGGATGGGCATAGACTTCGTGGAGCTGAGCGGCAAGATCCCAGTCAAGAATTTGATATTCTCAGCAGCAATGAGTATCTCCCCTTAGAAGAGGAGTTATGACCTGTATCAAAGCCAAGACCATGTATACCGGAAAGGAAGTGCTCCGGGAGGCCTGCCTGGTCCTGGATGGTGAGTGCATAGCAGGCATCTCCAGCCAGGAGCAGGGTCAGGTGCTGCAGGAATGTCAGGTGCTGACCCCGGCATTTGTTGACCCCCACAGCCATATAGGCCTGGTGCGCTCAGGAGAGCCGGAATCAGAGTCAGAGGCCAATGACAAGCAGGACCCCTTCCTGGTTCTTGCGGATCCCCTGGATTCCCTGCAGATGGACGATCCGGCCCTGCAGGAGGCAGTGCAGTCCGGGGTGCTCTACTCCTGCCTGCTGCCTGGCAGCGGGAACATCATCGGCGGCAGCTCTGCTGTGGTCCGCAATTATGCCCAGGACAGCAGTCAGGCCTTGATCTCCAGGGCTGGAATTAAGGCTGCCTTTGGCTACAACCCCATGTCTACCAGCTCCTGGTCCGGGACCAGACCCAGCACCAGGATGGGGGCCTTGGCCCAGCTCAGGGCTAAGCTGGACAGCGCGGCTCGCAAGCAAAAGCGTTACAAGGAAGCGGACCAGGACAAGAGACAGGAGATCACTTTTACGGCAGAGGAGGAGACCCTGCTGCAGATTCTGGAGGGCAGCCTGGGCCTCAGGGTGCATGTGCACAAGGTGGATGATGTCTCCAGCCTGCTTAGGCTGGTGCGGGAGTATGGGCTCCAGGTCAGTGTGGAGCATGCCCTGGCAGTGGACAAGCCTCATATCTTTGCGGAGCTGGCCAGGCTAAAGATCCCTGTCTGTTATGGCCCCCTGGATGCCTTTGCCTACAAGGTGGAGCTGAGGCAGGAAGACTGGAGGAACGCCAAATATCTGCTGGATTCAGGGGCCAGGTTTGGGCTGATGAGCGATCATCCGGTGACCCTGGCCAGGCAGCTTTTGCTGCAGACCAGGTGGTTTTTGCGGTTGGGGCTGTCCAAGCAGCAGGCAATAGAGATCTTGAGCAGGAAGAATGCTGAGCTCCTGGGTCTGCAGGATGTGTTGGGCACACTGGAGCAGGGCAAGTGGGCCTCTTTTGTCTGCTGGAGCGGGGATCCATTCGACCTGGCCAGCTATCCTACTGCTGTGTATGGGGAGGGCAAGCTGCTGTATTCCCAGGCAGAGGATTAGTGGGCAGGTTTTGTATATGGGGCGAAAGATTTTTCGCCCCTCTGTAACTATTCACCAGGTCCGGGGGTTCGGCCCACAGGACTCAAAAAACTCGCTCCTAAGAATGCGTAAAGCAAAAGTTATATATTGGACCTCTTGAACTTCCAGAGGATTATGGTGGACTTTGAGGTTGAAATAGCGTGCACAGTTTTGCTGAACGCATTCTAAGTCGCTCAGACATTTTGAGCCTGTGGGCCGAACCCCCGGAGCTTGGTTTCTTCCTCGATAAAGCTATCCGGGCACAGTAGATGGTGAATGAATACGCCCCTCTGCAATCCCTGGTCGCTGCCAAATCTTCAGGCCTGGCGGCGTCAGAAGTGCCAGGCTACTTTCCGGAACCGATCAAGGGCAGTTCCTGGTCCACCTGGAAGTAGACCAGAAAGCTGGCCTCCTGGTTCAGATGGTCGTCCTTGTAGGCACGCCTGCGCAGGGCCTGGATCTTTTCCTGGTCCTGCTCTTCTGCGATCTTGCTCAAGTGGAAGCGCTTGCCCTTATAGCCTGAGTCCTGCTCCAGGAAAAGATAGCTGGCCTTGGGGTTGGACTCCAGGTTCTTATGGCTCAGGCGATCCCGCATGATCATGGCCAGACTGCCGTCCTCCATGACATGGGGCCTGGCATAGATGGCGCTGTTCACGTTGCCCTGACTGTCTGCAGTAGAGAGCACTCCTATTCCTGAGGTGTTCTCGAAATAATCACGCAGCTGCATTCTGTTTCTCCTAGCTGATGTTTTAGAACAAATAATGATTATTGCTTAAGTTTCTTGCTTTGGCAAGGTTAAACTTAGTCCTCTTTTTTGGCAACCAGCAAATACACAGGATCGCTGCTAAAGAGCCAGCCGTACCACTTATCATCCTTGGGCCGCCACCAGTTGCGGATGGTGGTGGTCTGCAGATTCTTTAGACCGTCTGTTCTTAAGGCCAGCTCCAAAACCAGGCCCAGGCGCTCGAACTCGTGCAGGCTGGTCCAAAGCCTGGTGACCTTGGGCGGGAACCAGCGGTTGGAGAAGCTGATCAAAAGGGTGCCTCCTGGAGCCAGCACCCGGTACATCTCGCGCAGCAGGCTTAAGGGCCTGGTTACATATTCTATGGACAGGCTACAGATCAGGGCTTCAAATGATCCGCTTGCAAAAGGCAGCTCAGGCTGCTGGTTGATATCCTGGATCAGATGCTTGCTCAGCCTGGGGTTGGCCTGCAGTTCCTCCAGGTTCAGGCCCAGGCCGGTGACCTCCAGGTCCATATCCAGGGGCAGGTGGGACTGCAGGCTGCTCATCAGGTCCAGGACCCGCATGCCCGGCATAAGGTAGCGGCTGTACTCCTGCTGCAGATGCTCGCTGGCCTGCTGGTCCACATGGCCTATGAATCTGGGCCGGGAATAGAAGTTCTGGTCCGGGTTCTCGTCTTCCCGCATCAAGGGTTCGGCAAGCTCGAAGTCAGTGGGCTGGCCTTGGAATCTGGCCTGCAGACCCGGACCCTGGTTGCAGATTTCCTCTGCCCATACCGAGCACCTGCCGCCCACGTCGCTGTCCTTGGCCGCGGTATTGTGTACCAGCAGCTCCAGGCTCAATGGATATTGGGCCAGGGGGTGGTTCAGATCAGCAGTGAGCTGCACCCCGTCCAGCCCCAGGACCCGGAAGGGGTATGTATTTTGGGGATAGATGCCCACCAAATTCTGGAGGAAGCCCTGGGGATAGAAACGACCGAATCTGGGCTGCATGGGGTTAAGATCCCGGGGCGGACGGAAGCTGTGTCTGGGCAGCTGGGGCTCCTGGCTGAGCCTGTGGGCCGGGACCATGACTCCTGGCTCATAGTTCAGACTGAGCCTGTCCCCAGGCTTTTTGCCCATCAGGGCTTCCTCCAGGCCAGGCGGGAACATATCCCGCCAGATGTTCACCTTCCGGGCCAGGAAGCGCTCCTGATGCTCAGCGTATCTACTCTGCCACTGCAGATTGAATTCCAGGGTGGCAAAGGAGTCCCTATCCAAGGCCCGCATATCCTCTCCTTAGGCCTGGCTGGTTTGGGGCTCAACAGCCAGAAGGGTTATGCCCAGCTTGTTCTCCATCTCCTGCAGCTTTTGCACCTGCTCGGCTGTGAGTTGGGCTGGCGGGGTCTGCTGGCAGGTCAGGGCCAGCACAGGCCTGTCTAACTCCTGCTCCAAGCTCTGGATTGCGGAAAGGTCCTGTTCGCTCATTTTTGGGGAGATTGCGCAGAACATAGTCTACCTCCTTTTTGTATGGGGTTATGGGGTTGTCCAAGATCCCGGACCATGCAGGGAGCATGCTCCAAGCTTTATTATTCTAAAGTATATGTACTTTCGGGCTGGATGGGAACCAGAGCTGATCTGGAGGGAAACAGTAGGTATTTTCTACCGCTGATTCAGGGACTGCAGGTAGGTGAACAGGCTGGTGGGGCTGGATTTCAGGCCCAGCTTGCGGCGCAAGTTCTTGCGGTGGAACTGCACCGCGTGCTCGCTGCACTGCAGGAGGTCCGCGATCTCCTTGCTGCTTTGCCCCTGCTGGATAAGGGAGGCCACCTTGAGCTCCTGGGGGGTCAGGGAGGCATAATGCTGGTTTAGGCTGCGGGCAAAGGGCGAGGTCAGGTCCAAAAGGTTCTTCTCCAGGCTCTGCAACAGGCTCTGCTGGTGCTGGTCCAGCCTGGTCTGCTCCAGGTCCCTCAGCCAAGGCAGAACCTGGTTCTTGACATTTTCCAGGATGTTGGTTTCCAGTTCTTCCCGGTCCTGATCCCTTTGCCGCAAAAGGGCCCTTAAGGCGGAGTTGCTCTCCTGTAGCTCCTGGGCCTGCCTGGCCAGCTCCTGCTCTTTGCGCTTTATCTCTTGTTCTGCGGATTTGAGGGGGGTGATATTTTCGTGGCTGACCACCACCCGCAAAGGGCCAGGCCCTTGCAGACGCCTGGCCCGCATATAGAACCAGCGCTTTTGTTGGGCTGAATGGCAAGGGTAGTCCAGCAGGAACTCCTGTATGTTTCCAGCAATGACAGCTCGTATGCCCTGGGCTGCCTCCTTGGCGTGCTCTGTTGACTCTCCCTGGGCCTGATCGCAGATGTCCAGGTAGTTGACCTGCAAATCCTCGGGCCGGATCTCCAGCTGATTGGCCTGGGCGAATTCCCTCCAGGCCTGGTTGGTTCTCAGGATTACGCCTTGGTTGTCCAAAATGGCGATGTGCGCGGAAAGGGAGTCCAGCACAGTCTCAGCCAGGGCTTCAGCAGCCTTGCCCCTGGCAACCTCCTGCTCCAGCTGGGCGATCTTGTCCTGCAGCTCAGTACTAAGATAACCTTGAGGGCTGTCTGGCATTTACAAAGATTCCTCCAGGCCGGTGAGCAGGGCCAGGATGTTCTCTCCCAGCACTTTATGGTTGTAGCCGCCTTCCAGGACTGCAAAAACCCTGCCCTGGCAGAGCTTTTGGCTTAAGGCTCCCACTTGTCTGCCTATCTCCTGATAGTCATCAGTGCTTAGCTCACCGCCCCAATCTTCAATATGTCTGTCAAAGCCTGCTGAGAGGCCGATGATATCGCATTGGTCAATGCCCTGCAGCACAGAGGGCAGCTCCTGCATGGGACCCAGGTGGTGGTAGGTCACATCCTGCCTGCCCCTGAAGAAGGCATTGGTCCCGTCTCCAAAATGCAGGTCAAAATCCAGGATAAAGGCGGAATTTATCCTACCTTCCTGGATCAGTTTCTCTATGGCTATAGCCATGTTGTTGAACCAGCAGAAACCCCAGCAAGAGTCCGGGCTGGCGTGGTGTCCAGGCGGGCGGATCAGGCCAAAGGCAGGCTCGCACTGCATGGCCGACTCAGAGGCATGTATAGCTCCGCCTGTGGCCAGTAGTGCGGCGCTGAACAAATGCCCCCGCTGGGCTATCCTGTCCAGGTGCCCCGGAGTATGCACCAGCAGGATATCGTCCTCTGTAGCGAGCTCAGGCTGCAGGAACTGGTATTTCTCCTGCAGAAGATCCCTGGCCTGGTCCAGCCTGCCTGCCGCAGCTGCTGGATCCGAGGCGTAGTTTTCCCGGTAGCGCTCGTGGAAGACTATCTTCATGGCCTCTACTCCTTGGAAAAAGGGTTGGTCATAAGGAGATCTCAATCATTTGCAGGTTAGTACAGCCGGGTCAGGTTGGCAAGGGTTGTTTTGTAATCAGGCAATGGCCGGAGTTGACAGCTGATAAAAACCCCTTATAATCGCCTATTCAAAATTAGTGGGGCCAGCGTAGCTCAGTTGGTAGAGCAGCTGATTCGTAATCAGCAGG
>CAZBUB010000038.1:0-23587 GCA_964494985.1 uncultured Desulfohalobiaceae bacterium | reverse complement strand
GAGCGAGTTTTTTGCGCCCTGTGGGCCGAACCCCTGGACCTGGTGAACAGTTACGTTTGATCTTGCTTAATATTTAAGGTCATCGCTTCCAATAAACTGAGAAGGATTACCAAAGAAGAATATGGAAGTTTGACCCTCTTAGCTCCCCTCCTTGGCAAGGAGGGGCAGGGGTGGTTGGGATAATGTTTCTTAGACCTTATTTTTCAGTATGTTATAAATCCACGGTGTTAAGTGTGTGCTATGCCTCTCCCTGACCAGGGAGAAAATTTGAAATCTGTACAGTTACCATTGATTCGCGCAGTTATGTAAAGATCTGGGATTACAGTCTAGGTCTGCTGGATGCGCTCCGGCAGCTGCTCCAGGCTGGTTACCCTGAGCGTGGGCTGGATCTCCCAAGGGTCGAATATTGCCTGGGGTGAGCGCTGCACCCAGGCTCCGCGCAGGCCTGCTGAGATCGCGCCGATCACGTCAAAGGGATTGCCTGAAATGAGCCAGGTCTCTGAGCCCCAGGCCCGGGACTGGCGCAGGAAGTAGCAGTACACAGCAGGGCAAGGCTTGAACATCCTGGTCTCCTCCACGCTGACTATACCCTGGAAGTAGTGCTCCAGGCCGGCGTTTTGCAAAAGCTCCTGCACAGCCTTCTGGCTGCCGTTGGAAAAGGCGAACAGGCGCATGCCTGCATCCTTGGCTTTCTGCAGGCCCTGGACCGCATCTTCAAAGGCGGGTAAACTGCGATAGGCAGCCAAGAGGCTTTGCTTCTGCTCTTGGGAGAGCTCCAGGCCGAAGGCCAGGCAGGCATACTCCAGGGCCTGGGCGGTGCACTGGGAGAAGTCCACATAGTTCTGCATCAGGCCTCGACGAAAGGAGTATTCCAATTGCTTGTCCCGCCAAAGGGAAGAAAATGCGGAAGCCTGGTCTGCAATGTGCTCCTGCAGGGCCAGAAGCACGCCGCGGGTGTCGATAAGGGTGCCGTAGACATCAAAGGCCAGGGTGAGGGACATGGTTGCCTCCTTAGTTGGGCTGCTTTGATGAACATTACATAGCAAATTATGATCCTGAAGCAAGATCGCCAGGCTCTAAAGCTCCAAATTCCAAGCACCAAATTATAAAGAACTATCATGCCCTAAACAGGCACAACAAAGTACGAAAAACTTCAACCGGCACCGCAAAAGGCGAACGCCGCTCGTCTTCTGTATTGGTCAATATATCGATTACGATTACGACCGCGACAACGACAGCAAGGGGAGGGCAGAGCAAATCGAAATCGTGGTCGTTGTCGCAATGGCTGTCGATACTCATGATATCAATCTTACCACGGGCAGAAGGGCGACCGGCGGTCGGCCTTTTTGGAGAAAGCTGTTGCTGGAGCTCCAGTTTCCCATACAAAGTTTCAAAATATGAAGTCAAGTAAGCATCCATCTTTGTTCTTGCCCTGCAGCAGGGCTGAGCTGGAAAAACAGGGTATCTCCAGGCCGGATGTGATCCTGGTCAGCGGGGACGCCTATATCGACTCCCCGTACTGCGGGGTGGCGGTGATCGGCAGGGTGCTGCAGGATGCGGGCTTTTCCGTGGGTCTGATCCCCCAGCCTGACGTGCGCAGCAGCCAGGATATCTGCGCCCTGGGCGAGCCCAGGCTGTTCTGGGGGGTGAGCGGGGGCTGCGTGGACTCTGAGGTGGCCAACTATACCGCCCTGGGCAAGCCCCGCAGGAGCTGCGACTTTACCCCCGGGGGCAAAAATACCAGGCGGCCGGATCGGGCGCTGATCGTTTACACCAACCTGATCCGCAGGTTTTTCAAGCACACCGCGCCTATTGTCCTGGGCGGCCTGGAGGCCAGCCTGCGGCGCGTTGCCCATTACGACCAGCGTACAGACAGTATCAGACGCAGCGTACTCCTGGATGCCAAGGCTGATCTTTTGGTCTATGGTATGGGTGAAAAGGCGGTGCTGCAGATCGCTGAGTCCCTGCACCTGGACCAGGGCCTGCAGGGCATTCCAGGTACCTGCGAGATGGGCAAGGAGCTGCCTGCAGGGTATTTCCGGCTGCCAGCCTTTGAGGAGGTGCAAAAGGATCCCAGGGCCTTTGCGGAAATGTTCAGGCAGTTCTATGTCCGGGCCATGCAGGATCATGGTCCGGGACTGGCCCAATGGCACGGCAAGAGATGTGTCTTGCAGCATCCGCCTGCAGGGCCTATGAGCAGGGCAGAGCTGGATTATATCCAGGAGCTGCCCTTTATGCATGATGCCCATCCGGATTGCAAGGCCCAGGGCGAGATCAAGGCCTTGCAGACCATTCAGGATTCGATTCTCACCCACCGCGGCTGCTATGGGGAGTGCTCCTTTTGTTCCATTGCAGTGCACCAGGGCAGGAGAATCATCAGCCGCAGCAGGCAGAGCATCCTGCGCGAGGCCGGGAGGCTGGCTGCCAGGCCAGGCTTTAAAGGCGTGCTTAAGGATGTGGGCGGGCCGACTGCGAATATGTATGCTTCAGGCTGTAAAAGGCTGAGCAGGGGGGAGCCTTGCCTGGATCGTTCCTGCATCGGACACCATGGAGTATGCGCAGAGTTAAAGTCTGGGCACAAGGCCCAGATGCGACTTTTGCAGGAACTGCAGTCCCTGCCAGGAGTGAAAAGGGTGCAGGTGGCCTCCGGGGTGCGCTACGATCTGATCTTGGCGGATCATAGTTTTGGCAGACAGTACCTGGAGCAATTGGTTAAAAGGCATGTCTCGGGCCAGCTGAAGATAGCCCCGGAGCACAGCCAGGAGCATGTCCTGGAGCTGATGAATAAGCCTGCGGCGCAGAAGGCTGAGCAGTTTGTGCGCCTGTTCCAGGAGATCTGCTCTAAGGCGGGCAAAAGACTGTATCTGTCCTGCTACGTGATTGCTGCCCACCCTGGCTGCAGCCTGGAGGATATGCAGAGTTTCCTGCGCTTTGCCAGATCCAGGCTGCATTTTGTGCCGGAGCAGGTGCAGATCTTCACTCCTTTGCCCGGGACCAGGGCCACGGTCATGTATCACAGCGGTTTGGATCCGGTGAGCGGTAGGCAGGTCAGCAAGGAGAAAAGCCTGCAGGGCAAGAAAAGGCAGAAGGAGGTTCTATTCGGCAAAACCTCCAGGGGCAGGAAGGGCAAGATTGGATGATTCGTTGATTGGGTAATTGGATAATAGGGGCATGGGAGCAGGGAACAGTCGATATTGATGTCATCTCCAAAACAATAGGCAAGCAGGGGACGTTTTACAGCTCGATATCCCTGACCCAACACTCCAGGCCCAGTCTATCAGCTATGGCCTGCAAGCCCTGGGTTTGGCCTGTGCTGTAAATGGACAGCCTGCCTTGGGTTTTTCGTTGAGCCAGAATATTGGCCCGGCTCAGGCGATTGTGCAGGTGCCTGGCCAGGGGATGGCCTGTATCAATAATGGTCACTTCTTTACCCGCCTGGGCCTGGATCTGTTCAATGAGCAGGGGGTAATGGGTGCAGCCCAGGACCAGAGTGTCTGCTCCCTGCTGCAAGAGGGGCTGGATGTAGGACTTGAGAAGCTCCAGGGTTTCTGGTTCCTGGAAGCCTCCCTGCTCGATCAGCTCCACCAGTCCGGAGCAGGTCTGGGTATATATTTGGCTGTCCTGCCTGCACCTTCGCATCAGGTCATGGTAGCGGTCGCTCTGCAGGGTGCCCTGGGTGGCCAGGATGCCTATGATCTTGTTTTTGGAGGCAGTTACCGCAGGTTTGATGCCAGGCTCCATGCCCAAAACCGGGATCTGCAGCCAGGAACGCAGGCCCTCGATCCCCGCTGCTGTGGCGGTATTGCAGGCCACAACCACGGCCTTGGCTCCCTGCCTGCAGAGGAAATCACCAAGCTTCAGACAGCGCTTTTGGATAAGTTCCCTGGGCTTGCTGCCATAAGGGACATGGGCGGTGTCTGCGACATAGATAAGGTCCTCTGCAGGCAGCCTTTGCCTGATGGCCTGCAGTACAGACAAGCCTCCCACTCCGGAGTCAAAAACGCCGATAGGGCTTTGAGCTGAGCCAATCATTCTGGATGGGGTCCTTTTTCCATGCAAACCGAAAACCCTCATGCCTGTTGTCTGCAGTATGTCTCCTGGGTAAAAAACAGCAGGAGCAGTGCCAGGGCAGCCCAGGCCAGGAGCAGGGAAAAACCGCTTTGGTAGGCCTGCAGGCTGTAGACCCTGACCCCTTCTGCCATCTCCCCTTGCCATTTCTTATCCAGGACCCAGCCCACAGCAGGCTGGAGCAGGGTAGGCCCCAGCATGACCCCCATGTTGACTACTCCAGAGGCGGTGCCTGCCAGTCCGGGCGGCAGGGATTCCTTGGCAAAGGCGAAGCTGACCACCATGCAGCCGGAGCAGAAACCTGTAAGCAGCAAAATGACTACCAGCAGAAAAAAAGGCAGCATTGGCACCATGAGGATCAGGCCCCAGCCTGCCAGGCAAAGGGCTGATCCCATGATGTACAGGGGCTTGCGCCTGCCTAGGACATCAGAAAACCAGCCGAATGCTGGTCCTCCTGCAGCCCAGGCTACCAGCAGGGCAGAGGTCAAGGTAGAGGCCTGGGCTGTGGAGATGCCGTACTGGGAGCTCAGATAGGGCACGCCCCAGAGACCGGAGAAGGTCAGGGTGCAGCCCACTATTCCGCCAGGGATCACGAACAGCAGGGCAGCGTTGCGGTTTTTGAATACCTGGCCTACTGCGCTGATAACGTGGCGCAGGGAGTCGAGGCCTGGAGCATTAAAGGTTTGGGGCTGGTGTTCTGTATAGCCCTTGTGCGTTGGGCGGTCTCGGACAAAGATCCAGATCACGCTGCCAATGCCCAAGGTGAGCAAAGCCATGCAGAGCATGATGCTCCTCCAGCTGAAGATGTCCATGAGTAGGCGCAAAGGCGGTCCTGCTGAGACAGCGCCCACAATGCCAAAGAACAGGGCCATGCCGGTTACCATAGCGAACTGCCTGGGCGGGAACCAGGTGCTGGCCAGCTTGAGCAGGCCCACAAAGGCCACTGCCACTGAGCCGCCTATCAGTAGTCTGCCCAGGCTAGCCAGGGCCAAACCAGGGGCCAAGGCAAAAAGTATTGTGCCCAGGCCTGCGATCAAGGCCCCGGCTGAAAGCAGACGTCTTGGGCCCCAGGTGTCAGCGATTATTCCGGTGGGGATCTGCATGGCCACGTAGCTGTAGAAGTAGAAGGCAGAGAGGTTGCCCAGGGCGGCAGCGCTGATCTGGAAATCCTGCATCAACTCTTGGGTCATTACTGCTGGGGCCACCCGCTGGAAGAAGCCGATCAGGTAGAATATTGCGCCCAGGCCCCAGATGATCCAGGCGGTGCGCGGGGGAGGTGGAGTAGGGGAGCTCACCTGTTCGTTACTCCTTGTTTGCTGCTGGCGGTTGACCTACAATCAGGACCAGGCCCTGCCGATCCAGAACCTGGACCTTCTGACCAGGGGGTATGGCCGGCTCTCCTGGAGCCAGGTTGGCCCGCCAGTATTCGCCTTGGACAAATACCAGCCCATTTGGGGCGATATGGCTCTTGGCTGTGCCGATTTGTTCTATAAGGGAGTATCTGCCCTCTCCGCTATTGGTTTCATATGCTGGCCAAAGGAAAAAGAACAGCACAGTGTCCTTGAGCACCCAGACAGCGAATAATGCCCAGACTATCCAGCTGCTGAAGCCCAGCCAGTCCCGGAGGAAAAGCAACAGGAACAAGAACAACAGCGCAAAAGGGATCTGGATCAGGATATAGTTGAGCAGGCACTGCCTGGACCATCTATTTTTGCTGGATTTGGGCTGCAAGTACACTGGTTCCTTAGGATCGACAGCGACTGGGGCAAAGACTGCGCCTGGGATTTAGCCTTCTGTCGTTATCGCTATGGTAATCGTCGTTGTAATCGTAGTCGTAATCGACACCCATGATCCCCTACCGTCCTGCCTGCAGCTCCTGATACAACTCTAAGGTCTGCCTGGCAATGGCCTGCCAGCTGTACCTGGCCAGGACCTTTTCCCTGGCTGCCTGGCCCATTTGTCTGGCTTGCTCAGGGTCCTGCAGGATCTTGTTGATTTCCCTGGCCAAGGCCTGGGAGAAGTCTTCAGGATTTTTTGGTTCAGCGTCGCTCCGGGATACAGGCTCAAGGGGCACCAGGTAGCCGTCGCGGCCATGATCCAGGATTTCAGGGATGCCACCTACCTGGGAGGCTACCACAGGCGTGGCGCAGGACATGGCTTCCAGGTTCACGATGCCAAAAGGCTCGTAGATAGAAGGGCAGACAAAGGCAGCTGCCTGGGAATAGAGGGGGACTATATCCTGCCTGGGTACAGAGTCCTGGACCCAGATTATGGGGTTCGAGCTCTGCTGCCTGGCCTTGTCAAGCATGTCCCGCATTTGCTCTTCCAGCTCAGGGGTGTCCGGGCTGGAGGCACAAAGCAGGATCTGTGCGCCTTTTTCCAGATGAGGTATAGACCTGACCAGGTGCAGGATGCCCTTTTGTCTGGTGATGCGGCCTACAAAAATGATATAGGGCTGCTCTGGATCCAGGCCGTATCTGCGAAGCAGCTCCAAATCCTGAGCAGGCTGGTACTCCTGGGGGTCTATACCATTGGGAATGATGCGGATTCTGTTCTCAGGTACCTGGTACAGATCCTGGACATCAGCCTGCATGGCCTTGGAGACAGCGATTACTCTGTCAGCATGCTGAAAAGCGGTTTTTTCCAGCCAGGTGCTGAGATGATAGCCGCTGCCCAGCTGATCCTGCTTCCAGGGCCGGTGGGGCTCCAGGGAGTGGGTGGTCAACACCAGGGGAGCCTGGAAGAGCTCCTTGATCAAGCAGCCTGCAAAATGGGTGTACCAGGTGTGGCAGTGGACTACATCCGGTGGCTGAATACGTCCGGCCATGACCAGATTGTGCAGCAGAGGCTGGAAGACCTTGGGGTGTCTGGGATCCACTTTCGGGAAATCGTATTCCGCCTGTATCCCGCGTACTCGCAGGCTGTCTTCCTGGAGATCCTGGTCCCCGAAACAGAGCACTTCCAGCTGGTGCTGATTCCGGGCCAGCGCAGCCAGCTCCCGGACCAGGTACTGCACGTGCACCCCTGCTCCGCCGTAGACATAAGGGGGGTATTCCTTGCTCAAGATGGATATGCGCATAAGCTCGGCCTCTGTATTGGTCAAAAAACTACTGCTGGTTCTGCATAGCCTGTCTATAGAGGCTTTCGTATGCAGGAATCCTGTCTCGCCAGTCGTTTCTCTGCTCCAGGCAGTTCTGCAGTCGCTGTTGATGCTCCTTGCGGCTGGCATAGGAATCCAGGGCCCTGTGCACAGCAGCAATCAGGCTCTGGGGCTGCAGATTCTGAAAGACAAAGCCGTTGGGCGAGGGGCAGCCTTCTACTTGGGTTTCAAAAACTGTATCCGCCAGCCCGCCGGTCTGTCTAGCTATGGGCTGGGCTCCCAGGACTTGGCACTCCATCTGTACCAGGCCGCAGGGTTCGTACCTAGAGGGCAGGAGCATAAAATCGCAAAGCAGATAGTGCCTGGCGCTTTCCTCTGGTTGGCTCAAGCCTGCAGGGTTCAGCAGCAGGCTGTCCGGATGCTGGGCAGCTTTTTCCTGCAGCAGGCTCCAGGTGCGGCGCAGCTCTGGGCTGGCCCCAGGGTCTCCCCAGGTGACCAGGATCAAGCGGGCCTTGTCCAGAATCCAGGGCAGGGCTGCAGCAATCAGGTCCAGGCCCTTCTGGTGATCCAGGCGGCCCCTGAAGCCCAGGATAGGTCTTTGCTCCTGCTGCCAGCCCCAGGCAGGAAAGCATTCATGTCTCGCAGCTTCTTTGGCCTGCAGCATTTCTTCTGCGCTCCAGGGCTTGGCCTCCAGGGCAGCCTGGCGCAGCCAATAATCCCGGCTGACCCCGTTTAAGATACCCTTGAGCTTGCCCTGGGAGTCCAGCTTGCTGAAAACACCAGCCAGGCCGAAGCCAAAGTCTTCACTCTCTGTGATTTCCCTGGCGTAGCTGGGGCTGACCGTGTTCACAGCTTCTGCAGACAACAGCCCTGCCTTGAGGCAGTTGGCCCGGCCGAAAAATTCCAGCAGCTCGGGATGGAACAGCTGGCTGGGGATACCTGCATAATCCAGGATGCCAGGCTCAGCCTGGGCCTGGTACAGCAGGTTGTGTACTGTGAGCAGCACTGGATAGGACTGGTCTGCTTCCCCTAAAGGCATCTGGCTGCAAAAAAAAGGCAGCATAGCGGTGTGTGCGTCCTGGCAGTGCACTATGTCCGGACTGATGATATCTTGCTGCAAAAAGCTCTGGACTGCCCTGCAGAATCTGATCCAGGGCTCAGGCCCGGGCCAGGCATAAATATCCCCAGGCCTGGTGCAGGATTGCAAATGCCGGTCCTGCCCCAGCAGGAAAACAGGCAGGGCAGGCAGGTCTTCCTGCAGCCTGAGCTCTTTTCTGTAAACCGGGCAGACATCTGAAAAGCCGCAACCCATGGGGATCTGCAGTCTGGGCTGCAGGCACTGCGCCTGTTCTGGCTGCAGAAATGCGTAGGCAGGCAGGGCCGCGCTTACCTGGTGGCCCGTTTGCTGCAGGGCGCTAGCCAGGCCATGCATATATTGGGCAATGCCTCCGACATTGACCACAGGGGAGAGCTCTGTGGCCAGTAAAAAAATGTGCATAATTTTGAGGTTGCTTTTCCTTGTTCTCATTATTTTTACAACAGTAACTTTCGATCGCAGCTCCGTCATTCCGGCGAAAGGTCGTCATCCTGGACATGATCCAAAACCGGAATCAAGGCAAAGAACTGGACCCGGATCAAGTCCGGGATTACGGTAAGAGGGCTTAGCTTAAATAATGAAAGTTATGTTGTAGAATTATAAATCTCTAAATTTAGCCTTTTAGGCCTAGATGTCAATGTGAGACTAGGAAGGTTTCCTGGTGAGTCCTAAAAACTTGCTGGACTGAGGAAATAATAATTATTATAATTTACCAATACTGCTTATAATACCCAGCAGCTCAAAAGCTCAAAGCTGTTTTTTCATAAACCACAACCTCAAGGAGGCCAGGGATGCAGGAAAGAGAAGGTTTAGTCACCATGAAAGGCAATGCCTTAACATTATTGGGGCCTGAGCTGAAAGTGGGAGATCAGGCCCCGGATTTCCACGTGGTGGACAACGATCTGACCCCAGTAGGTTTGCAGGATTATCAGGATAAGGTGTTGATTTTGACTTCAGTGCCTTCCCTGGACACTGACATCTGCGACATGGAAACCAGGAGGTTCAACACCGAGGCAGCCAATCTGAATCCAGAGATCAGGATCCTGACCATCAGCATGGATCTGCCGTTCGCCCAGAAACGCTGGTGCGGTGCTGCAGGAGTGGAGCGGGTGCAGACACTTTCCGACTATCAGCAGGCTGATTTTGGCTTCAAATACGGGGTGCTGATCAAGGATCTGCGCCTTTTGGCTCGGGCGGTGTTTGTCCTGGACGCTGGGCGTATTCTGCGACATGTGCAGCTGGTGCCGGAGATCGCCCAGGAGCCTGATTACAGCAGTGTGTTGGAATCGGCCACAGATCTGGTCACCTAAGCCTGCGACTCCTTTTTGAGGAGCGAGAGCAGGGCTGGACCTGGAGGCCCCGGACCTGGTGGAGTGGTTGAGCTCGATCGGGCTCGGAGTTTTTTTGTGCTTGAAATCTGTGGGGAAATGCTAGAATATACCAGTCGGCAGACCTGGGGCTTTGCAAAGCCCCAGGTCCTTGTGGAATGGATGAAAGTGATGTTTGCAAAGCATTGAGAAAAGTCGCGGGTGACAGCCTTTCCAGGAGGAAGCCTGCGAACGAAGCAAGATAGAGTATTTATTGTATTTTAGGGAAACAGGGTATGTACGATTTTCTGGCTGCGGTGATTCTGGGTATAGTAGAAGGGGTGACCGAATTCTTGCCCATCTCTTCCACCGGGCACTTGATCCTGGTGGGCAACTTTTTGGATTTCACTGGTGAGCAGGTCAAGACCTTTGACGTGGTTATCCAGCTGGGGGCTATCCTGGCTGTGGTTTATCTGTACTGGCCCAGATTCAGATCCTTGCTCACCAAAAAACAGGAGCAGAAGTTCTCCGGTCCCTTTGCCCTTTGGCTACTGTTTTTGACCACCCTGCCCGCAGGCCTGATGGGCCTGATTGGCTACTCTGTAATCAAGGAGCATCTTTTTGCTCCCCAGCCTGTGGCCTGGGCCCTGGGCATCGGGGCCTTGGGCATTTTGCTGGTGGAGTCCATTAAAAGGAATCCGCGCTACCAGGGTCTTGATGACCTGAGCCAGGGGCTGGCCCTAGGTATAGGCCTGTTTCAATGCCTTTCCCTCTGGCCAGGCTTTTCCAGGGCAGCTGCTACCATTATGGGCGGGATGTTCTTGGGTGCAGAGCGCAAGCTGGCTGCGGAGTACTCCTTTATCTCCGCGGTGCCTATCGTGTTCGCGGCCAGTGCCTATGATATTTTCAAGAGCTGGCAGATTTTCAGCGGACTGGACTGGTACCTGCTTCTCGTGGGATTTGTAGTCTCCTTTATTACAGCCATTTTGGCCATCAAGGGGTTTATTCACCTTTTAAGCAGGTTCACCTTAAGGCCCTTTGCCTACTATCGCCTGGCCATGGCCCCGCTGATCATTATCTTCTGGAGCACATAGATGTTCTTCTTTCCGGACTTTTTCCTGGTTTTCTACAGCATGCACGCCCTGGTCTGGTAAAGGTTCAGTGTGCAACTGGCCCTGGAGCGGAGAAAAAGGCTGTTTGGGGCTATGCTGTAGCCGCCTTCCTGGCTTTGTCTCCGATATTAGTCCATCTCCTGCCCCATTCCTGGCCCCAGGACCTAGTCCTGGGGCTCTGGCAGCTGGCCTTTATCTGGTTCGGGCTCATGTATTATCTCTTTTTACTGCAGATGAGAATGTTTCTACTTAGCGGATTGCTTTGTCTGGCTAAGCCCGGGAAGGCTTGGTTTTGTAACGGCAGGGCTACGGCTTTGACTGTCCTGCTTTTGGCTGTGGCAATTGTCTGTTGTGACTTATTACAAGGCAGGCGGGTTCCGACAGTGGCCAGGTATGAATTCACCAGTCCTCAGTTAGAGTCCAGCATGGATATCGTATTTGGCTGATTTGCACCTGGGCGTGCAAAAGCCTGTGTCCAGACTGCGGAGAGTAGTCTCCAGGATACAGGATCTGGAACCGGAACTGATCTTATTTGGCGGTGATCTAGTCAATGACCATCCCCAGTGGCTGCAGGGGCACGCTGAGTTTTTGGCCAAGCTGGCTGTGCTGGGCAATCATGATTTATGCGCTGGGCACAAACAGGCCTTGTGCAGGTCTATGATCGGGCTGAAATCCAGCTGCTGCGCCAGGAGGAGAAGGTTTTCATGGACAAGGGGGTAGCGAATATTGGGCTTGGATGACCCTGCAGGCAGATCGGATCCCAGACAATGGCAGGAGGCCAAGATGCTAGAGCTGTTTAACAAATAGTGATCAGGAAATGTACACCATACTGCTCACTCACAGACCTCAAAATCAAACTCCTTCCAGAGCAGGCCTGGCAAGGGCAATGTATACTTTTGACACATTTTTTTGAGGATTGTGTTAGCTTGGCACATTTATGTGGGTTCCTTATATTTGCTGAAAAGCTGGTAAGTCTCAACCATGCATGTGTATAAGCGGCAGAAGAGCATGCTTTGGCATATAACATGCAAATTGCATAACAAATTCAACATCAAAATTTGGAGGTAGAGCTATGCAAAATGCATGGAGTAAGCTTTTGGCCTTAGCGTGTGCTGGCCTTCTCTTTTTTAGCCTTTTAGGGTGTGAACCTGACGAAGATCAGCCCAAGCCGAGCGATGATCCCGCCCAGGAGGAGCAGCAGGAAAATATGGGCCAAGGTGGCGAAGACTAATTCAACTAATTGGAACTTTTGCTCTGTCATTGGCGGGCGGCCTTGGGCCGCCCCTGTTACTGCAGGGGCAGACCGAAGTAGAAAGTGGTCCCAGATTTCGGATCTGAGTCAAACCAGACCCTGCCTTTTAAATAATCCTCTCCCAGGAGCCTGATGCTGTAGGTGCCCAGGCCCCGGCCCTTACCTTTGGTGCTGTAAGAGCGCTTAAAGAGCTGCGTTTGTACCTTTTCCGGAATATAGCCTGGATTGTGGACCCAGAACACCAGCTCTGAGTCCTGGGTCTGAGCCCCCAACCAGACCTTATCTCCAGGTTTGCTGGCTTCCAGGGCGTTTTTGAGCATGTTGCCCAAGACTCGCTCCAACAAAACAGGGTCGGTAGACAAAAGCCCCTGCCCACTTTGGGAGTCCAGCTCGATCTGTATGCCTTCGTACTCCATGCGGTGCATGAAGCTCAGCTGCAGTCTGCGAAGAACATCCTGACTGTATACTTGCTGCTTGTTGAGCTCCAGAGTGCGGTTCTCTGCAGCCATGAGTTGTTTTTGGGTCTGGATTTCGTCAATGACCTTTCTGGCCTGCTGCAGGGCCAGGGAGCTCAGTTCCTGGCCCTGCTGGCCCTGAACCTCATCCTGAAGAAGCTCCAGAACACTTTGGATACCTCCGGCGGCATTGAGCAGGTCGTGGAAAAAGATCCTTTCCAGAGCCTGTTTTCTCTTTTGCTGGCTGATATCTGTCAGATAGACCAAAATGAATTCATGGCCCTCGATTTGTAGAGGACTTGCACACACAGCCAGATCTAGGGCCTCTGTTTCCTGCCCCTTCTTACGCAGCAGGCGGCATTCTTCCTGCCAGGTCTGGCCCTGCAGGCTCTGTACCAGAGCCTGGAAGGCCCCGCAGAATCTGCAGAAACTGGTGCTGCCGCAGCCCTGATCCCCATGACCTGCGTGCACACAATTTAAGAGCTCCCCTGGTCTCTTGCCCAGGATCTCTCGGTTTTCATGCAATAGATTTTGCAGGGTCTGGCTGGCCATGACCAGCTGCCTTTTGTTGTTGAGGATCATGGCCATCTGGGGCAGGGCATCCAGGAGCTGCTGCAGGTGCTCTTTTGTCTGCAGCAAGTGCAGCTGCCGCTGCAATAGCTCCTTGGTATCCCTTTTATGATCAATAGCAGGTCCTTTGCCCAGCTTGTCCTGGAAAGGATCCTGGTACTTGAATTTCTGAAGCATCGGGCTTTCTCTGTGTAAAGGATCTTTTGATTTGAGGGTTTGCTTGGAAAATGGTTATTTTTCCCAAAATACGCTATGCGTAAAATGGGTAAGTTATGATTGAGGTTACCATGCTGGATAACACTTGCTGCTTCACAGGCATGCAGGTTACATGCTCAAACTTTTCTTCCAACTGGGTAGCAAAATGTCAACCCGGATTGGCCTAGCCTTGAGCTGCTGGATCCAATCCGGGCTGAAAGGGGGCTTATTCTTTGGTCTTGAACCTGCTGACCATTTCTTTGAGCTGCTCAGCCAGCCTGCTCAGCTCGCCTGCACTTTGCTGCACCTGGGCGCTGGAGTTACTGATTTCGTTGGCTGACTCGTTGACCTCAGTGATGTCTTTGGCCACCTCCCCGGCTACGCTGGAAGACTGGGAGACGTTTTCGTTGACCTCGCTGATGCCTTGGGAAACCTGACCCACATTTTCGGCGATCTCCTTGGTGGTGGCGGTTTGCTCTTCCACAGCTGCGGCAATGGAGGCGACTATCTCGTCCACCTGGTTGATGACCTTGGAAATCTCCTCGATCTCGCTCACAGTGCTGTCGGTGGAGTCCTGGATGCCCTGGATCTTCTGGGCAATTTCACCGGTAGCCTCTGCGGTCTGCTGGGCCAGCTCCTTGATCTCGTTGGCCACCACTGCAAAGCCTTTACCAGCCTCTCCTGCCCGGGCAGCCTCGATGGTGGCGTTCAAGGCCAAAAGGTTGGTCTGGGAGGAGATGGAATTGATGGTCTCCGTGACCTTGCCGATTTCCTCTGCAGCCTTTCCCAGCTGATTGACCCGGCTGGAAGCGCTTTGGGCCTGGTTTACTGCGCTACTGGTGATCTCCTTGGCTTTCTCCGCGTTCTGGGCGATCTCTTTGATGGTGCTGCTCATTTCCTCAGAGCCAGAAGCCACAGTGCTGACGTTAGTTGAGGCCTGTTCCATGGCAGCTGCCACAGAGCTCATGTTGGAGCTCATCTCCTCTGCTGCCGTAGCCACGGAGTTGGCCTTGCCAGCAGTGCTCTCAGAGGATTTGGCCAGCTGCTCTGCGATGGTGTTCAGCTCGGTGGAGGAGGAGGCCAGGGTTTCCACCCCGCCGGAGATGTCCTGGATCATCTTGCTCAGGCTGTCTACCATTTCATTTAAGGCCTGGCTCAGCTGGCCTACCTCGTCCTGGTTCTTGATCTCCAGCTTGTTGGTAAAATCCCCTTTGGACATGGCCTGGGCCAGGCCTACGCCCTGGGTGACGCGTCTAGTAATGCTCAAGGTAAGCAGTATACCCAAGGCCAGGGCCAATATGGTGCCCACAATGACGCCTATGACCATGGTCCATTGGGCCTGGGCTGCGTCTTCGTCTGCAGCCTGCATTGAGGTCGCAGAAATCTCAGCATTTATCTCTATCAGCTCATTCAAGACAGAGTTAGCTTGATTCGCTTCTTTCTGGATGGGGCCCACCACCATCTGGTTGACCTCCTCCCGGATCTCCACAGCGCTCTCAGCCACCTCCAGCAGCTCCTCAAAGTGCTGGAAGACCTGGTCTGAGGCCTGCTGCATATCCTCCTGGTGCAGTCTCCGGGCCTGTTCCATGTTTCCGGCCTGGATGGCATCCTGGATTTTGCTCACTGTCTCGTGGAATTTGTTGTGCGGATCCTGCACCTCGGACAGGATCTGCTGGATATCCTGATTATCGAATTCCTTTTCCTGCAGCCACAGTCCAAAGTTGCAGGTTTTAGGATTGTCATAGCCCTCGAATTCTTCTTCGTTTTGGATATGGTTTCCCACCTTGACTTCAGCCCGGTAATGGTCCCCGCGAATCTGGTGCAGGTCAGACTCTAGCTGGCTGGGGTTCAGGATGCCCGTGTCTTCATATCTCCTGGTCAGCTCCAGCCATTCCTGGTTCAGATCTTCCCAGCTCTGGAGCTGTTGCTTGAACTTTTCGGAAAGCTCTTTTTCCCGGGCAGTAGCTGGCAGCTCGGAGAAGCGATCCCAATGCTTCTGGATCTCTTCCCTGGCCTCATGGAATTTGTCTTTTTCTTCCTGGCGCTCTTGCATGCTCAACTCTGCAGACATCAAAGTGCGCTGGGCAGTGAGAAGCTCCTGAACTGCAAGCTCTGTGCTGCCTAGGCTTTCAATGCTGGGCAGTCGCACGCCTCCCACTTCATGGATGTGGTCTCCTAGGTTGTTGGCGCCCCTCCAGCCAAAAAAGCCTACCACAAGGACGATGGCCGCCACCAGAGTGAATCCGCCGATCATCTTCACCGCAAGCCGCAAGTTTTTCATGCATCCCTCCTGTAAATTTAAGCTTGCCCAGGCTGATACAGGCCAACAATTTAGCCTGGTCCAGACATTGCTGCCATAAAGTTCTGTATCTTTATTTTTACGCAGGGAACCTAGCCTTTTTTTTCTGAGTGTGCAAGCAAGGATAATAAGGACTATGCAGGATCAGGGCTTGTCAAGTATGGGATTTGCAGGATAAGCTGACGAGCTGGAGGACTAAGAAAATAGACTAGGAAAGGTTTGGTATGAGCAATCTAAAGGAATTGGTGCGGGCTTCCCGGAGCATACGCAGGTTCAAGCAAAGCGAGCCCCTGGATCTGCAAGTTTTGCAAGAATTGGTGGATATCGCCAGATTTACTCCCTCTGCAGCCAATAAGCAGCCCCTGCGCTACGTGCTGTGCACAGACCCGGATCTGAACCAGGAGATTTTCGACTGCCTGACCTGGGCCGCGGCCCTGCCGGATTGGCCCGGGCCTGCCCAGGGCGAGAGGCCGGCTGCTTATATAGTGATCCTAGAGGATACCAGGGTCTCAGGCACGGGCTGGATGGATCAGGGCATTGCCGCCCAGACCATGCTGTTGGCTGCCAGGGAAAAAGGCTACGGGGGCTGCATGCTGGGGGCAGTGAACCGCAGGAGGCTGGCCGGGGTGCTGGACCTGGAGGAGCAGTACAAGATCCTGCTGGTTCTGGCCCTGGGCAGCCCGGCGGAAGAGATTGTCCTGGAGGAGGCTGGCCCAGGCCAGAATCTTGACTATTACCGAGATGAACAAGACATGCACCATGTACCCAAGCGCAGGCAGCAGGATGTTGTTCTGGCCAGTTATCAGCCTTGAGCTGGGCTGATTCTCAGATGTACAGAGCGCTGATTGTTTGCTGCTACCTGATATTGCTGTGCACTCCATCCTTTCTCCTGGCCCAGGAAAATTCCGCCCAGGGACTTGGCTATCAGCCCAGAATCCAAGGCGAGCTAAGCGCCGAGGTGCGTAAGGCCTTGATCTCTGAAGCAGATACCTTCCAGCTCCAGGAGCAGTTGCCTAGCACACGCAGCCAGCTGGAATATCGGGCCAGGCAGGATGTACGCAAGATGTCCCGGACCCTGCAGTCCTTTGGCTATTTCAATCCCAGCATAGATATCGAGCTCCAGGAAGCAAAATCCGGATTGGAAGTGGTTTTCCAGGTGCAGCCTGGAGCCAGGTATGTCTTGGGCATGGTCAACCTGGAGGTTGCCGCAGCCGAGCAGGAGGCAGAGTTGCAGCTGCCAGAGCCTGAAGAGCTGGGCCTGGAGCCTGGCTCTGCCTTCCGGGCCAGGCAGGTGCGCCAGACGGAAAGCAGAATCAGGGAGTATCTGCGCAACAGGGGCAGGCCCTCCCCAGAGGTTTCCCTGCAGCAGGCCCTGGTGGACCACGAACAGCAGCAGGTGGATGTTTACTACCATGTTCAGCCCGGGCCTGAGGCAGACTTTGGCCAGACCCGGATTCAAGGTCTGGATCGGGTGCGCAAAGCCTATGTCCAGGAGCGCATTCCTTGGCAGCAGGGGGATATCTTCCAGGCAGAGAAGCTGGAGGAGCTGCGGCGCAGCCTGGTGGCCAGCGGCCTATTCTCCATGGTCCAGGTGAAGACAAAGTCTGATCTGGACCAGGAGGGCAGGGCAGAGATCATAGTCAACTTGGTGGAGCGCAGCCCCCGGACCATCAAGGCTGGAATCAGCTATGAGGCTGATGTGGGTCCTAAGCTCAGCTTGGGCTGGGAGCATCGTAATGTACGTGGCAAAGGCCGTTCCTTCAAAAGCAGCCTCTCGCTGTCAGCTATGGAGGTTGCATTGGATACTGAATTTTCCATGCCCAGATTCAGACGTCAGGACCAGACCTTGAACTTGACTTCCAGCCTGGCCAGGAAGGAGACAGATGCCTACGAAAGCCGCAGTCTGGGTGCGGCAGCCAGGGTAGAGAGACAGTTGTCCAGGCATCTTTCTGCAGGGGCAGGGGTAGCCTACAGGATGCTGCAGGTGACCCAGGAGGAAAGGGAGGACTTCGGTCTGCTTTCTTTGCCTACCAAACTGCAATGGGATTCCAGGGATCAGGTTCTGGACCCGAGGCAAGGGATCAGGTCCACTCTCAGGCTGACCCCTTATACAGATACCTTTGACCAGGATCTGCAGTTTTTGAAGACCCAGCTGGGAGTCAGCCATTATCAAGGGCTGATGCAGGGGAAAAGGCTTATATTGGCCAGCAGGGCCAAAGCAGGCGTGATCTCCGGGGCTTCCAGACAGGGCATCCCTGCTGACGAGAGATTCTATGCAGGGGGCGGAGGCTCGGTGCGCGGCTATGGCTTTCAGAAGCTAGGGCCCTTGGAAGACGGGGATCCTGTGGGCGGCAGATCCATGCTGGAGCTGGGGGCAGAGCTCAGGTGGCGTTTGTTTGGGAATTCTGGTGTGGTAGGATTCTTGGAGGGCGGACAGGTCTATGAGGCAAGCTATCCCAGCTCTGAAGAACAGATTCGCTGGGGAGCGGGCATTGGTTATCGCTATTATACAGGATTCGGTCCCTTGCGGTTGGATGTGGCCTTTCCCCTGAATAAAAGGCCAGGGGTGGACAGTGATTTTCAAGTCTACATCAGCATCGGGCAGGCATTTTAGAATTTATGAAAAGGATCTTCCTCCAATTGCTGGCCGGGTTTGCCGGGATCTTGCTGCTGCTCTTAATGGTCCTTTTGGTCCTGCTACGCACAGACTGGGGGCATAGCCAGCTGGAAAGGGGTCTGAACCAGGTCCTTTCCAGAGGGGAGCAAGAGATCAGGATTTCAGGCCTGCATGGGGCCTTGCCTTTTGAGCTGGGCCTGGAGGAGCTGAGCCTCTCTGATGCAGATGGAAGCTGGCTCAAGCTGGAAGGGCTGAGCCTTAGCTGGTCCCTGCGGGATATTCTGCAGCACAGGATCGTGGTGCACCATGTCCGGGCTGCTGAACTGCGGATACAGCGCGCCCCCCAGACCCTGTCCGATTCAAGACCTAAACCGGAGGAAAAGGAGCCTGCAGACTTTGAGTGGCCATTGCAGCCAGCACTGGGGCTGGAGCTGCAGGAGCTGCAGCTGGCCAGGATCAGCCTGGGGGAAGGGCTTATAGGCACAAAGGCTGAATTCAGCCTGCAGGCTGCCCTAAAGCTGCAGAAGGCCGGGGATCTGGAGGCAGAGATTGATCTGCAGGGACTGGATAGGCCCGAGCTTTTGCTGCGGGCCAGGGCGGGATATCAGGCCCAGGAGCAGGAAGGCTTGGATCTTGAGCTCCAGTTCCAGGATCAGGGTTTGCTACAGGCGCTCTCGCCGGAGCAGGGCCTGCCCAGGGACGTCTCTTTCCAGGTGGATGGAGTGGGCCAGGGAAGCAGCTGGCAGGGGAAAGCCATGCTGCATGCTCCTGGAATGGCCCATTTGGACACGGACTTGGACCTGGAGCTGCAGGATGAGATTGCCCTGGATTTCAAGGCAGAGCTGCAGGCAGAGCCCGGGCTGGTAGCAGAGCAATTTCAGCCTTTTTTGCGGGAGAAAAGCCTCTTCCAGGGCAGGGTCCTCATGCAGCCAGACGAAAACAGGCTGCACCTGGAGGGCCTGCAGCTCAAAGCTCCAGGCCTGCAGGGCAGACTGCAGGCTGGTGCGGACCTGAAGCAAAGGACCCTGCAAGGCAATCTGGAGCTGCGGCTTTTAAATACAAAGCCCGTGCTGGCCCAAGCTGGGCTAGAAACGGATCCCCTGCAGTTAAAAGCGGCGTTCTCAGGGCCTTGGTCAAAACCGGATGCCAGGCTGGAACTGCAAGCTGGAAGGCTAAAAGCCAAGGACTTTCGCCTGCAAGGCCTGATCCTGGAGTCAGAGCTCAGCTTTAAGGAAGGATCCGGAATGCAGTTGGCCGCAAGCGGCCAGGGCAGCCTGCAGGGCCTGGAGACCACAGGACTTTCTGGAAGCCGTGATCTGGATTTGAGTTATGAATTGCAGCTGCGACAGGAGCAGCTGGACCTGACTCTGCTGCAGGTGCGAACAGGCAGGGATATGCTGCAGGTTCGCGATCTACAGCTGGATCTGCAGGACATGGAGTTTGCTTCTGGAGTGGATCTTGAATTGACCGATCTAGAGGGCTGGCTGCAAGGGCAGGATCTGCCCCAGGCTGGCTTGGAGCTGGAGTCAAAACTGCAGGGCAACCTGCAGGATTTGGACCTGCGGGCAGAATTCAAAGCCAATATCCATGAGCTGGCAGGGTTGCCTGAGCAGGTCCTGGATCTGGCCGGGCCAGGGTTGAAGCTCTCCGGCGCTTTACAGCTCAAGCAGGGCCAGGAGCTGGCATTGAGTAAGCTGCAGATGCAGGGGCAGGGGTTCTCTATGCAAGCTGCAGGTTCCTTGCAGCTGCAACAGATGCTTGTGCAGGCGGACCTAGATTTGGATCTGCCCAGGCTGCAGGTTTTGGCAGGGCATCTGCCGCTTGGGTTGAGGGGTGGCGCAAAGCTGAAAGCAGGGCTCCAGGGCACTCTGCCTGAGCTGGGTGCTGATATAGAGCTGCAGAGCAGCGAGCTTATGCTGCAGGAAAAAGAGCTGCAGCTGGATCTGGGGCTTAGGGCCAAGGATGTTTTGCAAAGTCCCCAAGGCTCCCTGGATATGGCCTTGGTTGCTCTGGATGAGGAGCTGAGACTGCAGACCCAATATGCCCTGCTGGGGGATCTTCTGCAGCTGTCTGATTTGAGTCTGTCAGGCGCAGGCACAGAGCTCAAAGGGGATTTGGAGCTGGATTTGTCCAGACCATTGATCTCAGGCCAGGCCCAGGGCCGGATCCAGGATTTGTCCAGCTTGGCTGGATTGACTGGAATGGATCTTGAGGGTGCTTTGGAGTTGAATGCTGATCTTTATCCCAGGGAAGGTGCTCAGCAGGCCAGAGCAGATCTGGTTTTGGAGCAGCTGCGGACCGAAGGTGCGAACTTGGGGCGGTTGCAAGCAAAGCTCAAGGGCCTGGATCTTTTACAGGATCCCAGGTTGCAGGGCAAGTTTAGTCTGGAAAAGCTCCAGGCAGAAGAGCTTAAGCTGGCTGGGCTGGATGGAGATCTCACCTGGTACGGGAAGGAGCTGGGCCTGAATGCAAAGGGCCGGGGCAGCTTTCTGCATCCCTTGGAGCTGGATCTGGGATTGATCCTGGAGCCGGGCAGTGAGGACAGGGCACATTTGTTGGTTTTGCAGCGTTTGCAAGGCAAATACCAGGAACAGGATTTTCAACTGCAGAATCCTATGCAAGTGCAGATTGCCCAGGATGGTTTCAGCTGGGAAAGGGTGGATCTGCAATATGGGCAGGCCAGCCTAAGCAGCCAGGGCAGTCTGGACCAGGAGGAACTGAATGGTTTCCTTCGCCTGCAGGGCCTGAGACTGCAGGATCTGCCCCTGCAGCAAACCCAGAAGCTGCAGGGTAATGTGGGGCTCAGGCTGGAGCTTGCAGGCAGCGGTGTCCAGCCCAGGCTGCAGGGCGAGCTTGACCTGAGCCAGCTGCGGACCTTGGGTCTGGCTGAACAGGATTTCTCCGGGCTGCAGGCTGATATGGGGCTCAGCTATGAGCGGGGCAGGCTCCAGGTGGACTCCAAGGCCTTTGCCGGCGAGGGCAACACCTCTACTTTGAGTCTGGATTTGCCCTTGCGGCTCAGCCTGCAGCCCTTTGTAGCTAAGCTCGAAAAGCAAGGGCAGCTGCAGGGTGAGATCCAAGCCCAGACCCGGCTTAGCCCTTTGGGCTACCTGCTTTTGGCTGAGGGGAAACTGCTTCAGGGTCGAATGCTTTTAGACGCGGATCTGGGCGGCGAGATCCAGAGCCCAGAATTGCAGGGTGAGCTGAGGATAGAGGAAGGCTCCTTTGAGCAGCCAGCCCAAGGCATATTGCTCCAGAATATCCTGCTGCAGGCCAAGCTGGAGGGCAAAAGGGCACAGCTGGACCTGGAGGCTGGCGACGGCAGGCAGGGCAAGCTGATGGGCCAGGGAGAGGGGCAGCTAAAAGGGCAGGATGGCCTGAGCTGGGGCATGGACTTGGATCTGCGGAACTTCAGGGCCTTGAACAGCAAGGAGGTCCAGGCCTGGGTGCACAAGGGCAGCCTAGGACTGCAGGGGGACGCAAAAGGAGGATCTCTGCAGGGCAAGCTGGAGTTCGACCGGGTCCAGGCCATGGTGCCCAAGGGAGATAGTTCTGAGGTAGTGCATCTGGAGTATACAGAGAAGAAAAGTCTGCAAAACGGTAATCAGCCTCAGATAGGGAACAATGACTCAGGGCCTGGCTTTGGCCTGGACCTGGACCTGCAGCTGGAGTTCCCTGCCCGGGTCTATGTTCGGGGCAGGGGTCTGGATTCTGAATGGAGGGGTGATCTGCGGGTTGCTGGGCAGACACATAGCCCCAGATTGACAGGGGAGCTGGAAGTGGCACGCGGGCATATGATGTTTCTGAACAAACGTTTCACCCTGGATCAGGGCTCAAGGATCTCCTTTACAGGCGCCAGCCCGCCTGCGCCGGTTCTGGATATTACAGCCAGGCACAAGCGTAAGGAGCTGGATGGTATCGTGCGGATTACAGGACCGGTAGAGGATATGCAGCTGGAGCTTGACTCTGATCCGCCCATGGCCCAGGACCAGATACTGGCCAGGGTCCTTTTCGGCAAGGATTTTTCCCAGATTAGTCCTTTTCAGGCTGTGATGCTGGCCAATGCAGCCAGGAAGCTGGCCACAGGGGGCGGGATGGATCTCATGGGCCAGGTGCGCAGCGTGCTAGAGGTGGACAGCATTGATGTGCAGACCGACCAGGAGACAGGAGAAGTGCAGTTCGGAGTGGGCAAGTATGTGCATGAAAGGGTCTACCTTGAGGTGGAGAAAGGCACAGGACCTGGATCGGATGAGGTCAATGTAGAGGTGGAGCTGAGTCCCAGGCTGAACCTGGAAAGCAGCCTGGAAGCAGAGGGACAGGGTGGCCTGGGGCTGTTTTGGAAGCTGGATTATTAGCCCTGGGAGGAAGGAGTGATTATCAACACTCAAAGGGGGCACTGATGTTTTTTCGCTATTTAAAGCAGAGCTCAAACCCTGGATGGGGCAGGGTGTTGTCCCTGGCCCTCATCATGTTTGTCATGTTGGGTATGCAGGAGGTGCTTATGAGTAGCGTATTGTTCGGCAAAGGCAATACAGACCAGGTGCAACTGCCTAAGTACCAGGCAGAAGATTCGGATCTGGCCGGGCTTTTGTATGAAAGGCGCTCGGTGCGTAGCTTTGCTTCGGGCAGCCTTAGCCTGCAGGAGGTCTCCAGGGCCCTTTTCTCTGCCCAGGGCCAGACTAGGGGCCAAAGATTCAGGACTGTGCCCTCGGCCGGGGCCTTGTATCCTTTGGAGCTCTATCTGGTGGCGGAAAATGTGCAGGACTTGGATTCTGGGGTCTACAAATACCTGCCAGAAAGGCAGGCCCTGGAACAGGTGCGCGGGGGGCAAAGGCTGCAGGAGCTGGCCCGGGCCAGCCTGGGGCAGATGTGGATCAGCGAGGCCCAGGCAGCAGTGGTGATTACGGCAGTGTTCGAGCGGGTCACAGGCAAGTACGGCTCCAGAGGAGAGCAGTACGTGCACGTGGAAGCAGGCTGTGCAGCCCAGAGCCTCAGTCTGCAGGCTGCTGAGCTTGGGTTGGGAACTACTGTGGTAGGTGCCTTCAGGGACAATCAAGTAACAAAGGTCCTGGAAGCCAGAAAGGATGAGATCCCGCTCCTGGTGATGCCTTTGGGCAGAGTGCAGGAGTAGAGTCTTTGGAGGCAATTCTATCTTTTGCCTGCAGGTAACGTACAGAAGCAACAAGATTTATGCGATTGACATCCTCCCCTCCCTAAAAGAAGGGGATTCCTGACTATGCAGCCAGGACCGGTACTTTGTCGCCATTTCCCGGCGGTTCCTGCTTCCGACCGCTTGTGCGATTCGATCCACAGGCCATCCCCCTCTGCCCGAGGGTTCTGGTATTGGAAAATGGATGTCAGCCCACAGGATTTTACATGCAAGGGACTGTTTGCAAAACCCCATATCCTGTCAAAGAGCATTTGAAAGCTTGGCTTTTGCTTTCAGTTGCAAAATATCAAATGAAAAACCTTTAATCAAACGATTTTTAAGGTTACTTTTTAAAAAATCTCGAAAA
>CAZBUB010000037.1:7624-24211 GCA_964494985.1 uncultured Desulfohalobiaceae bacterium | reverse complement strand
TTCATCAAATCTTTAAGCCTCTTGTCGTCCTGGTCTTGGGCCAGGGCCTGCAGCACCTCCCTTCTGTAGACAATACCCACAATATCTTCCTGGTCCTCATCCTTGTAGACAGGCACCCGGCTGTGAGGCCAAATGTTTTTGGAATCCCAGACCTCGGCCACAGTTTTGTCTGCTGGCAGAGAAAAAATCACTGTGCGTGGAGTCATCACCTGCTCCACAGTCTTGGTATCCAGATTGAGGATGTTGTGTATGGACAGCTCCTCAAAGCGCTTCAAAGCCCCGGTCTTGCGGGTCAGGCTAGCTAAGGCCCGCAGATCCTCCTCCGTGGACTGGGGACCCATCTTGTTCTTGCTAAGCAGCCTGACCACCAGACCTATAACCCAGATCACCGGCCACAGGAGCAGAACTAAAAAATTCAAAGGCTTGGCCAGGATTACCGACAGAATGCGATTATGCAACACTCCCAAGGTCTTAGGAAGGATCTCGGAAAAAAACAGGATCGTCAGGGTAAAGACCAAGGAAAACCAAATCATGGAATCATCGCCGAAGACTGCAGCTGCGGCTGCACCTGCCACTGCTGCGCCTGCGGTATTGGCCACTGTATTCAGGGTCAAAATCGCAGTAATGGGCTCGTCAACCCTGCTGCGCATCTTATACAAAAGCTGACCTGTGGCCTTGCCCTGCTTGCGCAGGGTTTCGATATGGCTCCAGGGCACAGAATAGAGCACTGCCTCGGCCAGGGAGCAGAAGGCAGAGACCCCGACCGCAACCACCACCGCCAATATTAAAGTCTCCATGCAGCGGCCACCATAAGTAGCAAATATATGTCCTGAATGAGGCTAAAAACTGAGTCCTGACCTGGCTAAAATAACAAAAGCCCTAACACCCCGCAAGCAATTATTTTTCCTAAGCCAGCAAAGGCGCATCAAACCTGCACCAGGCTTTACTAATCCCTGAGCTATTGATAGGAAGGCCTTATTCCCAGACTGCAAAATGTCCTTAGGGAGCTTACTTGGAACTTACTGCCCCAGCAGACAGATTTGGCTTTATTATAAGGAAACTGTGCCCAGTACGATAAAAAACCTGCTCTTGGATAGGGACGGAACCCTGATTCAAGATTGTCACTATCTGGATGATCCTTCAGAAGTCACGCTGCTCCCAGGTGTGATCCCTGCCCTGCTCACCCTGCAGAAGAACGGGATCAGCTTCTACGTGGTCAGCAATCAATCTGGTTTGGGCCGTGGATATTTCAGTTTCCAGGACTATCAGGCAGTACAGGCTGAGCTGCGCAGGCAGCTGAAAGCCCAGGGCATCTTCCTGCATGCAGAGCTCTTTTGTCCCCACAAGCCTGAAGCTGGCTGCAGCTGCCGCAAGCCCGGGACCCTGCTCTGGGAGACTTTGTGCAGCAAGTTCAGGCTCAGGCCAGAACAAAGCGCCATGATCGGGGATAAGCCCAGTGACCTGGAGTTTGGTCTTCGAGCCGATCTGGGGCTAAGCCTCATGCTCGGGGATCCACAAAGCCTGCCCACAATATTAAGCACCCTGGAGCCCAGAGTGCAGACCAAGGCCAACAAGGCAGCAGTGGTTTCGGATCTGTCTGCAGCCAGCTGCCTTCTTTTGAGCTCTAGGTAACTATTCAACAGGTCCGGGGCTTGGCCCACAGGCTCAAAATGTTTGAGCGATTTAGAAAGCGTTAAGCAAAACTGTGCACGCTATTTCAACCTCAAAATCCACTATGGCTGTCTGGAAGTTTAAGAGGTCCAAAATCAGACTTTTGCTTTACGCATTCTTGGGAGCGAGTTTTTTGCGCCCTGTGGACCGAACCTCCGGGCCTTGGGTTCTTCCTCGATATTGCTTATCCAAGCATAGGAGATGGTGAATAAATACAGCTCTTGAAAGATAAAACCAATGGTAAACATATAATATGCTCGCAGAAAACAAAATCAAAAAGATCAAAAATGGCCTGGCCCAGGCCAAAGTGGACCGGGAAGCCATCCATAACAGCCTGTATTTCCTGAAAAGATCAGGACACTACTTTCGGCCCTACTCTTTGAGAATCACCTTCTCCCTGATCTCCATGGGCGTTGTGGGGGCCTGCTCAGGTGCTGCAGCCTTCCTGGTCCAGCCCGCCCTGGACGACATCTTCATCAACAAGGACAAACAGGCCCTTTTGACCATCCCCCTCCTGGTCATCCTGGTCTTTGCCTTAAAGGGCTTCTTCCGGGTCATGGAAATCTACCACATGCAGTTCAGCGCCCTTAAAGTCCTGGAAGCACTGCGCAACGACCTGTACACCAAGATGATCCGGCTGCCTGTGGGCTTTTTCGAAACCAGCCACGTGGGCATGCTCATGTCCAGGATCATCAACGATGTGAACCTGCTGCGCAACAGCATTCCAGAGATCATTACCCTGCTCAGGCAGGCCATTACCATGATAGCCCTGATCTTTGTGGCCTTTTACAGGGACGCTTTCCTGGCCACCTGGGCTATCATCGTCCTGCCCCTGGCCTTTTTCCCCCTGGTCTATTTCGGCAAGAAGCTGCGCAAGGTAGGCCGCAAAAACCAGGCCAAAATTGCTGATATTTCCACCATTCTGCAGGAAATCTTCAGCGCCATCCGGGTGGTCAAGGCCTTTGCCATGGAGCGCGAGGAGCGCAAAAAATTCAGGGAACAAAACCAAAAACTGGTAAACATCGCCCTCAAAGGCACATTTTACACAGCTTTGTCTTCTCCGATCATGGAGTTCATCGGCGCCCTGGGCATAGGCGTGGTCATCTGGTACGGAGGCAGCCAGGTCATTGCAGGCAACTCCACCCCAGGTACCTTTTTCTCCTTTCTCACTGCGCTGATGATGCTCTACGACCCGATAAAACATATCAGCAAGTCCAACCTGAATATCCAAAAGGCCCTGGCAGGCGCGGAAAGGGTCTTTGAGATCCTGGACTCTAAGGAGATCCAGGAGGAACCCCAGGGCAGGATTGAGCTTGAGCCCCAATTTAAGCATCTTAGCTTCCAGAGTGTGAGCTTTCATTACCCCGGCTGCGAAACCAACTCCCTGACAGATATCAACCTAGAGCTGAGCCCCGGACAAAGACTGGCCATAGTAGGTCCTAGCGGCGCGGGCAAAACGACCCTGGTACACCTCATTCCCCGCTTCTATCATCCCCAACAAGGCAGCATCATCTTAAACGGCAGGGATCTTTCCGAATACACCCTGCAGAGCCTGAGGCGCTTCATTGGTATGGTCTCCCAGGAGACCCTGCTTTTTAACACCTCCATCCGGGAAAATCTGACCTACGGACTCCAGGATGTTCCCCAGGACAAGCTCGAGGAAGTCTGCAGGACAGCCTATGCCCATGATTTCATCAGCAGGCTGCCCCAGGGCTATGATACAGAGATTGGTGAAAAAGGGGTCAAGCTCTCAGGGGGGGAAAAGCAGAGGATCACCATTGCCAGGGCCCTACTCAAGGATCCCTCGCTGCTCATCCTGGACGAGGCCACCAGCGCCCTGGACACAGAGTCTGAGAGGATTGTACAGCAAGCCCTGGAAAACCTGATGCACAAAAGAACCAGCATCGTTATCGCGCATCGCCTCTCCACCGTGCTTTCAGCAGACAATATCCTGGTCATGGAGCAGGGCTCCATTCAAGACCAGGGTCCCCACCAGGAGCTCATGCAAAGATGCGCCTTGTATCAAAGGCTGTATCGAATGCAATTCGAAGCAGTACAGGAGGACACTTCCCAGCGGATAAACTCTGCAGCATCCCTGGTCTAACCCGGAGCAAAAAAATGTCCAAAGCTCGTGCCCTTTCCAGCTTGGCTCCTGCAACCTTGACCTTCCATGGTACAGGAAAAACAATCTTGCTGCTGGGCATGTTGCTGCTCCTGCTTGCAGCAGGTGGACTTTGGGCCGAGCCCCCGCCCAAGCTCTGGTTCCAGAAGCAGCTGCAAAAGGAATCAAAGAATCAGGCCCCCAAAGTCTATAGATATAGAGTGCGCAAAGGGGAGTATATCTACTCCATCCTGCGGGAAATGGGCCTGAAAGAAAAGGAGCTGCCCCGGGTAATGCAAGAGGTCAAGGACCTCAACCCCCATATTCAGAATTTCAATCGAATCCAACCAGGCCAGGAGATCAAACTGCCAGCCAGGCTCGGGCCTGAACAGCCCCAGGTCTTGGAGTATAAGCAGGGAGCTGAGGTAAGTGCCCGACAGATCCCCACCAGGGCCTACCAGGTGCAAAAGGGAGAGCACCTGGTGCAGATCCTGCGCCAGGAGCTAAATCTTCCTGATGAGCTGATCTTTGATGAGTACCTGAACCTGGTCCTGGATCTCAATCCAGATTTAGATAACCCTAACCTCTTGCAGTCCGGAGACAGGCTCAGGCTCCCCCTGCTCAAAGACAAGGCCGAAACTGGCAGCAGCAAGCAGGACCCAGCCGGATTGCAAGAGCCCCAAAAAAAACCCGGTCAAGACCAGACTGCAACTGCAGATTCCGACAGACAAGAAAGTCAGACTGACCCCAGACGAAAGACCCTGCTTTCCTTGTTGCGCCTGCTGGGCTTTCGCTTTGCTTCTGGCCAAGAGATGTTCATGCCCTTGCCTGATGGAGGCTGGCTGCAGCTCAACCTGGAGCAAAGTGCCCTGGCCAAGACCCCTTGGGATTTTAACATCCTGTTTGTACCAGAGGACAAAAGCTCTTTGCTGCAACAACAGGGGCTCCAGGAGCTGGATTTAAGGCTTTGTCCTGCAGAAAACTGGTCTTTGGGCAAGGTACTGCAAAACCTGCAAGGGATCACCCAGCGCAGGCTGCTGCTTTGGCCCCAGGAGAAAGAACTGATTTTAAGTGGAGAGCACAGGGTTCTGGAGCTGAAGGCAGAGATGATCCTGGTCCAGAAGCTCCAGGACACAAGAAAATACCACCTCTTGCATACCGGCCAGGAGCAATCCCCAGGCATTCCAGATCTGCTCCTGGGCTATCTGCAAAGCCAGGACATCTATTACCACAATCTGGATTCTGACTCTGAGCACAGATTTGTCACCCTGGGATCCACACAGGCCAAGGATCTCTCTGTGCCCAGACTGCAGGATCTAAAACCCTTTGCCCAGGCTATGCACAGACCCAGACGCCCCCAGGAAAAAAGTAAAGAATATCTCAAACGTGTGCTCCAGGATCAGGCCACTGTGCAAGAAAAGACTATACACCTTGGCTGGGGCCGCTCCCTTGGTCCTGAAATCAGCCTCACCTTGCGCCTTTTGCAGCTGAAAACAGCTGAAAATAGCTTTCTGGTCTTACCCTCTGAGCAGCAAAACCCTTATCTTCTAGCGTTGCTGCGGCAGGCTGGTCATGATTGCTTCGTTTTTTAAATTTCCTGGTCCCGAGCCAGCCAATCATCACCAGGTTCAGTGGACGCGCCTGTGCTAGGCTCCCCGGTAAATGGTTACGAAGCAAACAGATCCTGGAGCTGCAAGACATTGCTCACAGGCTGCAAATCCTGGCCTGAGTCCTGTTCCTGCAGGCCCGCAGCCGGGCAGACTATAGGCTTGTATCCCAAGCTGCGGGCCTGCTTGAGCCTGAGGTCCTGACCCAGCACCGGCCTGACCTGACCGTTGAGATCCACCTCCCCCCAGAAAACTGCTTTGCGGGGCAGGGCCTGATCCCGGAATGAAGACAGGATGGCCGCAGCCAAGCCCAGGTCCAGCCCTGGCTCCTGGAGCCTGAGCCCGGCTCCCAGCTTGGCATAAACCTCCTGCTGGGCCATATTCAAACCCATCCTCTTTTCCATGATGGCCAAAAGCAGTGGCAACCGGTTGGCATCCAGCCCCAGTGCAGTTCGCCTGGGCTGGGGCAGAAAGCTATCTGTGACCAGAGCCTGCACCTCCACTGCCAGGGCCCTTTGCCCCTCCAGGGCCATAACCAAGGCTGTACCTGAGAGCTGCGGATCCCTGTCCTGCAAAAAGAAAGTGGAGGGATCCTGCACAATCTGCAGGCCCTTAGCTGTCATGCGCAGCACCAGGATATTGCCTGCAGGACCGAAACGATTTTTGACCACCCGCAAAAGGCGGAACATGTGCTGCTTGTCCCCTTCCAGATAGAGCACTGTATCTACCATATGCTCCAGCAGCCTGGGCCCAGCTATCTGGCCCTCCTTGGTCACATGGCCCACAAGCATAAGCACGCTTTTGCTTTGCTTTATCCCTTCCAGGAGCAAAGAGGCCGCATTTCTGACCTGGCTCACACTGCCAGGCAGACCCTGAATCTGTTCACTGACCAGAGTCTGCACCGAATCTATGATCAAAAGATCCGGGGCCTGGCCCTGCAGCAGGCCCAAGACATCCTCCAGCCTGGTGCTGGCCAGAACCTGCAGATCTTTCCCTCCCAGCCCCAGACGCTCGCTCCTGGCCTTGATCTGACTCTGGGATTCCTCTCCACTGACGTATACTGCCTGCCTGCCGCTGGAAACCAGACCGGCAGCCAGCTGAAGCAGGAAAGTGGACTTGCCCACCCCTGGCTCTCCTCCAAGCAGGATCCCGGAGCCGGGCATCAGACCAGATCCCAGGCAAAAATCCACGCTCCTGGAACCTATACTAAAGGCCCCGTACTCCTGCCCTGGTATATCCTGCAGGGCGACTGGGCTCTTCCCTGCTACCTGTGCTGCGGATTGCAATCCAGGGCCTGAGACTGGGGCCTCCAGCTCCAGGGAACCCCACTGTCTGCACTTGGGACACTGGCCCTGCCATTGAAAAGTTCGGGCCCCGCAACTGGCACAGATATAACTGCTCTTTTGCTTCATGGAATGAACGTAACGTCCTTGAGGGGTAATGCGGTCCTCGCAGGCATGACGTAAGGGGACTGCGGGTTTACTCGTCTGAAGAAGAGTCCTCAGCATTTTCTGCCCGCACCACTTGCAGGCTGAACTCCTCCAGCTCTTGTGAGGGGTTGGGAAAAATATGCATAAACTCTACGCTCTGGCCTGGAGGCACATTGGAGTTGTGGGTCAAAATCCCCACTTTGGACTCCAGGGCTGATTCCAGCTCCTCAAGCTCCAAAACCTGCAGTTGAAACAAGGATACTGTATTGCCGCAATAGAACTCTGTTCTCTCCAGCTCCTGATTTTCCTGGTCATAGAGGGTCGCCTCCAGCCTGATCATCTTTTTGGCCTTCTGGGAATTATTCTGCACCCTGCCTTCAACTACCAGAATCCTGCCTACCTGCTCGTTTTGAACCATGTACTGCCGCACATCCTGCAGGGCAAAATCATCCAGATCCTGACTCTGGTGCATATCCCTTTGTTCCAACTCCGGGCTCTCTTCCTGGGCTTGCTCCTGTCCAGGCAAAAGATGCTGCCATTGAGGAAAAAAATAATAGCCCGCCCCGGCCAAAAGCAGAACCAAAAGAATCAAGAGTCCCCAGAGGAATTTCGTACCCGGCCTCTTGAAGCTGACTTTTTCTTCCAGGTTGTAGCTGACTTGCTCTTTTTCCTCCACAAAGGGTGTGTCGTCCTGCAGGGTCTGCTGGAGCTTTCTTTCCTGGCTATTTTCAGCTTCCCCATCCAAGGGACCTGCCTTAAAGATGTGTCCACACCTGGAGCAGCGCAGCTTGCTGCCCCCAGGGGCAATCCTGTCCATGGCAAGACGAAAACTGGTAAAGCAATTCGGGCAGCTCAAGATCATATACTTTCACCTCCAGGGCCTGGTTTAGACCAGCTCAAAAATTCCGTCCAGCTGTCTGTACTGCTCTGCATAATCAAGTCCATAGCCCACCACAAATCCCTTTTCCAAGGAAAATCCGCAAAAATCCACCGGAATGACTATTTCCATCCTGGATTGCTTGTGTACCATGGCGCAGATGCGCACGCTCTTGGGTCTTCTGGCCTGTAGGACCCGGGTCAGATAGTGCATAGTCCTGCCCGTATCCACAATATCCTCCACTATAAGCACATGCTTGCCTGCCACCGAGGTCTCGATGTCTTTGTTGAACAACACCTGTTCCCCTGGACTTTTATCCTGGCCATAGCTGGCCAAGCGCACAAAATCTATTTCTGGATGCACGCTTAGCTTGCGCACCAGATCTGCAAAAAAAATAAAGGCCCCCTTCAGCACACAGATAGCTACCAGAGGCTCCTGGGCATCCTGGTAATGCCAAGAAATCTCTTCTGCCAGCTTACTCACCCTTTGCCTGACCTGCTCCTTGCTGACCAACTCCTTTAATTCCGCCATACCCAGCTCCTTTGTCTGGAGTTACAGCTCCAGCTGCATAGCCACCTCATCGCAACACTCAGGAAACTTGGGGCAGTGCAGGCAATCCGCCCAGACCTTCTGGGGAAATACATCTTTGCTGACCTGGACAAAACCCAGTCGGGCAAAGAATTCCGTCTGGTAGGTCAAAGTAAAAACCCTATACACCCCCAAAGTCAAGGCCTCGCTCAAGCAGGCCTCCACCAGTCTCTTGCCCCAACCCTGCCCTTGCTGGGACTCGTCCACCACCAGGGATCTTATCTCTGCTAAATTGGCCCAGGCAATACTCAGGGCGCAGCAACCACAGATCTGGGATCCCCCTGCCCTGTCCAGGACCAAAAAATCTCGCAGATGACTGTAAAGCTCGTTGTAGGACCTGGGCAATAGCAGACCCTGGCTGGAGAAACGCATCAAAAGGCCATGTATGGCAGGCACATCCTGGATGTGAGCCTTTCTCAAAAAAATGGACTGCTTCTCTGCGCCCAAGGCCTTTTACTCCTGCAGTATATCCTGGATCACCCCTTCCAGCCGCTTCTGGCCCAGGTGCCCGAATTCCTTGAGTACCAGATCCCCATTTGCATCATAGATATAGGTCTTGGGCACTCCAGTCACATTAAAAGACTGCCCTACATCTCCGGCTGCCTGAAAGTTGGGATAGTTCACCTCCAGCCTTTGCAAAAAATTTTGCATGGCCTGAGACTTTTCATCCATGGAAACACCCAGGATATAAAGACTGTCTTCAGGATATTTTTGTCGCAGCTCAACCAGATCCCGAATCTCCTTTTTGCATTCGGCGCACCAGGAAGCCCAGAAGTTCACAATCATCACTGAGCCCTTGGATTGGCTTATGTTTGAGAGCAGCCACCTGGTGTTGACCTCTTCAGGCTCTTGAGCATATGCTAGTTGTGCTTCAAAAAAAAGGGCCAGGCTCAGCAGGACCCAGACCATACACATTATTTTGGACACAGCACCCTCTGCAGCTGATTTTGTCTGCACCCCTGGGCCAGAGCGGATTCCCGAGGCTGGACATAAGACGATTAGTTGATTATGTTTCCAAGTTAGCCCTGACTTTCCCAAGGGCCAATATCCCCGCATTCTTCCAACTCAGCCCGGAGCGAAAACTGCATATGGCAGATAAAGATAAAGATTATAAGCAGGAGCAGCAGGGAACTCAAGCCGAGACACAAGACATACCCTCCATGCAGGAATCTGTCCAGGACCTTGGAGACTCGGAACAAGATCTGCATGCCCCGGAGAAAAAGCTGAACCTTCCTTTGCCCACAGTGGGCAAGGAGAGTGCCCAGTATAACCCCTTGAGCCTCTATTTGCGGGAGGTGAACAGGTTCCCCACCCTGGAGGAGAACGAGGAGTTTGACCTGGCCCGGCGCATTAGGGACCACGGAGACCAGGAAGCCGCCTTCAGGCTGGCCACCTCCCATCTGCGTCTGGTCGTCAAGATTGCCATGGAGTTCCAGCGTAAATGGATGAAAAATGTGTTGGAGCTGATCCAGGAGGGCAATATAGGCCTAATGAAAGCAGTCCAGAAGTTCAATCCTGACAAGGGAATCAAGTTCTCCTATTATGCCTCCTTCTGGATCAAAGCCTATATTTTGAAGTTCATCATGGACAACTGGCGCATGGTCAAAATAGGCACCACCCAGTCCCAACGAAAGCTCTTCTACAATCTGGGCAAGGAAAAACAGCGTTTAGAGAGCCAGGGTTTTAATGCAGATATCGCAACCCTGTCCCAGAACCTGGATGTCAGTAGCTCGGATATCACTGAGATGACCCAGCGTATGAGCCAGGGGGATCTCTCCCTGGATTCCCCTTTTGGTGAGGACTCCAACACCACCAGGCTGGATCTGTTGCCTGCCCTGGAAGCCAGCATTGAGGACAAGCTAGCCCAGGAGGAGATCTCTGAGAAGCTGCGGGAAAATATTAATAGTATCCTGCCCCAGCTCAACGAAAAGGAAAAGGACATCCTCTTCTCCAGGCTTCTAGCCTCAAGCCCGATAACATTGAGGGAGATCGGGGATAAATACGGCATTACCCGGGAGAGGGTGCGTCAAATCGAGTCCAGGCTGCTGCAGAAGATAAAGGAACATTTGTTTTCCAAAATCAAAGATTTCTCATCTGAATGGATCAGTCATGAATGACCTATTCCAAACCCTGAAGATTGAGGCCAGGGAGATGGCCAGCAGATACCGGCCATCGTTTTATGACCACTTCGGACCGGAGATTTCCTATTCCAGGGAGATTTTCTTTGATCATCCCTTGATCCTGCGCTGCGCAGAAGATGTATTGCCTTTTTTGCATGATGACTATGGCCATGGTGTGGAACACAGCAAGAACGTCTCCATCGAATCCGGGGCCATTATCCTGGCTGAGCTGTACCATAAAGATCTGGTCCTGGGCAGGCATTTGATACTCTTGGCGCAATTGGCCGGTCTTTTGCACGACATATGCAGGCTGGAGGACCACCATGCCCAGATGGGCGCAGATCTAGCTCCCACGATATTACAGGATTTCCCTTTGTCAGATGCAGACAAAGAGATGATTGCCTTTGCCATCAAGAACCACGAGGCCTTCCAGTCCCTTGACTCTGCCCCTGACTTCTCCACGTATCTGCTCAGCTCAGCATTGTACGATGCGGACAAGTTCAGATGGGGCCCGGACAACTTCACGACCACCCTTTGGAAGATCTGCGACTACCAGGAATGGCCCTTGGAGAAGATTGTGGAGCGGTTTCCCAGAGGACTGCAAATCATCAGCTCCATAGGGGACTCCTTCCGCACCAACACAGGTCAGATCTATGGCCCAGAGTTTATTAAATGCGGCCTTAAGGTGGGCAACTATATCTATAGAAGAATAAAGCAGTTCTGCTACTAGGACCAATACCCAAGTTTGCCGCCTTGAAAATGGCCAATCCATCTATTGGGGGAATATGTACCACACCCTGAACATAACCAACCTTGTTCTCCTGACGTGTCTGATGCTCTTTCTTGCGGGCTGCTCCCAAGGACCTGGCCCTAGGGATCCCTTCAGGCATCAGCTAAGTGATCAATACCAGAGCTCTGATCAGGCCCAGGCCACTTTTTCGTATCTGAGCTATCTAGAGCTCCAGGAAAAGGATCCTGAGCAGGCCCTGGAGCACCTGCAGGCTGCCCTGGAGAAAGACCCCCATCCAGAGCTCTACTTGGAGCTGGCCCAATTCTACTGGACACGCAAAGAAAGAGGGCAGGCAGAGGATGTCCTGCTCCAGGCCAGACGCAAGTTTCCCAGTCATGCTGCTTTGGTCCAGGGCCTGGCTAGGCTTTACAACAGCCAGGACCAGGAACAAAAGGCCAGGGATGTCTTGCGCCTGTTTTTAATGCAGGAGCCAGCAGAGCCCACGATCAGCAAAAGGCTGGCAGAGCTGCAGCTGGAGCACGGTCTGCCGGAACAAGCCCTGCAGACCCTGGAAAAGCTCCAGGAAGAGGATCTGAATGCCAGGATGCACCTGCTTTTTGCCCTGGCCTATCTGGAGCTGGAAAATCGGCAGGAGGCGATCCGAAATCTGCGCCAGGCCACTGAGATGGACCCGCAATTCGTCAGGGCCTGGGCTGAGCTGGCCTATCAGTATGAGTTAGATCGGGACTATGTCCAGGCCAGGGAGAGCTACAGCAAGCTCATACAGCTGGGCATGGACAATCAGGAAGTCTATATCCGGCTCATTGACCTCAATCTCAAGCTGAACAACCCGGAGCGAGCCCTGCAGTCAGTGCAAGAAGGCCCGGACAGCGAGCACTTTTTGCTCCAGGCCTGCAATCTGTTTCTGCAGCAGAACTTTTTCCAACAGGCCAGGCAAATCCTGGAGGAGATGCAACAAAAAGGCTACGCCTCACCTAGACAGGACCTGCTGCAGTCCATCCTGGCCTACAGGGGGGACCAGGATCCCCAGCAGGCCCTGGAGCTGCTGGAGCAGATCCCCAAGGATTCAGAATACTTTGAGCGCAGCCTGGATTTGCAGGCCAGACTGCTCTGTCAAATGGATATGCAGGACGAGGCCCTGGAAAAAACTCGACAGGGCCGGAAAGAATTTCCGCAGAACCAAAGCTTCTGGCTTTTGGAGGGCGAGATCCTGCAGCAGAAGAAACAGCTCCAGGAAGCTAAGGAACTCACCTCCAGGGCCCTGGAAAGATTTCCAGAGGACTCAGACCTGCTGTACCAGATGGGATTTGTGCAGCATCAGCTCAAAGAAAAGGATGAAGCCCTGGAGAAGATGGAGAAGGTAATAAACCAGGACCCTGAATATGCACCTGCCCTGAATTTTCTGGGCTACAGCCTGGCTGAACAGGGTCGGAACCTGCAAAGGGCCTTGATTTTAATCAAAAAGGCCCTGCAGCAGGATCCGGAAAATGGCTACTACCTGGATTCCCTGGCCTGGGTCTATTTCAAGTCCGGAAATCTGGAACAAGCCTGGGAACATATCCAAAATGCAGTGGAGCAGGTAGAGGATGATCCCATCATCTGGGAACATTACGGGGATATTGCAGCCGAGCTGAACAAGTCGAAGCAGGCCCAAGAGGCCTTTGAAAAAGCTCTGGAGCTGGAGCCGAAAGATCCCCAGCAACTTGAAGAGAAGCTGGACTCACTGTAACCACTCACCAGGTCCTGGGTTTCTTCCTCGGTAAAGCTTATCCGGGCACAGGAGATGGTGAAAAAATACAACTCATTTTGATCATTGTTCATTTTGGGATTAGGAGGCTTGTGACACATCGGCTTTGGATCCTGCTAATTTTAGGACTGTTTTTTTTGCCTATGGGCTGCGCTCCCAAGTTCTGGACAGCCCCGCCAGAGCTGGAGAAGGACCCTGCAGAGGTCTGGCAGGAGCTGAAGGCCAGGGAGCAGCAAAAACTGGGGGATCACCAGGGATATTTGGCGCGCAGCAGCCTGCACTATCAATCCAGCAGGAACAGCTCCAGGCTGGTCTTTAGCCTCTGGGGCAACTATGCTCTACCCCTTCGCCTGGACCTGAAGGCAGGTATAGGCACCAGCCTCAGCCATTGGCGCCTTGGCCAGGATATGACCCTGGCCTACTACCCCAGGCAAGACAAGGTCTTTGTCTACAAAGACGCAGAGCAGGCATTAAGACATCTGCAGCTGGAGCTGCCTTTTACTGTCCCTGAGATAGGCCAAATCCTCACCGGACGCTGGGCAGATCTGGTACCTTCAGATTACACCCGGGCCAGAACAGTGCAGGGCAAGGGCTGGGAGTTCGATTTCCCTGACTCCAGCAGATTGCAAAGCATACTGGTGGATCCTGAGTTTCGCATTATTCAAGCCAGAGGGCATAGCCCCCTGAATTGGGAGTTAGAGCTGAAGGATTTTCAGGATACTCAAGGTACAGACACTTATGCCCGCAGTTTAGAGTTGGACATGGGCCAGGAGGGCCGGGCCCTGTTCAGAATCAGGGAATTAGAGCTACGCGAGCAGGCCTGGCCTGATTCTCGACTCAAGCTGGAGCCACCTCAGGACGTGCAATATGTGCCCCTGGCCTTGTAGCTGACCTGGCTGAATGAACCTTATTCCAAAAAGGGGATAGAAGACATGCAAATGCAAAATAAAGGCCAGATTCAGGCCCAAGACCTCCCGGTCTGGCGCAGCATAAGCCTGGCCCTGCGGGTTATAGGCAGCGAGCTGCATTGGAGCTTAATCCGGGGCCTGCGTAACTGGGAAATCAAGCAGCTGCAAAGGAGACTGCGCAAGGAATATCAGGAGCTAGGCAGACTGAAAAGGCAAAAGGAGCTGGGTCAGGCAGCCGATGACCAGGAGCAAGCAATCGAGCTCTGCAACCAGCAAATAGATTTCCTGGAAAAGGAACTGCAATTTTTACAGCAGGAGCTGCAAAGGGTCAGGGAGGACCTGGTCAGCCAAAGACGCAGTAAGTGGGGGATATAGTGCTTATAACTGCAAACGAGATATACCTGGGCTCGGACCATGCCGGGCTGGATCTAAAGCATATCCTGGCCGCACAGCTGGAGAATCAGGGATATGAACTCCAGGATCTAGGCACCCACACCCAGCAGAGCTGCCACTATCCCTATTATGCCGCCCTGGTCTGCAGACGCGTCCTGGAAAAAAATGCCCTGGGGCTTTTGGTCTGCGGCACAGGCCTGGGCATGAGCATGTCCGCGAACAGGTTTCCTGGCATCAGGGCTGCGTTATGCTCTACAGAGTTTGCTGCCCGTATGGCCAGAGAACACAACAATGCCAATGTCCTTTGCCTGGGCTCTAGGGTCTGCGGAGTGGGTCTGGCCCAAAGCATCCTGCAGGCTTTCCTGGAGGCCCAGTTCCAGGCCGGCAGACACCTGGAGCGGGTCCAGCTCATGGATAAGCTGCCCACAACAGCGGTCTAAAAGCCAAACAAGGAGACCTTGGTTATGGAGGTACCTGAGCGCAATCTGGCCCTGGATCTGGTACGCATTACTGAAGCTGCGGCCTTGGCCTCTGCCAGGTGGCTGGGAAAAGGGGAAAAGAAAAAGGGAGATCAGGCTGCAGTGGATGCCATGCGCCTGTCCTTTAATGCGGTCAATATCAAGGGCCGCATCGTGATTGGCGAAGGGGAAAAGGATAAGGCGCCCATGCTCTACAACGGAGAAGAAGTGGGCACTATGCACGGTCCCCAAGTGGATGTGGCCGTAGATCCGGTGGAAGGGACCAACCTTTTGGCCTTTGGCCGGCCCAATGCAATATCCGTGGTTGGCCTGGCCCCTGCAGGATCCATGTATGATCCCGGCCCCAGCTATTACATGCAAAAGCTGGTAGTCCCAGCCAGGGCAGCCCACGTGGTGGATCTGGATGCCCCGGTCAAGGACAACCTGCAGCAGGTGGCCCGGGTCCTGGACAAGGATGTGGAAGATCTCATGGTCTTTGTCCTGGACAAGCCCAGACACCAGGACCTTATCCGGGAAATTCGCCAGGCTGGAGCCAGAATCCAGCTGCATACAGACGGGGACGTGGCCGGAGCCTTAATGGCTGTGGATCCCGAGTCTGAGGTGGATCTGCTAATGGGCACCGGAGGCAGCCCGGAAGGAGTGCTCTCGGCCTGCGCTATTAAGGGTCTGGACGGGGAGATGCTCTGCAGGCTGGACCCCCAAAAGGAGCAGGAAAAGCAAAGACTGCAGGATCTGGGCCTGGATCTGAAGCAGGTCTTCAGGGTGGACGATCTGGTAAATGGGGAGGATGTCTTCTTCTCCGCCACCGGGATCTCCGGGGGCACCTTTCTGCCCGGGGTCAAGTACACAGGCGGCGGAGCTCAGACCTACTCCCTGGTCCTGCGGGGCAAGACCGGAACTGTGCGCCGCATCCAAGCCACGCACAGCTGGGACAAGTTAATGCGCTTCAGCGCTGTGGATTATGACTAGGGGACTATAAACCCCTAACCTGCAGCAGGCAGGCTATAGGAATCAATACGGGGTCAGACTCTCATAGCCCTCTGGGGTAACCAATAAAGTCTGCTCAAACTGGGCTGACAGGGAGCCATCCTTGGTCACTGCGGTCCAGCGGTCCTCCAGGATACGCAGCTCCCTGCGGCCCAGGTTGATCATAGGCTCCACAGTAAACACCATGCCCGGCACCAGCTGGATGCCCTGGCCTTTCTTGCCGAAGTGGGGAATCTGAGGCGGCTCATGGAAATCAAAGCCCACTCCGTGCCCCACCATCTCCCTGACCACTGAACAGCCCCTGGATTCGGCGTAATTCTGGATGGCCCAGCCAATATCCCCGGTATAGTTACCAGGCTTGACCTGGGCCAGGCCCTCACGCAGGCACTGGCGGGCGATCTGCACCAAGCGGGCAGCCTCCTGGCTGATCTCACCTACAGCAAATGTCTTGCTTGCATCTGCATAATAGCCATGCAGGATGCTGGTCACATCCACATTCACGATATCTCCTTCCTGCAGCACCCTGGGGCCGGGTATGCCGTGACAAATGACATCGTTGACAGAGATGCACACGCTCTTGGGAAAACCGTTGTAATTCAGCGGGGCAGGCACTGCCCCGTGCTTTATGGTAAACTCGTGCACCAGCTGGTTCAGATACTCGGTGCTGATACCGGGCTGGATAGTTTCCTGCACCAGATCCAGCGTCCTGAGCACCAAGTGCCCTGCCCTGCGGATGCCTTCTATGTCCTGCTCCTCTTTAAGCTGGATTTTGTGCTTCTTAAGATAGAGCTCTTTCAGCTCCTGGCCCTGGCTGCTTTCCTTGTGCAGACAGCATTTCTTATACTTCTTACCGCTGCCGCAGGGGCAGGGATCATTACGGCCGACCTTCATATGCATATCCGATGGGTTTGGAAACCGGTTAATGGTT
>CAZBUB010000037.1:0-7524 GCA_964494985.1 uncultured Desulfohalobiaceae bacterium | reverse complement strand
GGTTGTCTGTTACCAAATAAAATCAGGCCCTGATAATCGCTCCGCCGTGCTGTTTCTCCGTTTCGGTTATTTGCTCATTCGAATTTCGATATTCGGATTTCGTATTTTCAGATTCAAAGCCCAATTCCTTGCTTCAAAAAAAAACTGATAGAAAATGCACCAACAAAGGTACCAGGGAGAACATTAATCCCCCTTGAGCACTCTGTCCACCAGCTGCTGGGCCTCGCCCATAATTCTCTGCAGATGCTCCTGGCTTATGAAGCTCTCTGCATAAATCTTGTATATGTCCTCTGTGCCGGAAGGCCTGGCAGCAAACCAACCATTCTGAGTGCTTACCTTGAGCCCGCCTATGGGATTATTGTCCCCAGGCGCCCTGGTCAGCCTGACCTGGATCTCTTCCCCGGCCAGCTCTTTATCCTGGACTGCATTAGGATCCAAATCCTTCAGGGCCTGTTTTTGCTCCGGCGTAGCTGGGGCATCCCGGCGCTCGTAATAACTCACACCCAGTTTCTCCTCCAGCTCCTGGTAGATCTGGGCCGGATCCTTGCCCAATTTGGCAGTCATCTCTGCAGCTAAAAGGTCCATGATAAGCCCGTCCTTGTCCGTGCTCCAGGCCTGCTGGTCCTGGCGCAGGAAACTGGCCCCTGCGCTCTCCTCCCCGGCAAAACCCAGCTTGCCGCTCAAAAGCCCGGGAACAAACCATTTGAAGCCCACAGGCACCTCCAGGACCTCCCGTTGCAACAGCCCTGCCACCCGATCCAGCATGGAGCTGGTGACCAGGGTCTTGCCCACTGCAGCCTGCCTGGACCAATCCTGCCTGGTGCTGAACAGGTGCCAGGCTGCTGCTGCCAGAAAGTGATTGGGATTCATCAGCCCTGCGCTCCTGGTAACTATGCCATGCCGGTCATAATCCGGATCATTGCCGAAAGCAATATCAAACCTGTCCTTAAGGCTGATCAGATTGGCCATGGCATATTTTGAGGAGCAATCCATGCGGATTTTACCGTCCCGATCCAGGGGCATGAAGCCGAAAGCCGGATCTATTCTGCGGTTCACCACCTCCAGATCCAGACCATACATCTTTGCTATAACATCCCAGTAGTCCAGGCCAGAGCCGCCCATGGGGTCCACCCCGATCTTCAGCCCTGAGGAGGCTATGGCCTGCATGTCCAGGACCTGGCCCAGCCCGGAGGCATAGCTGCGCACAAAATCATGTTCCTGAACACTGTCAGAGCGCAGGGCCCTCTCCCAGGGCATCCTGCGTATCTCCTGCAAGCCATCCTGCAGGATTTGATTGGCCCGATTCTGGATCAGCTTAGTGGTCTGGGTATCAGCAGGACCTCCCTGGGGCGGGTTGTACTTAAAGCCCCCATCCTCTGGCGGATTATGGGACGGGGTGATCACCACTCCATCTGCGAGGCCGCTATCCCTGCCCCGGTTAAATTCCAAAATCGCCTGGGATACTGCCGGGGTAGGCGTAAAACCCATTTTCTCCTGGATCAAGACTTGCACTTTGTTGGCAGCAAAGACTTCCAGGGCGGACAAGAAAGCTGCCTCGGACAGGGCATGGGTATCCTTGCCCATAAACAAAGGTCCGGTATAGCCTTGGGTCTGCTTAAACTCGCAGATGGCCTGGGCCAGGGCCAGGATATGCTCCTGGTTGAAGCTCCTTGACCAGGCAGAGCCTCTGTGCCCTGACGTGCCAAAGGTTATCTGCTGCTCCTTTTGCCCTGGATCAGGGCTCAAGGTATAATAGGCACTGATCAGCCTGGGTATATTGGTTAACATCTGCGGCGGAACTGTTTGTCCTGCCAAGCCGTGAATTGACATTCCTGCCCCCCTGCGCTATTAGTATTTATTTTTAACTGCCTTGCAACCGGATTCACAACATGTTTATAGACTGTCATTTGCACACCAATAGATATTCCCCCTGCTCTTTGCTTTCTCCGCCCCAGGCCCTGCTGCAGGCCAGGGACATGGGCCTGCAGGCCCTGGTCATCACCGAGCATCAGATCCAATGGTCCCCAAAAGAGGTGCAGGAAATGCAGGCCCAGTTTCCGGATATGGCCATCTATAGCGGACTGGAAGTCACCCTGGCCGAAGAGGTGGATCTGGTCTTGATTACGCCAAATCAGGCCCTACAATTTCCTTTCGGCATCAGCTTTTCCAGCTTATATGCCACACTTAAAGATGTTTGGGAAAACTCCTTTGTCTTCCTGGCCCATGCCTATCGCTGGACAGATCAACTGAGCCCTGAAGCCGAAAGAATTCTGCCCTATATCCACGGCCTGGAAATGAACTCCGTGAACATACTCAATGGACAGTATCAGGAAGCGCAAGGCAAGTTCAAGCCCAAGCTGCAGGCAGCCTATCAGGACCTGCGCAGCAAATATAATCTGCACCCGGTTTATAACAGTGACGCCCACCTGGAACAGGCATTAGGCAGCATAGCCAATTATATTCATTGCCCAGGGCCTCCAAAAGACGAAGCAGACCTGGCCAGGCTGCTGAAATCCACAGAAGCCCGGGAATCCCAGAACAATAAGCTCCTGCAGGGACTCTTGAGATAACCGATAACCAACCAACCTACAGCCGTAAAATCACATACAAATACACTGGAAGTCTGCTGCCAAACTTGATGCGCCTGAACATATCCCGTTGCCAGCGGATATTCTGCCTGCCCAGCGGAGAAAGGTAAATGCTGCCTTTATCCCCCAGGGGCTGGGCCTGGTTTTGCAATACATCCATCAGGCTCTCCCAGTGCCCTTGGGGTAGGCTCTTGTCCATGATGAAGTTGGCTGTCACCTCCAGGTTGGAGTAGGAACGATTCAGGCCTTGCATGCGCGAGAAGGCCTGACGCACTTGCCGGGCCTGCAAGGGCTTGCCCAGGATATCCAGGGTTTTTTGGTCAGCTGATTCCAAACCGATATTTATATAGCTAGACCAAGGTCTGGCTGCCAGCTCCTGGAAGAACTCTTCCCTGGCTCCTAGCAGGGAATCCACGCTGCCAAAGAGATACAAGGAGGTGTCTTGCAGGACTGAGTCCTGCAGGCCCAGCTTCTCCTGGGCCAGATCCAGGGCCTGCAGCACAAATCCTGGACTACAGTTCAAGGCATCATGCTGGCCCAAGAAAAGGGCATTGTGGTTGATTAAATCTTGGCTGTAGAAGCTGCGCAGGCCCTGGATCTGGGTCTGGATATCCTCCCAGGGTCTGGCCTGGAAGGCTTGTCCTGTCTTGAAGCTGCAAAAGCTGCAGTTGTACAAGCAGCCGTCAGCCAGGATCAGGGGGACCAGATCATAATCTGTGTGCCTGGCATCCGGGGGCAGGACCTTGATCCTGTCTTGTAGCAGGCTGAACAGACTAAGGGACTTTTCCCAGAGCTTAGCTGGAGAGTTCTGCTGCATGAGGCCAAGCAAGCCAAGGAGCTCTGGATCACTATCCCTGCCCAGCTCTTGGCTCAGCCTGGCAGGCATATAGTGCCATTCCTCTAAGGCCTTTTGCACTGCAGGCTCCTGCCAGGGGTTTACATTGTACAGAAGATTGCTGGGATAGTTGGGACAGGGCAGGTAGAATTCCCCCACATAGTCCCGCAGGTCTGTATAGCCGCCAGAGTAGTAGTAAATCCAGTCCCCGCCCTGGGTGCGCTTCAGCCACTCCCCTGGGTGGGGCCAGTCCCTGGTTTTGCCCTGGATATAGCTAATCTGGCCCCGCAGGTTGTACTTAAAAATATGCTGCCCTGTCTCAAGCTCATGGTAGATCCCATAGTGCTGGACAAAGCTCAGCTTCTGCCTGCGCAGCAAACCCCTCTTCCAGAGCCTGATGTGCATCCCGGGCAGAGAAAAATGCCTCTCCTGGGGCAGGCCTTGGTTAAGAAAGCTTAAGGATTGCTGTGCCTGCTGCATAGGATTTTCCACTTCCCTTCCTCGAAATTGATAATCCTCATGCCCTGAACGCCTAGCCCTTTTCCATCCAAACAGACAACTTCTAACCAACAACTGATATCCGATAACAAAAAAAACCCATTTTCTTTTCCAGCCAGTTGGATTAGGATGAGCCCTGCGATATTTGCGCCCCTGGATAGATGCTCAGCCTATACCCTGCAAGCTCAGGACATCAAGCTTAAAAAATCGAATTTATTCACCATCTCCTGTGCCCGGATAAGCTTTCCTGAAGAAGTCAAGGATCTGGTGAATCCTTCATTAAATTTTTTTCACCCCCAGGGATGAAAATTACGTATACCGGACCAAATCCGGCAATAGGCATAGTACGGCCTGCGAAGCCCAACATTTTCACGGCAATAGTTACAAAAATTCAATAAGCTATGCTCACCCTTTGGGCTCTGGGCATTTCAACCAAGCAAAGGCTACTGCCATGTTGGAGAAAAACCCTGAGTATCTGCAAGAGCTGGATTATTTGTACAATCTGCAGAAGTACGGTATCAAGTTCGGTCTCTCCCAGACTTCCAATCTGCTGCAGGGCCTGGGGAATCCCCACCAGGGCCGCAGGTATATTCACATCGGCGGAACGAACGGCAAAGGCTCTGTGGCCAGCTTCCTAAACAGCATCCTGCAGCTGGCTGGCTACAAAACAGGGCTTTACACCTCCCCCCACCTGGTCAGTTTCCGGGAGCGCATGCAGATCAACAGCCAGTTCATTCCAGAGCACAGGGTGATGGAGCTCTCCAGGCAGGTCAGACAGATCCAGGATCCCCAAGAACCACCCACTTTTTTTGAAGCAGTCACAGCCATGGCCTTGGCCTATTTTGCCAATGAGAATACAGACATAGACATCATCGAGGTGGGTATGGGCGGCAGGTTGGACGCCACGAACCTGATCCAGCCCCAAATCAGCCTGATCACCAATATCAGTTTGGAGCACAGGGAGTTCTTAGGCAACACCCTACACCAGGTGGCCCGGGAAAAGGCTGGAATTATCAAACCCCACACGCCGCTGCTTACAGCTGCCAAGCAGCACGGAGTGCGCCAGCTCTTTGCCAGGATCGCCCAGGACAAAGGATCCGCCTTTTATCAGCTGGGCTTGGATTTCCGGGTCAGACGCTTCCAGGATGGATTTACCTATTTCGGTCTGCAGCACAAGCTAAAGAACTTGCGCACCACCCTCATCGGCAGCCACCAGATGCAAAACGCTGCCCTGGCCCTTGCTGCCTGCGAAATCCTGGCCCAAAAGGGCTGGGATATAACTGCAGAGCATATGCGCCAAGGACTTAAGCTGGCCAAATGGCCGGGCAGGATGCAGCTTTTACAGGACAGGCCCAAGATCATGCTGGACGGTGCACATAATCCTGAGGCCATCAAGGTCCTGGCCAAGAGTCTGAATCCTGACCTGCAGTTCCAGCGTCTGATCCTGGTTCTGGGCATGATGGCGGACAAGGAGATTGAAAAAATGCTGGGCCAAATCCTGCCCAAGGCGGATTATGCCATCTTTACCAGGCCGGTGTATGAAAGGGCCCTGGATCCTGAGGAGCTGTTGTCCAGGGCAAGGCCCTGGAATGTGGCTTCCCATGCAGAGCAAAGTCTGCCCCGGGCCCTGGAGCAGGCCCAAAACATGGCTCAGCTGGATGATCTGATCCTGATCTGCGGCTCCTTGTTTACAGTTGGCGAGGCCTTGGAGCATCTGCAGCAATGAGGGTGTTCGGTTATCGGTTAATGTGTTAATGGTTATCGGTTAATGGTTCGTGGCACCTGATAGCTATATACCTGATACCTGATAACCGATAACTGATACAGTGCCTTTAACATTTTATACCAGCCTCGCCTTGACTAATTTTCATAAACTCATACCTTTACTAAAATACATCTTTGAGTTATCCTAAACAGGTCCTGAAAGGGACAAGGAGGTTAGAATTATGTTTAACAGGAAAAATTCTCAGCCTCAAGGAGTTACAACCAAAGTCGCCAGCCTGCCGGAAAAGACCACCAGCATCTGCCCTGAGTGCTTAAAACTCCTGCAGGCAGAACTATATGAATGGCAGGGTCAGGTCTGGATGGCCAAGACCTGCCCTGAGCACGGCACCTTCCAGGAGCTCATCTCCTCAGATGTAGAGTTCTTCTTGAATCGCAAACGCAGGCACTACAGCTATGCACATCAGGTGCAAAACCCTGGTGTACAAAGCCGTGGCGCCTGCCCCCAGGACTGCGGCATCTGCAGCAACCACAAAACCAGCCCCTGCATGGTAAATATTGATCTCACCAACCGCTGCAATCTGAACTGCCCTATCTGCTTTGCCAACGCCCAGGTCACAGGCCAGGTCTGTGAGCTGAGCCTGGAGCAGCTGGAGCAGATCATAGACAATGCTATGGCTATCAGACCCACTCCACCCCTGAGTATCCAGTTCGCTGGAGGAGAGCCCACTATACATCCCAATTTTGTTGAAGCGGTGCAGATGGCCAAGGACAAAGGCGTCAAGGACATCCAGGTGGCCAGCAACGGAGTCAAGTTCGCCAGGGATCTGGAATTCACCAAGGCAGTCAAAAATGCAGGCCTGGACGTGGTCTACCTACAGTTCGACGGCCTGAGCGACGACATCTACCGTGAAACCCGGGGCAGACCCATGTGGGAGATGAAGCAAAGGGCCCTGGAGAACATGAAGAAAGCCGGGCTCATGGCTACCTTGGTGCCCACCCTGGTTAGGGGCCTGAATGATCACCAGGTGGGACAGATACTGGATTTCGCCATCCAGAACACGGATGTGGTCACGGCCATCAGCTTCCAGCCGGTGTCCATCACCGGACGAATCCAGGAGAATAAACGTCGGGAGATGCGCTACACCATGGCGGACATGGCCAGGGATCTGCAGGAGCAAAGCGAAATTATGGACATGTACCGAGACTGGTACCCTTTTTCCATAGTCAACCCGGTCAGTCGGCTGCTGCAGGCCATAGACGGCAGGGCCAAGACCCATTTTACCTGCCATCCCCATTGCGGAGTTGCCAGTTATCTCCTGGTGGACACTGAGACCCATCAGGCCGTACCCTTTACCAAGTTCCTGGATATTGAAGGCGCCATGCAGGATTTGGACCAGGAGGCCTCCAAAATCGAAAACAGCTCCTGGCGGGCCAAGCTGAGCAAGATCAACGTCATGCGGACCATGAAAAAGCACTTCTATCCTGAAAAGGCCCCAGAGGGCCTGGACTTTGATCAACTCTTGGAGTTTGTGAATGGCTTCTCCCAGGCAGGGAACGAGCACAGGAACGCCAAGGGCCACTACTACCACAAGGTAGGGGATAGATACCATGTCCTGCTCCTGGCTGCCATGCACTTCCAGGATAACTACAACTTCGAGCTGCAAAGGGTGCAGAACTGCATCATCCACTACGGCGCGCCTGACGGCAGGCTGTATCCCTTTTGCACCTGGAACAGCGGACCCTGCCACCGCTACCGGGTCCTGGACACCTATAGCAACCGCAACTTCCAGAAGGAGGAAGAGCGGAACTGAGCCGAAAAGCTCAAAGCTTTCAAGCCAAGGACTTAGAAATTCAGGCTGGCCATTTGCCCCAGGCCGG
>CAZBUB010000036.1:0-25011 GCA_964494985.1 uncultured Desulfohalobiaceae bacterium | reverse complement strand
CAATAAAGTGGATATCAATACCACCCCTGAATGCTTACGGTCATACGATCTGTGGTAGGGAAAAAGAAGGTGGGGATAAGAGTCAAAAAGAGTTCGTCGCTCTGCAGATCAAAAAGACTTGGTTCGGCAATGCCGAACTTCATTATTTTGATCTTCGGGCGACCTATATCAAGACGAGGCAATTTATCTTAGCATAGGTGGGTCAAAAAATTTTAGCGTTAAAAGGGGCTAACGGACAGGGAGAAACCATTGAGGAAGCCAAGGAGAATTTGAAATCCGCTGTTCTGCTGATCCTCAAAGACCGCCTGGAAGATGCGACGCGCGGACTTCACGATGATACAAATCAGGATACAATCGCGGTCTGATGAAAAGAAAAGACCTTGGTAGCTGTTCACCAGGTCCAGGGGTTCGGCTCACAGGGCGCAAAAAACTCGCTCCCAGACTTATCAGGGCACAGGAGATGGTGAATAAATACGAGGTGAGTTGACTTAAGTCTGGATAGAGACTACATTGCAATCATACTGACCACAAAAGGAGTTTGATATGCAAATGACAATTCGCATGCCTGACGAGTATAAGTCGAGGATTGAGGAAGTTTCAGAAAAAACCGGCCTGAGGAAATCAGATATTGCCCGGATGGCCATCAAAAAGTTTCTGGAGGACTTTGATATCCAGGCGCGGGATGACAGTCCTTCCAGTAAAGCCCAAGACCTGATTGGGGTTGTTAGCAGTGGCATTGCAAACCTGGGCACAAATCATCGTCAGCACCTTCTCAAACTGATGCGAGAACAGAAGCAATGAAGGCTTTGCTGGATACCGGCCCATGGATCGCACTGATAGACAAAAGTGAAGCCGCCCACGATACTTGTGTAAAATGGTTTACTTCTTTTTCAGGAAAGCTTTTTTCAACTGAGCCTGTACTTACCGAGGCTCTTTATCTTCTTAATTTTTCTCTAAAGGCTCAGCAGACGGCTCTGGATTTTGTAATTCGAGGAGCTGTTACCCTGGTTCCTCCAGATATCCATTCATTACATTCTGTCAGATCACTAATGGAAAAATATGCGGATCTGCCCATGGACTTTGCCGACGCCACCTTGGTTTGCCTGGCACAGGAATCCGGGATTTTGAACATTGTAACCCTGGACCATAAGGACTTTTCCACTTACAGAACTACCGACAATCAAGTTTTTAAGATTTTGCCAGGTGACGAACAAGGGCGGCGGTGAAGAGAAATGCTGGGATGCTAGAGTACTTGAATTAATGAATTGAGAAATTGAGGGATTATGGAACTTTATTGCGGCCTAGACACCAAGATTTTTTGACCCTTTTTTGCTAAGATGAAGTGACCCCTGGTATGCGCAGGGTTGGATAAAGGTGGGAGCTAATCCAGAGGGGCTGGCGCAGCTTTGTAGTGGATACTTTATTCAGTTGGCCGTCTAAGGGATTCTCCCTCAATGGAGATGGTCACGCAGCGGTGTTGGAGACGATCAAGGAGAGCGTCCACTCGGCAATGCCGAACTTCATTATTTTGATCTTCGGGCGACCTATATCAAGACGGGGCAATTTATCTTAGCATAGGTGGGTCAAAAAATTTTAGCGTTAACGTATTAGAATTTCGAATTTTTCATTCTTACCCATTTTACGCAATGCATGTTATGAGTAACTAGTCCCCATTTTTACCCATTTCGTGCATGGCACAAAATGAGTAAGGACTGAAGGGACGTCAACGAGCCGAGCATCTTGTAGATGCAGGGTTCGGTCTGGCGGATGCTGTTCATGTAGCATATGCTGAGTCAGTAGGGGCTGTATTTATTTCATGCGATGATAAATTGATAAAAAAGTGCAACACGTTAAGTATTAATCTATGGGCTACAAGTCCTTTTATATTTTGTGATTAGGAGGGGACTCAATGAAAATAACAAAAAAATTCCAGATAAAGAACTGATTGAATGTCTTGGTTCAACGAGAATTGGAATATGTAAATGCAATCAGGTTTTTGTCTATGCCTAGAGATAAGAGAGAGGAGAGTTTAAAAAGGCATAGAAAGTGGCAGAAATCTCTAGATAAAAAAGAATTCTTTGATGATGTGTTTTAATATCCAGCTCATTCTTGTCAATCACATTTGTTGTGCGGGGATTTAAACGTGCAAATACCCAGATCGGGAACAAGGGAGATCTGTTGAGCGTGGACTTCGGGATGAAGGAGTGAAACGAGCACAGTCCCAAAGAGATTGTCCACAAATATCGGGAGTTCGTCTACGAAACCGGGGCGGCAGACAGAGATCAGATGTCAGACGTCAGGAAGAAAAAGCAAAAGGAGGAATTGACCCTAAAATCGTAGACAAGGAGAGGCGGCGCAAGCACAAGGTCAGCCGAGTGGACCGCTTCCACTATCGGACCAGGTATTTTTTCCAGAGGAGGCGAGCTTTATGAGCACATTTGCCGAACGTTTCCGCCAGCAGGGCGAGGCCCTTTTGCTGCTGCGCTTGCAATCCCGCAAGCTTGGGGAGCTCCCGGAGGATAAGAGACGCATGATTGAATCAGCTGATTCTGAACGTCTTCTGCAATGGTCTGAGCGGGTCTTGACTGCCCAGAGCCTGGACGACGTGCTGCAGTAACTAACATTTGCCCATCTTACGCATTGCATATTTTGGGTAATTAGGCTATAAAATTACTCACTTTGTGCAAAGCGTAATATGGGTAACTTGTTATGGACATGCAGGACGTGATCGTCTTAGCGGACAAGCAAAGGGTCTTCAGAGCCAGACAGAAGCTCCAGGCAGCAGGATATGTATCCCATATTACCCAGAGGGCTGCCGGCAAAGAGCCGCTTTTCCTGGAGGCCAGGGACTATCTGGACATGCTGGGGCTGCTCAAGGATGCTGCCCATAATTTTGATTTGCAATTCTATGCCTTTTGCCTGATGCCCAACCACGTTCACCTGCTGCTGGAGCCCAACCAAGCCAACTTGAGCAAGGCCATGCACTCCATATTTTCCCGCTATGCCAAGCGCTTCAACCAAAAGTACGAAAGGCGCGGACATATCTTTGGCGGGCCCTACCGCCAGGCCATCTGTCTGGACAACAGCTATCTCTTGGCAGCTTCGGTATACATTCACCTCAATCCCGTCCGGGCGGGGCTGACAAATAAAGCCCTGGATTATAGATGGTCCACCTGCAGCTTGTACTGCAGCTCAGACCCTCCAGCCTCATTTGTAGATCCTGGTCCTGTGCTTGTTTTATTGGATGAGCAGGACCAGGCCCAGGCCAGGAAGCATTATACAACCATCTTGCAAGAAGCCAGCCAGGAAGAGCCTGAAAACGCACTGGAGCAGGAAGGGGCAATCACAGGCCTGTTGTCCAGGCTGGCCTCGATGTTCCCCAGGCTATTCAAAAAGATATCCAAACCAGGAGGACAGGAAGGGGATTCGCAGCAAAAGATCCTGGATCTTGTTGAGCTGGAAGAAGAGTTGCAAAACCTGGCCTCAGGCAAGCCAAGATCCCCGCAGACTTTGCAGGCCAGGAAATATTTAGTGCAGCAGCTGGCAGCAAGGGGATACAAGCAAACAGAAATTGCCCAAAAACTGCAGCTATCCAGGAAAACAATCTACAACATTCTGCGTGCCCCAAGCTGAAAAGTTACCCATTTTACGCATTCTTAGGAGCGAGTTTTTTGAGTTCTGTGGGCCGAACCCCCCGGACCTGGTGAATAGTTACATCTTAAAAGCATAAACCTAGAACTTTGAACCCTTCGTATGGCGCAAAACAACTTTGATGTGATTATTGTGGGAGGAGGGCCTGCAGGGCTTTTTGCTGCCTTTTATCTGGCTGAGCATACAAATAAGTCCGTGCTTTTGTTAGAAAAAGGAGAATATTCGCAAAAACGCAAATGCCCGATTAATCATGGACAGCAGTGCCTGAAGTGTAATCCCTGTAATATTCTATCTGGACTGGGCGGGGCAGGTTTGTTTTCCGATGGCAAGCTGAATTTTATTCACAAGCTGGGCAAAACAGACCTGACCCAGTTTATGCCCTTGGCCCAAGCCAGGGAGCTTATTGTTGAAGCTGAAGAGATTTTCAATTCCTTTGGCATGGATGGGCAGGTTTTCCCTACTGATATGGCTGCAGCCAAATCTTTGCGGGCAGAGGCGCGTAAAGAAGGTATAGAACTTTTACTGATCAGGCAAAAGCACCTGGGGAGCGATTGCCTGCCAGCGCACATAGCGGAGCTGGTAAGTTATATCCAAAATAAAGGTGTTAGGATCGTGACCGGCACCGAGGTTCAAGATATTCTGGTGCAGGGAAACAGGGTCTGCGGAGTGCGAGCTGAGCAGGGCACCTTTGCCGCTCCAGCGGTGATTCTGGCTCCAGGCCGGGTGGGTGCTGAATGGCTGGGGCAGTTGGCAGAAAAATTCGCCTTGCAGAAGCAGCAAAGGGGGATAGAGGTTGGAGTCAGAGTAGAGGTGCACAACGATATCATGCAAGATTTGACCAATATTATCTATGACCCTACTTTTTTTATACAAACTGAAAAGTATGATGATCAAACTCGGACATTTTGTACGAACAGGGGCGGCTATGTAACCCAGGAAAACTATCAGCATTTTGTCTGCGTAAATGGCCATGCCTATTTGGAACATAAGTCCGAGAATACCAACTTCGCTTTCCTTTCCAAGGTAATTCTCACAGAACCGGTGACTGATAACCAGGCTTACGGGGAATCCATTGGCAGCTTAGCCTCCCTGATTGGCGGAGGCAGACCCATCCTGCAGCGTTTCGGAGATCTGGTAAGGGGCAGGAGGAGTACCTGGCCCAGGATACGCAAGGGCTACCTGGAACCTACCTTGAAGAGTGTGGTCTGCGGGGATATCGCCATGGCCCTGCCAGACAGAATATTAACAAATCTGGTGCAGGGTTTGCAAAAACTAAACCGGGTTCTGCCTGGAGTAGCAAATGATGAGACCCTGCTTTATGCCCCTGAGATCAAATTTTTTGCCACCCAGATACATACGGATAACAGTCTGCAGACCCAGATTCAAGGTCTGTATGTGGCAGGGGACGGTGCTGGGGTGGCAGGGAATATTGTTGCAGCAGCAGCTACAGGTCTGATTCCGGCCAAGGCCCTGGCCAGCTGAAAGAGCTTGTCAGAGCTGAAGTTATTAAATATTCTGTTGTATCAAAACTGTTACAGACCGAAGATGGCGTCTTGCATGATGTGTGTTGTTGGTTACCAGTTCCCTGGGGCTCAGCGCAGCAGCTTTGTTTTGAAACCGCAGGGAACAACTGCAAAAAGGAGAGAGGTATGAGCAAGAGTCTACATTGTCTAATCTCAGGAAAAGTACAAGGAGTAAACTTCAGGGCCTGGACCAAGAGCCAGGCGGACAGCCTGGGAATCAAGGGCTGGGTCAGGAATCTGGAGGACGGCAGAGTGGAAGTAATTGCCCAAGGAGAAGAAAACGCCCTGTTCGATTTTAAAGGCAGACTGACCCAAGGTCCCACCATGAGCCAAGTGGAAAGGGTAGAGAGCAAGTGGATAGACTATGATAAGACCTTTGACAAGTTTGAGCTACGCCTCTAGCTGCTTTGCCCAGCCCAAACACACGTATTCAGGATCCCTGTTTGCAGGCTCGGTTTTTTAATGAGTCACATCAGCACATTATTCTGGGCTTACCCGGCTTAAGGTACATCAGACGGGCAAGCCCAGAACGACATGCGATAAGTGCGTGTGTATTGCTGCGGTCAGTCATCCTGACCCAGGGGACAAGGATTCCCATGTATTGAGAGCATTAAGCCCAGAACCCCCTTTTATAGTCTGGTTGCTATTGGAGGTTCTGGCTAGTTGGCAGTATTTCCTGCTTCATCGTCCAAAACCTCTTTTTTACTACTTTGCCAGTCTGTCAGATATCTGAACCACCTGCCTGCCCAGAGTGCTGTCCCTGCTGATTTCCCTTTCCACATTGGTGATGCCTTTGAGGACTGTGGAGTGCCGACGATTGAAGTGCTCTCCGATGTCCTTCAAGGAAAGGTCTGTATATTTTCTGGCCAAATAGAAAGCAGTGTTCCTGGCCAAGACCACCTGTTTCTTGCGACTTTTGGAACGGAGCTTGTGCACTGGGAGCTCAAAGGTTTTGCAGACAAAGTTGGCAATAGATTCCATGCTCTGGTTTGGTTTTTCCTGGCTGTAGTTCTCCAACACCTCCTGGGCCAGATCCTTGGAGATATTTTGCTTAAGCAACCTGGCCTTGAGGGCCATATTTTGGATACAGCTCTCCAGTTGACGGATATCTGAGGTGATTCTGTCTGCAACCATTTTACAAATATCATCTGGGATATCGATCTGGAACTGTTTGGATTTATTTTGCACCAGGCGCAGGCGTAAGTCCAAGTCAGGCTTGTTGATCGGGGCCAATAGCCCGGAGCTGAAGTAAGAGCTTAGCTGGGTATCCACTTTGTCTAATTCCTTGGGCAGAAAAGAACTGGTGAACACCACTTTGTTGCCTTTGGATTCCAGGCTCTTAATCAAGGACAGAAGCTCCTCCTGCATCTTGACTTTGCCCTGGAAAAAATGGATATCCTCCAAAAGCAAAAGATCTACCTGCTCCCTGTACATGGACTTGAACTTGTCTATCTCTTTGCTTTTCAGGGCCTGAACCATCTGACTGGCAAACTGTTCTGAGGAGAGATAGGCCACATTGATGCACTCTTGCCTTTTGCTCTGACAGACCTGGTTGCCTATAGCCTGCAGAAGGTGGGTTTTGCCCAGGCCAGGGCCAGAACACAAAAAAAGGCTGCCTGCTGGAAATTCTGTTTTGCATAGGCTGGTGCAGGCTGCATATGCCAGCTGATTGCAGTCGCCAACCACAAAATCTTCAAAGCAAAATCTCCAGGTCCTGGGTCTGACACATGATTTCTGCTGGTACTGTACAGGGAGTTGCTTTGGGTTTTGACTTTTATAGTCCAACAAAGGGGCAGGGGAGTTTTGCTGCAGACCCTGGATGCGCAGCTCAGGCTTGTAGCCCAATATGTTGGCTGCTGTCTCTTGTATTTTATCCTGGAGTCTGTCCCTGATCCAGGAGGCCACAAACTCGTTGGGGGCGGATAAAAACAGGGTCTTATCCTGCAGCTGCCCCTGCAAAGGCTTGATCCAGACCTGAAAAATTCCGGATTTTAGCGATTTTTGTAGCTTGCTTTGGACTTTATCCCAAATGTGTTCCATAGGTTTTGCACTCTAGTCTCAAGACTTGTTTTTTTCAATAAAGGATAATACCCAAAAAAAGGCGAATGGTTTCTCTGGAAGCTTTATATTATAAGCACTTGAAAATTCTATGTTAAATTAGAGAGCCCGCTCTTTGAGCCGTTGTTGGTTCAAGACTTAAAGCACCCTTTATAAATGGACATATCCATCTTATCAACTTTTACTCCTGTTACTGTGGATCATATTTTCCACATTTAAAATTTGATCTTTCTTCAAATTTTTTAAAAATGCTCTTTTTTTAATTTTAAGCCATTTGAGGGAAGCAGTCATTGATAGCAAAAGGCCCCTCGTGACAAATTCCTTTTGCTATTTTGAAAGAATTTTGCAGTTAGGCTTTGACATACAACTTGTCTTTTTATTATAAGGAAATGAAAATAATCTGCTTCATGGACAATCCTTTGGTATGATGGTAGAAATTCAGGTATTACCTGTCCTTGGAAGACTGCAAGGTAAGGTAAGTTAGACGCAGCCTGATACTTTATGGCATATAGGTCACCAGGGGAGCTTGCTCCCGGGTGTTGCTAATAACCCCAAAAAAGGAGTTTTTGTTCATGGCTTACGATGTTTCCAAAATGCAGGACTGGCAGATCTCAGAGGCCGCGGAAAAGAATATGCCCATGCCGGATGAATGGCGAGACAAGCTTGGCCTCAGCAAGGAGGAGATGATCCCCATGGGCAGGCTGTCCAAAGTGGATTTTCTGAAAATCATGAATCGGATGCAGAACAAGCCAGACGGTAAGTACATCGAGGTTACCGCGATTACGCCCACTCCATTAGGAGAGGGAAAAAGCACTACCTCTGTGGGCCTGATGGAGGGCCTGGGCAAAAGGGGCAAGAATGTTGGTGGTGCCCTGCGCCAGCCCTCAGGTGGTCCGACCATGAACATCAAGGGCACAGCAGCAGGCGGAGGCAATGCCATCCTGATCCCCATGACCGAGTTTTCCCTGGGCCTGACCGGAGATATCAATGACATCATGAACGCCCACAACCTGGCCATGGTGGCCTTGACCTCCCGTATGCAGCACGAGCGCAACTATGGGCCGGAAAAAATCGAAAAGCTCTCCGGGATCCCTGCCCTGAATATTGATCCCAACCGGGTGGAGATGAACTGGATCATGGACTACTGTGCCCAAGCCCTGCGCAAGATGGTCATTGGTCTGGGCGGCAGAGCCAACGGCTACGCCATGGAGTCCGGCTTCAATATCGCGGTGAGCTCTGAGTGCATGGCAATCCTGTCCATTGCCACCGACCTGGCTGACCTGCGACAGAGATTAAGCAACATGACCGTGGCCTTTGACCTGAACGGCAACCGGGTCACCACTGGAGATCTCAAGGTGGGCGGAGCCATGACCGCCTGGATGCGCAACACCATCAATCCAACCTTGATGTGCACTGCTGAGTATCAGCCCTGCTTTGTGCATGCCGGTCCCTTCGCCAACATAGCGGTAGGCCAGTCCTCGATCATCGCAGATCGCATCGGGCTGAAGATGTTTGACTACCATGTTACCGAGAGTGGATTTGCCGCAGACATTGGATTCGAGAAGTTCTGGAACGTCAAATGCCGCAACAGCGGCCTCAAGCCCCATGTTTCCGTGCTCACCGCCACCATCAGGGCTTTAAAGATGCACGGTGGCGGGCCCAAGGTCACCCCTGGGCTGCCCCTGCCAGAGGAGTACACCAAGCAGAACCTGGACCTTCTGGACAAGGGCATGGACAACATGATCCACCTGATCGGGGTCATCCGCAAGTCTGGCATGAACCCTGTGGTCTGCGTGAATGTCTTTCCCACTGATACCAAGGAAGAGATCGAGCTGGTCAAGAAGCGGGCAGAAGAGGCAGGGGCGCGCTGCGCAGCCTCCACCCATTTCATGGACGGCGGGGACGGTGCTCTGGAGCTTGCTGACGCGGTCATGGACGCCTGTGAGGAAGAATCCAAGTTTGACTTCCTGTACTCCCTGGATACTCCTCTCAGGGAAAGGGTAGACATCATTACCAGGGAAGTCTATGGCGGAGACGGTGTGGACTGGCTGCCTGAGGCGGAAAAGAAGGCCAAGATGCTGGAGGCTGATCCCCAATTCAAGGATTACTCCACTATGATGGCCAAGACCCATCTCAGCCTGTCCCACGAGCCTACCTGGAAAGGTGTGCCCAAGGGCTGGCGCCTGCCGGTTCGGGATATCTACATCTATTCCGGGTCCAAATTTCTGGTGCCTGTGGTGGGAACTATCCCCTTCATGCCCGGTACCAGCTCTAATCCAGCCTACACCAAGGTGGACGTGGACCCAGAAACTGGTAATGTCAGCGGCTTGTTCTAGACCCCAAGGCCACTGAAGAAATGTTTATAAAGGCCCGCATCATGCGGGCCTTTTACGTCTACGACAGCGACAGCTGCAGTTATACACAGGCTCCTGCCGCTCAATAAGCACGGCTCCGTGCCAGAAACAGGCTAGGATTTATTTCCCACGGCCATAAAGACAGCGTGCACATAAGTCACAAACGTTTTGCCCTCATTTGTAAATTGCATGAGCCACATCAACGATCAGCATGCCCTGCAGGAGTTTTTGCACAATCTGCAAACCAAGGACCGGATAAAGGCAGCCCTGGTCCTGGAGCACTTGCCTTGGCTGGGTCAGCGCACCAGGACCAGGCTGCTCTATGAGCTGAGCAAAAGCCCGGACAGCTTCTCTTTGGACCTGCTGTTCTTCCTGGCCCATAAGAGGCCTGATCTGTTGCAGGCTCGAACCGGACTGGCCCAGGTCTTACAGACCAAGGCCGCAGACAATCCCCAGCTCACAGAGTCTTTGCTGCAGGAAGTAAAGCATCCCCAGAGCAAGGAGAGCCTGCAGCTACTGAATATCCTTCTGGCTGCTCCAGGGGCTAGGGTACGCAGGCTGGCCAGGGAGAAGCTGCTCCAATCTGGAGAGCAGGCCCTGCCCCTGCTGGCTGGGAACCTGCAAAGCCAGGACAAGGATCTGATCCTGAACTCCCTGGAAATCCTGTCCAGCCTGGGGACTGAAAATGCTCTGTACCTGGTGCGCAAGCTGCTGCAGGCCCACCCTGAGGACCCCAATGTCCGTTTCGCTGCCTATGAGGCCCTGTCCAGGCTGCCGGTTGGCAAAGGGGCCTATACTTTGGCTGCAGGGCTTTTGGATCCGGCCTGGAATGTGCGTCTGGCTGCAGCCCGGGCCCTGGAACAAAACCTGGAGCAGGGGCTGTTGTCTGGGCTGCAGAATATGCTCCAGGCCCAGAAAGAAAGGGGCTCTATCCTGGCCTCCCTGCTGGAAGCCAAAAGCAATCAGATTGTCCTGGAGCTTCTAAATAGCCCTGAATACAGGCAGGAGATTCTATCCTACCTGCAGGCTTCCCACCCGGATCTGCGCTCCTATTACCAGGGGCTGCTGCAGGAATATGGCCTGCCAGACTTGGCGGGGCAGTTGCAGAAGACTGCTGCTGAGACTACATCAGAACAGGGCCTGGTGATCTGCTGTGTGGACGACTCAAGACTGGTTCTGGCCATGTACAGGACGTTGCTCTTTCAGCTGAACTTGCAGCCTCAGCTGTTCCAGTCCCCTGTCCAGGCCAGGCAGTGGCTGCTGAAAAATCCTGCGGACCTGGTATTCACGGATATGAGCATGCCGGAGCTTAGCGGAGTAGAGCTGATAGCCAGTCTCAGGCAGAGGTATTCCTCCCAGGATATGGCCCTGGTGGCGGTCACGGCCCAGGAGGAGGCAGCATCCAGACAGGAGCTGCTAGAGGCGGGCGCGGACCAGATCCTGGGCAAGCCTTTTACTCTGCATGATCTCAGCAGCTGCCTGCAGGCCTTTTTTCCGGATCAGTTCCTAGTTTGAGGCATAAGGCTGGAAAAGGCGGCATCAGACTATAATCAAATATTAGACTTAAAGCTGGGTTTCGAACCCGGGCAAGGCCTCCCCGGCCAACTGCCTCTGCAAAAAATCCTGAGTTGCTTGGGCATCCAAGGGTTTGGCAAAATAAAAGCCCTGTCCCAGACCGCAGCCCAGCTCCTGCAAAAGGTGCAAGTGTACTGCTGTTTCCAGGCCTTCAGCTACCACCTCCTTGTTCAGGTTCCTGGCCATGCTGATAATGGTCCGCACCAGCTCATAATTCTGATCCTGGCCCTGCATAGGCCAAATAAAGGATCGATCAATCTTGAGATATTGTACAGGGAAACGCTGCAGGTAGCTCAGAGAGGAGTAGCCAGTACCGAAATCGTCTATGGCCAGCTGGATATCCCTGTCCCTGATAGCTTGCAAGGTCTTGGTGGAGGACTCCACATCCTGCATGATCACGGACTCGGTGATCTCCAGCTTAAGGCTCTCTGGCGGCAAGCCGGATCTGCGCAGCAAATTGTCCAGGTTATAGATCAGATCGATATCTTTGAACTGTTTGGCTGAGAGGTTCACGCTCAGGAAAATGTCCTGCAGACCCAGATCCTGTTGCCAGGAGCGCAGTTGTGCACAGGCTTGCTCTAGGGCCCAGCGCCCAATGGGGATGATCAGCTCAGTTTCCTCTGCCAAAGGTATGAATTGTGCCGGAGAAATGATGCCTTTTTTGGGGTTAATCCATCTTAGCAAGGCTTCCAGGCCCACCAGCCTGCCTTGGGACAAATCGATTATGGGCTGATAATGTATTGCCAATTCTTCCCTCTCCAGTGCCTTGCGCAAGTCGTTTTCCAGGTGCAGGATCTGCAGGGCCTGCTGATGCATACTTTGATTAAAGGCCTTAATCCGATTTTGACCCTCCAGCTTGGAGCGGTTCATGGCGATGGCTGCGTCCCGGACCAATTGTGCAGGATCCTTGTATTCATGTGTGCTGCTGACAACACCTATATTGCAGTTAACATTGATCTCCTGCCCCTGAACCAGAATAGGGCTATCCATTGCCTTGAGGACCTTGTCCGACATAAAAGCGGCTTCAGAAAAATCCGCCATATCCTCGATGAGCAGCACGAACTCATTGCCTCCAAATCTGGCCACGGTATTCTTGCTGCCTGCCAGATTCGTCACCCTTGCTGCCACTTCTTGGAGAATCTGGTCCCCTGAGCCGTGTCCTAGGCTCTCATTTATAAGCTTGAATCTGGAGAGGTTGATAAACAGCACAGCAAAGTGTTTGTTGTCCTTTTGCCGTCTTTCCAAGGCCCTTTTGAGTCTGTCCATGAACAGGGCCCGGTTTGGCAAACCAGTGAGCTGATCGTAAAAAGCCCTTTGATGCAGTTCCTGCTCATATCGTTTTTGATCAGTAATATCCAAAAGGGAGAGCACCAAACGCTGTGCTGCATGGATAAGACTGGCATTGGCCAGTACGGTTCTGATCTCCCCATTTTGAGTCTGGAAACTCAATTCATAGGCCCTGGCTTTGGAATCTGCTTCCAACAGGCGAAGTGTGCGGTAATCTTTAAGGTTCTCCAGTTCTTGCCTGGCAATAAACTCTGTGCATTTTCTGCTGTTATTGATTTCCTGCACAGATTGTCCGGCCATCTCGGAAAAGGCCTTGTTAGCCAGGACGATGGTTTCCTCCTGGTCAATGATGCACATGGGATTTTGCGCGGTCTCAAATACGGCCCGATAAAGGTTTTCAGAGGCCTGCAGGCTCTGCTCCATCCTTTTTCTGTTGGTGATGTCCCTGCCAATGACCAAGAGCCCTTTGTTGCTGTGGTTTGAATAAAATATGGGTACCTTGATCACATCAAAGGTCTTGTGCTGGCCCTCAGCCATAGGCACTAACTCTTCCTGGCGGGTAATGCCTTGTTTTTGCCAGGCCAGGGCATCGGACTTTTGGCATTGCTGCAAGGCATCCCTATAAAATGGATTGTATTCTGCCAGCTCTTGATCGGTCAGGCCTCTATAGTCTACGCCCTGCAGGCCGAAAAGCTCCAGATCTGCCTGATTGGCCTGCAGCCAGCGCCCATGTTCATCTTTAAAGCAGACTATATCCGGCATGGAATCAATCAACGTCTGCAGCCTTTCTTGTTGTTCATTCCTCTCCTGCTCTGTATGATAGCGCTTGATGATTCCAGCCAGGGTGTTGGCTGCAGAGCGAAGGAAATCTTTTTCCAGGCTATAGGGCTTATGTCCGGTTTGGACATAGATGTTCATTATGCCATACATGTCCTGCCCTGTAGCTATGGGCACGCAATAATGCCCATGATCGTTGGTCTCAGAGACAAGAGCCTTATGTCTTTCCGGTACGCTGGGCTCGAATATGATCTCCCTGGCTTGGGCAGCCTGACCGCAGAGACATTCACCAACTGCCAATTGGGCACAATCCTGTTGCAAATCCAGGGATAGATTGCGCTGGGCGGTCAAGTGTAATTCCTGGCTTTGTTGGTCATACAGGAAGATGCAGCCCCTTTGCTGGAAGGCAAGCCAAGGGATATCCAGAAGCAAGTCCAGGGCCTGCTGCAGAATTTTTTGGAGGCTGAGATGCTGCAGGGACAATAAGAGCAGATCATTGATAACCTGCAGGATTTGATAGTTTTTTTCCAGCTCCTGCTTGGATTCCTGCAGGCTCCTGGTCTGCTGCTGGACTTTATGTTCTAGGTCTTGGGAGTATCTGCTCAGGGCCTGTTTCTGCTCTTTGATGGTCAGATGGGTGCTTACCCTGGCCAGGAGCTCTTCTGCATTAAAGGGTTTAGGGACATAATCTACTGCCCCTGCCTGGAAGGCTTGGCTTTTGGCCTCTGGATTACTGAGTGCAGAAAGGAAGATCACCGGGATATCCTTGGTATCTTCATTCTCTTGCAGTTTGCTGCAGACTTGATATCCATCCATGCCGGGCATCATTACATCTAACAGAATCAGATCCGGAAGCTCTTTGCTGGCCAGCTCCAAGGCTTCCTGTCCGGAATCAGCTTCTAAAATGTGTCCGGCTAGATTTACGAGATGGATTTTGAGCAGTTTCCTGTTCGTCTGTTCGTCATCCACAAGCAATAGGGTCTTTTGCCGCATATCCTGCTCCAGATTCATTGTCACTGCTCCAATTCCAAATAAGGCCTTTTTAGCACTGCAGATGGCTGAAGTCCAGAACTACGCCAAAGAGTCTGAAGCCTTTTGACTTAAATGTTCTGCTCAAAGACAGGACTTTGCCTCGCCTTGAACTTCCGCTCAGATTCGGGTAAAAAGTTTTGAACTCTGTAGAGCTGTTCACCATAATCGCAACAACCTAAGTCCTAGGCCCGGGATCTGGCCCCTTACCAGTTGTTTTCGTTTCGGGCAGTGGACGTGGTACATAGCTCATGTGGGCTTACAACTCTGCTAAACTCATTTGGCCTGTTTTCTGGAGTGGCAATGTCCAATAGCAGCATTCGTATATTGATAGTAGATGATGAACAGATAAATGCCAAAATGCTGCAAACCTTTTTGCGCAAGGCAGGATACCAGACCCTGTGGGCCCAGGACGGCTCCCAAGCGAGACAAATGGCCAGGGAGATGCAGCCAGAACTGATCCTTCTGGATATCATGATGCCTCATGAAAGCGGATTTCAGGTCTGCTCCAGCCTGAAGAAAGAGCCCAGCACCGCAGAAATACCCATCATTTTCATCTCTGCCTTGCAAGATATCCAAAGCAAAGTACAGGGCTTTGAGCTGGGCGGGGTGGATTACATATCCAAGCCTTTCCAGAAAGAGGAGGTTTTGGCCAGGGTCAAGACCCATCTGCAGCTCAGGGATTCCTATCGCAAAATTATCCAATGGCAGGCAGAAAAGCTAAAGCAGGTGCAAAAGGCTCAGCAATCTTATCTGGTACAACCTGAAGACAAGCCAGAGGCAGGCTTTGAAAAGGAATACATCCCTGTTCTGGAGGCAGGTGGTGACTTTTACGATGTCTTTCGCATCAATCAGGATGTTTGGGGTTTTTTTGTGGCTGACGTCAGCGGACACGATTTGGGTAGCTCCCTGGCGACTTCGGCCTTGAAAGTGCTGGTGCGCCAGAATAGCTCTCCTATCTATTCCCCTGAGGAGACAATGCGTCTGATGAACCAGGTCCTGCTGGAGTTCTTTACAGCAGGTAAATTCCTTACTGCCTGTTATGCTTGTCTGGATCGGGTCCAGCAGGAGCTTCGCGTGGTCAACGCAGGGCATCCGGCTTTGCTTTATCAAGGCTGGGAGCAGGAGCCGTTTTTTTTGCAAAATGCAGGGGATGTTCTGGGTGTGTTTGCAGGAGCTAATTTCGGTTGGCAAAAAATCAGGGTCCAGCCAGGGGAACGCTTTTTTTTGTACTCTGACGGATTGCTGGAGGCCTGGGGGGAACAAAAAAGACATTTGAGCCAGGGCCAACAGGAGTTGAAAAAAATCGTGCAGGGCACTCGAGGGCTTGACTTGCAGAAGGCCACCCGACAAACAGTGCAAAAGCTGTTGGGGGATGCTATGCAGCCCCAGGATGATGCGTTGCTCTTGGCTGTGGAGGTTTAGACAGGTGCAGGTCAAAGAGTCGCATGATTTGCTTCAGATCAGATTTTCTGCCAATCTTGCAGATGTGGATCAAGTTTGCAATCTGGTGCAGATTTTTTTGCAGCAAAATGGTTTGCAGCAGCAGGGCAGGTTCTGGGTTTTGTTGGGCCTGCGGGAGGCCTTAAATAATGCGGTTATCCATGGCTGTAGTCAGGACCAGGCTCAGCAGATCTGGCTGCAGATCCATTTTGATGCTGAAAAGATATGTATTCGAGTCCAGGACCCGGGACCAGGCTTTGACTGGCATAAGGCCCTGCAAAGGAATGTGCAAGAAACCTCTGAACACGGCAGGGGGCTTTGTATCCTGCGCAACTATTTCCACCAGGTCAGTTTCAACCCCCAGGGGAACCAGATGAAGCTGGAATTTTGGTTTTCGCCTTAAGAACTCTTGCAATACAGGCAATAAGGTCCTTTTTATCTGGGGACTCAACGAGACGGCAACGAAAGGAGCCTACAGCAATGCAGCAAAGCGCGGAGAGATTGCTTACGCCTGAGGGTGATATTGTCGCCTCCAGGGCTCAGGATTTCAGGCAGGAGCTCAAGAGCAAGCTGGAAGAGGCAGGTCAGGGTCTGACAATAGATCTCAAGCAAGTGGAAATGATTGACTCCACTGGTCTTGGAGTGCTGATCGCTGCACACAACTCCCTGCAAAAGCAAAATCAGGGTCTGCGTCTGATCAATGTCTCCCAGGAACTGCTGGAGCTGATGCAGACCATGCGGCTGGACAAGCATTTCCAGATAGAATCAAAAGCAAACGGAGCTAACTATGGATGATGAAACCCTGCAAATGTACGTGCAGGAGTCCCAGGAGCACCTGGCGGACATTGAAAATGACCTTTTGCAGATCGAGCAGCAGGGGGCTAATGCAGACCTGGAGCTGGTAAACAAGGTCTTTCGGGCGGCACACTCCATAAAGGGAGGAGCAGGCTTTCTGGGCCTGCAGAACATTAAGGAGCTGGCCCACAAGATTGAGAATGTCTTGGACCTAGTGCGTAACCAGCAGTTGGTGCCCAGCTCTGAGGTGGTGAATGTCGTGCTTTTGGCTTTTGATCGCCTGAACGAGCTGGTGGAAAATGTCCAAAGCAGCAATCAGGAAGATGTCCAGGACCACATTCAGGTGCTGCAAAACCTGGTTGCTGGCGAGCTGCCCCAGGACCCAAAAAAAGATCTGGAGCAAAAGCTGCCTGTTCGAAATAAACAGGGCAATACAGTCTTTGAGATATCCCGCGTGGATATTGATCAGGTCCACAGGGGGGGCAAATATCTCTATTTGGTAGAGTACGATCTAATCCACGATGTGCAGCGTAAAGACAAGAGCCCCATGCAGGTCATTAAGAACATGTCTGACAGCGGAGAGATTGTGGACCTCAAGGTAGATTTGGCAGCAGTGGGCACCCTGGAGGATGAGGAGCTGACTAACAGTCTGCCCATGTTTGTGCTCTTTACCAGTATTATCGAGCCAGATCTTGTGGACAAGCTGCTGGATCTGCAGGAGCACAAAATACTTGAAGTGGAACTTGAATCTTTTGCTGCAAAAGGCCCAAGTGAACCTGTTCAGCCAGAAGATTCTGCTCCCCAAGGGGCGCAGGCAGAAGCGCCAGCTGAGCCAGGGCCCTCCCAGGCTGAAAATCAGGGAAAAAAGCCTGCAGATTCTCCTCCCCAGGCAAAATCCGTCCCCTCCCAAGCCAAAGGGCAGACTCAGCAGGCACAACCTGGCCCAAAAGCAAAACAGGATGCCTCAGCCAAGTCAGGTGCTGCGCAGACTGAATCCCTTCGAGTCAACGTCAGTGTTTTGGATCAACTTATGAACCTGGCAGGAGAGCTCGTGCTTTCCAGGAATCAGCTCCTGCAGTCCATCCAGCACCAGGACAAGCGCAGCATCCAGGCTGCAGGGCAGAGGATCGACCTGGTAACCTCTGAGCTGCAGGAAGCCATTATGCTGACCAGGATGCAGCCTGTGGGCAACATATTTAACAAGTTTACCCGGGTGGTGCGGGACATGGCTCGGGATTTGAATAAGAAGATAGATCTGGAGCTCCAGGGCAAGGAGGTGGAGCTGGACAAAGCCATAATAGAGGGCTTGGGTGATCCCTTGACCCATTTGGTGCGCAATTCAGCGGATCACGGGATCGAACCCCCTGAGGAAAGACTGCAAAAGGGGAAGCCTGAGCAGGGGCATATACTGCTGCGGGCCTATCACGAATCTGGCCAGGTAAACATCGAGATCCAGGATGACGGCAGGGGAATGGATCCGGACAGGATAGCAGACAAGGCTGTGAGCAAGGATTTAATCAGCCAGGAAAAAGTCCAAAGCATGTCCGAGAAGGAAAAGGTGAACTTGATCATGCTCCCTGGCCTGTCCACTGCAGAGCAAGTATCCGATGTATCCGGCAGAGGGGTGGGCATGGATGTGGTCAAGTCCAACCTGGACAAGCTGGGCGGCCAGGTGGATATAGACTCTGCTTCAGGCCAGGGCAGCACCATTCGCATCAAGCTGCCCTTGACCCTGGCTATCATACCTAGTCTTTTGGTCTCTGTGGCAGAAGAAAAGTTCGCTATCGCCCAGATCAATGTCAGCGAGCTGCTGCGTGTTACACCTGGACAGGCCAGAGAGAGGGTGGAGAAGATCGGAGAGGATGAGGTTCTAGTCCTGCGCGGAGAGCTGATACCCCTTTTGCATCTGGATCAGCTTTTGAATCTGCAAAGATATTTCCTGGATCCTGAAAGCGGCGAGAAAAGGCCTGATAAACGCCAAGGCTTGGCGGACAAAAGGCTGCATGAACAAGCAGACAAATCTGCCCAGGATATCCCGGAACGCAGGCAAGATGAAGCTGGGGTAGTGAATATTGTGGTTGTTCAGGCCGGGCCTCACAAGTACGGGCTGGTAGTGGATCAGCTCCACGATACTGTGGAGATCGTGGTAAAACCCCTGGGCAGACATCTCAAGAGCTGTGAGGCCTATGCCGGAGCCACTATCATGGGTGATGGCAAAGTGGCCCTGATACTGGATATACCCGGCCTAGCCAGGATATCAGAACTGAGCTCCCTGGCAGGGACTGAACAGGCTTCCAAAGTGCAAAAGGAAAAGGTTCAGGCCCACAAAGGTGGCAGCAGGCAGGCTCTGCTTTTATTCCATAACGCTCCTGATGAGCGTTGTGCAGTCTCTTTGAATCTCGTGCAGCGGGTGGAACAGATAAGCCCTGAACAGATCGAGGTCGTGGGCGGGAAAAAGGTCATTCAGTATCGAGGGGGCACCCTGCCGGTCTTTGCTTTGGAGGAGGTGGCCAATGTAGGCCAGCTTGAAGACAGTGAAGAATTGATTGTGCTGGTATTTCGCATTCACGATCTGGATATTGGGCTTTTGGTTGCCAAGCCAGTAGATGCTTTGGAGACTGAGCTGGTCCTGGATGAGACGACCCTGCGCCAGCCCGGCATAAGCGGATCAGCCATCATCAGGGAAAAGACTACACTATTGGTGAACATTTATGAAGTTTTGGAGTCCCTGGAAAGGGGCTCAAGCCTAGACCCTGACAGGAGTACCCCTGAACAGGACATAGCCGGATCTGGGAATAAATCCCTGGGACAGGTCCTGCTGGTGGAGGACTCTGACTTTTTCCGTTCCCAGGTGAGCAACATCATCCAGGATGCAGGTTTGGAAGTGCTCTCTGCTGAAGATGGCCAGATTGCCTGGGAGCTATTGCAGAATCATCCCCGGATTCAGGTAGTGGTCACTGACCTGGAGATGCCCAACATGGACGGCTTCGAGCTGACCAGACGCATCAGACAGGATGAGAAACGAGCCCAGCTGCCGGTGATTGCTCTGACCTCTCTGGCTGCTGAGGAGGACCGGGCCAAGGGCCAGGAAGCAGGAATAGACGATTATCAGATCAAGATGGATAAAGAGAGGCTGCTGGCCAGCATCAGATCCCACCTGGAGGGAGTCCAGACCGAGCCCAGGGCTTGATATGCTTATTCATCCGGAGGAAATATGAACCCTGAAGAAAGCTCCAAGCAGGAAGGAAAGTCTGGAATGATCCAGCTTTCCTGCTTTTATATCAACAATGTCCTTTGCGGAGTGGACATCAACTCTGTGCAGGAGATCAACAAGAATCTGGATTTGACCACTGTGCCTCTGGCCCAGGATTACGTGCTGGGCATCAAGAATCTGCGGGGCCAGATAGTCACAGTGCTGGACCCAGGCCTGAAGCTGAAACTGCGGCCTGCCCAGATAACTAACCGGTCTAGGGTGATCATCATCAGATGGAAAGAAGAATATGTGGGCCTGATGGTGGATAGCATCACTGATGTGCTCTCAGCCCAAATAAGTGAGATAGTGCCTCCGCCTTCGAATATCAAGGGCGCCAAGGGCAGGTTCTTTCAAGGAGTCTACAAGACCGACCAGGAGCTGGTGGGCATTCTGGATATAGATGCCCTGTGTGCAGTAAGCAGTTAAAATGAACATTGGGATAGGGCAAGACAAGCAGTGCAGATGAAAGTGCTGGTGGTGGACGACACCATATTCTACAGAAAGCTTTTGAGCGATATATTCAAGGCAGTGCCTGAGGTGGAAGTGGTGGGTACTGCCAACAACGGCAAAATCGCCCTGTCCAGGATCAGGAGCCTGAAGCCGGACCTGGTTACCTTGGATGTAGAAATGCCGGAAATGAATGGTTTGCAGGTTCTTCAGGCCATATTGGATGAGGGTCTAGGGGCTAGATGCCTTTTGGTCAGCTCTTTGACTGAAAAGGGTGGGGAAATAACTGTCCAGGCCCTGCAGCTAGGGGCCCTGGATTTTATTACCAAGCCCCAGGCCCAGAGCTCAGAACAGAATTTGCAGCTCCTGCAAAAGGATCTGCTGCCCAAGATCCGAAATTTTATCCGGCATAAAAAGCTTTGGGTCCAGCATCCTCCAGGGGCAAGGGGAAAAGAAGTCAAGCCTGCCAGGCCTGCTAAGGATCTGGAGCAGGTGCTGGCCAAGTCCAAGGACTTGGAGAAAAGAAGCGAAAAGTCCCTGGCTGTGGCCATCGGAGTCTCCACAGGAGGGCCGAATGCCTTGGCTGCCCTGTTGCCAGGCTTGGATCTGAAAGTACCAGTATTCATAGTGCAGCACATGCCGCCAATCTTCACCCTGTCTCTGGCCAAATCCCTAGACGCCAAATGCCCCATGCGGGTCAAGGAGGCAGAGAATGGGGAGCAGGTGCACTCCGGTACGATTTATCTCGCCCCAGGCGGACAACAGATGAAGGTGGCTGGGGTGGGCCGATTCCAGGATAAGGTGATCAGGGTTACCGATGATCCTCCGGAGAACAACTGTAAGCCCTCTGTAGACTATTTGCTGCGCTCAGTGGCCAGGGAGTATGGCTCCAGGAGCACAGCGGTCATTATGACTGGAATGGGACAAGACGGCAAACTTGGGGCCAAGCTCCTTAAGGCCTCTGGAGGGGTGTGCATTGTGCAGGACGAAGCCAGCAGCGTGGTCTTTGGTATGCCCAAAACTATCATAGATGCCGGCTTAAGTGACCTGGTGGTGCCTTTGCAGCAGCTGGCCCAGGAAATAGCCAGAACTGTCCATTAACTTTTTGTCCTGGTGAGAAACATCGATGCCCCGCATGCCAGAATTGAGCATCAGCAATCAGGAAATCCAGACTCTGGCCAGATATATCTACCAGATTTCCGGGATAGATCTGGATGAGCAAAAAGGCTATTTGATCCAGACCAGGCTCAAGCCCCTGCTCATTTCCCTGAACCTGCAGAGCTTTCAGGAGCTCTACTCCCAAGCCAAAGAAGACAGGACCGGGGAGCTGGAGAAGAAGATTATCGATGCCATATCCACCCAGGAGACCCTTTTCTTCCGGGACCAAGCCCCTTTTGATCTCTTCAAGTTCAAGATCCTGCCGGATTTGATAGACAGCAAGAAAAGCTCCCTGGGCAAAACCAGGATAAGCATCTGGAGCGCGGCCTGCTCCACAGGTCAGGAGGTCTATAGCCTGGCTATCTCCCTGTTGCAGGTAGTCTCTGATCTCAAGGATGTGGAGTTCGACATTCTGGGCACGGACATTTCTGAAAAGGCCTTGGCCCAGGCCAGCTACGGCAAGTACAACACCTTTGAGATAGAGCGGGGTCTGCCCAAGCCGATCCTGCAGAAGTATTTCCATCCTTTGCCAGACGGGTGGAGGATTAAGGACGAAGTACGCAGCATGGTCAGATTTGAAAAACAGAACTTGATGCAGGATTTTTCCCGCCTGGGCAAATTCGACGTTGTTCTGTGCCGCAATGTGGCCATTTATTTTACCCACCAGGACAAGCTCAAGCTTTTCTCCCGGCTGGCCAAGGCTTTGGAACCCCATGGCTATCTGCTGCTAGGGGGCTCTGAATCCTTGAGCCGGGACATCGCACCCCAGTTTGAAAGCAAGCGTTATCTGCGGGCTACCTATTATCATTTGCGCCCGGAGCAGCAAAGCAAGGACCAGACAGACCAGCCCGCAACCAATCGGCAGCAGCCATCCAGACCTCAAGAAAACCAGATCAGGACCAGGTCTGGATCCAATCAGGCTGCTGTCCGAAAAAAAATCGCCCTGGTCAAGGATGACCCTGTAAAGCCAGCAAAGCGTAAGGCTCGCAAACAAGCTCCTGAACCTGAGCCTGCTCCTGCTCCCAGAGGCAGAAAGATTCCCCAGGGTTCAGGAGGGCAAAAAAGGCTTCTGGCAAGATTTGTCAACAAAGGGAGCAGCTCTGCTCCCAAACCTGAACAGGCCAAAAAGGAACAGGGCCCTTCAGGCAGGACCCTCCTGCAGCGTTTGGCTGAGGAAAAAAAAAGCAAGAAAAAATAGGAGCTGCTTCCTTAAACTCTCCAAGGTTGCATATCACTCTCCACATCTGTCGAGCTCAGCTTTGCTTCGAGTTTGCTCTGAAGATAAAGGCTTCTGTTGGCAAAGAACCTCAGAGGATCCGGGTCTATTCGATGAGCTCCATTTTTTTAAGCTCATCCAGGAGCTTTTCCTTCTGCAGAGGCTTGGTCAGATAAGAGGTGGCCCCGCCCTTAAAAAAGGCCTCATTCACGTTCTTGATGTCATCCAAGGCAGTGGTCATCAGCACCTTGACCTCCTTGCCGTAGCGTAGCTCCAGCTCGTTCTCTATCCCTCGAATGCGCTGCAGGGCCTGATGACCGTCCATGACCGGCATCATGATGTCCAAGCATATCAAGTCGTAGGGCCTGCTGTCTTCCAGGGCCTGTTTGAAGGCCTGGACAGCCTCTTCTCCATTGACCGCGATGTCGCACTCCCCGTACTGGGAAAGGATGGACTGCAAGATCTTGCGGCTGTAGAAATCGTCCTCTACTATTAATGTGCGCATATTGTTTCTCCAGGGAAGGGTTTGTTGCAACGCAGCCATAGGCCGCAGCCTGGAACATCTGGAAAACTAGTCCACCACTTCAGGGCAAAATTCAGAGCCCAGCTTTATCCTGTATAGGGCCTGGAGTAGGACTTCATCCTGGGGCCTGCTGGTGTCCAGCTCTACTAGTACTGCAGGATCCATTTCGCTTAAAGGCTGGAAATCCTGTTTTTGCTTTTGGTAAACCTCCCAGGTCCCGTCCGAGAATTTCTGTTTTTCTTGTTGCCGGATCTGCATTCTCCTTTGTATTTCCTTATCAGGACAGCTGCAGTGCAAAATAATGAACTCGCAGTCTTGTTGCCTGGCCAGCTCCAAGGCCTGTAGCCTATGGTTTCTTTTTATGAACGTGGCGTCCAAAAGCACAGCCTGGTCTTTATTCAGCAGGTCTGCAGCCAGCTGCAGCATCCTGGAGTAGACCTCTTCAGTTATATGTGAGCTGTATAAGCCCTGGGCATAGCCTTCTGGCTTAGGAGTCTGTGGAGAGAGGCCTTGAAGCTGTTTGCGCAGCACATCACTTCTTATAATTTCCAGGCCTAGCAAGGGCGCAATGTTGTCTGCAAGGTAGCTCTTGCCAGTGCCGCTTACCCCGCAAACCAGGATCAAAGCCTTGGCTTCCAGCCTGCAGGCATATCTAAAGGCCTGTTCAAAGCAAAGCCTTGCATTTTGCAAAAGTCTTTGATGTTCCTTCTGGCCAGAGATTGTCTCTTGCAGGCGAAAGCTATGCACTTTGCCCCTGGTAAAGGCATAGTAGCATTTATAGAAATTGTACAGGAGTTTGAGCTCTGGATCCAGGCTTTGCTTTGCATAGTAGTGCACAAAATCATCTGCTCGGCCCAGATGTCCTGCCAGCTCCATATCCATGCCGAGAAAAGCCACATCAGCCGCCACATCAATGTATCGAAATCTGGCATTGAACTCAATACAATCCAGAATCTGAATTTTTTGTCCAGGTTCGATGCAGACATGCTCACAGCGCAGGTCGCCGTGCCCCTCCCTTATCCTGCCCTGGGCCTTTCTTTTGCGTAGGAGCTCCCTGTTTTTTTGGATAAAGCGGTAGCTATAGCACTTGATAAATCTGTATTTGGAGCTGGGAATGGTCCAATCCAGAAATGGTTTGACCTGCTTGAAGTTCTCGGTGTGATTGCTGCGAATGACCCCAGGGCTGCCCAGCTCAGCTATTTCTCCTCCTGTGGCTGCCTGTTGGTGGAAGTCCACCAGCTTTTGGGCAACTTTGTGCAAGTCTTCTGCCTGCACCCGGCCCTGGTTTAGAAGGTTGTCCAGCATGTGCTCAGGCTTGAGTCTGCGCATCTGTACAGCGTACTCCACTGCCTGGGCATGTTTCAGCTTCCCCAGGCGCAAAACGCCCTGATTGTCGCGCAGTACTGCCCAAAGTCCCAGATAGACATCAGGGGCCAGACGTCTGTTCAGCCGGATTTCTTCTGCACAGTAGAGCCTTCTTTTCTTGAGGCTGGAGAAATCCAGAAAGCCAAAATCTACTGGTTTTTTGACCTTGAACACATACTCACCAGCCAAAAAGACCCAGGAAGCGTGGGTTTGAACCATTTGAACCTGCCTGGGCTTATGGGGGTAGCTCTCTGGCTGCAGAAAAAATTCCAGCAGGGCTTCTTGTTCCAGCATTTATGCGGGCCTTTGTAGAGATTTTTCTTCGTTGACCACATGCATGTTCTTTGTATATTTGTATAGCTTTATAAAATGCACAATTCAAGTCCAGCTGTAACTATTGCCGTGAAAATGTTGGGCTTCGCAGGCCGTACTATGCCTATTGCCGGATTTGGTCCGGTATACGTAATTTTCATCCCTGGGGGTGAAAAAAATTTAATGAAGGATTCACCAGGTCCGGGGGTTTCGGCCCACAGGACTCAAAAAACTCGCTCCTAAGA
>CAZBUB010000035.1:0-25409 GCA_964494985.1 uncultured Desulfohalobiaceae bacterium | reverse complement strand
ACTAGGTTATTACATTAAAGTCGCGTGCTGCAGCAATATTTGTAGGGATGAGTGGCGCTTGCCCCTTTTTTTTGCGAAACTGGCCCTCGTAGGATCGTATGTGCAAATTTCGTAAACAGCCTAAGGAGTTGCCTACAAAAAGCTATCCCCCCTGCCGGAACAGGACATACACAAACACCAGTACGGTGAGCAGGATGGTCACAAACATGGGATTGGCCAAGGGCTGGCGGTCCAGGTTCTGGTCGTATTCCCGCTCAGGCGAGCTCCAGGTGCTGAGGACCTGCACAGGATGCCTGGAAAGCCTGGCCAGGGAATCTGCAAAGGCGAAAGCCTTTTCTTCGCAGAAACCAAAGAACCAGTTCACACCCTGGATAAAGACCAGCCTAAAACCTGGGGCCGAGCTCCGATAAAACCAGTCCACATCCAAAGAAATCTTATCCTTGGGCGTCAACTTGGCCCGCACCAGCCAAAATCCCAAAAAGGTGGCTACCAGGATCTGCAGGGCTTCCACCAGATGTGGTATGGTAAAGGGTGTGTAATCCATGGCATAGGGCAGTTCCACATACAAAGCCTGAGGCCAGATGCCGTAGAAGATGCACAAAAAAGAAGTCAGGGCCATGGCCAGCAGCATACCCTTTGGTATTGGCCTTGGTTGGTGCTCCTTCTTTGGAGTGTGGAACCACGTGTAATAGGGCAGCTTGACCCCAACAGACAGGAAGGTACCCACTGAGGCCAGAAGAAGCAGCATCTTGGCTATGTAGTAATGACTTTCACCTGCTGCCGTGACTATGACAGACTTGCTGATGAAACCGTTAAACAGGGGCGCACCGGAAATGGAAAAGGCAGCCACCATGTAGAAAACCAGAACCCACTTCATCTTGGAGGCTAAGGCCCCCAGCTCGTGCAGCTTGCTGGTGCCTACGCTGTACAGCACCGCCCCGGTGCCCATGAACAAAAGGGCCTTGTACAGGATATGGCTGAAAGCATGGGCTGTGGTGCCATTTAAGGCCAACTCTGTGCCGATGCCAACTCCAGCCACCATGTATCCCACCTGACTCACAATATGATAGGCCAGTATCTCCCGGATATCATTAGCCAGGAAAGCGAAGACCACGCCATAAATGGTCATGGTCACCCCCAAAACCAGCAGAATAGGCCAGCCTGGAAACAGCGTGGCCAGGACATAGACCGCTGTCTTGGTGGTAAAGGCGCTTAAAAAAACCGATCCTGTAACAGTACCCTTGGGATAGCTGTCAGGCAACCAGGCATGCAAAGGCACCACAGCTGCATTCAAGGCCACGCCGAACAGGATGAGCCAGGCAGCGAGGGACTCGCCAGGGGCAAACGAGGTCAAGGCAGGAGTGCCGGTTTGAAAGACCTGGATAATGATCCCTGCCATAAGCAGGCTGCCTCCGAAAAGGTGCATGAGAAGATAGCGCATCCCTGCCCTATCAGAGGCAGTAGTCTTCCTAGCCCAGATCAAATAGGCTGAAGAAACCGCCATCAGCTCCCAGAAGACAAGCAAGATGAAAAAGTCCCCGCAAAAGGTGACCCCCAGAGCGCCGCCTGCATAGAGCAGGGCTGCCAGTTGTTGTCCAGTGTCCTGCAGATGCAGGGAGTAGATTCCGCCCAGAAAGGCAATAAGGGCAAAGATGATCCCAAATGCCCGGCTTAACTGGTCCACCTGTAAGGGCACTAACGTATAGTCCAAAAAGCTGAAGCTTTTTTCTGCACCTACAGGCAGGGTCAAGACCAACACCAGGGCCAGAAAAGGAAATACAATAAAGGCCACAGATCTGCTGCGCACAGGCATAAGGGGCAACAGGATCAACCCCAGAAGCATAGCCAATACTGGCGGAATTTCAGGCATTATCCCTTTCCTTATAATAGTCAGGGTCTTTGCTTACCAGGATTTTGCCCAGGTATTTGGCACCGAAGATGATCAACAAACAGCCCAGAAAACCGAAAATGGCAAAAAAGCCGGGCACCTTTTCCCACCAGTAATGGGGGTGGGCCACCAACTGTGCCAAAAGCGTCAGACCCAAGACCAACGTCAGAAATATCTTTTGCCAGGCTCTCATATACCAACACCTAAGATTGCTGCATGCGTATGGATATCCATTACACTGCGAGTAACAAGTCCAGCCAGCTCATAGAATCTAAACCACAAGTCAGGATATAGGCCCAGAGCCAGGGAAAGCACCCCTACAATGCAGATAGGCACCACCATCAGCAAGGAAGCTTCACCATGCTTCTCCAGGTCCTTTCCTCCAGGCCTGAAAAATGCCCTGTGCACTATGGGCAGGAAATAGGCTGCATTCAAGAGTCCGCTCAAAACGAACACCCCCAGCAACACCGCCTGATCTGCCTGCATGGACCCCAGGCACAAAAACCACTTGCTGATGAAGCCGTTTATGGGTGGCACGCCTGCCAGGCCCAGGGCCCCAATGGTAAACGCTCCCATGGTCCAGGGCATGACCCTGCCGATACCATCCAACTGTGAGATCTCGCTCTTGTGCAGATTGACTGCTATGGCCCCGGCGCAGAAAAATAGAGTAATCTTCATGGTGGCGTGGTTGGCCAAATGCAGCAGGCCGCCTGTAAAGCCTTCCGGCGAGAGCAAGGCCACTCCCAGAACGATATAGGATAAATGCCCCACAGTAGAATAAGCCAGCCGCCTTTTGAGATTGTCCTGCTGCATGGCAATGAAAGAAGCCAAAAGAATGGTGGCTGCGGCAAACACCGCCAAAATCATGTCCAGTCCAAAGAGCTGCATGTTCTCCGGACCGAACACATAGCCTACCACCCGGACCACGCCAAAGACACCTGATTTGACCACTGCTACTGCATGCAGCAGCGCACTGACCGGCGTGGGCGCAACCATGGCCGCAGGCAGCCAGCTGTGCAAGGGCATGATTCCAGCTTTGACTCCTACCCCAGCCATGAACATGATAAACAATATCTTGGCCACCCAGGGATCCTCCAGAACCCCCTGCAGCAAGCCACCTGGCTCAAAATCCAGGCTGCCAGCCAGGACATAGGTCCAGGCAATTGCGGCTATAAGCAACAGCCCCGCACTCAGGGCGTATGTCAAATACTGCCTGCCTGAGCGTATGGACTCTTCATTCTCGGAATGGATGACCAGGGGATAGGTAGCTAGGCTCAAGATCTCGTAGAAGATGACAAAGGTCAACAGGTTTGCGGAAAAGGCTATGCCGATGGTCGCGGACAGGCAGACTGCGAAGCTGGCGAAATATCTGGTCTGCTTCTGCTCCTTGTGCCCGCGCACGTAACCTATGGAGTAGAAGCTGGTCAGGATCCAGAGCCCAGAAGCTATCAAGGCAAAGAAAAGACCCATGGGGTCAGCCTGAAGCTCCAGGGATATGCCTGGAGCGATCTCCACTATGCTGAACCGAGCCACCTTGCCGGCAATAGCGTCAGGCAACAGAGATAGCACCAAGGGAAATTTGATGCAGGCCGCAGCCAGAGTCCAGAATTCGCGCAGATTAGGCCGGCTGGAGGAAATCAGGATCAAGGGTACGGCCAGCAGGGATACCAGGACTGCCAGAAAGGGAATGGAAGATGTATAGAGATCAGGCTGCATGACTTCCTGCTTAGAGTCCTTGAGGTATTATCTGTTGGATAAGGTTGCTCACGATCCAGGCGTTAAACAGGCCCAACAGGATCAGAGAGGCTGCCAGGATCAAGGTCGGAGCCAGCATTGAAGCCGGGGCCTCTTGCCTGGCCAGCTCAGCTGTGCCCCCCTGGGCCTGGAGCAACTCTTCATCCTGGGGGCGCAGATACATCCTCTCCAGGATGCGGAAGAAATACACCGCGTTCAGCAGGCTGCTGACGAGCAGCACCACGAGAAATATCCAGTTGGCCTGCTCTATGGAGCCTAGGGCCAAGTACCACTTACTGAAAAAGCCTGCTGTGGGGGGAAGTCCGATCATGGAGATGGCAGCCACTGCAAATGCAGCTGCTGTCCAGGGCATGGCCCTGCGCAAGGAGTCTTCGAACCTGGGGATCCAGGAATGTCCTAGACGGAAGCGTAGGCTGCCGCTAACCAGGAACAGGCAAGCCTTCATGCAGGCATGGTTCAGGATATGCAAAACAGCACCAATAATGCCCAAAGGCGAAGCCAATCCCAGCCCAAGCCCGATATAGCCCACCTGGGCCACAGAGCTGTAGGCCAGCATGGTCTTGAGCTCCTTTTGGCAGATGGCCAGCAGGGAGCCCCAAATAATGCCCGCAGCCCCCAGGTAGCCCACGATCTTGATCAAGGGCAGCTCATACAGGGCGTATTCAGGCTCCAGGACAAAGAACATCACCCGTAGCAGGACATAGGCCGCAACCTTGGTCCCGATGGGCGCGATCAGGGCAGTAGCAGAAGATGAGGCATATGAGTAAGCATCAGGCAGCCAAGCATGCAAAGGGAACAAGGCCATCTTCAGGCCAGCCCCCAATACGATCAAACAAAGTCCTATCTTCACAGGCACGTCATCCTGGACCAAAGGCAGCAAAGAGGCCACATCAGCCATATTCAGGGTGCCGGTGCTGATAAAGATAAAGGCCACGCCCAAAAGATAGAAGACAGCCCCGGCAGTGCCAAGGGTCAAGTACCTGAAGGCAGCCACTGGGGCCCTTTTATCTCCTATGGCCACCAGAGCATACCCAGACAGGGCCACTATTTCCAGAAAAACATACAGGTTGAAAAAATCCCCGGTCATGACCATGCCGCAGAGCCCGGCCAAAAAGAGCATAGCCAAGGAATAAAAAGGCAGGATCTTATCCGGGGTCTCGGCAAGCACGCTTGGCCTGGAATAAAACATCACCAGCAAGGAGACTCCAGTGATCACCAGGCACATAAAGGCAGAAAGGGGATCCAGGATAAACTCGATGCCCATGGGTGGCATCCAGCCCCCCAGATGGTAGCTGATACTGCCCTTTTCCAGCACCCTTTGCATCCCCTGTATGCTCAAGAAAAGGGCGAGCACAGACCCGGCTATAGCTGGGTAAAAGGACCAGCTGCGCCTAAAGTAGCCAAGCATGGGCACTATTATCGCGGCCAGCAAAAAAGTGACCGGAATGAGTACGGGGAGATTGGAGGAACTCATTGCATCCGCTGCAAAAGGGTTGGCTCGTCAATAGTCTTGTAGTTACGATAGATAGCCACCAGAAGGGCAAAGGAAACACCCAGCGTGACCACCGCTACCACAATGGCTGTCAGCATCAAGGTGTGCGGCAAGGGATTCAAATAGAGGTCAGGATTTTGAACTCCCAGCGCAGGGTCCTTAATAGTCACTGTGGCCCCTTCCTTGTATGCGGCCACAATCCAGAACAAAATGGTGGAGGCCTGGACAATGGACATGCCCATGACTTTTTTCATAAGATTTTGTTTGAGCATCATGGCGTAGAGGCCGATGCCAAACAAGACAATCAGAAAAAAGTAGGCGTAATACCCCTGTACAATTTCCAGCATGGCTTCAAATCCCCACTAGGTCGTCGTAGATAGATACCAAAGCGGTCATGACTGCTATTGTCACCCCCAGCTCAATGAATAAAATCCCAAAGGAACGTACGTCCGCAGCTTCCAGACCCAGGAATGGAATGGCTGCATAGTCCATGTAATTGCCCCCGAAAAGCAGGGCCACCACTCCTGTACCGGCAAATATCATCGCCCCCAAGGCACAAAAAGGCATAGCCACACTGGTAGAAAAGGTAAGCTGACTGTGCTCTGAACCCCAGCCCAATCTGAGGAGCAAAACACTGGCAGCCAGAAGCACACCGCCTTGGAAACCACCCCCGGGGCTGTAGTGGCCATGGAAAAAGACATACAATCCAAAGATTTGGATTACCGGAGCCAATCCCCGGCTGGCCAGCTGGATAATGGGGCTGCCAGAAAGGTCTTTCATAAAGGCCTCCTGCGCAGTATGAACATGCACGCTATGCCTCCGGCAAAGACCACAATGGTCTCACCCAGGGTATCAAAGCTCCTATAGTCTGCCAGAACCACGGTGACCATATTCGGGGTATGGGCATCTTTATAAGCGTTCTGGATATAATAGGCTCCAGCCACCTGTGTGCCTGTCGGATTGACCTCTTGCTGGGCTGGTGCCTGCAGATCCCCCCGGGGAGGGAGACCAGAGATTGCATAAACCAGCAAAAGACTAAACACAATTAAAGTTAATAATTGCAGATTTCTCAATCTCTACTCTTCCTGGAAGTTGCAAGTATGGCCACAATGTTGAACACACCAACCACTCCTGCTCCAACCACGGCCTCGGTAAAAGCCACATCAATTGCACCAAGGGAAACCATCAAAGAGGCGGACATAAAGCTGAAGATGATCAAAATCACCGCCGCAGCCAACAAGTTACGTACATTCAGGGCAATCAAGGCAGCTACCACCATGATCAGAAATAAAAAAAATTCTATCAGCCAGTGCATGGATCAGCTCCCTCTTCTTTGATCCTTAGGCCCCTTCCAGGGCTTGTAGCCAAAAAGCATTGCCCTACGGGCCAAGGCGTGGGAAGCCACCGGGCTGGTCATGGCCACAAATATAAATATCAAAAACAGCTTGGCGCTGTCCTGGCTGAAACCGGAATATATAATCATGCCCATTACAAACATGAGCACCCCTAAAGTGTCCACCTTGCCTGCGGCATGGACCCGGGTAAAAAAATCCGGCAGCCTAATGAGCCCTAGGCTGCCCACGAGCATGAAAAAGACCCCCCCGGCCATAAGCATTATTGATACTATTTCCTGGATAAGGCTCATCCCTCAGACCCGCTGTCTTCGCCCTTGAAGTATTTGGCCATGGCGATCACGCCCAGGAAATTAAGGATGGCATAGGCCAAAGCAATGTCTATAAACATATCCAGCCTGCCAAACATAAAACCAAAGAGCAGGATCAGGGTGATAGTCTTGCTGCCCACTGCTGCTGCGCCCAAGAGCCGATCAAAGACCGTTGGTCCTAAATATACCCTATAAAAAGGCACCAAAAGCACAATCACCAGCACCAAGGCCATAGAGATAAAAACGTCAGGCATTATCCTTATCCCTTCTCCCTGCCGGTCAGCAAATGTTCCACGTTGCAGCACATCTCCTCAGAACTGCATTCCTCCATGTAAAGCCTGGCAACCTTAAATTCCATTTCTCCGTTGACCAAAGAGGCTTCGGTATCCTCGGTCAGAGCGTGCACTGTGAATTTTTCCCCTTCTATCTGCACGGTGAGTGTGCCTGGGGTCAAAGTAATGGAGTTGCCCAGGATGACCTTGGCCAGGACATTGGGCTGCTGGGATTGGAACCTGACCATTATGGGCCTGATAGGCATTTTGGGATGCAAAATCACATAAGCCACATATACCCCAGACTTGATGATCTGCCACAAAAGATAAAACAAATAAAGCATCAGTCTGGGGATATTGATCCTGGTGCTGCCGCAGGGCTGATCTTCAGCCAAAGGAAGGGAGCGCATCTGCTGGTTTAGCCAGAGCACAATGCCTACAGAGATAACTCCATACAGAATATGCAGCAGATCATAATGTCCGCTGAATATCAGCCACAGGAGCATGAGCAAGCAGCCCTGCAAGACAAGACCTCTGAAACGCAAGTATCTGGATGTTTCCCTGCAGGTGTTTTGCTCCATGTACAGCCGCCGAATCTTAATTGCTTTAGCGTTGCATTATTTTAAGATTGAGCGCTATTGCTCAAGCTAGCAAGTATGGATTAAAGAAAGTCTTCAAAATAAGGACTGCCTTCTTATATCGAAGGACGAGCATTGCATTGCTGTCCATAAACCCAGAAAGCACTATCAAATTACTAGACTTTCATTCCTGACAAGACCAACATTTCATTACAGAAAATTGAGTAGCTGTCAAGAAAATTTCGAGCCTGCCCATTGGCTTACACTGACGTTGGGCGAGTTACTGACCTGAATCTAAGAAAGATTTGATCCTCTGCCTGGCCTGTTGCAAATATACCGTATAGGCCCCTTGCAGGTCTGGGGTCAGCTCCATACCCCAGTCTATCTTCCCCGGCTCCAAGCCCAGGATCTCCAACTTTTTCGGTCTGTAGCCGGACAGCTCAGCCATGCGCAAAGAGTCCAAAAGATCTATGTCATGCAGTGATAGGGCCTGCTCCTTGTCCTGGATCAAATCTTCCTCTGTCATCCAGTACAGGCTGCCAGGTTCCCTTCCTGCCCGGATCACATCCAATACTAGGACATACTCATACCCCTCGAAAAGATAAAATATATCCTGGGTAAAAGTCCCCCCATCCAAAAAATCCACCTCCGGGGGCCAATCCTCCTTTTGCAGATCCTGCACAGCATAAACCCCCAGACCCTCATCCATGAGCAGCACATTCCCTACTCCCAACACCAGCAGCTTTTGCATGTTTAAGCTCCTGTAAAAAAATAACCCCATGCATTGACGACGGGCACAACGAAGCATGGAAAACTTCAATCCGCAACAAAAAGGGCTAGCGCCGCTCGGCCTTGTGGTATTGGTCAAGATATCGTTTACGATCACGACAACGACAGCAAGGGGCGGGCGAATCGTAATCGTGGTCGTTGTCGTAATCGCTATCGATACTAATGATTTCTACCTTACCACAGGCAGAAGGTCGACCGGCGCTCGCCCTTTTTGGAGAAAGCTGTTGCTAGAGATCCAGTTTTCCATACAAAAATGGGATCGAGCTAGGAAGGCCCGATCCCATTTGTTGACTCCAATACTTTTAAACTGCCTATGAAAAATTCAGAACCTTGCTCTGGCCGCTGTCTGCGTGCAGCACGTGCACGGCGCAACCCAGTCACGGGTCAAAGGCGCGCACCAGGCGCCCCACATTCACCGGACTATCCACATCCTTTACAGGGACACCTATCAGGGCCTCTTCTATAGGACCCCGCTGATCCATGTCATCCCTGGGGTTGGCATTCCAGATGGTGGCTGATACTACCTGGTAATTGTTTATCACCCCGTCCTTGATGTCAATATAGTGCAAAAGCGCGCCTCTGGGAGCTTCGGTCAGCCCAAGGCCTTCTGCTTTATCAGGAATCTGGGACTGGGTATAGGACTCTTTGCCGGGCTCCACCTCTTGCAGCCATTTCTCCATTTGCTCTGCCAGCATATAGGTCTCTTCCGCCCTGGCCACATGCCTGCCCATAATGGAGAAAGCCAGATCCCCGAGATCACGAAAGTGCTTAGCCTTGAGCCCAAACTCCTGCTTAAGCATTTCCTTGCCCACTGGGCTTAGCTCAGGGTTTGTAATCCACATCCTGGCCATGGGCCCTGCTTCCATAGGCTTGTCTTTGTACCTGGGGGCCTTGATAAAGCTGTAGGCCCCGGCCTTGTCTACATTGGGCTCAGTGCGACCATTGCGGAAATTGAGCCCTGTAGTCTCCTGCTGAAACCAGGAATACTTCACATATTCCTTAATCTGTTCAGGATCAAACTCATAATCCTGGCCTTCAATATATACTCCGGGCTTGTGCAGTTGCTTGTTTTGCTCGTCATCCAAAGGAAAGACCCCGAAGCCTATGCAATTCTTCCAGCCTACGCCAGTACGCAACAGATCTGCATAGCCCTTGCCCACTGTGTACACCAAAGGCAGGTACTTGTCCTGTACAAATTCCTTGACCTTCTTGAATCTCCACAGATAGGCGACTATCTTGTCCGCACTGGGTATCTCCGTGGACCCACCTACCACAAGGCCCTGCTGATGGGGCATCCTGCCTCCGAATAGGGCCACCATCTCGTGGCAGATACGGCGCACCTCCAAAGCCTCCAGGTACTGCTCCACGCCAATGCTGTTTTCCTCTTCAGTCAGACGCAAGTCAGGGTTATCGTACCTGGGCACGAATGGTGCCACGTCTGGGCCCTGCACATAATCCAATGCAGCCAGATGATAAAAATGCAAGATATGGGACTGCAGGAAATTGGCCCCGAAGATGAGGTTCCTGGCCACCCTGCCATTTGTGGGTGGCTGGACCCCAAAAGCGTCGTCCAGGGCCAAAACAGAGGCTGTCGCATGGGCTGTGGGACAGACTCCACAGATGCGCTGGGTCAGCTGGGAAGCGTCCCTGGGGTCCCGACCTTTGAGTATCTGCTCAAATCCACGGAACATCCCTCCTGAGCTCCAGGCATCCACCACCTTACCATTTTGGACTTCCACGTCTATCTTTAAATGTCCCTCGATCCTGGTCAAAGGATCCACTGAAAGCTTGACCTTCTCCCCGGTACCTGCAGCACCTGCTGCAGCCGGGGCAGTCTGAGGTTTGCACCCTGCCATACTACTCCTCCTTGCTCAAATAGTATATACTCTCTTGACTCTCAAGATCTTACATAGCCTCATAAAGCGGAGAGACTGCATCCGGGAATCCACTTTCCACACAGCCTATGCAGACCGCGTTCTCCACGCACCAGTTGACTCCGTTATTCCATTTGCGCTTCCAGCAGTCCGCATTGGTAAATGGCCCCTTGCAGCCCAGCTCGTAGCGACAGGCCTCCTTCTGGGTAAATGTCTCGGACATGGTCCAAGCTTCATAGTATCCCCGGTAGGGGCAATTTTCGTGGATATTGCGACCGTAGAAGAGCTTAGGCCGCAGATCACTGTCCAGCTCAGGCAGGCCATAAAGCAGGACGTGGGCCAGAGTGCCCACCATCCAGTCCGGATGCGGCGGGCAGCCGGCAACATTAATGACCGGAGTCTCTATCCCTTCCTGTTCATAGACCTGGGTTACTGGGGAGGCCTCTGTCACATTGCCCCTGGCCGCAGGAATACCTCCAAAGGCTGCGCAGGCCCCTACCGCCACAGTGGCTGCGGCCTTCTGGCCCAGCTTGCGGGTAGCCTCCAGCATGGTCACATGCTTGCCCTCGTGCTTACCGATAAAGCAATACTTGCCATCCTCTGCTACCGGGATAGAGCCCTCCACAACCAAGAAGAACTTGTCCGCGTATTCTTCAGCCACTGCGAACATATGCTCCATGGTTACCTTGCCTTCAGCCGCCATCAAGGTATAATGGGACTCCAGGCTGATAATCTTGAGCAAAACCTCCTTAATGCTGGGATGCACAGAATTCATCAGGCTGACAGAACAGCCAGTGCAGCCCTGACCCTGAATCCAGATCACCGGCTGGTTTTTGGCTGCCTTGTCTACTGCCTGGACCAACTCAGGGCGGAAAAGCTGGGATACGCCCAACCCTCCCACAGTGAGCGAACACAACTTGACGAAATCTCGACGGCTAAGACTCATTCCACCCTCCTTGGTTAAGATCTTTCATTATTGCTTATTATTATATTCTTAAAAATCATTACAACGTAAATGAGCAGAAATCAATCTCAAAAAATCTTATGTATGCTCAAAAACCCCAAGCAGAAAATGTGGGTCTGGCATATCCCTTTTCTTGAGCTGCCAAATCCAAAGCCAGGGATTGAAGATCATCCAAGGCGGGATGATAATGTCTGTCCATCTCACGGAAGTCCGCAGTCTTGATATAATTGCCACAGCTCTGGCAGACATCCAGCTTGAACCCTGGTATCTCTTGGGCATAGAGATAGTCGTGTCTGCCAGCTTCTTGATCCCCACAAAACACACAACCAAGTCTAGGCAGATGGTACTGCGCACCACAGAAAGAGCAGCATCCATACCGCTGGCCTTGTTTGTGCAAGTAACAAATCAAAGGTAGGCTTCCACATATAGGACAATACCCAAACTCCCAAATCTTGTCCTGGTCGTGAAACTGTAAAAGGTATTCGGAAATGTTGAACAAGCTAGGCGATAGGCTGCTATGGGCCAAAAACCTCAGAAGGCCTGGAGCTTCAGGGAACTCAACTGCCCAAAGCTGAAAAGCTTTCTGGGAGTCCTGCAGATAAGCTTGAAACACTTCCAGCTGAACAATGTTTTTTGCAGAAAGCATGTTTTGGAGTCTCTCCAGGGCTGAATGCAGATGTTGAGCATCATTGCCCAAAATTTGCATTGCCTGAAAAAAAAGATCTTCTGCCTGGTTTTTATCATAAGGAAAATGCTGCCTAGGTAACAATGGCAGACCTTGAGAGTGTTTGGAAGGTTCGGCAAGATCTTCTTGTGCTGGCAGTGGCGATTTATTCTGGTCAAGTGCTTGGCTATGGAGAAACACTATGTCTTGCACAAGTTGCACAAGCTGATCCGGAAGATCGTTTTGCTTCTTCAGTTCCTGCAGGACTCCTTCTATAGCCTCTTTTCTCTGTTCTGTCCGCAAGGCCAGCTCCTTTCTGGTCAGCTCAATCACTCCAAAAAAAGCTTTTGCAAATTGCTACAATTTGCTTTATATTTCAAAATTATAGCCAAACACATCCCCTTGAGTCAATCTCATATCACAACGTTATGTCAATTTTGTAAAATTAAAGATATAATATCTTGATTATTAAACCTTTTTTTAGCTTAGCGTGCTTTAAATTTCAAAACATCCTTGCTAGTGCCTTTGAGAAACGGAACCTTTCAAGCCCAGCCTTTGCCCAAGATTCACCTCTCTGGGAATTGTATTTAAAGTTTTGCACTAAAAGTTGCGCTTCATTATGATCTTAACTGACTATGAAAACATAATAAAAAATAAAAAGACAGCCCAGAATTTCATGCTGGGACTGTGCTGGAAAAACCATCAAAGATTTTGCCCCAAATGCAGACACAGAAAGCTCTACACCTTGGCCAGTGGCAGAAGGCGCTGCTCTAGATGCAAGTATACCTTCCACGACTTTAGCCAACGTTTTATTAACTACTCCCAACTTTCTTGCAGACAATGGCTCAGATTCCTGAAGCTCTTTGAGCTAGAAGTCTCTCCAGAACAAATGGCTAAGCAGATGAACATCAGCTATAACACTGCCCACAAGGCCCTGATAATCACCAGACTGGCCATCCTGGCCCATTCCCAGCAAGGCTCTCAGCTTATCAGATCCTTACCTTTGCTCCCCCTATTGAATAATCGAGAACATCAACGGGACCAAAATCCTGTCCTGGGCATCCAGGAGACAGAAAACCAAGTCCATGTGGAATGCCTGCTTCAATTTAGTCTGGAAGAGCTGCTGCACCTGCGGCTGGACTTTCAGCTTAGGAGCAAACATTTCGGACATATCATATATACTGATAGTTATAAGCATTACTCCGGACTGATCATCTATGATACCGGCCTTTTTGATAGGTACAAAATCGCGCACTGCTCATCTGCCCTTTTCCTTGATCATCAGAGTCACTTCTGGCACTTTGCATATTCCAGATTGCTTCATTTCAAAACCCTAAGCCCCCTAAAATTATTGCTTTATATTAAAGAGCTGGAGTATAGATATAACCAGCACAACGAAGATATTTTCACAGATATAGCCTCGCGTATCTGCTCCTTTGTGCCAAGTCTTGAATAGTGGTCGATTTTTGACTTTTGTTTCTCTTTCAAATATATATTTTTTTGATGGCTGAAAATCTATTACGAGCCCAAGCTGTTCGTGTCGTTCTTCCAGCGGATACTCTGGGCCTGTCCTTAATAAGCTTTCCCTCAGAGGAAAACCTTGAGCAAGGAGGGACGGGCTCGGATCCGGCGGCCATATACAAGTCCATGTCCACGAATCAATTTACTGCACAGCTTTGTTTAACTAATTTTAAGGAGGGGATTATGAAGCTGGACAGAAGAAAGTTTATCAAGCTTTCAGCCACAGCTACGGCCCTGACCGCCTTTACCGGGCTGGGCTTCAACCTGCAGCCCACCCGAGCCAGGGCTCAACTGCTTAAGACCCACTGGGCCAAGGAGAGCACCAGCATCTGCTGCTACTGCTCAGTGGGCTGCGGCCTGCTGGTGCACACTGCTAAGGATGGTTCAGGCAGAACCCTCAACGTGGAAGGTGATCCGGATCATCCCATCAACGAAGGCTCCCTCTGCGCCAAGGGTGCTTCTTTGTATCAACTGGGGGAAAACCAAGATCGGATTACCAACGTCCTGTACCGTGCACCCTACAGCGATAAGTGGGAGATTAAATCCTGGGACTGGGCCCTAGACCGGATTGCGCACCGGATTAAAAAGACGAGAGATGCTACCTTCAAGCAAAAGAACGACAAGGGCCAGGTAGTAAACCGCACCGAGGCCATAGCCCATGTAGGCTCTGCAGCCCTGGACAACGAGGAGTGTTGGTATCTGCAGGCTATGATGCGCAGCCTGGGCCTGGTCTACATCGAACACCAAGCCCGTATCTGACACAGCGCCACTGTAGCGGCTCTGGCAGAGTCGTTCGGTCGCGGCGCAATGACCAACCATTGGATAGATATCAAAAACAGCGACTGCATTTTGATGATGGGCTCCAATCCGGCTGAGAACCATCCTGTCTCCTTTAAATGGGTTTTAAAGGCCAAAGAGAATAGAAATGCCACCCTGATGCATGTGGATCCCAGATACACCCGGACTTCTGCCAGGGCAGACATCTATGCCCCAATACGTTCTGGCTCTGACATTGCCTTTCTGGGTGGAATGCTCAAGTATATCCTGGATAACAATCACTATTTCGAGGAATATGTAAAGAACTATACCAATGCCTCTTTTATTGTGAACGAGGAATACGGGTTCCAGGACGGCCTTTTTGCTGGCTATGATCCTGAAAAAATGAGCTATGACAAGTCCAAATGGCAATTCGAGCTGGATGATCAAGGCGTACCCAAGAAGGATCCTGAGCTAAAGCACGAACGCTGTGTATTCCAGCTGCTCAAAAAACACTTTGCCCGCTACGACTTGGAGACTGTCTCCGAGACTACTGGCACTCCGGTGAATGACCTGAAAAAGGTCTATAAGACCTATGCCAACACTGGCAAAAAGAACAAGGCCGGGACTATCATGTATGCCATGGGCTGGACCCAGCATACTGTGGGTGTGCAGAACATTCGGACCATGGCTATAATCCAGCTGCTTTTGGGCAACATGGGCGTGGCAGGCGGCGGAATAAATGCCCTGCGCGGAGAATCCAATGTCCAAGGCTCCACTGACCATGCCCTGCTGTTCCATATTCTGCCTGGCTACCTGCCTACCCCCAGGGCCAATCTGGATACTCTCAAGGCCTACAACAAAGCCAACACCCCTACCAGCCAGGACCCCAAAAGCGCCAACTGGTGGCAACACCTGCCCAAGTATTCGGCCAGCTTCTTGCGGGCCATGTACCCGAATACAGACGTCAAAACCAGCTATAAATGGATGCCTAGGCTGGACGAGGGGCAGAACGCCTCTTGGCTGGTCATGTTCGATAAAATGCTCCAAGGTGATTTTCAAGGCTTTTTTGCCTGGGGCATGAACCCGGCTGGCAGTGGAGCCAATGCCAACAAGACCAGAGAAGCCCTTACCAACCTAAACTGGATGGTAGTGGCCAACCTATTCGATACAGAGACCGCTTCCTTCTGGAAAGGTCCCAACATGGATCCTGACCAGGTCAAAACCGAGGTCTTTTTCTTACCTGCAGGAGTGGCCTATGAAAAAGAAGGCTCCATCACCAACTCTGGCCGCTGGATGCAGTGGCGCTATGCAGGTCCCCAGCCTTTAGGCAATTGCAAGCCAGACGGGGATATGATGTATGAGCTGATCACCAGGCTGCAGAAGCTCTACAAAAAAGAAGGCGGAGCCTACCCTGATCCATTGCTCAACCTGAATACTGACATAGTCAGCAATCACCAGTTTGACCCCCACAAGGTGGCCAAGCTGATCAACGGCTACTTCATGAGAGACAAAACCATCAACGGCAAGACCTACAAAAAGGGAGAACAGGTACCCAGCTTTGCTTTGCTGCAGGATGACGGCTCCACCTGCTCCGGCAACTGGCTCTATTGCGGCTCCTACACTGAAGAGGGCAACATGGCTGCCCGCAGGGATAAGTCCCAGACAGACATGCAGGCCAACATCGGACTGTACCCCAAGTGGTCCTGGTGCTGGCCTGTGAACAGGCGCATCTTGTACAACCGAGCCTCTGTGGACCCCAAGGGCAAACCCTATGCACCTAAGAAAGCTGTGATTGAATGGACTGGGGATGACTGGAAAGGGGATGTGCCTGACGGTGGCTGGCCTCCCAGCGAGAAGCACCCCTTTATCATGCGAGCCCATGGCTTTGGCCAGATATTTGGCCCAGGCCTGCAGGATGGACCTTTTCCTGAACACTATGAGGCCCTGGAATGCCCCTATGAAGAGCACCCCTTCTCCTCTGAACTGCACAGCCCGACCGCACTCAAGTTTGAGGGAGAAACCGATAAACGCGCTGTATGTGACCCCAGGTTTCCATTTGTAGGCACCACGTACCGGGTCACTGAGCATTGGCAAACCGGAATCCTGACCAGGTGGACCCCATGGCTGCTGGAGGCAGAGCCCCAGCTGTTTGCTGAGATCGATCCGGAGCTGGCCAAATTGCGGGGCATTGATAATGGCGACCGGGTCAAGGTACAAAGCATACGCGGTGCAGTAGAAGCCGTAGCCATGGTCACCGCCAGGCTCCAGCCTTATGAAGTTATGGGCCAGACGCTGCACATGGTGGGCCTGCCCTGGCACTACGGCTGGGTGCATCCGGAGGATGGCGGTGATTCCGCCAACTTGCTCACCCCTTCTGTGGGTGATGCCAATACTGGAATCCCGGAAACCAAGAGCTTCATGGTCAATATCCAGAAGATATAAAAAAGGAGAGCTAGCCCATGCAAGGAAAAAGCTTCTTTATAGATCTGTCCAGGTGCAACGCCTGCCGGGGCTGCCAGATAGCCTGCAAGCAGTGGCACAAATTGCCGGCGGAAAAAACCAAAAACCGGGGTTCACACCAAAACCCAGAGGATCTTTCCTTTTGGACCTACAAGCTGGTCAGGTTCAACGAGGTGGTTGAAAATGGCAAACTGCAAAACTGGCTCTTCTTTCCGGACCAGTGCAGGCATTGCGTGCATCCGCCCTGCAAGTCCACAGCTGATATCTACGATGAAAGGGCGGTCTTGCAAGATGAACGTACCGGGGCAGTGATCTTCACTGAATACACCAAAAATGTAGATGCTGAAGACGTACGCATGTCCTGTCCCTACAACATTCCCAGGCAGGCCCCAGACTCAGACATCCTGGGCAAATGCGACATGTGCCTGGATAGGGTGGAAAATGGTCTTTTGCCTGCCTGCGTTGCCATCTGCCCCACAGGAGCCATGAGCTTCGGACCCAGGGAAGAAATGATGGAGATGGCTGAGAACAGACTCAAAGAGGTCAAAAAGAGCAAACCAGAAGCCATACTCGCGGACAAGGATGAGGTCCGGGTTATATATCTCTTGGAAGAAAAGCCTGAAAACTATTATGAGTATACCGTGGCCAGCCTGATGCGGCCCAAGCCCTGGACCAGAAAAGAGTTCCTGGCCCGGGCCTTTAGTCCCATAAGGCAAATGACCACCTAAAACTGCTGTTCAAGCCAGCTAAAAACAAGCCCCGGGCAAGGCCAGATAGGGCCTTGCCCGGGGCCTTTGATTGTTAAGCCTAGGCTGTTGTCCAGGATACAAGCCTACTCAGCCTGCAGGGCTTGCAATCCCTCCATCACGGACTCCAGACTAGGGCGCTTGTTAATATCAGAGACATGCAGGGACCTGATCACTCCCTGCTTATCAATAAATATCAAAGCCCTTTCAGTGGTCCCGTCCGAGCGTAGTACCCCGTACTTCTCAGCCACCTCGCCATGGGGCCAGAAATCAGAGAGCACAGGGAACCACAACCCGCCCATGGCCTGAATCCAGGCGTGCAGGGTAGGTATATTATCAGCTGTGATGCCCAAAACAATAGTATCCATAGCCTGGAACTCCTCCTGCAGAAGGTCATATCCTGGCCATTGGTCTGAACAAACCGGGGTCCAGGCTGCTGGAACAAAGGAGATCATCACATTCTTTTGGCCCTGATAATCACTCAGCTGTACTTTGTCTCCGGAGATGGAAGGCAATGCAAAATCCGGAGCTGGGTCCCCTTTTTCAACCTTCAATTCACTGTCCACAGACTTCCGTTGGCCAGGATCATAAATGTTTTCCTTAAAATCCTGAGCTACCAAAGGGTTGCCCCAAGCCGTAACCAAAAAGCAAATACAGACTGTCACCAGCCAGAATTGAATCTTCATGCTCCTGCTCCTTTTATATTTCCAGGCAGACAAACAAGTTCATCCTCCTCCTAATCCAGACGCATCTCCTCTCCTGCCTCCCTGATCCTCTGCAGAAAATCCTCAGGGCTTTCTAATTCCCCCAAGTGGGTAAACAGGATCCTGGGCTGATCTGAGCCTGCCTCCAGCACTAAAAAGAAAGGGGTGCCCACTTCACCAAAGATGTCATACTGCTCATAGTCCGAATCAGCAAACAGGGGAAACTCGACCTGGAACTTTTCCTGGAAGACCTCCACTTCCAGCTTGGTATTGCCTGCCCCCAGGCCCAGAAGCTTTATAGAATCCTGCAAACCTTGCTCCTGCAAAAGATCAAACAATTGGTTCACCTCTGGAGCCTCCTTTTGACAAACAGGACAATACATGCTGAAGATCTGCAGTACCAGTATCCTGCCCTGTATTTGTCCCAGGGAGAAGCTTTCCTGCTCAGACTCCAGGCCCAAATAGCTGATCCATTGTTCTTGCTCCGGGTATTCCAGCTGCAGCTCGGGCAGCCTGTCCCCGGCCTCAAACTCTTGAGCAGCTTGAGCCAAGCCAAATCCAGAGCAAACAAAAGCCATCAACAGCAATATTATTATCAGCCTAAAACAACTGTACATTTCAGCTCCTCCTTGCTTTGCAGCCAATTATATAATTTTTGCATACCATATGAAACCCAAAACACAATCTCATCCTGGACAGAAAGAGCCAAGGACCTTGAAACAAAAAACATCGGGCTTTTGGGAGTCTTAACCCTGCTTTGCCCCTGTACGGTCCTGAACTAACATACTTATCAGGGTTGGAGCATGTGGATCCTGCTATCCTTATCTGAAAAAGTCTAGACAGTGCTTCTGCGCAGCTTGCGCCAAGCTGTCTTTTCCAGCTCCACCAGGATAAAGAGCAGCAGGCCGAAGGCTATGATCCTGCTCCAGGCTGCTGCGTCCAGGCCCTGGGTCTGGAACAGGTACTGCATGGGCCCGGCATAGGTAAATATTAGCTGCAGCACGATCATGGCCAACACAGACCACAGCACTGCCCTGCTGTCCAAGAGGGCCTTGGGGTTCCAAACAGAGACATAAATATGTCTGCTGTTTAGGAGATAGAATATCTGGCCCACCACCAGAGTATTTATGGCTGCAGTGCCTGCCAAATCCTGGCTTGCCCCCTGATCCAGGATCCAGACATAATGCCCCAGGGTGCCCAAGACCAAAATCAGGGATACGAAAGCCACCCGCCAGATCAAGAATCCGGAGATTATTGGCTCATCAGGGGGCCTGGGAGGCCTGCGCATCACATTGGCCTCAGGAGACTCGAAGGCCAGAGCCAGGGCCAGGGTCACCGCAGTGACCATGTTGATCCACAGGATCTGGGGCGGAGTAATAGGCAGGACAAAGTGCCCTTCCGCGTCCAGCATGCCCAGGCCCAGCAAGATAGAGGCTATGATCACCAAAGCCTGGCCCCCGTTGGTGGGCAGGATAAATAATATGGCCTTCTTCAGATTGTCATAGACTGTCCTGCCCTCCTCCACAGCATTGGCAATAGAGGCAAAATTGTCGTCAGCCAGGACCATGTCCGAGGCCTCCTTGGCTGCCTCTGTCCCTCCGCGGCCCATGGCTACGCCCACATCCGCCCTTTTCAGGGCCGGAGCATCGTTCACTCCGTCACCGGTCATGGCTACTGTCTGCTTGTTGGCCTGGATGGCCTGCACCAGCCGTAGCTTGTGCTCAGGGCTGGTCCTGGCAAACACATCCACGTAAGGGACCTTTTGCTCCAGCTCCTGCTGGGACATCCTTTCCAAATCCTGGCCGGTCAGGGCCTCTTCCCAGTTGTCAATGCCCAGCTCCCTGGCAATGGCCTTAGCTGTGAGCACATGGTCTCCAGTAATCATCTTGACCACGATCCCTGCGGATTGGCACTGATCAATTGACACACAACGGCCTATAAGCAGGGCAGCAGCCTTGATGGCCTCCTCCCGAGGGGGATCTATGATCCCGAACAAGGCCAGAAAGGTAAAACCATCTTCCAGATCAGAGAACTCCAGATCCTGCTTGTCCCCTGGAACCTCTTTCCAGGCCAGAGCCAGCAGCCGTTGTCCCCTGGATGCTATTTCCCGGGCCTGCTCCTGCCAAAACTCCAGGTCCAGATCCTGCACTTTATCCCTACCGCCTGCCTGGGCTGAACATCTCTCCCAAATCCTCTCCGGCGCTCCTTTAAGATAAATAAAGGCCCGACCCTGATGGTCGTGATGCAAGGTGGCCATGAGCTTGTTCTCGGAGCTGAAGGGAATACTGTCCTTGCGCGGCCACAATTCATTTTCCTGTCTCTGGTCCAGCCCCGCCTTGAGCCCTGCCACTATCAAGGCCCCCTCTGTGGGTGAACCTTCCAGGACCCAGCTGCCATCCCTGGAATATACAGATGCGTCATTGCAAAGCAGGGCCCCGCGCAGGATATGTAAGAGCTCTGGATGCTCCTGCTCCGGATCTATATCCTCTCCAGAGAGCTGAAATCCACCCTTGGGCTCATAGCCCACCCCTGTGACCTGGAATTGTTTCTCAGGCGTGCTTACGGTCTGCACGGTCATCTCGTTCTTGCTCAAGGTCCCGGTCTTGTCCGAACAGATAACCGACACAGAACCCAGGGTCTCCACAGCAGGAAGCCGCCTGATTATTGCCCTGCGCTTGGCCATGCGCTGCACGCCGATGGCCAGGGTGATGGTCATGATCGCGGGCAAGCCCTCTGGAATCGCAGCCACTGCCAGGCCCACCGCTGCCATGAACATCTCCCCCGGCGCAAAGCCCTTGATCAAAAAGCCAAAGGCAAAGGTTAAAGCAGCACAGGCCAAAATAGCTATGGTCAACCACTGCCCGAACCTGGCCATCTGTTTTAGCAAAGGAGTGGTCAAGGTCTCCACCTGGGTCAAAAGGGAGCTTATCCGCCCTATCTCAGTCTGCTGCCCAGTGGCTGTGACCAAGCCTCGACCTTGGCCGTAAGTGACCAAGGTCCCGGAAAAAACCATGCTGGCGCGATCTCCAAGGCTGGCATCCTCATCCACCTCATGCACGCTTTTGCTCACAGGCACAGATTCTCCAGTGAGGGCAGCTTCCTCAACCTGCAGATCCCTGGCTTCCAGGAGCCTTAGGTCAGCAGGCACCTTGTCTCCAGCTTTAAGCAGGACCACATCTCCTGGAACCAACTCCTCAGCAGGCACACTCCGGTGCTGGCCATCCCTTTGTACCAGGGCCTTAGGCGCCAGCATGCCCTGGATGCTTTCTAACGACTTCTCAGCCTTGCCTTCCTGGATAAAGCCGATCAAGGCATTCACCACAGTAACCCCAAATATGACCCCGGCATCCAGCCACTCCTGCAGCAGAACAGTCACTGCAGCAGCTCCCAGGAGGGCGTATATCAGCACATTGTGGAACTGCAGCAGGAATCTCTGCAGCGGCCCCTTCTTGACTGCCTGGGCCAACTTGTTGAGACCAAATCTCTGCAGCCTGATTTCGGCTTCTTTTTCACTTAGCCCCTGCTCTGTGCTGTTTAGTCTTTGCAAAGCCTCCTGCACAGGGGCTGCATGCCAAAGGATTTTGCTGGAAATCTGAGCTTGCTCTTCCTGCATCTACTTCTCTCTCCTTGGGCTAAATTCTAGAAACAATGATAATCAAAATTGACAAATTAAAAAAAAATCCCCAAGATTAAATACAGAAATCCTGTCTTTTAATTGGGATAAACCTTGCTGCGTCTTCGGCTGGAATTCATGGTAAAAATCAAGGGATTAAGAAAAATTATAAGGCCTTGCTTTTTCGCCTACCACTCCACTTTTGTCCAGACGTAGCTTATCAACTGGATCAGGAACAAGCAAGGAGGAAGGATGCAAAAGCATTTATTGCTAACCATCAGCGATGACTCCAGTTCTATGTATGGCCTGCGCTTTGTAACCAGCTTTTTTCAAGATAAGGAGCATACCAAGCTAACCCTGCTTTATGTAGCCCCTGCCCAGGGCAAGGATCCAGGCTTTGCAAGCAGGGCACCTACTGAAAGCGAATGTGAGCTCCATGAGCATGCAGCCTTGAAAAACGCTGGACAAAGACTGGCTGACAGTGGATTCCTGACAGAAAATACTATGTGCAAGTACAGAAAAAAATCAGTGAGCACTGCCAAGGACATAATCCGGGAGGCGGAAAAAGGTCTGTATGACGCCATCATCCTGGGCAGGAGGGGCACTACCAGGCTGGAGGAGCTCTTGAACACCAGCGTAAGCATAGAGGTCCTGGAAAAGACCCGCAGCACGCCGATCTGGATCTGCCGGCAGCCAGAGAGCAGCCGAGAAGATGTCTTGCTTTGTCTGGACGGCTCGGAATCCAGCCTGCGCATGGCGGATCATGTGGGCTTTATGCTCCAGGAGGAAAGGCATGGAGTAACCATGTTCTATGTGGAGAACAAAGGCACCAAGCCTGCAAAGGAGGTCATGTCCCAGGCCCAGGATATGCTTGTGGAAAACCGAGTGGATCCGGTGCGCATAACTGAAAAGCCTGTCTCAGCATCAAACATTGAAAAGGCTATTTTGGAAGAAGCAGAAAAAGGAGCCTACGCTGCAGTAGCTGTGGGCTACTCAGGAACCAAAAATGAAGGCTTGTTCGGCCAGTTTAAAATTGGCTCGGTAAGCAAAAAGCTCTGCTACGAGCTGCAGAAGGCCAGTCTCTGGATCAGCTAAGGAGGAGATCAGTTCTATCGATGGCGATTACGACCATGATAGCGATAGCGAGGGGAAAGGAACCTTTCAAACCTTTTGCATCATGGTCGTAATCGCTGTCGAGACATACGATACTCCCCTCCCCTAGACAGCCAGCAGCCCCCTTTCCAGCAGAGTTTCAGCTATCTGCACAGTGTTCAGGGCTGCGCCTTTGCGGATATTGTCCGCCACTATCCACATCTCCAACCCCTGATCCTGACTTATGTCCTCCCTGATTCTGCCCACAAAGGTTTCGTCCTCCCCGGCAGCGTGCAAAGGCATGGGATAAATATTCTCCCTGGGATTGTCCAGCACACGCACCCCTGGAGCCTGGCTTAAAATTGCTCGAGCCTCGACGGCGCTCAGTTTCTTCTCTGTTTGTATATTCACTGCTTCGCTATGGCCGTAAAACACTGGCACCCGCACAGTGGTCGCAGTGATGCGCAGAGAATCCTCAGCCATAATTTTCTTGGTCTCGTTGACCATTTTCATCTCTTCCCCGGAGTAGTCGTTGTCCAGGAACTGATCTATGTGCGGCAGGCAATTGAAGGCAATCTGATGGGGATAGACCTGTACCTCTGGCTCCTGCATATTGAACAAAGCCTTGACCTGGGATTGCAGCTCATCCACAGCCTTTTGCCCACTGCCGGAAACTGCCTGATAAGTAGAAACCACTATCCTCTGGATCCTTGCAGCATCATGCAATGGCTTCAGAGCCACAACCATTTGGATTGTGGAGCAGTTGGGATTAGCGATTATATTCTGATGCAGCTGCAGGGCTTCTGGATTGACTTCTGGGACCACCAGAGGCACCTCTGGGTCCATGCGCCAGGCACTGGAGTTGTCCACCACTACGCAACCTGATTTGGCTGCTATAGGTGCATACTCCTTGGAAGTTCCTCCGCCTGCAGAAAAAAGGGCCAGCTGCACATCCTGAAAAGAGTTCTCTGTCAGCTCCTCTACCTTGAGCTCTTCTCCCTTAAAGCTCAAGGTCTTTCCAGCTGATTTGGAGGAGGCCAAAAGCTTAAGCCTGGACAAGGGGAAATCCCTTTCCTCCAAGATCTTGAGCATCTCCCTGCCTACTGCGCCTGTGCAGCCCGCCACTGCCAAATGAATATCCTCGGCCATATCCTGATCTCCTTTATATGGAAAGCGTTTATTTGTTATCAGTTAGCAGTTGCCGGTTAGCACCTGTCTGTTCTTGTTGCAAATTCAGAGTCCTGATAACCCCCATGCTCTGAATGGACACAACGAAGCATGGAAAAATTCAACCCACAACGCAAAGAGCGATCTGCGCTCGCCTTATTGAAAACGCATCTCTTTTGCATGTTTGGTTGTGCCCATTTCAGGGCTTATCTTCTCAGCCTGCTACTGTGCCCGCAATCTTAAATATGGGCAGATACATACTGATCACCAACCCGCCCACAACTACGCCCAAAAAGACAATCATAATCGGTTCAATGAGTGAGGTCAAAGTGGATACTGCCACATCCACTTCATAGTCGTAAAAATCCGCTATCTTGGCCAGCATGGTGTCCAGGGATCCTGTGGCCTCCCCGATGGACAGCATATGGATAACCATAGGCGGAAAAACCCCTGTGGCATCCAGGGGCTCACTTAAAGTCTGGCCTTCTGCGATCCTTTTCCTGGCCTCTAGCACCCCCAGTTCCACAGTCTTGTTTCCAGAGGTTTTGGCTACAATTTCTAGGGCATACAAGATAGGCACTCCGCTAGCCACCATGGTGCTCAACGTCCTGCTGAACCTGGCCACAGCCACTTTGCGCAGCAATGGCCCAAAAACAGGCAAAAAAAGTACCCACCTATCAACCAAGATCCTGCCCCTTTCTGAGCGATAGAAGAGATGGAAGGCTAACGCCAGAGCCGCTGCTGCCAGCAGGATCCAATGGATATTAGAGGTAAGAAACCTGCTGAGATTGATAACTACCTGAGTGGGCGTAGGCAGGGCCCCGCCAAAATCAGCAAACAGGGTCTCGAAAGTGGGGATCACAAAGATCAAAATCACCGCAATCACTGCCACAGCCACAAAACTCACCACAGCAGGATAGATCATGGCTCCTTTGACCTTGGATTTCAGATTGGCTGCCTTCTCGATATACTCAGCCAGCCTGTTCAGGACCACATCCAGAACTCCTCCGGTCTCTCCAGCATGCACCATGTTGGTGTATAAATCGTCAAAAACAGATCCATGCTTATTCAAGGCCTCATACAAGGAGCTGCCTGCCTGGACATCGTTTCGGACTTGAACCAATGTCCGTCTGAGAACCTTGTTCTCGGTCTGCTCGCTCATGACCTGCAGGGCTTGCAGAATGGGCACCCCGGAGTTGATCATGGTGGCGAACTGCCTGGAAAAAACCACCATATCCCTGTCTTTGACCCTGCCTTCCAGGAAAGTGCCCTCCAACAGATCCTTGGGCTTAGCCTTGACCTTGAGCTCACTCATGCCCCGACGTTGCAGGGCCTTTTCCGCCATCTCCAAAGTGGGAGCCTCCAGCTCGCCTTTGACCTTTCTCCCAGATCTGTTCCTGGCTTTGTA
>CAZBUB010000034.1:0-25614 GCA_964494985.1 uncultured Desulfohalobiaceae bacterium | reverse complement strand
ACGATTGCAGAGCGCCTAAGCCCCCAAAAAATTCATGCAGCACCATAGGTACTTCATTAGCATTTCCGGCCTTGGCTGAACAGGTTGACTCCGTGCACAGCATGTAAGCTGTCCATAACACAACAGCCTCGAACATTAAAGTGTTTGTATTTATTCACCATCTACTATGCTCGGATAAACATTACCGAGGAAGAAACCACGGACGTGGTGAATAGTTACAAGTGTTTTTTATAAAACAACAGCCTAGTTTTTTTTAAACTTGACTCTTTTCACTTTTTTTGTTTGATATTAACTATCATAGTGAAATCCATTTATTTCCGGCAGCAGACCAGATTGCCTAGGCTCAAAGCCCCTGAGAAAAAACAGTCTTGTTTTTGAGGACACCAGACATGCAGCATCCGGCGCTCAGCACGCGCCTAAACCCAAAACAGGGGAGCAGGTCATGCAGGAAAAAAGATGTCTTAATACCCCACAACTTCACGGAACAAGACGAAAAAGGCCCTGGACTACTCCGTAGGCATCTTTACCAATCAGCCAAGGACCAGCATCACCCTTTTTCATCTCTACACCCCTGTGCCCAGGGCAGAGAAATTTGAGCCTGGTAAAAAAAGGGCTCGGAACGAGTACTGCGGTTTTGATCAATCAAAACATTTGGGACAAGGAGCATGAGCTGCAGACTCTGGCCAATAAGTTAACCGCCAGCGGAGGATTCACGCCGGAACAAATCAAGATCAAGCTTAAGGCCCGCAGGCAAAGTGCGAGCAAGGAGCTTTTGGAAACAATGCAACATGGTGACTATAACAGCATAATGCTCAGTGCGGACCGAGAGAAATCCCCACGCTGGCTCTTCGGGGAAAATGTCTATGAGACCTTGCTGGACAAACTTAAAGAAACGGAAATTGTGATTGTGGCCTAAGGCCTAAAACAAGGAGAGATATCCATGACTGAACAACAGCTGATAAGCATGGAAACCTTCAAGGTGGTCAGCAAGGCCATCACTGAGTCTGATGATCTGGAGATCCTAGGCCAGCATATGTGCCATCTCCTGGTAAGCACCCTCCAGATCAAAGGCTGCACCATATTTTTGCTGGCCCAAGAGCAAACCAGGTTGGAGCCACTAGCCAGCTTCGGCCTGAGCAAACAGTACTTGCGAAAAGGCTCCCTTGATCCTAGGAAGACCCTGAATGAAACCATCAAAAAAGAGCCGATCATCATCCGGGATACTGAGCTGGAGCAAAAGCTGCAATACCCGGAGCATGCCCAAAAGGAAGGCATCAGGTCCATACTGGCCATCCCGATCATATTTGCTGCTGAACCGATTGGAGCCTTTAGGCTCTACCATAATATGTCCTGGGATATCGGGGATCAGGACGTGGATTCCCTGTTTGTTCTTGGGGAAATCATGGGCATGGCCATCCAATATGCCACTGCGGTCAATTCCCTGCGCCATATCAAGCAGTCTTTGGATATTCTGCCCTTTTCCCTGGACTAGCCCAACCCTTAATTAAGATTTTCCTGCGACAGCCCAGCCTGGAGGGAGAGCCGGCCTTACCTGCGCGAGCAAATCACAGGAGCAGTCAGGGCCGCGCTCTGCCTTGTTTTTTGCTTGCATTTCGTTGATATTGCCTGTTATTTTGATTTTAATTTGACCAACCCCATTTGAGTCATACCAGTCTTTATGCAAGAAGCTTACCAAACCATTACCCTGGCAGTGGTCCTTGGCGTAGCCTGCTATCTGATCTCCAGGCAATTCAAGATCCCGGCCATCCTCTTCTATCTCCTGGCTGGAATAATCTTCGGCCCCCTGGGTCTTGGCCTCGTCCTCCCTCATAGTCTGGACCACGGACTTTTGATCCTGGTAGAGGTCGGAGTGGCCATCATCCTCTTTGAGGGCGGTCTTTCCCTAAGCCTACGCAGTTTCCAAAAAGCCCCTGCAGCTATCCTGAATGTGCTCTTGCTCAGTATCCCTATCACCGCAGTGGGCGGCGCGCTCCTTAGTCATCACTTGCTGGGCCTGTCCTGGGACATGGCTGTCCTGTTTGGAACCATTATTGTCATTTCCGGGCCTACAGTGATCGGCCCATTGCTCAAAAGCGTGGAGCTAAGGCACAGACTGGAAACCCTGCTGCACTGGGAATCCATCTGGGGAGATGTGGCAGGAGTATTGCTCAGTGCCCTGGCCCTGGAGTTTTTGCTCTTGGGCCAAGGCAAAAATATTCTGGAGCTGGTGGGGATCTTCCTCCTGACCATTCTGGATGGAACGCTGATTGGTCTTTTGGGGGGATTCTTACTGCAACGGATGCTCCTGCCCTGGGCCTTTAAGCTGGATGCCAGGGGGATGCCAGGGATTGTCGCCTTTGCCGGGGCGTTGGCTATCTTCTACACCTCGCATCAAATTATGCTCTCTTCCGGCCCCTTAGCCGTAGCTGTAGCAGGATTTTATATCTCTAGGAACAAAAGGTCAGGAGATCGCTTTTTCTCTGATATCCTGCACTTCAAGGACCAGCTCTCGGTGCTGTTTATTGGCACCTTATTCGTGCTGCTCTCCGCCTATACCAATCCTTTGCAGGTCCAGGATCACTGGCTGCAGATATTGGCGATGGTATTTGCAGTGCAGTTTGTGCTAAGACCCTTGGCGGTGAAATTCTGCCTGTTAGGGGTTTGCCCGGACAAAAAGGAAAGATGGTTCATGGGCTTGATCGGGCCTAAAGGCATCGTGGCTTTGGGCACTGCCTCCTACGCTGCCCTGGGCATTTCTGGTAGAGAGCACGAAGTGGCCCTTTTATTAAACAGCATTTTTGTGCTCATCTTGTTTACAGGAGCTTTTTCCAGTCTCTTGGGCAGGCCCTTGGCCAGGATGCTCCAGGTATTGAACCCCCCTAGTAAAAATGGGATCCTGTTTGTGGGCTACAACCCCCTCAGTTTGGGAATTTCCACCTTTGCCCAAGACTATGTGAACATTACTTTTTTGGATACTTCCCCGAATATCTGTTCCATGCTCCAGGAAAAAGCAGTAAGCTCGATCTGCACAGATATTTTAGACGATAATATTTATGATCAGGCCACAGAAGAAGGCTTTAAGCGCATGCTGATTCTAACCAAGGATGATCCCTTGAATCAGCTGATTTGCCAAAAGGCAGCCCTGCATTTGGGAGAGAAAAATGTCTATACTTTACAGGGCAGGGAACAGGATCTGCCCATCAAAGTGGAGAGCCTGTACTGGGTACAGACAGCTTTCAGCCATAAGCTGACCTTAAGCAGGATATTGGAGCTGATGGAAGAGGCTAAAACCAGCTTTCAGATACTGGAGCCCCAGCAGGCCCAACAGGAACATATCTTGCCTCTGTTAGAGATAACCAAGGAACAAGGCCTGCGCATCTGTACCCCGAAAAACAAGCCTCAGGGACAAGTCTTTTGCCTGGTCCTGCACCAAGAAGAGGCGCTCGCTTCTTAATAGGTGCTTTGATCTTTACCTGGGACCCATTATCATGGGAAAGCTTGCTTGGAACTCTCCAAGAGATGCTGACATGATCTGCGCCTGCTTTTGGAGAGATGCTGCTCCTTGCCCTGGGCCAATATCAGGTCCTGGAGAATAAAACCAGAGCCCAAAACTCGGAAATGAATTTTTGCTGACTCCGGATATAATATGTGCTATAAAGCTTTCAGAGTTCCTTTGACACCAATGACAACAGCCCTTATTTTTGGGTTTATAAAGCAAAGATTTGATCTTTTGCCCACAACCTTCATACGCTGAATCTGGCATAGCCGGACATGAAAAAGCAATGTGCTGTTGGTTACCGGGTCAGGGTTAAGCCCCTGATAAAAGATTTCCTGACAATGTCACAAAACAATATGCACTGGCCTAGCAATTATTTGCAATACCCGGCCTGAAAACAACTTGCCACGACCAAGACAGAGTCTGCAATAAGGAGCAGCTTATGCAGGAGAGTTGGGATTGGAGCACAGGAGAAAAGGAAATTCTGGACCGCGGACAGTGGCCCCAGGAAGTACAGTGGTGTGCGGAAACATGTTTTAGTCCGGATGGAGAAGAGGTAGGCAGCATAGTCTACATGGGCGAAGGTGAGTTCAATATCCTGCAGAATACTGCCCCCTGGAGCGAAAGCGTTGATAACGCCTGGTTTGCCAGGTATAGCCCTGACGGCAGACTCACTGTACTGACCTCCTCCATGGGTTCCTGGACTTTGCGCGTCCAGGATCAGGCCTGGCCAGAAGAGTACGAGTACATCTGGGATACAAGATTTAGCCAGGACGGCGGCGTGATCACTGCTGCAATAAAAAAAGAAGGGGCCTATGCCATGGCCATGAATGGTGAGGCCTGGGAGCACCAATTTGTCAACGCAACCGGATTTACCTTAAGCGAAAACGGCCGGGGTGCAGCCTGTGTTGTGCAAACGGCAAGTCTGGATGAGGGAGATATTGAGGGTTTTGCCCAGGGAATCTTTTCCGTGGCCCTAAATGGCCAAACCTGGGACAAGAGTTTTCTCAATGTCTGGGATCCAGTTATTGATGCCCAGGGAGAGCGTACGGCTGCAGTGGTACGCTTAAACCGCCAGGAATACAGTATAGCTGTGGACTCCCAGCCTTGGGAGCAGACTTTCAACATGGCCTGGGATCCCTGCTTCAACCCGGTCACCGGCCAGGTCCTGGCTCCGGTCAAGACCCCTTCTGGCTGGTCCCTGGCCCAGGACGAAGAGATTGTCTGGGAGGGCAGATTCCTACAGCTCTGGCAGCAAAAGATCTGCAGCCAGGGCAGGAACATCGCTGCCATCGCTGCCCCTGAGTTTGGTCAGTTCTCTGTGGTCCAAAACGACAAACCCTGGAAGCACACCTATCCGGTGCTCACAGATCTAACCCTCAGTCCCCAGGGAGAACGGGCAGCTGCTATAGGCAGATCCGGCTGGGAAAACATGGAGCAGGACCCCCAGCTGGGTCTGCAGCAATGGCAGGTCGTGGTAGATGATCAGCCCTGGGAAGGCTGGTGGGACAGGATTTTCCAGCCTGTTTTCAGCCAGGATGGCCAGCATCTGGCCCTGAGGGCAGAGAGCCAGGGCAAGTATACTTTGCTTCTGGACAACAGAGCCTATCCCAGGCAGTTCTCCATGCTCTGGGACCCTGTCTTCAGCCCTGATGGCCGAAAAATTCTGATCCGGGCCAGGCAAGGGGACAAGTATCTGCGCATTGTGGCGGACTTAGACGATTTCAAATAGTTAAGGAGGTCAAATGCACGCGGTCTATTCATTCGTCACTGGTCCCTTGGCCTGGTTGGCCTTTGCGATATTCATCCTGGGCATTATTGGCAAGCTGATCCATTTCTATTATCTATCTCAAAATAAGGATCCAGATGTCATTCGCTATTTCAGCCTGAAATACTCCTTGCGCTCTTTTGGTCACTGGCTTTTGCCCTTTGGCACTGCCAGCTGGCAAAAGGATCCCTTATTGACCGTGGTGACCTTTGTTTTCCACATCTGTCTGATCCTGGTGCCCATCTTTTTAAGCGCCCATGTGATTATGTGGCAGCTGAGCTGGGGGATTAGCTACTGGAGCCTGCCCAATGCTGTGGCAGACACCATGACCGTGCTGGTGCTTCTGTGCTGCGTTTACTTCGCCCTGCGCAGGCTCCTGCTGCCCACAGTGAGATTTGTGACCTCTCTGCAGGACTGGCTGGTGCTGGTGATCGTATTTGTGACTTTCCTTACCGGGTTTCTAGCCTATCATCAGATTTTGCACTATCCAAGCATAATTGTCCTGCATGTGCTAAGCGCTGAGGTCCTGCTGGCCTGCCTGCCCTTTACCAGACTGGCCCATGCCTTTTACGGACCTATCCTGCGAGGCTATATCGGCTCGGAATTCGGGAGCATCAGAAAGGCCAGGGACTGGTAGCCACAAGCAATCCTTCAACACAGCTGAACCTACGTTAAGCCACTCAAGGAGAACAATATGCAATCCTCCTGGTCAGCACCTGAAAGACAAGTCAAGGACAAAGCCCTGCAAGCAGCAGTGGCCAACCTGACCCAGGACAGAATCCAGACTGTAATCCAGGACGTCCTGAGCTCTGAGGTGGGCTCCAGGCTGATGGCCTATCGCAAGGCCTGCGTCAGATGCGGCATGTGCGCCTATGCCTGCCACTACTGCGTTTCCCATGATATGGACCCTACCTACTCCCCTGTGGGCAAGGCCAAGCAGACCATCTGGGAAATGGTGGACAAAAAAGGCCAGGTCAGCCCGGAGTTCATGGAAAGGGCGGCCAGAATAGCCTTCACCGAATGCAATCTCTGCAAACGCTGCGCGATGTACTGCCCCTTGGGCATTGATACTGCCTATATGATGCTAGTGGTGCGCAGGATCTGCTTTCTGCTGGGCCTGGTGCCCCAGTATATCCAGGATACTGTGAATAGCCATGCCGTAACTACCAACCAGATGTGGGTCAAAGACGACGAATGGATTGACACCCTGCAGTGGCAGGAGGAGGAGCTCAGGGACGAGCTGCCCACAGCCCGGATCCCTTTGGAACAGGAAGGTGCGGATATCATGTACTCGGTGATCGGGCCTGAGCCCAAGTTCCAGCCCCAGCTCATCAATCAAGCAGCCATGATAATGAATCTGGCCGGGGTGAGCTGGACCATGCCTGCCACACCAGGCTGGGACAACAGCGATATGACCATGTATATCCGGGACGATTCCTTGACTGCCAGGATCAAGAAGAAGCACTTTGATACCGCCCTGCGCCTGAAAGTCAAGAAGATCGTCATGGGTGAGTGCGGTCACGCCTTTCGCTCCATTTATGATGTGGGCAATAGGCAGCTGGGCTGGAAATTTTACCCTATACCAGTGCAGCACGCCATTCATTTCTACTGGGATCTCCTGCAGCAGGGCAAAATCAAGATAGCGAAGAAATATCCCAAGCCGGTTACCATCCACGACCCCTGCAACATCATCCGGGGCAGGGGCCTGCACGAGAAGCTGCGGGATGTGGTACACATGTGCTGCAGCGATGTGCGGGAGATGCACCCCAACCGGGAGCACAACTTCTGCTGCGCAGCAGGAGGCGGGGTCATCAACTGCGGACCGCCCTTCAAGGAAGTGCGCATCAAGGGCAACCAAGTCAAGGCGGAACAGATCAAGGCCACAGAGGCAGAAACAGTGATTGCTCCCTGCCACAACTGCCACAGCGGCCTGGAGGATATAGTCAAGCAGTACGAGTTGGGCACAGAGATCCATTTTCTAATGGATATCCTGAACCAGTGCATAGAAAAACCAGGAGTCATTGAAGAATAATCAAAACTGAGCCCATAAAAAGCCAGATGCAAGGAGAGCTTATGGCCAAAATCCAGTTTGAGGTCCAAAAGCAGGAATCTGTATTCCACAATCCCATGCAGGATATGCAGCTTACCAGGCAAAGCCTGGAGGTGCGCACCGACCCCCTGACCAAGCATCAAAGCCTGCTCAACACCGGGCTGGAGGGCAAGGCTCAAATCCTGTTTCCGGACACAGACTATGAGTATCTGGAGCAACGCGGGCAGGAGACCCAGGAAAGCTGTTTCCTGTGTGGCGAAAACTGGCAGCAGAAGACCCCTGCCTATCCTGAGGAGTTTTTGCCCCAGGGCAGACTGCAGCAGGGCCAGGCAGCATTATTCCCCAACCTCTTCCCCATAGGCGCTTACCACAGCGTGATCCGCCTGGGGGATAAGCACCTGCGCAAGCTGGATGATTTGCCCCCGGAGCTGTTGGCTGATGGCTTCCAAGTGGCCCTGGATTTTTTGCGCAAGTGCTATGCCTATGATCCCAGCATGCGCTACGCCACCATGAACGCCAACTACCTGTTCCCTGCCGGGGCCAGCCTGGTGCATCCCCATTTCCAAATATTAAATAGCCCCACTCCCAGCACCCAGCATCAGCTGCTTTTGGATAAGAGCCAGGAATATCTGCAAAATAACCAGTCCTGCTACTGGGAGGACCTGCTGCAGGAGGAGAAGAGATTGGGCAAGCGCTGGATAGGCCAGATCGGCAACTCCTACTGGCTGACTGCCTTTGCGCCCATAGGCTACAATGAGATCCAGGTTGTCTGGCCCCGAAAGCAGAGCTTTTTGCAGTGGGATGAGCAGGATACCCAGGATCTGGCCCAGGGCTTGAGTCATGTCCTGCAGGTCTGGCACAGCATGCGCCTATCCACCTTCAATTTTTCTTGTTTCAGTGCCCCCCTGGGTCAGGACAGCCCGCATTTCTGCTGCATGATGCGCCTGGTGAACCGGCAGAATGTGCATGCCCATCATCGCACTGATGACTACTTCTTCCAAAAGCTGTTGCAAAATGAGCTCATTTTGAACAGGCCTGAGGATTTGGCCCAGTGGATGCAGAAGGGCTTTCCAGGCAACTAAGATCCGCTTCCAGGCCGGAGGCCTTATACCCCTGAGCACAAGGAGAGCTTATGACCTCCCAGCTGGAAGAGTTCCTCTCCCAGATCCACCCTTTTGATGCGCTCCCGGAACAGGAACTGCAAAAGGTTGCCCTGGAACTCAGCAAATCCCACCACTACCGGGACATGGTCCTGTTTGTGCAGAACAAGACCATCCTGAACTATGTCTATCTCCTCCTGGAGGGCAGGCTGGAGCAATACATTCAGGAAGGGGACGACAAATCCATGCTGGGTTTCCTTGAGGAAAAGAGCATCTATGGCGGCCTGTCCATCCTGTTCAACAAGGGCGTTTCCATCCGTACTGTGCGCACCCTGGAGGACAGCACCTTCTACTGCCTGCCTAAGGATCGTTTCCTGGATCTTTGTGCCCAATACCCGGCTTTCACCAGCTTCTTCACGGAGCAATTCAGCCAGAAGATGCTGCAAAAGTCCTATGTGCACTTCATAGCCCAGAGCGCCAAGACTGAGGACCCAGCCAATCCCGGCTTTCTGAACCTCACTTTGCAGAATATATTCTCCAGGGATTATGCCTCCTGCCAGGAGGACATGAGCATCCAGGAAGCAGCCCAGCTGATGACCAGCAAAAAGCGCAGCTCCGCGGTGGTCATGGACCAGGAAGGCAAAAGCATCGGCCTGCTCACTGACCATGACCTGCGCCGCAAAGTGGTGGCCCAGGCCTATTCTGTGCACAAACCTGTCCGGGACGTTGCCTCCGGCCCTTTAATCACTATGCCGGCTGAATCCCAGATCTTCGAAGCCATCATGCTGATGATGAAACACGACATCAAGCACTTGGCTGTGACAGACAACTCCCAGAACCTTTTAGGCATCGCCACGGAACAGGACCTGATCCTGGCCCAGGGCAGATCCCCGGTATACCTGATGCGGGAGATCCAGTTGGCAGACAGCGTACAGGAGCTAAGGGCCAGGCAAAGACAGCTGCCAGGTTTGATAAAGTCCTTAATAGATAGCGGGGCCAGGGCAGACCACCTAAACCGGATCATCACCGAGATCTCGGATGTCATTTTGAAGAAGATCATCCGCTTTGCCCTGCAGGAGATGGATGAGCCACCGGTGGGGTTTGCCTTCATGATCATGGGCAGCGAGGGCCGCAAGGAGCAGACTCTGAAGACAGACCAGGACAACGCCATAGTCTTCAGGGACGTGCCCCAGGAGCAGGAGCAAGAGGTGCAAAAATACTTTTTACAACTAGGAGAGAAGGTCTGTGCCTGGCTAGACCAGGCTGGATATTCCTACTGCGAGTTCGGGATCATGGCCCAAAACCCCAAATGGTGTCAGCCTCTTAGGGTCTGGAAACAGTATTTCCATGAGTGGATCCATGAGGCAGAGCCCGAAGCCCTGCTGCACTCCAGCATCTTCTTTGACTTCAGGCGTGGCTACGGCCAGGAACAGATCATCCAGGAATTGCGGGCATCCCTGTTCCAGACCCTGTCCGGCTGGGTGGGTTTCTACCGCCACTTTGCCGAGAACGCCCTACACTTCAAGCCTCCGTTGGATTTTTTCGGTAATCTGGTTTTGCAAAGCAAACAGGGCAAAAAAATCTATCTGGATATCAAGAGCCCCATGCGGCTCATTGTGGACTTTGCCCGCATCTATGCCCTGCAGAACAGAATTGAATCAACCAACACCCTGGAGCGGCTGGAAGAAATCCATCTGCAAGGGGCTCTGAACAAGCAGGATTATGAAGAGCTGGCCCATGCCTACAGCTTCCTGATGCACATGCGTCTCAGCCATCAGGCCCACCTTTTGGTGGAGGAGCGCCAGCCCCCAGACAACATGATCATGCCCAAAATTCTGACCCAAATCGAGCGCCAGGCCCTGAAGGAGGCCTTCAAGCGGATCAGGATAGCCCAGGGCAAGATGCGCATGGACCTGACCCAGGACATCGGCATCGGATAGGACCTTGGGGCGGATGAGATCAGATGTATCGATTACGATTACGACCACGATAGCGAGGTGGGGCACAGCAAATCGTAGTCGTGGTCGTAATCGCAGTCGATACTGATGACCTCTTCCTTACAATGCCCAGGCGTAGGTTTTAACCTGCAAATACAAAAGGGCTCCCGGGCAAAACCCGGGAGCCCTTGGTTTATGCAGATTCTATTCTGGGTGCCTGCTGGCTAGCCGAGTATGCCTGCCCCGACCAGGATTACCCAGATTATGGAGAATGCGACCACTATCACCATCCACAAATCTTCCGGTTTCATAATCAAACCTCCCTTTCCTGGCTAAATCGGATTATTAGGTGACCTCTTCCACCACGACGTTCTGCTCTGTCTCCGCGCGCTGGATGGTCTCATCAGTGATGGTGGACATCTCAGCCTTGAAGCACAGGGCCCACATCATGACGATACCCAGGATCCACCAAGTGATCTGCCAGGACCAGAGATTGGGGAATCCAGCAAAGGAGAAGGCCCAGTTGCCCAGGATGCATGCTGGGCCAATGGCGAAGACGTACCAGGCCGGGACCACGATCTTCATGGCGTTGCGCCACTTCTGCCCCTGCGGACTGGGCGCAGCGATGTTGTCCAGCCAGCCCCGGAACTCGCTCTGCCTGTTCACGGTCTCTGGGCTGTCCTTGACGCCCAGGCCCCTGAAGATATAGGCCACGATCAGACCCGTGCCAGTCCCCCAGGCAGCGCTGTGGATGGTCAAGGGGCTGGGCCAGACATCGTAGGTCAGGTAGACCGCGGCCAGGCCGGCCAGGATGCCGAAGAAGGATCCCCAGGAAGGCCAGCGGAAGCCCCATAAGGTGCCCAGAAGCGGCACGTACATCACGAAGCCGAAGGCAGTGGCCAATGCGCCCAGGATGACCAATGCGGCCTGAGAATTCAGACCAACGGTCAAGGCTATGATGGTAATAATAGTCACGAATATCCGGTTCACCCAGATCTGCTCTGAGTGTCCGCCTTTTTTGCCTCTGATCTTCAGCCACCAGACGTCCCGCAGCAGCATGGAACCGGCTGTGCCGATATAGGGGGCTGCTGTGGAATGCATGGCCGCAATCAGCCCGACAAAGGTGATACCCAGCAAGATTCCCGGCACAAAGTTGGTCATCAGCTGGGGCACCACGTCAGAGTCTTTGGCCAGATCCAATACACCCTCCTGCTCCAGGAGAATCGCGCCCATGCCCTGGAAAGCAGTAAAGAAGAACAGGGCAAAGCCCACGATAAATGTGGACATGAACACCTGCTGCCAGGCGAAAGGCCTGGGGTTCTTGTTCCCGAACTGCCACATGATGAATGCAGGAGAAGACTGGATGCCCATCAGGGCGAACAAATAGGTCAGGATCATGGCAGTAGTCCAGGTGCCACCCCCTACAGAGAATTCAATTAGGGAAGGTACCTTCAAATACTCATTGTCCAATTGGTGGACCTGCTGGCTCAGGTTGCTCCAGCCTCCGAACTCCGCCAGGGTAAAGGAGCCCACCAGAATAATAGCTGCCACCAGGAGCACGAACTGGATCACGCCCACCCAGGTGCTGGCCCTGAGACCGCCTGTCACCACGTAAAACCAGACAATGGCCGCCATGATGATCGCCCCCCAGCTCAGGGGCATGCCTGTAACCCACTTGAACAGTGCTGCCGCAGCCATGAGCTGCACAGCTGAGTAAAACACCCCGTACAGCACCGCTGTGAGCACCACCAGATAGCGGATGCCTTCATTGTTGTAATAGTAGGCGAACATGTCGCCCGGAGTGACAAACCCGTACCTTTTGCCTGCCAGCCAGACCCTCTTGGCGAAGAAAGTGCCGGTGATGGGAATGGTCAGCACGTAGAAAGAGGCAAAAGCGTAGGCCAGGCCTGCAGACCAGATCAGCCCGGGATGACCCACAGTAGTCCAGCCGCTGAAGGAAGCCGCTGTGGCCGCCATCATGAAGGCGATCATAGGGATCTGCCTACCGCCGATGGTATATCCAGAGGAGGTCTTTTCCGTGAAATACCCCCGAAGACCCCAGTAGAAACAGTAGATGATATACAGCGCTAGAAAGACCCAGACCCACGTAGTTTGAACTTCTCCTTCCATAGCTTCCCCCCTTTGGTTTTTTGCCTCCGGGCCCAAGGCCCGGAGGCCAATTGAAAACCGAAGCTAGCCTTGCACCTGCTGCCGAATCTCCTCCACGATCTGGGGATTGGCCAGGGTGCTTACGTCACCTACATCCTGATAGTTGGAAATTGAAGCCAGTATCCTGCGCATGATCTTCCCGGAACGGGTCTTAGGCATATCCGGCACAATGTACACGTGGGCAGGCTTAGCTATCTTGCCCAGCACCTTGGAGACAGTATCCGAGACCTTTTTGGCCAAATCATCCGTGGCATCGTACTCAGGTTTCAGGGAGACATATAGGTCAGGCACCATGCCCTTGATCTCGTCAGGCATGGCCACCACCGCTGCCTCAGCCACCTCTTCAGCAGACAGGGCAGCTGACTCGATCTCCTTGGTGCCCAGCCTGTGCCCGGAGACATTGATCACGTCGTCTATCCTGCCCAGGATGCGCACGTAATTATCCGACTCCAGCACTGCCGCGTCCCCGGCCATGTAGGGCCAGTCCCTCCAGTCAGTGCTGTTGGGATCTTTATTGTACTTGCCGTAGTAGCTCTTGATGTAGCGCTCCTTGTTCTTCCAGATGGTCTGGAAGGCTCCGGGCCAGGGATTGCGTATACACAGGTTGCCTGCCTTGCCCTCACCAGGCTTCATCTCGTTGCCTTCGTCGTCGTAGACAATTGGATGGATCCCGGGCAGCCCAGTGCCTGCGCTTCCGGGCTTCATGGGCTGGATTGCGGGCAGGGTACTGCACAGGAAGCCGCCAGTCTCGGTCTGCCACCAGGTATCCACTATCACCGCCTTGCCCTTGCCCACCACGTCATAGTACCAGCGCCAGACATCAGGCTCTATGGGCTCGCCCACAGTGGTCATGTGCTTGAAGTAGTAGTTGTACTTGGCAGGTTCGTCCCCGCCCACCTTGCGCAAGGCCCTGATGGCAGTGGGCGAGGTGTGGAAGATGTTGACATCCAGCTCCTCTGCAATACGCCAGCAACGGCCCGGATCCGGATAGGTGGGCACACCCTCGTAGATCACCGTGCTGGCTGCAACAGCCAAAGGACCATAGACAATAAAGGAATGGCCTGTGATCCAGCCGATGTCCGCCATGCACCAGTACACGTCCTCTGGATGAATATCCTGCACATACTTGGACATCCAAGCCACATAGGAGAGATAGCCTCCGATGCTGTGCTGGCAGCCCTTGGGCCTGCCTGTAGATCCGCTGGTGTACATCAGGAAAAGCACCCCTTCCGCCGGCATGGATACAGGCTTGACCTCCTGGTTTCTATACTTTTGCACAAGCTCGTCCAGAAAGAAATCCCTATCCTCGACCAAGGGCGCGGAAGCTGAATACTTACCTGGATATCGTCTCCAAAGCAAAACTTTGTTCACCTGTTGGCCCTGCTTCTGGGCCGCTTCCACAGCCTCGTCAGCATTTGCCTTGTGGTTCAAGAGCTTGCCACTCCTGTAGTAGGCATCCATGGTGATCAGGACTTCGCTTTCAGAATCCCAGATCCTGTCCCCGCAGGCCTTGCCGCTGAAGCCGGCAAATACCTGGCAGTGGATCACCCCCAGTCTGGCGCAGGCCAGCATGGTAATGGGCAGTTCAGGGGTCATGGGCAGGTACAGGGTCACTCTGTCCCCTGCCTTGAGGCCGCAGAAATCCCGCAGCACAGCAGCGGTCTCGTTCACCCTGCGGTAAAGCTCTTGATACGTCATGTGCTGGATGGGCTCTTCCTCTAGCTCAGGCACGAAATGAATGGCCGTCTTGTTTTTGTAATGTTTTAGATGTCTGTCCACACAATTGTAGCTGGCATTGAGTCTGCCGCCCACATACCACTTCCAACACGGGGCCTCACTGGTGTCCAGGGTAGTGTGCCAGTAATGATCCCAGTCCAAAAGGTCAGCAAACTCCTTGAAGCATTCCGGAAAGTTGTCCAGGCTGAAGCGCTCGAAGATGTCCGGATCAGTACAATTGGCCTGGCCGATGAATTCCGGCCTGGAATAGTAGTAATCCTCCTCTTGCCAATGGACTGCATAATGAGCGCTGGTGCTTTGATCTTTTTCCGCCATATGGCCTCCTTTTGGATGAGGTTGAAATTGAAAAGTTAAACTGAAATCCGGATAAATAAATCACTTATAAGACTATAGTTATATTCTATGGCAAAATCGGATATTGATGTCAACTCTTTTTTTGATATTCCTGCCAATAAAATCAGCATCCTTTTCATATACTCTAGCATTTCGATAGTGATATATCTTTTGCTCCAGTCTATCACTTCAACGAAACATCTATTCACGTAACTCGGTTCAGGTCCCGTCATCCAGGACACCGATCCAGAGGTCATCGTAGATCCTGGATCTGAGTCCAGGAAAGGCTTGATTCAGAATCCAGTCCATTCTGGAGATACTGGCTCCCGGACCAGGGTCCTGGACAAGCTTCGCTGGATTGACGGAATCACGACAAAAAGTCTCGTTGCTATAATTTAAACTGGATCTCACTATTAATTTCAGTTAGAATTTGAGATATGCAACAAAAAATACCTCAAAAAATGCAGTTCAGATTGTGTGTATGGAACATGATTGCCAGATGCCAATTATCAGGGGTCTGACCATGGCAACTCACTGATCTCTCATAATTCGTGGTTTCTCCATTCTTGGTTATGCCCTTTTTGCATATGCCTGTCATCCTAAGTCACATTTGCTGAATAAACCTCTCAAACAGGGATTTTAATGAGCTTAAGACACCTGGATTCCCTCTTTCGCCCCAAGTCTGTCACAGTGGTAGGTGCCTCCAATCGGCCCCGGAGCATTGGGTCAGTAGTTATGCGCAATCTTCAAAGCGGCGGATTGGCCGGACCCATCCTGCCGGTGAATCCCAAGTACAAGGCCGTGGCCGGAGTTCTGGCCTATCCTTCAGTACAGGATCTACCCCTGGCCCCGGATCTGGCCATCGTATGTACTCCTCCAAACACAGTTCCTGACTTTGTGCAGGAGCTTGGCAAAAAGGGCACCAGATCAGTGCTTATTATGAGCACTGACCTGGACAAGAACCAGGATCAAAATGGAGAAAGCCTCTATCAAAAGGTGCTGCGTACCGCCAGGGATTACTCCATGCGCATCCTGGGCCCCAACTGCCTGGGAGTGATCATTCCCCGCTCCGGGCTCAACGCCAGCTTTGGACATACCGACCTTTTGCAGGGCAAGATCGCTTTTGTTTCCCAGTCTGATTCTTTAGGGATCGCTGTCCTGGACTGGGCTGGCTCCAAGGGCATCGGATTTTCCCACTTCATCTCCCTGGGGGATTGCGCGGACATAGATTTTGCAGATGTCATAGACTATCTAGGTGGAGATCCCCATTCCAGCTCAATCCTGCTTTATATTGAAAGCATCCAGAATGCGCGCAAGTTCATTTCCGCAGCCCGCTCTGCCTCCAGGAACAAGCCTTTGGTGGTGATTAAAAGCGGAGGCCTGAATGAACCCAGAAGCAGGACCTCCTTGCCAGAAGAAGATCCTGTGCCTACGGATGACATCTATGACGGTATTTTTCGTAGGGCTGGCATGCTCAGGGTCTTTGACGTGGCAGAGCTTTTCGACGCAGTGGAAACTATGGCCAGGTATAAGCCCCTGCGCGGAGACAGGCTGGCTATACTCAGCAATGGAGGCGGGCCAGCCATGATGGCCTGGGACATCCTGGACACCCAGGGCGGACGTATGGCCAGTCTCTCGGAGCAAACTATCCAGGATCTGCAGCAGGCCTTACAAGATGAGTTTTTTGGTCAAAACCCGGTCCGGGTTATAGATCACGCTTCCAGTGAGACCTATGCCCAAGCCTTGGAGATACTGCTCAAGGATCAGGAGGTGGACGCAGTCATGGTCATCCATGTGCCCACTGCCTTTGCCTCCAGCGAGGATATCGCCGGCGCAGTAGTAAACACCATCGGCAAGAGCAGAAAGAATGTGATCACAGTCTGGCTGGGTGAAAAAGACGCAGTCCAGGCCAGGAGGATATTTGCCCTGGCTGGGATCCCCACATATGAAACCCCGGATCAGGCTGCACGCCTGTTCATGGATATGGTCCGCTACCGCCGCAACCAGGAGCTGCTCATGGAGACCCCGGACTCCTTGCCCAAGGAGTTTACCCCCAATCCAGATGCAGCCCGGGCTATTGTCCGCCAGGCCCTGGAAGAGAACCGGAAGCAACTCAGCCCGGCTGAAACCAACGAGATCCTCTCCATCTACGCTATTCCGGTGGTGGCTACCAGGCTGGCTGCAGACGCTGAAGAGGCTTCGTTGCTCGCCAGGGAACTGGGTTTTCCAGTAGCCCTGAAACTGGCCTCTCCGGATATCCGAGACAGGTTGAATGCAGGCGCTGTAGCCCTAGATTTGGAAACGCCCCAGGACATTCTTAAGGCTGCCCGAGCCATGTTGGCTAGGGTGATTAAGAGCTATCCAGAAGCCAGGATCAACGGCTTCATTCTGCAGAGGATGGCCAGGAGACCTGCAGCATATGAGCTTAAAGCAGGCATAGGCCTCGATCCTGATTTCGGTCCGGTGCTTGTCTTCGGCCAGGGCGGGGCTGCAGGCCAGGCCTATAAGGATCTGGCAGTGGGCCTGCCCCCATTGAACATGACCCTGGCCAAGGAGCTGATCCAGCACACTAGAGTCAGCAAGCTGCTGCAGGGTTATGGCAGCAGGCCTGCTGTTGATCAGGAAGCCCTGAGGCTGACTCTGGTCCAGCTTTCCCAACTGGTCATCGATCTGCCTGAAATCCAGGGCGTAAACATCAACCCTATGCTGGCCGACTCCCAGGGAGTCCTGGTTTTGGATGCCCAGATCAAAATCAGCGCAGCCAGGGTTACAGGTCCGGAGAGACTCTCCATCCGGCCTTATCCTGAACACCTGGAAGAGACTGCAGAACTGGCCTCAGGGCTTAAGGTACTGCTCAGACCGATCAGGCCTGAGGACGAGCACATGCACTTGAATTTTATCAACAAACTCTCCCATGAAGACTTACGGCTGCGCTTTTTTGGTTTTGTGCACGAGTTCTCCCACTCCCAGCTGGCCCAGCTCACCCAGATAGACTACGACCGGGAGATGGCCTTTATCGGCTGCCTGCTGGAGAACGGCACCCAGAAGGAAACTGTGGGCGTAGTGCGCTGCTTCTTTGACCCGGACAACATCTCTGCGGAGTTCGCCATCGTGGTCCGCACCGATCTGAAGACCAAGGGCTTGGGCAGTCTCCTGATGGGGAAAATGATCAGCTACTGCAAGCAAAGGGGGACCAAGGAACTTACAGCCTATACCCTGCGGGAAAATTCCGCCATGAAGGCCCTGGGCAAGAAGTTCGGCTTCAGGGTAGAAACAGACCCTGAGGATGCAGAGACCATCATCCTCAGGCTGAATTTGGAGCAGGCCCAGAGTCCTAAAGAAAAAGACTGAGCTACCAGGAGCTCAACGGTCAAATTACTTTTAACTCACAAGCTAGGAATAAAGCCGCAGGAACTCCCCAGTGGCTGAGTCCTGATCCTGCCTGATCTCCTCCGGGCTACCCTGGGCCACTATCCTGCCCCCGTATTCCCCGCCTCCAGGGCCCAGATCCAGGACATGGTCCGCAGCCCGGATCACATCCAGATTGTGCTCTATAACCACCACTGTGGCCCCTTTGCGCACCAGCTCTTGCAGTACCTGCAACAGCTTGCCCACCTCGTGCATGTGCAGGCCAGTAGTGGGCTCATCCAGGACATACACGCTGCCCGGCAGGCTTTTCTTGCTCAGCTCCCGGGAGATCTTCAGCCTCTGGGCCTCGCCTCCGGACAGGGTGGTCGCAGGCTGGCCCAGGCGCAGGTATTCCAGACCCACATCCTCCAAGATCCCCAGCTTCTTTTCCAGGCCCGGGTGGTGCTCAAAAAACCTGCGGGCCTGGCGTACAGTAAGCCCCAGCACCTGGGCAATGTTCAAGCCCTTATAGGTCACATCCAGGGTCTCCCGGTTATACCTCTGCCCCTGACAGACATCACAGGTCACGTACACATCCGGCAAAAAATGCATTTCCACCCTGATCTGCCCGTCCCCTCGACAGGCTTCGCATCTCCCCCCCCGGACGTTGAAGCTGAACCTGCCAGGCTTGTAGCCTCGCTTCCTGGCCTCCCGGCTGAAAGCAAAAATCTTGCGGATCTCGTCGAATATCTTGGTATAAGTGGAAGGATTAGACCTGGGGGTGCGGCCGATAGGGGACTGATCTATCAAGGCCACTTTCTGTATCAGCTCCTGGCCCTGTAGAGAATCCAGCACTCCGGGAGCATCCACCTTGATCCCCTTAGCCAGGGCCAGATGCTTATAGAGAGTGTCCACCACCAAGGAGCTCTTGCCTGAACCTGAGACTCCAGTCACACAGGTCAAGACCCCCAAAGGCAGTTCCAGATCAATATGCTGCAGATTGTTCGTACTGACCCCTTTCAGCAAGAGCCTTTCAGAGGAGCTGCGACGTTTGCTAGGTTCCTCTATCCTGAGCTCCCTTCGCAGATACTTGCCAGTCAGAGAATTCCCACACTGTAAAAGGCCTTGCACATCCCCGGCATAAACAACTTCTCCGCCCAAATTTCCAGATCCAGGTCCCAGCTCCAGGACATAATGGGCAGAACGAATGGTTGGCTCATCATGCTCCACCACCAGCACAGTGTTGCCCCTGGACTGCAGGCTGTGCAGGGAATCTATCAACCGCTTGTTATCCCTAGGGTGCAGGCCGATGCTAGGTTCATCCAGGACATAGGTTACCCCCACCAGGGCAGAGCCTAGTTGTCCTGCCAGCCTGATCCTTTGGGCCTCGCCCCCGGACAGGGTGGACATGTTCCTGTCCAGGCTTAAGTAGTCCAGCCCCACCTCCACCAGAAAAGCCAGCCTGTGCTCCAGCTCCTTCAAGAGGTCCCCTGCAATCTTGGCCTGGAAACCCTCGAACTCCAGACCCCGCAGCCACTGCAAGGCTTTGTAAATGGACCAAGCACAAACTTCATTGATGCTTGTGCCCTGCACCTTAACCGCCAGGGCTTCGGGCCGCAGTCTGGCTCCTGCACACTCCGGACAGGGGCTGTTTTGCTTGAACCTGGACATCTCTTCCTGCCAGTACTTGCCCAGCTGATCCCCCTGTTCCAAGATGGGAATCACTCCTTGCCAACCCAGGCTTTTATCCCCGTAGAAAAGGGCTTCCCAGGCCTGGGGGCTCAAGTCGTGCAAAGGCGTGTCCAGATCAAAGCCATACTTGGCCCCCAACTTGTGTAAAGACTCCTGATTTCGCTCTAAAAAACCTGTGTTCCTCCAGGGCAGAATACCGCCCCTGCGCAGGGAGAGATTCCGATTCGGGGCCAAAAGCAGGGGCTGAAAATAATCCATGCTGCCCAAGCCTGCGCAGGCTGGACAGGCCCCTTGGGGACTATTGAAGGAAAACAGCTGAGGGCTTGGCTCTGGCAGGCTCAGATTACAGCGTGCACAGACCGTCTTGGTGCTGAAGAAGATCTCCTGCCCCTGGTCCACCAGATCCAGAAGCACCCTTCCGGAGCCCAGGCTGAGTGCCAACTCCAGGGAATCTGCCAGGCGTTTGCGCACCCCGGGTTTGATCTGCAGCCGGTCCACTACTACCTGGATGTTGTGCCTCTTGTTCTTCTCCAGTTCCGGCGGGTTATCCAAATTGTAAACCTGGCCATCCACCCTGACCCGCATAAAACCCTGGGCCTTCAACCTTTTCAAAAGATCTTGGTGGGTGCCTTTCTTATACTCAGCCAACGGAGCCAAAAGCATGAATCTTGTGCCCTGCTCCAGCTCCAGGATGGAATCCAGGATCTCGTCCGAGGTCTGGGCCTGGATAGGCTCCAGGCACTGGGGGCAATAAGCTGTGCCCAGCCTGGCAAAGAAAACCCGCAAAAAATCATGGATCTCGGTCACGGTGCCCACGGTGGATCTGGGGTTCCTGCTGCTGGTGTGCTGCTCCAGGGAGATTGCCGGGGACAGACCCAGGATCTTCTCCACCTTGGGCTTGTCCATCTGAGGCAGAAACTGACGGGCATAGGCGGATAAGGACTCCACATACCGCCTCTGACCCTCGGCATAAATAATATCAAAGGCCAAAGTGGACTTGCCAGAGCCGCTGGGGCCGCAGATAACTACCAGTTTATTTCTGGGAATCTCCAGATCTATATTTTTAAGATTGTGGTGGGTAGCGCCGAATATTTGGATGGATTCCTGCATACCTGCCTATTTTTGCTGTTGCGCCTCGCGGTGCTGGATATATCCGGACCTGAGGGCCAGGTAGGGATCCAGGGCCCCCTCGGTCAGCTCCTGATAGTTCTCCAGCAGATCCGGCAGATCATTAAGGGTTTGCACCGACTTTAAGGCTATATAAGCCTCATAGTCGTCAATATACGTTATAGGATGCATAAAACTGTCCCCAACATTGCCCAGACTATCCCGCAGGGTGGATGGCCCCAGCACAGGCCAGACCAGATAGATGCCCTGCCCAATCCCGTACTTGCCCAGAGTCAGGCCCAAGTCCTGCGCAGGAGGCTTAGGCTGCAGCCAGGAGATTTGCCTGGCAGGCTCCAGCAAGCCCCCAGCCCCGATGCTGCTGTTGACCAGGAAAGCCCCGCTCTCCTTTCCTGCCCGACCCATTTCCCCCTGCAGGATATTGTTCACCACCCTTTGGGGGAAGCTCAGGTTGTAAAAGAAGTTGTCCAGGCCTTTGCGCAGAGGCCGAGGTGCTAGATCCTGATAGGCCTTGCCCAAAGGGTCCAGGAAATGTTGGTACAAAAAATCATTGAAGACAAACACTCCCCGATTTATGGGCTGCAGGGGATCTGCCACTTGAGGAGCAGACTCCTCCTGGAACTCCTGCTCCATCTCCTCCAGCCAGGCATCGCGCTCCTCTGCGCTTTCCTGGGCCTGGAGCTGCAAAGGAAAAAGCAAAACCAGCAAAAAACAGCAAACAAACCATCGCCTGGACATGGAATACCCTTTTGGGCTGTAGATTAAGACTTCAACGGCACTTTCAATTGTAACTCAGCTCTGCTCCAGTCATCCCGGGCTTGACCTGGGTTCCGGGACAAACCCGGGATGACGTGGCTGAGACATTAAATGTCTCTGTAATGTTCAAACACTAAGTGATATCTTCCAGGTCTTCTGGATCACCCTCCTGGAGCTTTTTCTCTATTTTCTGCAAAAGATCCTGGGCAGACCCCCTCTGCAACAGCTTGTCGAATTGGCTGCGGTAGTTCTGGATCAGGCTCACTCCTTCCACGTACACATCGTATACCTTCCAGTCGGTGCCGTCATAGGCCAGCCTGTAATTCACAGGAATCTCCTGGTCCTGGTAGGAAATTTTGGACTCCACCTCCGCCCTCTTGCTGGACAGCAGGGTGTGCCCGGTGACCTGCATGTCCTCTCTGGAGAAGTCCTGCACCTCTTGCATATGCTCATCCATGCGGCCCAGGTAGTTCTCCTCCAACAGGGTGGTGAACTGCTGCACGAACTCCTCTTTTTGCTCCTGGTCAAAGCTGTGCCAGTGCCTACCCAGACTCATGCGGGACATGAGCTCGAAATCAAAGATCTCCTCCGCCATCTCCCGCAGGCTGGAGGCCAGCTGATCCGGATCAGGCTCATCCTCATCTTGGATCAGTTCCACGGCTTGGTCCATATACTCCCGGACCAGATCAGCTGCCTCTTCTGATTCTGCTTCCTGGGCCCCAACCTGTCCAGGCAGAGCAACCAGCAGCAAGAGCATTAATCCGATAATTGCCTGGCGCATACCACCTTCCTTATTTTTTAGTCATCTGAGCTGCCAAAGACATACTTGCCCACCAGTTCCTCAATATCTAGAGGAGCCTGGGTTTCGATAATCGTCTCCCCAGGCTCCAGGTAGATGCCAGAACCTCCTGGGGAGATGCTGATGTACTTGTCCCCGATCAGGCCGCTGGTCTTGATCGCGGCCATGGAATCGTCGCTCAGCCTGATCCCTTTCTGGATCCTGAGCTTGACCATGGCCACATACTTTTCTTGATTGAGCTCAATGTCCTCTACCTGTCCCACCTGCACCCCGGCTATCTGAACCGAGTTGCCGCTGCGCAGGCCGCTCACATTACTGAACCTGGCCTGGAGCTGATAATAGTCCGAACCAAAGAACTGCATCTGACCCAGCTGCAGGGTTAGATAGCCCAGGCAGATCAGGCCCAGAAGCACAAAAGCGCCTACAGTAAGCTCAACTTTGTATCCCTTCCTCATATGCGGCCTCAAATCTTATTATCTGGATTTTATACTTCACTGGTACAAACCAGGCTGACCCTTTGCTGCTCCTGTTGCCCTGCCTGCCTTGCCAGTTCCTTCAGGGAGCTCTGCCAGTTTCCAGGGATTACAGCGAAATATATGGAAAAATCCACGCAGTTTTCAGAATGCTCCGTGCCTTGCATGAAGCTTTCTTCCTGCAGCTCCTGCAGCACTTCCCGGCCCAGATTATTTACATCTTGGATATCTTTGCCAAACAACAGGCACAACAATCTATCCTGGCTATAGCGGCCCAAGACGTCCCAGGGGGCTTGCAGACGCCATTGCAGACTCCTGGAGGCAGCAGCAACTATCTCTTGCGCCAGGAAATGCCCTGCCTGCTCCTCCACCCGTTCCAGATTTTCTATACCCAGAAGCAAAAGACAGAATTCTTGCCCCGGAGCTTTCTGAGCAGCCTGCTGCACATGCCTCTCCAGCTCCCTTTTGGTCTTGAGCCCCAGGATTTGATTTTTCAGTTGCTGACTGCTGTTCAGAAAGTCGTACACTACTTGATGCTCAAAGCGCTCCAGCTCCCTGGAGCTGCCCTGGAACAAAATGCTGCCCTCCTCCAAAACCGCGACCCGGTTAGAAATGTAGAACACATCCGGAACATCATGGCTGACCAGGATGGAAGTGAACCCGAATTGCTTCTGGTTCTCGGTAATCATGGCCAGGACATTGTTCTTGCGCAAGGGATCCAGGCCAGTAGTAGGCTCATCAAAGAGCACTATTTCGGGATCTGTAACCAGGGCCCTGGCCATGGCTACCCTTTTCTGCATGCCCCCTGAAATCTGGGAAGGAAACTTCTCTCCTATATCCCCTAGATCCAAAAGCTCAATCTTCTCCCTGACCTTGTTCTTTATCTGTCTGGGACCCAGCTTACGCCACTCTTGCAAGGGCAGGGCAATATTCTCGAATACGCTTAAGGAATCGAACAAGGCATTGTTCTGGAACATATAGTTCATCTTGCCCAGGATCTGCCTTCTCTCCCTGCGGCTCATCTGGGCCATATCCCGACCTTCATACAGAATTCGGCCTGAGTCCGGACTAAGCAGGCCGATGATCAGCTTCAAAGTCACGCTCTTGCCCACCCCGCTCTTACCTATCAGGGTAGTCACCTGGCCCGGGTAGACCACAAGATCCGCCCTGTCCAGGACCACATTGTCCCCGAAGCGTTTGCTTACCTGTTTGAATTCTATTAAGGGGCTTTGCATAAGCTAAAGTAAAAATGAGGTCAGCACATAGTCAAACACTAGCACCGCCACGCAGGACGTGACCACCGCACTGGTAGTGGCCAGACTGACGCCCTTGGCCCCGAAGCCCTGGCTGCGCAAGTGCACATAGAATCCCTGATAGCAACAGATGCACACCACCAGCAGACCAAATACCAGGGACTTGTACAAGCCGCCGGTGATGTCCGCCATAACCACCATATCCTGCATGCGGGCAAAATAGATCCCAGAGTTGATCCCCAGCAGCCAACAGCCTGTGACATAACCACCAAGTATACCCACCACATTGAACAAAGCAGTGAGCAAAGGAAAGGAAATCACTGCAGCCACGATCCTGGGACTGAACAGGTAGCGCACCGGGTCCACCTCCATGGTCACCAACGCGTCTATCTGCTCTGTGATGCGCATGATGCCAATCTCTGCCGCCATGGAGGATCCGGCCCTGGCGATGACCATAATCGCAGTCAGCACCGGGCCCAGCTCCCTGATGATAGCCAAGGCCACAGCTGCGCCCAGCACCCCCTCTGAGCCAAACTTGACCAAAGTGTAATAAAGCTGCAGGCCCATGACCATACCGGTGAAAAGAGCCACCAGGATGATCACGAATACTGATTTGACCCCGATAAAATAGACTTGTTCCAGATTCTTACGTAACTGGAAAGGATATTTGAAAACCGAGAATAGACCATGCAAAAAAAAGAGGAGGATTCCGCCCAACTCTCTTAACAGAAAAATAAACCATCTGCCCAGCTGGGCCACAAGTTCAGACAAAAGCCAGAGAATTCTCATGCTGCTTTCCACGTCATTTATCCTTGGGCATCGTGAATCAGGATTATTCCAGAAAAACTCTAGAACTGCCTGTCCAGGGCCAGATGGGAAAAATACCCCAGCACGGCAGCCAGATAAAATGGCAAAACCCTTTGCCAAGGAGTCTCAAACAAGAATACAGGCAAGGCAGCCACCAGCAATGGCACCCCTAGCATGGCCCACCAGGTATGGGTCCAGCGCCTGTGCTGGGACAGGGCCGGGAACATGGCGCAGAACCCCAGGATCGCTGCCCACTTGTACAGCTCCTTGAGCATAAGGCTTAAACTGCACAAAGCCAAGATACTGTAAAAGAGCCTCTGGCTTGCAGAATCCGTGTCAATATCAGGGAACAGGCTGCCTAAATAGACAAAGACAAACAAGACCAAGATCTCTCTAGGGTCTGGATCATACCAGCCTTGCCAGATCAATCCGGCCAGAACTCCAGCACCCAGTATAAGCCCTACAGGGATATGAACCTTGTAACCTGGCATACAACTCCTTATTTATTGCCAGTCATCAAGGGCTCTTACAGCACGGCCTACCAAAGAGCGTTTCAATATACAAGCCTGGAAAACAAAAAGCAAATGTATTTATTCACCATTTCCTGTGCCCGGATAAGCTTTACCGAGGAAGAAGCCAAGGTCCAGGAGTTCGGCCCACAGGCTTCCGGCACCTACTTTTGTTAATTTTTCGTTTTCAAGGTTCGAATAGGCCTGCAAAAGTAGGTGCCGGATCTGAGCGACTTAGAATGCGTTAAGCAAAACTGTGCAA
>CAZBUB010000033.1:0-26447 GCA_964494985.1 uncultured Desulfohalobiaceae bacterium | reverse complement strand
CAGATCAGCGAAGATTCGCCTTCATTTTGCAAGGCCTGTCAGCGTGAACTAAGTGAAGAACATTCATAAAAGGAGAGTTGACCATGGCTGTAGTCAATTTGGACCATATATCAGCCAATCCCTTGCTGCCGGAAGTCAAGGAGGTGATGATCCAGGCCATTCACAACGATTATCATAATCCCTCCAGCCAGCACAAATCAGGAGAACATGCAGCTGATGTTCTGGAGGAAGCCAGGGCAACCACAGCTGATTTGCTTGGAGCAAAAGACGCCAAGGAGATTGTGTTTGTCTCCTGCGGAACAGAGTCCATAAATCATGCCATAAAAGGTGTAGCCCTGGCCAATAAGGATAAAGGCAAGCATATCATTACTTCCAATATTGAACATAATGCTGTTATTCGCAGCCTGAAACGTTTGTCCTCAGAGGGGTTTAAAGTGACCTCCGTGCCTGTGGACGAGTCTGGCCGTGTGGATCCTGAAACAGTGCAAAAGGCGATTACCAACGAGACTATTTTGATTACCATTATGCACAGTAATAATGAAACAGGCACTATACAGCCTATAGAAGAAATAGGTCGAATAGCCAAGGAACATAATATATTAATGCATACGGATGCTGTGGATTCTGTAGGTATTGTGCCTGTAGATGTACAGGATTTGCATGTTGATCTGCTCAGCTTTGCCGCCAATAGCTTTTATGGGCCCCCTGGTGTGGGCGGCCTGTATATTCGGCGGGGCACAAAGATTTTCCCCTTGCTGGACGGCGGGGTTCAGGAAAATAACAAAAGAGCAGGCAGCGAGAACTTGATCTGCATCCAGGGCCAGGCCAAGGCAGCGGAACTGGCCAAAAAAAATCTTGATGCCAGGGGGCAACATCTGGGAGCCTTGCGGGATTTTCTGCTCAAGGAGCTGCCCAATTATCTAGATGAATACATCATTAACACCAATCTTGAACACAGCCTGCCCAACTTGCTCAATATCTCCCTGAAATATATTGAAGGGGAGAGTGTGATGCTCATGCTCAGTGAGGAGGACATCGCTGTCTCCACTAAATCGGCTTGTGCCACAGGCTCTCTGCGGGCCTCCCATGTCTTGTTGTCCTTAGGTTTAAGCCATGCAGATGCCCAGGGTACCTTGGTTATTTCTTTCGGTCTGGAAAATACCCAGGAGGATGTGCTGCGCTTCCTGGGCTCCCTGAAGAGCATCGTGGACACCTTACGGGCCATGTCTCCGCTGTACAAGCCAGCTAAACAGGATGCCCAGGTTTGATTGATCACTGCAGCAAAATGGATCATAAATTGATTTTTTGTCGTTGCAAGCAAAGTAATGCAATATCGGTGAGATGTACGGCGCTGACTATTATGCCAATCTCTCTTGGATAGGTTTTTTTGAGAACTGCTCAAATGGGTGGATTAAATTTTACAGGAGGATACCATGCAAAAGAGCTATTTTGTGTACAATAAAGATAAAGATGTAGATTATATTGTCATCCCGGAAAAAACAGTTCTGATAGTAAACCCTAAGATATTTGCAGATTTCCTCTATGCTGAGGACCTCTCCAGCTATACAACAGACTTGCAGCCTGGAAAGCCTGAAGATTTTGGGCAAGTAGTGGCAGTCTTGGAAGATGATCATCTGCAGATTATCAATCCAGAGCTATGGAGTGCCAGACGAGAATCCCTTGAATGGTAACGCTGGCCAGCATTTTATCCATTAATTTACGAAATAAGAGTTTAGTAAACAGGACTTGCAGTTCTGCAGCTAAATCGAATAAAGATTAAAGCCTTTAATGCCCTTCTTTGGATAAACCTGGACCCAGAAAAGTGGAAGGTATATGGATTGAACTCCTCCTTATGTCTATCATTGTCCACCATGTCCTGGAATAGAGAAAGTCTTGGGCTCAGCAGGTGTAAACATTTTGTGCCCTTCCCAGTTCAGGTAAAAAAAGCAGTCTGCTGAGCCCACCAGCCTAGATCCTTACAGATTCCAATACGGAAAAACACGCCTGGCCCAGGCACTCTGAGCATAATCGAAATTGAGGAGGCGATACACCTCTTTGAGGGCTTTGGGGTCGTGGTCTTTCTTGAAATTAGCCACTCCCCGAAGAAATACCGCTTCAGGTGCGCTTTTGCTGGCCGATGATTCAATGAGCATTTCATCCAGGATTGTCGTCGTTTCATCCAGGCTGTCATTGTGAAAGGCCTGCTTGGCCCTGGCCAGCTGGATGAAGGGCACAAGCTCATCCGGCGGGAGAAAGCCCAGGACGTCATGATCCGAGTTGCCATTGTGATCAAGGAGAAAAAGGCGCGGAGTCCATTTCACCTTGAACTGGCTGGCAAGGGGCTGTTCCTGGTGGCCTACGCGGAGAGGAATGCAATGTTCATTTACATATGCCACCACTTTATCGTTTGGATACGTAACCGCATCCATTTGCTGGCAGCCGATTCAGCCTGGATTGAAAAAATCCAGCAAAATGGGTTTGTATTCCTGTTTTGCTTTGGACAGTGCAGCTTCCATGCTCTTTTCCCAGCGAATTTCTGATGACATAGATATCTGCTCCTTGTTTTGTAATGCAACATGTTTCAGCTAATGTATCTCATCTCATGATATGTATCAGGGGGAATTGGACAAGGGTGAAAAAAAGGTGAGATGGATTTTTTTTAAGAGCATGGTGTGGCATTGCCAAAAAAAACTGAGACTCAATGTCCAGTTTTCGGGGGAAACTTTAACACACCCTCTCCGGAAGACCTGGGTGGTGAATGGGCAGGAAATTGTTTGCACCTGGAATAGTGGTCCATGCCACTGAGCGCAAATGAAAGAGCTGTATTCCAGGCCCAAAAACATGAAAGAGCTCAGCACAATCATTGTTTTGATGAAATCAAAGAACGCTGCTGATTTTCTTTTTGAAAAGGCATGTAATTTGCTATATTAGATTTAGGATGACTGTAAGCTGAAAGTATCCTGCAATGCATGGCAATCCTATTCATCAGGCTGTTTTGAATATAAGCTCAAGCAACTGCCTGCTTTGGAGTGAGAAAGGAAATGATGCTTGGCAAGTAAGCTTGCCCATGAAGGAAATATGTATGGAGATGTTATTTGAAATTTACGATGAGCTCTGTGAGAAGGCCTCTCTAGGGGAAAGCATCCGTATGCCGCAGCGTCTGAAATCAAAAGCCCAGGAAATGTCCGTGTGTCAGCTCAAAAGGCGGGCAAGTGCTTTGGAGAAAGATATGGACCATATCCCCGGATCGGATAAAGACCGAGCCGTCCAGTCTGAGATCGCAGATTTAGCCTTTATCGCCTATTATATCTTCCAACAACGGCTCCATGAAGAAAGCAGGGAATCCCAGGACGCTTGACCAAACTCCATGGCAGGGATTTGTCCAGGTGCAGCAGACAGAGCACACCGTGATATCCCTCTAAATAGCGACAGCACACATAACGACAAGCAATTAGGTCACCAACAGTCCAAAGCATTTCATGTCCTCGAGTTACTGCAGTTGGATATAGCTGCGGCAAGCGCTGCCAGAGCAGCGGCAAGAACCCAGGAAATCCCAGAGCAGGAACAGTCCGAAAAAAAACAACCACTACACTGCATCAAATACTCATAGCCAGAAACGCTAGCTTACAAACCATCCAGACTTCAAAAGCATTGAATGTCCTGTCCACTTTAAAAGCTATTTGAACTCTCCCCTGCGCAGGTCCAGACTAAGGCAACTGATTTCATTCCAGCAATGCACATTGTAAGCTCTTGAACATAAAACCAGAGGAGGAGGATATGGAAAGAGCAATCAATAAAATCATTACATTTATAGAGCATCTCAGACTTGAAAATTTGCAAGAGCAAACCAACTGTTTTTACTGTGGTGGCGCCCACAGAACTGTTTCTTGTAAATCAGATAAAAGAGCAGCATTTCATCTGAGCATCAAGCTCCTTGCCGATGCGATCATAGAAGATGCAGAAGAAAATGATCAAGAACAAAACTTAGATCGCATCAGAGAATACACCACTTCCAATGTCTTTAACGATTATTCAGGTCGGGAAGATATCTGCAACAGTGAGCTACAAGACGATTATAATCCTTATAGCCGGGCCATGTTTTGATATTGAGGAAAAGTGCATCACTGGGAGTTATGCTCCAGGAGTTCAAACAAGAGTATGTTTTGATCCCTGATGTTTTTGCTATCCCTGCTGAAGACAATTGCAATGTAAATTTGACTCAAAGAGCAGACGCATGGAAGGACTTCTTCGACCTTGTTCACTTCATCAATGATTCAGATGACTTCATGTCGGACAGGCCAATGAATATCGTTCCTCAAGAGAAGGGGGTCTTTGATGATGTTGTGCCGCACGAAGGCGAGGAAAGCTAGCTCATGCTGTATATGCTAGATACTGACACAGTCAGCTCCATAATTAAGGGACGTTCCGCAAACATAGAGGCAAAATTAGGAACTATTTTGCCATCTCCAAACTCTGCATATCAACAGTGACTCGTGCTGAACTCATGTATGGGCTCAAGCGTTTGCCTGCCGAACATCGAATACATTTGGCGGTACACCATTTGTTTAGATCGTGAGTACCTTATCATGGGATTTTCAAGCGGCTGATTGGTATGCAGAAGCTCGCCATCAGTTCATCTGTGCTGGGCAACCAATTGGTGAATTGGACATGATGATAGCTGCCCATTCTTTGTCGGTAGGAGCCACCTTGGTTACGAATAATTTTCGACATTTTCAACGAATCACAGCTCCCTTGTTTTTGGAAAACTGGACTTGAGAAAAGTCTCTCTATATTAGCCAAAAGTTGCTGGTGTCTCCTGAAGCGGCCTGATAAACTGACTGAAGATCAGACCGTCAAACTCAAGAAACTCTTGGCCTGTAATCTGAAGACGATTCGTGCATATCTCCTCAAAGAGGATCTGCTGCGATTTCGGCAAGATAAAAAAGAGCTGCCTGGGCCGAAACGTTTCTCAACGAATGCTGCAAACGAACCATGCGCTCTCGCCTCCCGCCGATGAAAAAGGTGGCCAAGATACTCCGTGCTCACAAAGGCCTCTTGATGAACTGGTTCCGTGCCCGGGAGAAGATAGCGCTTGGTGCTGTAGAGGGCTTCAACAACAAACCAAAGTGACCTGCAGAAAATCATATGCTTTTCGAAACTATGAGGTCTTAAAGATCGCATTATATCATACACTTGGGCAGCTCGCAGAACCGGAGGATACCCACAACTTTTGCTGACGAATCATTAAGCAAAGGCTGTGAACTACTCTTTTTGGGCTGAGCAGACAGGACAGTTTTCCGGGGCATCTCCCTCCAAGGTAAAACCGCAGACCTGAATCGCCAAGAGCTCCACGTCCTGTCCAGCGTCAACCGCATGCTTGCTTTTTCCAGAGCGTTTTTTGTGCTCTTTTTCCGTGGCATATAACTATTCAAAGCTGAGTTGGGCCCCTTTTTCTGCCTGGAATTTGGCAACCTTAATGTACGCTGGATACATTTCTTCGATTTCAAAGGACTCACCTTTGATGGCCAGGCCCAGGTTCTTGGATATATTGCCAGGGCCGCAGATCCTTTTTTGATATACATCAGGCGAACATGCACAAGGGTGAGAGATTGGGGGCTCTCTGATTTTTCAGAGTTGCTAGTCCATGAGAGCCTGAAAAGCGGCCTCGGCCTTCTCTTGAGGCCGGCGCTCGGGAACAACGGTGTGCGGGATAATGCCTTCATTCCACTCCTGGGATACATACAGGCCGCAGAAGCAGCTTCCGTATTCCTGGATGTCAGGTTTGGCGTACACGCAGGGACATATAATATCCTTGTCCAAATTATAGACTCCGGAAGACATGCGGCATGGACAAGAAGTGTATCCATAGCGATCCATATTGATGAGCAGGCTCTTCAGAAGATCCCTAACCATCTCTTGATCTTTATTGAAATGAAAACCTTTCTTGGCCACAAGCTTTTGAAGTTTATCATAATACGCGTCAATACGCTCATTACTAATGGTTTCCATACGCACTTATTCTCCTTTTTGTAAAATTTGAACAAAAGATGCTTTCAATTCATAGGCTAGAGAAAAGGTATTTGTTAGGTAGTCAGGGAATAATTTCATAAAATAATCAGGCATGGCTCCATTCTTGTGGTATAAGATACAAGCTCAGAAAAAGCTACAAAGGTCCTTTTTCTTCTTCGAGCAGAAGGACAGAGATGAAAATACCCGTTTTGTCACCTTGGAAAACAGAAAGATTAAGAATAATACTGATTCAATAAAATTTCCAAAGGTTTATGAGACGGTTTTTATTTTTATTGGCCCAGCTACAAACCAGATCAGGAGCTCCGGTCAGGTAAGATTGACAAGGAAAATCATATGCAGAAAGCCTTATGGTATTTTCAGCATGGCAACGACATGGTTCGTTGTTTCCTGTGCGCTCACACCTGCAATATCGCTCCTGGTGAACGCGGGAAATGCAGTGTACGGGAAAACAGGAAAGGAGTGCTCTGGAGTCTAGTTTACGGTCGGCCAGTGTCTCGCCATGTAGACATTATAGAGAAGAAGCCCCTGTTCCACGTTTATCCAGGCAGCTTGAGCTATTCCTATGGAACTGCCGGATGCAATTTCCGGTGCGCATTTTGCCAAAACGCGGATATCGCTCATCCACAAGCAATTGGGCGGGCCATAGATGTAACTGACGTCCCTGCAAAAGATATTGTATCCGAGGCCATTGAAAGAGGGTGCACAAGTATAGCAGCCACCTATACAGAGCCAACGGTGTTCATGGAATACGCCTTGGATGTGGCCCGGATGGGGCGTGCCAACAGGTTGGCCCAAGTCTTTGTGACCAACGGATTCATGACCCCAAAATCATTGAAAGACGCTGCTCCGTACCTGGATGCAGCGAATGTGGACCTCAAATCCTTTCGGGATGAATTCTATGTCCAGCAATGTGCGGCCCGGTTGAAACCGGTCCTGCACACCTTGTGCTCTCTGAAAAAATCCGGAGTGTGGCTGGAAGTGACTACCCTGGTCATTCCAGGGCTGAACGATTCCCGGGATGAACTTAAGGAACTGGCTGACTTTATAGTCTCTTCTCTCGGTCCAGAGACGCCCTGGCATCTCTCGGCTTTTCATCCTAGCTACCAGATGACAGATCGTCCACCTACGCCTCTAGAAACCCTGAACCAGGCCCGGGAGATAGGCATTGCTGCCGGCCTCAACTATGTCTATTTGGGAAACGTATTGCACTCAGAATACAAACATACGTATTGTCAGCAATGCAAAAAGAAGCTGATCGATCGTTCCCAGATGGTTGGGGAACTGGTCGGTTTGGATGACGGAGTCTGTGCCAGTTGTGGCCAGCCCCTGCCAGGCCTGGGTATGAAGTTCAGTGAATAATCATTTGAACATGGTAGTATGGAAGCAAAAATGACTTGGAGAGAAGATGCCATCAAGGGCAGCGATCCATAACATAATATGGAGACAATGCGTATGGCCAGAATTTTCAGGGTTGAGGCCATTGAGCCTAATCGAAGGGTGATCTGTGAGCGGGATGTTGTGGAAAATATCGGGCTGAGCATATCCAGGCATGGCCAGCTTAAGCCGATTCTGATCTATCAACAGGGAGTAAGATTTTTGATCATCGATGGGGAAAAAAGGTGGCGTGCCGTCAAATGGCTGGGTCAGCGAACGATCATAGCCGAGATTGAGAAGTGAGGAGCAGCGCATGCACATTGTCTGCTGTTTGAAACAGGTTCCGGATACGGCTGAAGTCAAAATAGATCCGGAAACAAATACCCTGGTCAGGGAGGGAGTGGAATCTATCCTCAATCCTTATGATCTGGTGGCTGTTGAAATGGCGGTCCGGCTCAAGGAGGAGCATGACTGCCGGGTAAGCGCCGTATGCATGGGTCCTCCCCAGGCAGAGAGCGTTCTGCGCCAAGCCCTGTCCCTGGGAATCGATTCTGCGATTCTCCTTTCCGATCGTGCTTTTGCTGGAGCAGATACCCTGGCTACCAGCTACACCCTGGCCCAAGCCGTGGAAACCTTGAGCCAGGAGTCAGAAGTCAATCTGGTTATTTGCGGAAAGCAGGCCATTGATGGGGACACGGCCCAAACCGGACCTGGTATCGCCACCAGGTTGGGGCTCACTCAATTTACTTACGTGGATATCACTGAATACCCGGTATTGATTGTGACTGGGAAGGGAGCCTGTTCATTACAGGCCTTTACCATGCTGGAAGAGCTGGCCCAGCTATTGAGCGGAGTAGTGGGCTGCTCCAGACCTGTCATGCCGGATTGGGTGCCCGTATTTCAATATTCAGTGGAATTTTCCCCGGAGCGGGTATGGCGTCAGGCGTAGGCATTCAAGGGATGTCTGGAAGGTTGGTGAAAGGCTGTCATTGCAAGCGCAGCGAAGCAATCTCCTGGTTTTATCCGGGATAGTTATGTGCTGGAGATTGCTTCGTCGAAGACTCCTCGCAATGACGGGTCATATCCACACTGTTGAAACCCCCCTGAACGGATACCATCAGGCACAAGTTCGGATAAATTCTCAAAAGGATGATTTCCCAAGTTCTGACTTTACATCCGCTTTGATAGGGCTTGTCTCACCTTCTGTGACAAGCCCCGGAATGATGTCTCACTCACTTGCCTGGAGTTTGAGCTCGAAATCAATCATCTCCTTGGCATTGGCCACAGCCCGGTCCTGGGTATCTCCTCCATTGGTCACATGTTTGATCTCTTGGCCTTGGGGGTCAACGATTACATAGGCGTATTCAGAGCACAGCTCCTGATGGGGTTGGATTCTGATGGTATAATCCTTGTATTTGATCTCTTGATTCATGAGTCCTCCTTTTTAAATTCTGATTATGTGCATTAAAAGATTTACTAATTATATTGCCGCAAAATACATGCCATAGTTAAGGGCAGGCAGTGGATAATGCCTATCAACAATGGCACGATTTAAGCAGGGAAAAGTTATTCATATGCTTGCAGAGTATGAAAAAAAGGAGAATCAAACCTTACCAAGTTGGAGCATAGCCTGCCATATCTTTTGAATATATCCCTTCGGCATATCGAAGGCGAAATCGTTATACTGCTCAGCGAGGAGGCTATCGGTGTAGGTTTGGAGTTTCCTCCTTAAGGCCACAATGAATGCGAGTGCAAAATCTGTTTTTTCACTCGCCAGAAGTCAGAAATTATAAGTCAACTGTAGGGCAGCAAAGGACCTGAATGGTTGCTCATTTATTGATTCTGGCTGGACGCAGCTTTATCTGGATTAACCAGCACGACAGGTACTGGCGATTCTTCGGCCACCTTCTTGGCCACACTGCCCAGGCCACTGCCTATTTGGCCCACGGAATCATAGGACTGGCCGCGACTGCTCAAGACAATCATATCTACCCCCTCTTCCTCAGCGGCCTTGAGAATTTCCTGGGCAGCGTTTCCCCGAACGATGCGAACCTTTATATTGCGGCAGACGGCAAGTTCCTGGGAGCAGATCTCCTGAAGGTTTGTTTTGGCTTTTTCCAGTTCCCAGTCCTGGAATTTTTCGATGAATTCCCCGCTGGGATAGCTCCCGTAGGCAGGAAAGAGTGAGTATAGATCAGGTGCTACGTAGAGGGCAACAATTGTTGAACCGTAATTTTCGGCCAGTGAAATGAGCTGGGGCATTACTTTGCGTGAACTTGAGGACAATTCAGTGGGCCAAAGAATGGTATGTTCCATGATATCATGCCTCCTTTTTGAATAAATAATGAAACTCCAAGAGGATAAAATCAAAAAATTTTATTGAAACTGTGAGCGTCATAATGCTTACTGTCTAACAACAAAAATTACTCCTGGGAGATTCGTGCTTTGAAACATCGAGTGGATACAGATGCCTTAAAAGTGAGATTTGAAGGCAAAGATGAATTATTGAAAAAAATATATCATGAATTCTCGCTCTTTGTCGAAACTATTGTTCCAGAGATGAAAGCTGCCTATGAAACCAGGGACCTGAAGAGTCTGACCGAAAAGGCCCATACCCTAAAGGGCAATTCTGCCTTGATTGGAGCCGGTCGGGTAAGTGAGCTGGCCTTTGAAGTCCAGCAGGCAAGCAGTGCTGGTGATGTGCAGCTGCTGAGCACTGCTTTGTCTCAACTCTTTGAAGAAATGCAGCTGGCCCTGGACGAACTGAAGTATTTTGTGGCCAATCAATGAGAATAACTGTGAAGTTGCTAGACTGAGGTATTTAGAGTTTGGACAAATTTGGATATAAAAGGGCAGCCTTAATAGCTGCCCCTGGATTGTTTTATGCTTTAAGTACAACATTTTTGCTTTTTTTATTTATACCTGGATGCTTCTTCCTCATGCATTAGTTCCATGGGTTGACCGCAGCAGACGAGATCAGCTCCACCGCCCTGCTTTACTTCAACCACATTTCCACAGACATTACATTTGTAAAATTCATTTCTTTGAGGCATGTTCTTCCCTCCTTAATTTTTTTTGTCTTGCATAGGTTTGCCTTTATCGTGGACTCTGAGACCCTCCGGAAGATTCCAGAGAACATTTTGTGAAATCGACAGGCTTGCCGCATGTAGGGCACGTATGTGGCCGATCGAATTCATCAGAGAATATTTCGATCTCAGCATTACATTCAGGGCATTTGCAGGCAAACGAGCTCAATTCGTTAAACTTTTGAAATCCAGGACAATGCTGAGGGGTAGTGGAATTCTGGGGAGCCATAGGTGTATACCTCCTTTTTGCAGATTGTTTCGTTGGTTTGTTCTTTGATTAGTGAGCAAGTTCATCACTATACAATCTATATCATTATCCGTCATAGAACAGATGAGACAACAGTTATTTTTCGGGTAGATCCAGCACGGGCAGGGTAATAGAGAGGTCTTTTTTTGGGCGCTCGGTATGGAAAATTTACTCCTTGTTATTCGTGTTAGAAGCACACAGCAGACAAAGCATGATTCTATCTGAGTTGTGCCTGGAGAAAACACCGGCAGCGCAAAGGTTTTCAGCTGTTAGATTCTCGGCAAGATTGAAGAGTGAACTGTTGATGCAGATATGGTTGCAGAGGGTCTGGAGGCAAGAATGGAAGTGCAGCATGGCTAAGGGTCTAAAAAACTCAAGCCGAGGGCCAGACAGAGCGAGTCTAAGCGGACCAGGAGATGAGGCAATTTTGAGGGCCAGGGAGCTTGCTCCTGGACCCTCTAAAAAATGGGCAAAAAATCAGCTTTTTTAAAATTTGCTACTTTATATTTTTTATAAGCCCTTGATTTATTAGGTGCCCCTGGGGCGATTCGAACACCCGACACCGGGATTAGGAATCCCGTGCTCTATCCTCCTGAGCTACAGGGGCAGTTGAGCATCTCTTTGCAGTAGGCTGTCCCTTGCAAGCCTGACTGCAAAGGGATTTATTACCTATTATTTTCCTGGGCTGCTTGTCAAGCAGCTGTTGCCACTTGGGTAAAACATGCAGACTCAGGCCTCGATCCTGGAGCCCAGGATCTCCAGGAACTTGCGCATCCATTCCGGGTGCGCGGGCCAGGCTGGCGCGGTAACCAGGTTCTGGTCCACAATCGCATTGCTGACAGTTTCGTTTACTTCCTGCCAGGTAGCTCCTGCACTTTCCAGATCAGGACGCACAGCAGGATAAGCAGTGCACTGCCTGCCCTGGACCACTCCTGCCGCTGCCAGGATCTGCTGTCCATGGCAGATGGATGCTATGGGTTTTTCCTGCTGGGCAAAATGTTGGACCATCTCCAGGACTCTGGGATTCAGTCTTATGTATTCCGGGGCCCGACCTCCGGGCAGCACTAAGGCGTCAAAATCTGCAGGATCCAGATCCTGGAAAGTGGCATTCAGGGTGAAATTGTGTCCTGGCTTTTCACTGTAGGTCTGGTGGCCCTCGAAGTCATGTATTGCAGTGGCCACCTGCTCTCCTGCCTGCTTGCCAGGACAGGCTGCGCATACCTCGTGGCCGACCATAAGCAGCATTTGAAAGGGGACCATAACCTCGTAGTCCTCTACGAAATCTCCCACCAGCATAAGGATTTTTTGAGTAGCCATGCTGCTTACCTCCTTGTTCTTTGGCTGTTTATCTGCATCAGGAATATTCTAATCCAGCAAGCGGTTTTGTAAAGCTCATAGTCCCAAAAAGGAACTGGCATTGACAAGCTGGGCGGAAATTGCGATTGCACTCCGAAATATGGTGTCAAAAATATTGTCCTCCAAATCCAAAAAGCTTAAAACGAGATAAAGCAGGAGGCGGGTATGTTGGATCCTTTGTTCAGGCCGATCAAGATCGGCAATCTAGATGTCAAGAATAGAATTTACTTACCGGCCATGCATTTGAATATGGCCGAAGATTTTCAGGCCACGGATAAAATTTGTGCCTTTTACCAGGAACGGGCTAAAGGCGGAGCAGGTATGATCTGCGTAGGCTTTGCCACAGTGGATCAGATGTCCGGAAGTACTTTGAATATTGGCGCGCACAAAGATGAGTTCATTCCAGGTCTCTCAAGGCTGGCCCAAAGCATCCAGCAGGAAGGGGCCAGGGCTGCTGTTCAGCTTAATCATGCTGGCCGCTACAATTTTTCTTTTTTCATGGACGGCAAACAGCCTGTGGCGCCTTCTCCTTTGGCTTCTCAGATGACCCGGGAGACTCCCAGGGAACTGGGTACTGGAGAAGTTCGGGAAGTAGTGGAGTCATTCGCAGCTGCTGCATCCAGGGTCAAGCAGGCAGGCTTTGATGCCGTGGAGGTCCTGGCTGGTACTGGATACTTGGTCAGCGAGTTTCTATCTCCTTTAACCAACCAGAGGGCAGATCAGTACGGAGGCTCAGAAGAAAACCGTATGCGCTTTGCCCTGGAGATAATGCAGGCTATTAAGCAGGCAGCAGGGAGTGATTTCCCCTTGATTGTGCGCATGAACGGCAATGACCTGATGCAGGGCGGCATGGGCAGGCAGGAGCTGCAGCGCTTTGCCCTGGCCTTGGTAGAGCAGGCCAGGGTGGATGCCTTGTGCGTGAATGTGGGCTGGCACGAGGCCAAAGTGCCCCAGATTACCAGTGCAGTACCTCGGGGAGCTTTTGCATATTTGGCCAGGGAAATCAAGGAAAAGGCCATGGTGCCGGTGATAGCCAGCCACAGGATCAATGATCCCTGGATCGCCAGGGAGCTGATCTCCAGTCATGTCTGCGATATGACTGCCATGGGCCGGGCGCTTCTGGCTGATCCCTACCTGCCCCGGAAAGCCAAGGAGGGCAGGGAGCAGGAAATTGTGCACTGCATTGCTTGCGGCCAGGGCTGTCTGGACAATATCTTTCAGTTGAAAAGCGTGGAATGCCTGTGCAACCCCAGGGCTGGCCATGAGCTGGAGGCTGGGATAGAACCGGCAGGAGAGAGCAAAAAGGTGCTGGTGGCAGGTGGAGGCCCGGCAGGCTTGAGCGCTGCCCTGGCAGCAACCCAGCGGGGACATCAGGTAAGCCTTTTCGAAGCCCAGGACAGACTGGGCGGTCAGCTGCATCTGGCAGCAGCTCCCCCAGGCCGCGGAGAATTTGCTGTCCTGGCCAGGGATCTGGCCACCCAGGCAGAAAGGGCTGGGGTGGAGATCCACCTGGGCAGAAAAGTGGACAGGGAGCTCCTGGAGCAGGAAAGTCCGGACGAGGTGATCCTGGCCACTGGAGCTGGGCCTATAAGGCCTGATATCCCGGGCGTGGAACAGGAGCATGTCTGTCAGGCCTGGGATGTCCTTAGTAACAGGGCCTATCCAGGCCGCAGGGTTGCGGTAATAGGTGGAGGCGCAGTAGGAGTGGAAACTGCCCTTTATCTGGCAGAGAAGGGCACCCTGGGAGCAGATGAGGTCAAGTTCCTGCTGCAGAATCAGGTGGAGGACTGCGAGCACTTAAGGCATCTCTGTCTGCAGGGCACCAAGGAGGTGATCCTGCTGGAGATGCTGGCCAAGCTGGGCCGAGACATTGGCAAGAGCACCCGTTGGGCAATGCTCAGGGATCTTAAACTGTTCGGAGTAGAGTCCCGCACCAAGACCAAGGCCCTGGAGATCACCCCTGAAGGCATCAGAGTGCAGAGCAGGCAGGGAGAAGAGGAATTCATCCCTGCAGATTCTGTGGTATTGGCTGTGGGCTCCAGGCCAGAGAATCCCCTGCAGCAGACTGCAGAGGTGTTGGGCCTGCAGGCGCATATGGTGGGTGATGCTAAGGAGATAGGGTTGGCTATGCAGGCCATACACAAAGGTTTTGCACTGGGGGCCAGTCTTTAAGATGACAAAAGACAGAGGAGACTGGAGAGTTTAAAGTAACAGGTTGAAAGTAAAAGTAAAAGCTAAAAAATCAAGTTGTTAACTTGAAGATAAGCCTATGTGAAAGCAAAGGTTTGCAGGGCCCGACTGGCAGTAGCCCTCCTGGAGAGCCAGTTTTCCATACCAATCATTGAAGGAGCAGACCAGTGTGCGTGGCCTTTCTGGCCCTGGGGCAGCATCCGGAATACAGCTTGATCCTGGCTGCCAACCGGGATGAGTTTTATAAAAGGGCTACACAAGGGGCCTCTTTCTGGCAGGAGGCCCCGTATGTGCTGGCAGGCAGGGATCTGGAGGCCGGGGGCACCTGGATGGGTGTGACCCTGCGGGGTCATCTGGCCCTGCTGACCAACTTCAGAGAACCGGGGAAGTCAAGGGAAAATGTGCCCTCCAGGGGCGAGCTGGTGCGGGAGTATTTGCTGCAGGAGCCTGAGCCTGGGCAGTATCTGCAGAGACTGCAGGAAATTGGATCCAGCTACAGCGGGTTCAGCCTTCTCTTCGGCCAGGGCCAGGAGCTTTACTACTACAGCAACCGCAGCCAGGACCAGGGCCAGAAACTGCAATCTGGTATTTATGGGCTGAGCAATAGCTTTTTGGACAGCCCCTGGCCCAAGGTCAAGCTGGGCAAGGAGCTTTTGACCAGGCATCTGGAGCAGGAACAGGACCCGGACCCTGGGGAGCTGGAAAAGCTGCTCTGCAGGCGGGACAGATTTCAGGACCAGGAGCTGCCTGATACCGGGGTGGGACTGGAGCTGGAGAGGTTTTTGTCCCCGATTTTTATTCTGGGCCGGACATACGGCACCCGCGCCAGCAGCATCCTGCTTTTGGACAGGCGGGGAGGGCTTTATTTCAGCGAGAAGCGGTTTGTGCCTTCTGCAGCTGCTGGCGGGGGGTACTACTTGCAGACTGAGTGTTCTGAGTACAGGCTCTTCTGTGGGTTAGGGGAGGAGGAGGGCTGGTGATGGAAATGACAAATTACAAGCACCAAATTGCAAATAAATTCAAAATTTAAAACTAAGAAGAGAAAAGTAGACGATAAAATAAAATACAATGAAAGAGTAGGAGACGTAGTGGGATGGGTTGCTATGCTAATAAATCATGGTAAATATCTATCGATGTGAAGTGCGCCGTGAAATACGCCCAATATGTCAATCATTGATGACGACCTCAGAAGATAAGCAATCCGATAATGGCCATAGTGAAGAATTCTGATTTCACCTTCAGCCTCAACATAGTATCTCTGTCCGATTTCAGGAAAATTGCACAATACCTGAGTCTTTTCATAAATTCCAGATACCACTTTATGCGCCGCTTCCGGATTGTCTGCAGCAATGTAATCGTATATATCGCGCAGCCATCGATGCGCCTCCTCAGTCCACTTTATTTCTGCCATGAGTGAATCCGATGCTCCATATCCTCATTCGATATCACACGCCCACTGCGGGAATCCTCTAGACCACGCTCGACCATACGTTCGAAGGCCAGTTCTCGAATGATGTCTTCATAGCTCGCGTCCTCTGGCTGTGATTGGATCACTTCTTTCATTTTCTCTTTTACATTGGACATATTTCACTCCTTGTATGATGAGATACTGTTTTCATCTCTATGATGTTCATTTATGTTCTTTAAAAATAAATTTAGATTTCTGCAGGTTCGATTACAACCCTAGGCTAAGCTCATGACATATACTCTTGAAAGTCATTAAGGTGTTCCTTATCTTCAGCGACGATCTTAAGTAAGCCCTTTGCGCTTCCTGGCTGGCGCTTTTTATTTTGCCTTTTTTCTTCATTAGGCAGGAGCACAACCAATTTCACCTGTTTTCCGTAGGCATAGCTATATTTTTTAGGCACTTGAATGCGTCCATTCTCATCGATAAGGGTTTTCAGTTCTATAGCTTGCATAGTTGTATCCTTAAAGACAATGTCGCTGTAAGATTATAAAATAGCCCAGAACTTGTACACAAGCAAGAAGCCTTGCTTTAGACTGCAGTGAAGTGTTGCAAGCCTATTCCCCCTGCAGCTCCTGCAGCGGGGAGAACATCTTGCGTTGGTTGTATTCTTCCTGCTTGCCCTGATTCCACATCTTGACCGGCCGATAGTAGCCTACCACCCGGGTGTAGACCTCAGCCTCCTGGCCGCAGTGGGGGCACTGCCAGTGCTCCCCGTACAGGTAGCCGTGATCCTTGCAGATGGAAAAGGTGGGCGTGATGGACAGATAAGGGATCTTGGTCCTGGCCATGGCCTTGGTGATGAAGGAACGCAGGGACTGGATGTCAGGCACTGCCTCGCCCAGGTAGGTATGGAACACAGTGCCTCCAGTGTACATGGTCTGCAGCTTTTCCTGATGCTCCAGGGCAGCGAACACGTCTGCAGTGGCGTCCACAGGCAGGGTGGTAGAGTTGGTGTAATAGGGGATCTCCTCGCCAGCGGCCTGGATATCCTGATAAAGCCTCTTGTCTATCTTGGCCAGGCGGTAGCTGGTGCCCTCGGCTGGCGTGGCCTCCAGATTGTACAGGTGCCCGGTCTGTTCCTGGAACTGGGAGGTCAGCTGGCGCAGATGCTCCAGGGCGCGCTGCATAAGCCTGGTGCCTGCTGGGCTCTCGATGCCCTTGCCCAGCAGGTTCAGGCAGGCCTCGTGCCCGCCAATGAGGCCAATGGTGCTGAAGTGGTTCAGGAGCCCGTTCTTGAGATAGCGGCGAGAGAAAGGATACATGCCCCTTTCCATGTTGTCCGTGATCCATTTGCGCTTGAACTCTAAGGAGTCCCGGGCCAGGCAGGCGTACTCCTCGAGCAGATCCAGGAAGTCCTCCTCGTCCTGGGCCAGGTAGCCCAGCTTGGGCAGGTTCAGGCTGACCACGCCTATGGAGCCTGTGAGGTCTCCGGCTCCGAACAGTCCGCCTGTCCTTTTGCGCAGCTCCCGCAGGTCCATCTGCAGACGGCAGCACATGGAGCGCACGTCCTCAGGCTTTAAATCAGAGTTGATGAAGTTCTGGAAGTAGGGCACCCCGTACTTGGCTGTGAGTTGCAGCAAAAGCTCGCCCACCTCGGAATTCCAGGGGAAATCCTGGGTGATGTTATAGGTGGGGATGGGGAAGCTGAAGATGCGGCCGTGGTAGTCTCCCTGCAGCATGACTTCAAGGAAGGCCTTGTTGATCATCTCCATCTCAGGGGCGAACTCGCTGTAGGTCTGATCCTGCAGGCTGCCTCCGATGATAATCGCTTCCTGGCCGATATGCGTGGGTGGGACCAGGTCGAAGGTCAGGTTGGTGAATGGGCTTTGCCCGCCCCAGCGGGAGGTGGTGTTCAGATTGAAGACGAACTTCTGCATGGCCTGCTTGACTTCATTGTAGTCCAGCTGGTCATGGCGTACAAAAGGGGCCAGGTAGGTGTCCACATTGTTGAAGGCCTGGGCTCCGGCCCATTCGTTTTGCAGGGTGCCCAGGAAGTTGACCATCTGGCCCAGGACAGAATCAAAGTGCCGGGCCGGGCCTGAGGAGCAGCGGCCTTCCAGGTTGAAGCCCTCCAGGAGCAGGTCCCGCAGGCTCCAGCCCGCGCAGTAGCCAGCCAACCCAAAGGATAGGTCGTGGATGTGGAAATATCCATGCTCGTGGGCCTGCCTGACCTCTTCCGGGTATTTGTCCAGGGCATACCTGGCCTGGACCGAGCCTGAGAGGTGCAGCATCAGGCCCTGGAAGGAGTGGGCCATGTTGGCGTTTTCAGCCACCCGCCAGTCTTCCTTGTGCACATAATTGTCTATGGTGGCCCCGATATCCAGGAAGGCCTCCTGCTGGCTGCGCAACTGCCTGCGCTGCTCCCGGTAGACGATGTAGCGCTTGGCAATGGTGTAAAGGCGGCTTTCCATGAGCACCTGCTCCACGGTGTCCTGGACCTGTTCTTGTTCCGGGATGCGCACACCAGAGAGCTTTTTCTCCACCTTGCCGGCCAGCCTCTTGGCTAGCAGGGGATCCTTGACTCCGCTGGCCTGCAGGGCCTTCAAGATGGCATCTGCAATGCGGTCCAGGGCCCAGGTTTCCAGCCTGCCGTCGCGCTTGCGGATCTGCTCCGGCGGTGTATGTGCTGGCTTGCTGCTACTGAGCCTTTGCTGCAGGGTGTCCATGTACATGCTCAACTCCTTATGTTTTTGGGACATCAATAACTGGATAAATGTTCAATCGCAGGTATTCAATCTTGACTTGCAGAAACTGTGTTTTGAGGAACAGACTGTCCCCTTCCAACAGGGGGAACATAATTCTGCAGATGCAGCTTAAAGTTCTGGGGCAGACAGGACATGGTTTCCTCTATATCCTCTATGCTTAAGTCAGGTACTTTAGTGCAGCGGAAATAGAAGCGTTCAGGATATTCCTGGGCCAGGGCAAAGATTTTCTCCAAAGCTGATTCAGCCTTCTTTGCAGAGCATTTGCCCCCGCTGAGCGAGGGATATTTGTGCCAGGGACCCTTGACGTCCACTGCGAATAGCTGTACCAGATCCCGGATCAGCAGGTCCTTGATCCTGGTAGGATTCAGACCATTCGTATCTAGCTTAATAGGCAGCCTTACTGAGGTAAGCTCCTGCAGTATTTCAGGCAGACCAGGGCAGCAGGTGGGCTCTCCACCGCTGATCACGATTCCGTCCAGCCAGTCCTGTCTACTCATAAGATAGGAGAATAGCAGCTCCTTGGAAATCACAGGTAGCTGTTCAGGCGCTTGGGCCAATTGCCAGTTGTGGCAGGTGGGACAAGCCAGATTACAGTTGCCTAGAAATAGGACACAAGCCACTCGTCCTGGCCAATCGCAGAAGCTGACTTGCTGCAGCCCGCGCAGGAAGGACCAAGGCTCTGCAGGTTCTGGTCCAGGCTCTTTTCTCATGGTGCTAAGCCTTTAGAATGGATGCGTCCGGAGTTTGTAGGGTTGACAAGGATCGGACAAAAGGTTCAGGGAAATCAAAGATTTGATTTCTCCAACTAACTGATTAAAAACATACCAGGCTAAGGTTGATTTTGCAAGACCCAAGGAAGATGGATGTCAGATAAGCTGCTCACAGTGCTGGGCACAGCCAGTCAGGTGCCCACCAAGAAAAGGAATCATGTCGGTTGCTTCTTGCAGTGGAAGGATCAGTTCTTCCTGTTTGACCCTGGGGAGGGTACTCAGAGGCAGTTGCTTCTTTATGAGCTGCCCTATTCCAAAATCAGCAAGATTTTCATCAGCCATTTCCACGGGGACCACTGCCTGGGTCTGCCCGGGGTTATTCAGCGCTTGTCCCTGGTTGCAGTGGAGCAGGAGCTGGAGATATATTATCCAGCCTCTGGGCAGAAATTCCTGCGGAATCTGTTGGGCTGTGCCTCTTTTCATAACAGGCTGCGCATCAAGCAGATACCTGTTCAGGAGCCAGGACTGATCTGCAGTCAAAAGGGCCTGCAAATCCAGGCCAGGCAACTGAGTCACAGTCTGGAGAGCTGGGGCTATAGGCTTCAGGAGCCTGATTCCTGGACTGTGCAGCCCGGTCTGCTGCCCCAGGGCTTAACAGGCAGACTGGTGGGCAGGCTGAAGCAGGAGGGCAGCCTGGAATTTGCAGGCCAAACTGTGCGTCTGCAGGATGTGGCGGCCTATAAACCCGGCTACAGCCTGGCCTATGTCCTGGATACCAGGTATTGCCAGGCTGTGTTGGATTTGGCCCAGTCCGCGGATATGTTGATTACAGAGGCCACCTATCTGGAGTCCGAAGCGCATTTGGCTGAGAAGTATGGACACCTCACGTCTGCCCAGGCAGCCCAGCTGGCCAAGGAGGCAGGGGTAACCAGGCTGGTTCTTTTGCACTTTTCACAGCGGTACTATTCTTTGGCAGGTTTCAGGGAAGAAGCAGAAGCCCTGCATCCAGATTTGGTGGTGGCCAGGGATGGGGAGCGGATTCCCTTACCCGGACGCAAGAGACTGCTTACCTAAACGAACTGTAACTTTTCACCAGGTCCGGGGGTTCGGCCCACAGGACTCAAAAAACTCGCTCCAAAGAATGCGTAAAGCAAAAGTTTGATATTGGACCTCTTGAACTTCCAGAGGATTATGGTGGACTTTAAGGTTGAAATAGCGTGCACAGTTTTGCTGAACGCATTCTAAATCGCTCAGATCCGGCACCTACTTTTGCAGGCCTATTCGAACCTTGAAAACGAAAAAGTAACAGAAGTAGGTGCCGGAAGCCTGTGGGCCGAACCCCCGGACCTTGGTTTCTTTCTCGGTAATATTTATCCGAGCATAGGAGATGGTGAATAAATACAACGAACTTACGAATGAGAGCACTAAGCGATCTCCAGGTCTTGCTCTTGCATGAGCAGATTGCCGTATTCTATGGACACAGCATAGGAGATGTTGGTCTGATAGATCTCCTCCCGTTGACTTCTGCTTTGCCTGCGCAAAATCACTTCTGGATCGAACCTGCCGGCAATGATGCCAATAATCCTGTCGTCCACCGCATTGATCAAAGGTCCGCCAATGTCTCCATGGTGAATCATGGTGTTGAAAACAAGCAGATTAGTCTCGTTCAGGGACTTGATTTTAGAGGTCAAAACGGCATCCATGATATGCAGGTTGTGCAGCCGATAGTAGCCAAAGGAAAAGCCCATGCTAGCCAAGCTGGTGCCGGTTTGGACCTGATCCGAATTGCCAACTATATGGTCCGGAGCCTGGATATCTAGATCAGGATCCAGCTGGAGCAAAGCTACATCATTTTCCTTATTGGCGCTCACCAAGGAGACGGGTAAGGGATGCACCTTGTCCTGGGTCAGGGGCACGAACTCCTCTTCCTGGGACACAGGAACCACCATCAGTCCTTCTCGGTTTTCACAGAGATGGGCTGCAGTCAACAGGTAGCCCTGGTAGTGCACTAGAAAGCAGGTGCCCAGAAAGTTCAGGGCCTCCCCTTGCTTGTGCATAAGCATCATGCAGCCACCTGAGAATTTTTGGGTTACATTCTGCAACATTCTGTCCTTCCTTTGTTCTTTGGCCGGGTTGATTACTCTTGGAGCCAGGAATCTACGTGATCCTGGTTGTTTCTGATCCAACGCAGAGCGTTCTCGTAAGGGTAAAGTCCATCATCCGCCTGGTTCCAGAGCATGAGCTGGCCCATGTCCTCGGGCTTCCAGGAGAAACGGTCCAGAAACTCGTAAGCCCTGGGATAGTCCTTTTCCAAACCCTCTCTGGCAATAGTGGCAATGTGCTCTTCAGTGCCGAAAATATTTTTGGGGTCTTGCAGGAATTTCAGATTCCAGCGGGCGAACTTCCAATGTGGCACCCAGCCGGTGATCACAATCCATTCCTTTTTCAAAATTGCATTCATGAGCTCAGCAGTCATAGAGACCTCGCTGCCCCTGACCAGGCGGAAATCCTCCAGTCCGTAAGCCTGCATGGCCTTCCTGGTCCTATGCATTACGCCAGCTTCAGAATCAATGCCGATGATTCTGTGCTTGAATTTGTCCGCATGCTCTTTGATTTCAGGTATAGAGTCGATGTTAATGTAGGGCTTGTTGCGTAAACCTGTAGCAGCAGTTTGTCTGCCCAGGGTCACATTGGGCACTACCAGGCCGATTCTGGCTCCTTCCAAGTTGGGGCCCAGGTTTTGGACCTGGTCCTTATACTGGTCGTAATAGTGCTTGTGGGTTTCAGGCAGCCAGGCAGAGACCATGGCGTCGATTTCTCCCTCAGCCACAGCCTGCCACATTTTGTCCGCCTGCATTTCAATGACCTCGCAAGGGATGTTCAGCTTCTCCTGCAATACCGCCTGCACCAGATGGGTACTTGCGATCTCCGAAGACCAGGCCACATAGCCAAGTTTCAAAGGTTCCTGTCTTTCCTGGGCCTGCAGCGGAGCGCAGGCCAATATGACTGTTAGAATTGTTAATATGGCGATACAGTGCTTTAACATGGCTATATCCTCTCGGTTTGAGGTTCAAAGGCCAAGGGACTTGGGAGCCAAGGATTCAGCTTCTTTTCTTCAGCCAAAGGTGTTTGCGGCCAAAGGTGGCCCCTGCTGGGGCTCCAGCCCTGGTTTTCAGGCGCAGGCCGTGTTCATAAGGCGGCAGCTGGAAGCCCTGTTGACCCTTGTAGTCAGCAAGTCCCCGGCGTAGGCTAAAGCCCATGATCAACAGCACCAGGGCAAAAGGCAGGCCAGTGGAAATAGCTCCGGTCTGCAAGGCCACCAGCCCTCCGCCCACGAGGAGCACTGCAGCCACCACTCCTTCCAGGATAGCCCAGAACAGGCGCTGCAGGACCGGAGGATCAGGGTTTCCCCCTGAGGTGATCATGTCGATGACCATGGAGCCGGAGTCAGAAGAGGTGACAAAGAAGAAGATGATCACTGTAATGGAGAGCAGGGAGGTAATCATATCCAGGGGGAAATTTTCCAGGAGCACGAACAAGGAGACCGGGATGTTTTCCTGGACTGCTTTGGCTATGCCCCCGGCTCCGAACATTTCGATGTTGATCGCTGTGTTGCCGAAAACAGTAACCCAGAGGAAGGTGATCAAGGTAGGCAAAAAGAGCACTCCCAGGATGAACTGTTTGATGGTCCTGCCGTAGGAGACTCGTGCGATGAACATGCCCACAAATGGGGACCAGGCGATCCACCATCCCCAATAGAAAACGGTCCAGCCCTGCTGCCAGTCGGTAGCCTCGTAGGTTTCGTTCCAGGTGCTTAACTGGGGGAAGTTTTGAAGATAATACCCGATGTTCTCTACAAAGGCGTTGAGAACAAAAAGCGTAGGTCCCAGGAGCAGGACAAAGACCAAAAGCACTGCGGCAAAAAATAGGTTTAACTCGCTTAGCCTGCGGATGCCGGCATTGAGGCCCATAACCACGGACCAAGTAGCTATGGCAGTGATTCCTGCAATGAGTAGGACCTGAACCCAGGCTGTCTGGGGAATGCCGAACAGATGGGCCAGACCAGCATTCACCTGTTGCACCCCCAGTCCCAGGGAGGTAGCTACACCGAACAGGGTGGCAACAGTGGCCATGATGTCCACCACGTTGCCCAGGGTGCCGTATATACGGTCCCCGAAAAAGGGGTGGAATACAGAGCGAATGGACAGGGGCAGGCCTTTATTAAAACAAAAAAAGGCTAGGGAAAGACCCACCAGGGAATACACCGCCCAGGGGTGCAGGCCCCAGTGTAGAAAGGTTATGTCCATGGCTACCCTGGCAGCCTCTGCAGTGCCTGACTCTGCCAGGGGGGAAGACACAAAGTGGAACATGGGCTCTGCCACTCCATAGAACAAAAGGCCAATACCCATGCCTGCGCTAAAGAGCATTGCGAACCAGCCCAAAAGACTGAACTGGGGCTTGGCGTCTTCCCCGCCCAGGCGAATGTCTCCGTATCTGCTAAAGAGAAAGGAAAAGACTATGATCAGGATCAGGTTCATACTCAGGATGAAGAACCAGCCTGCATAGACTGCGATGCCGGTCTGTAAGGATTCAAAGATGCTTTCCACATAATCTTTGAATATGATTGTCAGGATCACGACGCTGATGATGATGCCAGAAGAAACACCGAAGACAATAGGGTGGATGTCCAATTCATACCAACTTGGAGTTTCCTGTACTTCCTGCTCTTGATTGGCCATGCATTACTCCTTTTATGCTGCTTACTATGGTCTTTATAAGGCAAATTCTGCTTCTGTTGCTGGGGAAGAAAAGAATGAAGCTGCCTCGCCTAGGGTACGAGGACTGGAAAACAGCCAGGGATTTGTCCTCAATCAGGGGCAAGTGGGACTTACGTGAGGCCAGAATGTATTTTTGTCTAACAAAAAAAACTGCTGATAACAAGTTTGCTTTCCTGTGAGACTGCTATGCCTAAAGTTTTTACAGTACAAGCAGGACATGTCCTGGCCAGCCTTTTTTTGATTGAGCTTGCGTTGGAAGTATACAGGAATGAAGCTCAGGGTTCAAAGAGTAAGGGCTGCATATCATCTGCTTGAAGGATTCAGGTCTTGACAAGGCTCTCTTCAGGCAGACATTCTGATTCATAGGGATTTGTATAAAGGCTTTTTTAAGGCTCCCTGGAGGAAAAAAATGCAGATTCGTTGTTTTGTGGGCATGGAGCTGCCTCAAAGCTATCAGGAAGGCCTGCAGGGAATAGTTGATGCTTGGAAAGGACGTCTGCAGTCCAGGATTGCTTGGACTAAAAAAGGCAATTGGCACATGACCCTTTGTTTTTTGGGTGAGATAGGTCAGGAGCAGCTGCAAGGTGTTATAGAATCCTTGCAGCAGGTTCAGATGCCAGGTTTTGAGCTGCAGGCAAAAGGCGGTGGTTTTTTCCCACCAGGGAAAAGGCCCCGTGTTATCTGGGCTGGGGTGGATACGGGAGCCCAGGAGTGCAATAGGCTAGCTGCGCTTATTGCCCAAGCAGTGCACCCTTTGGGGCAGGATTCTGGCAAGCAGCCTTTTAAGCCCCATTTGACCCTGGGCAGGGTCAAGCAGGCCAAGCAAGATGACTGGAAGCCCCTGCTGCAGTATCTGCAGAAGCTGCAGTGGCCCAGATTCAATGTGCAGTCCTTTTGTCTCTGGCAAAGCACCTTGAAGCCCACAGGCCCGGAGTACAGCCTCCTGCAGCGCTTTAGCCTATTGTAGGCGTTTAGGCACTGTGGCCGGATGTTTGGTGGCAGGGAAATCTTTCAGGGCATAGCCCTGCTGCTGATGCCTACAAATAGTCTCCACGGTTGAGCTTAATCTCCTCGGTTACTGCCAGGACCTCCAGCTCGCCCAGCATGGACTTCAGTTCCGGGTTTTGGCCGCTGAGCTCCGGGCTTTGCTTGAGGTCCTGGATGTCCTGGTTTATACTCTGCAGGGTTTGATAGCTTTGGCGCAGGCTTTGTCCTTGCTGCAGCTGCTGGGAATATTCTTCCCATTGACCCAGGATCTGTTCAAATCTTTGCATAGGGCCTGCCTCGAATTGGTTGCCGGGTGATTCAGCCTCCTGGGTCTTTAGCTGGGTATGCAGGGCTTGCATGCTGCTTTTATCCAGTTGATGGCTGGCAGTTTGCCCTGACGTTTGTTGGGCAGAGCCCAGCTGTTGTTCCAGGATTCTGGCAAAGCCTTGATCCTGCTTTGATTTTTCTGTTCTTTGCTGCTGAAGTTGTTCTTGGATTTTTTGTAATTGATCCGGATGGATTTTCATAATCTCCTCCTTACGGCTGGAGGTGTAGGCTTTATGGTTCGCTGCCAATCGTTTGGGACGGAAAAAATATCCCCTTGACGCTTGTTTTGTTCATCAGTTTGCAATAACTTTGCCATGCACCAGGGCTTATGTCCAGACCTGGCAGGATGTGCGTGTTTGGCCTGGTTTTAAGGTATGCGATACTCAATAAAGACGGACAGCCTTCAAGAAGCAGCGCGGATCATTACGCAGGGAGGCGTGGGAATCTATCCTACAGAGACTTTCTACGCCCTGGGCTGCTCTGCACTGCACAGCAGGGCCTGCGCCAGAGTTTTTGACTGCAAGGGCAGGGATCAGGCCAAGCCCTTGCCGGTTTTGATTGGAGGGCTGGAGCAGCTGAGCCTTCTGACCAGCTGGGGCATGGCTGAGTTAGGAATTTTGGCAGAAAGGTTTTGGCCCGGTCCCCTATCTGTGCTGCTTCCGGCCAGAACCGGCCTGCCCAGGGAGATACAAAACCAACATGGTGAGATAAGCCTGCGCTGGACGTCCCATCCTGGAGCCCAGAGGCTTTGCCTGGAGGCCAGAAGCCCTCTAGTGGCCACTAGTGCAAATTTTTCCCAGCAGCAGCCGGTAGCCAAACCAGAAGCATTGGATCCCAAACTGTTGCAAAAGGCAGATTTTGTCATGGATACCAGTTTGCTGCCACAGGGGGGGCTGCCTTCCACTATAGTACAAATTATTGGTCAGGGTGAGCTGTTGGTGCTAAGACCCGGGGCGATTTCAAGCGAAAAACTGCAGGAGGCGGGTTTCAGGCTGGCTTGAAGCTGTAGCGAAGGAAAAAGGCACAATCTTCTGCTTGAGAAAGCTACCAGTATTCTCAGGCAAGGTGCAAAGGAGCATCGCGGGTAAATGTGCACCATAGGAAGCACACCTTATCCATTTCCGAAGCTTTTGGCGCAGCAGGTGGTGAAGAATTTCTATCGCGATGAACAAATGTGCAAGTTCGGGTC
>CAZBUB010000032.1:0-27440 GCA_964494985.1 uncultured Desulfohalobiaceae bacterium | reverse complement strand
GAAAAAAGCACGCTTACCGAAGCTTCATGATGAATATTCTTGATGGCCTGAGCCAATAGCCCTGCTACTGTGATGACTTTAATCTTGGGACACTTACTGGCCTCCTGGCTCAAGGGGATAGTATCTGTGACCAGAATTTCGCTAAACTTGGACTTTTCAAGCCTCTCCACAGCAGGTCCGGATAACACGGCATGAGTGGCACAAGCCATGACAGCACGAGCGCCTTTGGCTGCCAGGGCCTCGCCTGCCGCCACCAACGTTCCTCCAGTATCTATCATGTCATCCACAACAATAGCACATTTGTCCTGCACATCACCGATTATGTTCATAGCCTGGGCCTTGTTGGGCTGATCCCTTCTTTTATCCACTATGGCCAAACCAGCTCCAAGACGCTTGGCAAAGGCCCGGGCTCTTTCGGTCCCCCCCGCATCCGGAGAAATAATGACCTGCTCATTCTTATATTGCTGCAAATAGTCCAAAAGGACCTTGGAGGCATACAGATTATCCACTGGCAAATCGAAAAAGCCTTGAATCTGGCCTGCATGCAGGTCCACAGTCAACAGCCGGTGAGCCCCTGCTACACTTAAAAAGTCAGCCACCATCTTGGCACTGATGGGCACTCTGGGGACTACCTTGCGGTCCTGCCGAGCATATCCGTAATAAGGCACTACTGCAGTAATGCGTTTGGCACTAGCCCTTTTCAGGGCATCCAGCATTAAGCAGAGCTCAATCAGATTATAATTCACTGGGTTGCAAGTGGACTGCAGGACAAATACATCGCTGCCCCGGACATTGTCTCCGATCTCTACCCTGATCTCGCCGTCACTAAAGGGCTGAGCTAATGTAGGAGTAAGCTCTATACCCAATTCCTTTGCAATGGCTTCTGCCAGGGCAGGATTCGCATTGCCAGAGATGAGCTTTTTATCACCATACGTATTCATAACCGATCCATATACATCCTGGGCCTGCAGAATATTCCCACAGGCAGTTGCAGTTCACATCCTCTAGGCGAGCCAGGCTCAACTGCACCTGCTTTGCCTTTTACCTTAGATGCTGAACCTCTCCGTGAGAAACAGCACTTTTTATGTTTTTCACATAGGCGAGGCACAAGGGTGCTTCCCTGGAAGGATAAGCCTGATTGGCTGGGGTGGAAGGATTCGAACCTCCGCATGACGGGACCAAAACCCGTTGCCTTACCACTTGGCGACACCCCAGCGTAAGACTCAAGTATAAAATTTTATCTGTTCTTGAACTAAATAGGCGCAGACAGACTGCAGCTCACTTTGAGACCTAAATAGGCCTACCAAAGCTGAGCCTGATCCGCTGAGCACTGCGGCTGCAGCACCTCGGGCAAGCAATTCTTTTTTGATATAATATAACTCCGGGTAACGGTCAAACACTACCTGCTCGAAGCTGTTCCAAAGCAGTCTCCCGCTCGCAGGGAAAAAATTCTTATATCCACTTCCAAAGCTTGTCAAGGCCCAATGGTGTTCTGCATGACCAGCTTTATCCCCCTGACAGCTATCCCAGAGGGCATAAGCCTCGGCTGTGGAGATATGCATATCTGGACAGACTACCAGCAGACTGAACCCTCTTAAATCAGTATCCAAAGGGGTAATCTTTTCACCTGCGCCCTGAACCCAAGCTGGTCTGCCTTGCAAAAAGAAACTGACATCTGCACCGAGGCGTCTGGCCAAATAAGCCAGATCCACAGGCCTCTCCGGGAAGAGCTGCTTGAGATAAAGCAAAAGGCAAGCCGCGTCTGAGCTGCCTCCACCTAGGCCTGCGCCCTGAGGAATCTGTTTTTCCAGATGCACTTTTAAATCAGGCTTCAGACCCGTTTGCTCTGCAAAGAGCTGGTAGGCCCGGCATAGGATATTATGCTTCCCCTCCAGGCCCGGGTCTGAACAGCTAAGCTCCAGTCCTGTCCCAGGTGCCGCCCAAGTGACAAACAATCTGTCCCTAGGGCTTTGCAGCGGATAAAATAAGCTCTGCAGCTCATGCAGGCCGTCACTTCGCTTGCCAAGAATGCGCAAAAACAGATTGGCTTTGCAGACGGCCTGCAACTCTTGCATATTTTCTTCACTACTCAGGTATGGGTATGGTCCGAAATAAATTTTGCCCCTGACGGTTGATGAGCAGCATAACCACGCCCTTGTCCTTGGCATCCCCTTCCAGGATCTCTTGGAGTTCCTGCGGATGATTTACTTCCTGGCCATTGGCCTCCAGGATGACATCCCCCCTGCGCATGTTGGCTTGGGTTGCAGGGGAGTCATCTTCCACTTCTGTAACCAGCAGGCCTTGCGCTGCTGGCAGATCCAGGGCCCTGGCCTCCTCTTGGTTAAGCTGCTTGACCTGCATGCCCAAGAAGTCTGCCTGCTTCGGCCCGGGCCTTTGCTCCTGATCCTTGCGGGCAGTTTCCAGATCCCTTTCACCCAGCTTAAGCTGCACAGAACGCTTTTTCCCCTGCCGCCAGAACCTCATCTCCACTTCCTGATCTGGCTTCATATTGCCAATTTTTCTCGTCAGATCCCCTGCATCTTTGATAGCTTTACCATTAAGCCCAATGATTACGTCTCCAGGCCTGAGCCCTGCCTCATGCGCAGGATCCCCTTCCTGTACCGAGGCTATAAGCGCACCCTTTGCTTCCGGCAGGCCCAGGGCTTTAGCAGAATTCTGGTCCACATCCTGGATGGTCACCCCCAGCCAGCCCCGTTTGACCTTTTGGTACTCCTGCAGCTGAGAGATCACCTCTTTGGCCATGTTGCTCGGAATGGCAAAGCCTATGCCCTGGCCGCTAGAGACTATCGCGGTATTGATGCCCACCACCTTACCTTGTAGGTTTAAAAGAGGGCCGCCACTGTTTCCAGGATTAATAGAGGCATCAGTCTGCAAGAAATTATCATATGGACCTGCGCCAATCACTCTGCCTTTGGCGCTAATAATGCCTGCAGTCACTGTATGGTCCAACCCAAAGGGATTGCCAATGGCTGCCACCCATTGTCCCACTTCCAACTTATCGGAATCTCCGAACTCCAGAACCGGCAAATCTTCATCTGTATCTATCTTGAGCAAAGCCAGGTCAGTCTCTGGATCCCTGCCAACCACCTCTGCTGGAATGGAGTCTTCCACCCCTTGCAGGGTGACCTCAATCTCGTCAGCTTTTTCAACAACATGGTTATTAGTTACCACATAACCTTCCTGGGAAATGATAAACCCGGATCCCAAGGAATTCTGCCTTCTTTCTTGCCGGGGCATATCCCCAAAGAATTCCCTGAAGAAGTCGTTCATGGGACTGTCTTCCTCAAATTGTCGAAAAAATGGATGCAGCCTCTGGGAATCCTCTACCACCTTGACCGTACTGATGTTGACCACTGCGGGCCCAGCCTCCTGGGCCAGACCGCTGAATTCTGGGAGCTCTGCCTGGGCCGGCACCGCGCCAGTCAAAAAGAAAATAACAAAAAAAGTGCACATTACATGCTTGATTCTCATATCTATCTCCTGTTTCTTGTATTCTTCTGTTTGATTTAAACACCAGGCAACAGCCTGAGAGATTTTGTTTTTATTGCTGCTTCTGAAAAAAAGAAGAAATGACTTCAGCGTCATGAGACCTAGCATAGACCTCCAGCTCCCTAGAGCCTCCCTGACAGACAAACTCCCCCTTTTGCAGATATATCTCCCCTGCTGAATAGACCCGGGCATAAGGCATCTGCTCCCGCATCTCTTCATGCAGGATTCTGGATGGGAACAGAATCGGGGTCTGCTCCCCTGCAAAGCCTTCAAAGATTATGTACTTCATACCTGCTCCCCAGGTGGGATATGCTGGTCGCCCCAGGTATGCAATCCCTCTTCAGCCTGGAGCATCTCCTGCATCAAACGCAGGGTCTCCTCTGCTTCCTCAGGATCCACCCTACGCAGGGCTAGGCCAGCATGCAAGAGGACATAATCACCCACCTGGACCTCTTCGTCCAAGAGCAGCAAAGAGGCCTGAATACTGCTGCTCTGATCCTGATCCGGGCTGCACCAGGCTGTATCCCCTTGGATGCTGGCAATGCGTACAGGCACTGCGATGCACATAAATATAACCCCTTTTTGTATACCTCGTTGCTTCTGGATAGTCAAAAGTCCCCTGACAGTTTAGATTATTTTTATTGATCCTTTGCAAAATTTACAGTGCAGGGAGCAATGATTTGCTTATCTCACTGATTTTTTTATCTTTGCTTTAAACTTTAAAGTGTCAAGTACGCCTTATTTCCCTAGATAATTAACCCCAATACCCAGCTCAAGTCAAATCCCTAACCTGGACAAAACCCCTTTTTCCTGCAGCCTGCGCATCAGCTCAGGCAAATCCCTGGCACAGTAATCTGGGCCAACCTTGCGCAGCTCTTGCAGCCCTAGCCTGCCTGTGGCTACTGCAGCGCTTGCCACTTTGCAGTCCCGGGCCGCTTGAATGTCCAAAAAATGATCCCCTACCAGCAAACAGCGCTCAGCTGGCACCTTCAGAGTATCCAATGCTGCTTGCACATGGCTGGGATGGGGTTTGGCCTTAGGCACGTCCTCCCTGGCCAAAAACACCCCGCACCTGGCATACACATCTGGTAAAACCTGTCTCACAGCTGCACTGCAGTTCCTGGTCACAATAGCTGTAACCAACCCCTGGGCTGTAAGCCAGCGCAAAATCTCCAGGCTATAGGGAAAGAGCTTGCCCTGCCTGGCAGCATCCATCTCCAGGGCAGTAATCAACAACCTACACCTGGAGGCGAACTCCAGACCCAGGCCAGGCTGCATCTTTTGCAATATATCCCTGATCTCCTCCACCTTTTCCAGGATCGGCCAGCCATCTTCTGGCAAGGAAAAATCCGGCAAAAATGCCTCCTGAAGGGCCCTAACTCCCTTGCGCATCCTGGAAAAATCTATATTGAGCTCAGCCAGGGTACCATCAAAGTCAAATATTAAGGCTTGCAAGGCCTGGGACATGTATTTTTTCCGTCCTTTATCTGGTTGCAGGAAGCTGCATTCCCTATCCCTTGCGCAGGGTTCCTTCTTTCCTCAACAGTCGCTTGACAAATACCTGGTGGTAAGCTAACTGGAAATACTAATTTTTAAAGCACAGCACGCCCTGATCCAGGACCTTTTCGAACTAAAGCCATCTACAGGAACCCGGATTATGCAACTTTCCCAGACACAGATCAATTACTGCATGGAATGCGGAGTATGCACCGGAAGCTGTCCAGTAAGCTACACCCTGGAAACCTTCTCCCCACGACAGATCATAAAAAACACCCTGATCAAAAAGCAGGATCTGACTTGCCAGCGTGAGCTCTGGGCCTGCTTGACCTGCGCCAGATGTAGCGAGCGTTGCCCGGTGCACATTGACTTTCCGGAGTTTATCCGCCACTACCGGGACCAGGCAGACGAGTGCCAGAACCAGCCCTTACCCAGCCATCACGGAGTTTTCCAGACCATATCCGAGCTGCAGACCGCACTTCCAGCCCAGAACCGAACTGCCTGGGCTGAAGCTGCAGGCAGGGTCCAGAAAGAACAAGGGCAGATTTACCTGTTTACAGGCTGCATGCCCTACTTTGACGTTTTTTTCAGATATCTGGACCTGGAATGCCTGCAAACCGCTAAAAGCGGTCTGGCCCTCTTGAATACACTGGGCATTGAGCCTGTATTGAGCAACCAGGAGTGCTGCTGCGGTCACGATGCCCTGTGGAGTGGAAGGCAGGGAACCTTCCAGACCTTGGCAAACAGGAATCTGCAGGCCATCCAGGCCACAGGGGCCCAGAAAGTTCTTTTCCTTTGCCCTGAGGGCTATTTGACCTTCAAAAAATACTATCCTGAGGTCCTTGGAGAGCTGCCCTTTGAAGTCCAATATTTGAGCGAATTCCTGGTTCAAGAGCTGCCTCAGGCGGATATTGGTTTCATATCCAGTACCAACGGCCTGCTCACCTATCAGGATCCCTGCAGACTAGGCCGCTGGTGCGGAGAGTACGAGCATCCCAGGCAGCTGATCCAGATGGTTCCAAACACAAACTTGGTGGAAATGGACAAAAACCGGGAAAATGCCCAGTGCTGCGGTACCACAGCCTGGATGGAATGCTCTTCTTGCTCCAGACAGATGCAGGGCCAACGGCTGCAAGAGGCCCAGGACACTGGAGCCGCGACCTTACTTACCTCCTGTCCCAAATGCCAGATCCATCTGCAGTGCGCCCAAAGTGACCAGCAGAAACAGCTAAAAATCCAGGACATATTTACTTATCTGCATGAGCATTTAAGCTAGTGGCCCTGGTAAAAAGGCCTAGCCAGCATGGAAAAATTTCCAGCTGGAAAAAACAAAGTATAAGCCCTGCCCAAGACAGGGACAAATCAAGGAGCAAACTGGCATGAACTGCTCGCAAGCTGCACAGATCCAGGGTTCGGTAGCTGTTCTAGGCGGCGGAGTCAGCGGAATGCAGGCCGCCTTGGACTTGGCTGATTCCGGCTATTTCGTACATCTGGTGGAAAGCAGCCCAGCCATAGGCGGGGCAATGGCCCAGCTGGACAAGACCTTCCCCACCAACGACTGCGCGATGTGAATCATCTCCCCCAAACTGGTCGAGGTCGGCCGGCACATAAACATAGAGTTGCACACCCTCTCGGATTTGCAAGAAATCCAGGGCGAGCCTGGCAATTTTTCACTGCGTATTAGGCAGAATCCCAGATACGTGGACATGGACAAATGCATTGCCTGCGGGGTCTGTGCTGAGAGATGTCCAGTCAAGGTCCGTGACGAATTCAACCAGGGCCTGGCCCGCAGAAAGGCCATTTACGTGCCCTACTCCCAGGCAGTGCCCCTGAAGTATGCCATTGATGCTCCTAACTGTATCTACTTCAAGAAGGGCAAGTGCAAGGCTTGCGAAAAGTACTGCCCCACTGGCGCTGTCAATCTGCAGGACCAGGCCCAGGAAGTAAGTCTGCAGGTGGGCTCGGTGATCATCTCCAGCGGCTTTCAACCCTTTGATCCCACAGGTCTGGACACCTATCAATACAGCGAGTTTCCCAATGTGTTAACCAGCATGGAATTCGAGCGCTTACTCAGTGCCACAGGGCCTTATCAAGGGCACCTGGTGCGGCCCTCTGACCAGCAGGAGCCCAAGAAGATCGCCTGGCTGCAGTGCATAGGCTCCCGGGATATCAACCGCTGCGATCGGGCCTACTGCTCCTCTGTGTGCTGCATGTACGCCATCAAGGAGGCGGTGATTGCCAAAGAGCACAGCAATCAGGAGCTGGATACTGCGATCTTCTACATGGATCTGCGCACCTACGGCAAGGATTTCGAGAAGTACTATGAGCGGGCCAGAGACCAGGAAGGGGTTAGGTTTATTCGTTCCAGGGTGCACACCATCGCCCAGGACCAGGAGCAGAACCTGGTTCTGCAGTTTGTGGACGACAGCGGCAACCTGCAGCAGGAAACCTTTGACCTGGTGGTGCTCTCCGTGGGCATGCAGACCTCACAGCAGATGCAGGACAAGCTGCGCCAGCTTGGCATAGAGCTAAACCACAATAATCTTGTACAAACCAGCAGTGTGGCTCCTGTACAGACCTCGAGGCCAGGCATCTATGTCTGCGGCAGCATTGCCGAGCCTAAGGACATTCCAGCCTCGGTCATGGAGGCCAGCGCAGCCGCCTGTGAGGCTCAGGTCAGCCTGCACCAGGCCAGGGGCAGCCAGGCCCAGTCCAAGACATTCCCCCAGGAGAAACCTGTCCTGGACCAGGAGCCCAGGATCGGAGTCTTCCTTTGCAATTGCGGGGTGAACATCGGCGGGGTGGTGGATATTCCCTCCCTGGGGGAAGCCGTACGCAAGCTGCCCAACGTAGAGTATGTCCAGGAGAATCTGTTTACTTGCAGCCAGGACACCCAGGACAAGATAAAGGAAGTCATCCAGGAGCAGGGTCTGAACCGGGTGGTGGTAGCAGCCTGTACTCCTAGGACCCACGAGCCTTTATTCCAAGAGACCCTCAAGGATGCCGGCTTGAACAAGTACCTGTTTGAGATGGCCAATATCAGGAACCAATGTTCCTGGGTGCACAGCAAGGAAAAGGATAGGGCCACGCAAAAGGCCTGGGATCTGGTTAAAATGGCTGTGGCTCGGGCTAGCAGGATCATGCCTTTGCAGCAGCCCAGCATCCCGGTCAGCAACAGCGCCCTCATCATAGGCGGGGGAGTGGCTGGCATGACCTCAGCCCTGGCCCTGGCTGAGCAGGGTTTTCAAACCTATCTGGTGGAACAGGGGGAGCAGCTGGGAGGCAACGCCCTGCACCTCAACAGCACCTGGCAGGGCCAGGAGATCCCTGCTTATCTCCAGGATCTGCACCAGAGAATAGAAAGCCAGCCTTTGGTAAAAGTCTACACCCAGGCCAAGATAACCGAGAGCACTGGTTTTGTGGGCAACTTCCAGAGCGTGGTCACCCAGAACGCTCAAAGCCACACCCTGGAACACGGGGCAGTAATCATCGCTGTAGGCGCGCATGAACACCAGCCCCAGGAATATCTTTACGGCCAGGATGAGCGGGTAGTCACCCACTTGGAGTTGGACCGCATCTTCAGGCAGAATCCCCAAAGACTCCAGGAGGCCAAAAGCGCGGTATTTATCCAGTGCGTAGGCTCCAGGGAGCCTGAGCGACCCTACTGCTCCAAGGTCTGCTGTACGCACAGCATCAAGTCTGCCCTGGCCCTGAAGGAACAAAACCCGGAGATGAACGTCTTCATCCTCTACCGGGACATCCGGGCCTACGGCCAAAGGGAAGAGCTGTACAAAGAAGCCAGGCAGAAAGGAGTTATGTTTATCAGCTATAACCTGGATGCCAAGCCCCAGGTGGATAAGGGCCAGGACAGCCTCCTGGTCCAGGTCCGGGATCACATCCTGCAGCAGGACCTGGAAATACAGGCGGACCTCCTGGTGCTGGCCAGCGCCATAGAACGGCCTCAGGAGGAGGAACTGGCAGGCATGTTCAAGCTGCCCCTGAATGCGGAAAACTTCTTTATGGAGGCCCATGCCAAGCTCAGGCCTGTGGAATTCGCCACAGACGGCATTTTCCTGGCAGGGCTGGCCCATTACCCCAAACCCCTGGAAGAAAGCATTTCCCAGGCCAAGGCTGCAGCCTCCAGGGCGGCGGTAGTGCTTTGCAAGGACTCCCTGACAGTGGAAGGAATAGTCTCGGAGGTCAACGAGTTCCTCTGCCGGGCCTGCGGAGAATGTGTACAGGCTTGCCCCTACAACGCCATAGAGCTGGTTACAGAGCAATACAGGACCCATGCCCAGGTTCAGTCAGCACTGTGCAAGGGCTGCGGGGCTTGTACTGTAGCCTGCCCCACTGGGGCGGCAACTCTGAAAAACTATGAAGACCAGAACCTGCTGGGCATGGTCCAGGCTGCTTTGGAGCAGCAGGATCAGCCTCTGGCAGAGGCCCAGGACTAGGTCGCCTGGTTTGCTAAGCAAACGTTTAAAACCCCTGAACCGCTAAGGAAAAGTCATGAGCGAGTTTGAGCCTAAAGCCATAGTCTTTGCCTGCAACTGGTGCGCATACGCAGCAGCAGACCTAGCCGGGGTCAGCAGGCTGCAGTACCCCCCAAACCTCAGGGTAATCAGGGTACCTTGCTCCGGTCGGGTGAACCACAACTTCATTCTGCAACCTTTTGCCCGGGGCGCAGACGGCGTCCTGGTCGCAGGCTGACATATCGGGGACTGCCATTACCTGGACGGTAATGTGAAGGCGGAGAGGATGTTTGACACCACCCGGGAGCTAACGGACATTCTGGGCATTGATCCCAGGCGGGTACGTCTGGAATGGATCTCCTCTGCAGAAGGGAACAGGTTCGCAGAGGTGGCCACCCAATTCGTAGCAGACCTAAAGGAGCTGGGGCCTGCGGGTTTGGGGCTGCCAGCATATGAAAAGTCCGCATAAAATCTAAGGTTGCAAGCTATGAACAAGGATGTTTTGGTTATCGGAGGCGGGATTGCCGGAATCCAGTCCGCGCTGGATCTGGCTGAGATGGGATATAAGGTCGCTCTGGTGGAGAAGCTGCCCAGCATCGGCGGCAAGATGGCCCAGCTGGACAAAACCTTTCCCACGAACGATTGCGCCATTTGAATCCTCTCGCCCAAGATGCTGGATGTCGGTCGGCATCCCAACGTAGAGCTTTTGGCTTACAGCGAGGTGGAGGAGCTCCGCGGTGCTCCAGGCAGCTTCCAGGTCAGCATCCGCAAAAAGGCCCGCTATGTGGACGAATCAAAATGCACAGGCTGCGGGGCCTGTACAGAAAAATGCCCCACTGTGGTCCAGGATGCCTTTAACGAGGGGCTGGGCACTAGAAAGGCCATCTATACTTGGTTCGCCCAGGGCATACCCTCCACGCATACCATTGACCCTGAACACTGCCGCCAGCTGCAGGGCAAAAAATGCGGTGTCTGCCAGAAGACCTGTCAGGCAGAGGCTATTGACTTCGAGCAGACAGACAGAATCCTGGACTATGAGGTGGGTGCGGTGATTGTGGCCAACGGCTATCAGGTCTTTGATCCTTCCCGGGTGCCGGAGTACAGGTACCAGGATCTGCCCAATGTGCTCACCAGCATGGAGTTCGAGCGCCTGCTGAGCGCCAGTGGACCTACCGCCGGTCACTTGGATCGGCCCTCTGATTTAGCTGTGCAGTCCAGGATTCAGGAGCTGGAAAAGAAGCAAAAACGAAGCTTAAATGTACTACAAAAATATGAAAAAAAGTATGAGCTCTCCTCCCAGGATTTTTACTCCCGCTTCCAGCAGGGGGAGCTCCAGGAAGAGGAGCACCAGAAGTGGGCCCAGAAGTACCAGGAGCAATTACAGCTGGAACAGGAGCTGCAAAGGCTGCAGGAAAAGGCCCAAAATTTTCAAACCGCCACCAAGATTGCTTTTATCCAGTGCGTGGGCTCCAGGGATCTCAGATTCTATCCCTTTTGCTCAGGCTACTGCTGCATGCACTCCATAAAGGAGGCCATTATTGCCCACGAGCACGACCCACGCACTGAATCCACCATCTTCGGCATGGATATTCGCGCTGTAGGCAAAGGCTTTGAAGAGTACAAGATCCGGGGCGGGAACAACTCCAACATCACATACCGTAGGGCCAAGGTGGCGGAGATCAGCAAAGGTCCCAACGACAACCCGAGGCTGATCTATGAAGATACCTTGAGCCGCAAGGTCGTCAGCAAAGACTTCGAACTGGTGGTTCTGGCCACTGCCTGCGAGCCTGGCAAAGGCACTGCTGAGCTTGCTGAAAGGCTGGGCCTGGAGCTAAATGAGTTTGGCTTTATCCGGACCTCCTCCAGCAGGCCCATGGACTCCAGCAGGGAAGGAGTTTTTGTCTGCGGCTGCGCAAACAGCCCCATGGACATCCCAGAATCAGTGGCCCAGGCCAGCAGCGCTGCTTCCAGGGCGGTACAATTCCTGACCACCTCCAAGCAGGAGGCCGGCTTGCAACAGGGCAAGGCCTCCTAACACAGGGGATAAACAGCCTATGAGCAACCAAAAGCAAAGTGCAGGTCCAGGCAAGCGTGTCGGGGTATTTATCTGTGACTGCGGCTCCAACATCGCCGGACATCTGGACTGCAAGGCAGTGACTGAATACGCAGCCACCCTGCCAGGAGTGGCCCTGGCCAAAGAGAACCTCTATACCTGCTCTGAAGCAGGCATCCAGGAGATCAAGCGGGGCATCCAGGAGCACAACCTAGACCGAGTCGTGGTGGCCTCATGCTCGCCCAGGACCCATATGCCTTTGTTTTCGTCCTCCTGCGCAGAGGCCGGACTGAACCCCTATCTTTTTGAAATGGTCAATATCCGGGACCAATGTTCCTGGGTACATATGCAGGAAAAGGAACAAGCCACCCGCAAGGCCATGGAACTTGTCAGGATGGGGGTTTACAAGAGCAGGTACCTGGAGCCTCAGCAGGATATCGAATCTTCTCTGGTCTACCGCACTTTGGTTATCGGCGGCGGCCTGGCCGGTCTAACCGCTGCCGAGTCCCTGGCTGATATGGGCCTGGAAGTGGTCCTGGTGGAAAAAACTTCCCAGCTTGGGGGCCTGCTGAATCAACTACACCGTCTGGCCCCTGACGGAGATCTGGCCCGGGATCGGGTGCAAGAACTGGCAGGCCGGATACAGAACCATCCCAGAATCACGGTCTACACCAGCACCCTAGTGCAGCGTGTGGATGGCTATATTGGCAACTACCAGGTCCAGCTTGGCTCAGAAAAGACACAGTCCCAACAGGAAGCAGTGGGCTGCATAGCCGTGGCCACAGGCGCAGTGCCCTTGATCCCCCAGGACGGTCTGCTGGGCTATGATGGAGACCAGGTAATCACCCAGATGGAGCTGGAGGACAGGCTCCAGGATCAGGACTTTGCCCCTGGCCGAGTGGCCATGATCCAATGCGCCGGTGCCAGAAATGATGAGAGGCCTTACTGCTCCAGGATCTGTTGCCTCATCGGAGTCAAGAATGCCCTGGAGCTCAAACGCCGTAATCCCGAGGCTGAGATCCATGTCCTGTACCGGGATATGCAGATGTATGGCACGGAAAAAGAAAAGATGCTCTGGGAAGCCCGGGGCCAAGGTATCCAATTCCAGGTCTATGATCCTCAAACACAGATCCAGGTCCAGCCCGGACATGTGGAATATCAGCACGCCCTGCTGGGTCAAAAGCTGGGCCTGGACTGCGACTTGGTAGTTTTGTCCACGCCCCTGGTAGCCAGGGAAGATGCGTCCAAAATATCCCAAATGATGCGGGTACCCACAGACCAGAACCAATTTTTCCTGGAGGCCCACGCCAAGCTGCGACCTCTGGACTTTGCCGCGGATGGGATATTTGTCTGCGGCTCTGCGAGGTACCCAGCCAGCACAGAAGAAGCTATCGCCCAGGGCACTGGGCTTGCCGCCCGGGTTGGCACCATCCTGTTCAAGGAAAAGCTCATTTCCAGCGCCCTCGTGGCAGAGATCACCCCGGAAACCTGCGTGGGCTGCCAGGGCTGCCTGGAGGTTTGCCCCTATCAAGCCATTTATTATGACCAGCAAAACACAATCTGCAGGGTGAACGAGATCCTTTGCAAGGGCTGTGGTAACTGCGCTGCGACTTGTCCCTCCCAGAGCGCTAAGCTCAGGGGGTACAAACCCGAACAGATGAATTCCCAGATTCGGGCTTTGGCCTGAGAACCTAGGATATAAACCTGAATCCCGCTTGCATTCAGGGCGGGAAAACACAAGGAATGGACTATGAGCCAGGATTTTGAACCTAGAATCATTTGCTTCCTCTGCACTTGGTGAGCATACGCCGCAGCTGACCTGGCCGGGGTCAGTCGGTTCCAGTACCCGAGCAATATCCGTATTGTCAGGGTCATGTGCAGCGGCAGCGTCTCCCCTCACCACGTCCTGCTTGCTTTCCAGCAGGGTGTGGACGGAGTATTTGTGGGCGGCTGACACCTGGGGGACTGCAATTACCTGTATGGTAATTACTCCGCCCAGAAAAGGGTCAAGTTCCTGCAGGGACTTTTAGAGTTCAGCGGGATCGATCCCCAAAGGCTGCGCACTGGCTGGGTCTCCTCTGCTGAAGCAGCAGAGTTTGCCGGCGTTATCAAAGAGTTCGTGCAGGTCCTGCGAGAGGTGGGGCCTTCACCCCTCAACAAGCACCCGGCCTCTGCCGGTCTGGAGTCTGCAGCTTAGACAGACACGAGCTGAACAACACCAACCAGATGAATCAGGTGACAAGTATGATCAAAGAAGTACAGGCCCAGGCCAGGGAGCTCTTACAAAAGCGAGAAATCCAGGCTTTTTTGGGTCTCAAACAAAGGCACGGTCAGATCTGTCCCCATCTCTTCCAAGATCCCCAGGAACTGGACGAACTGCACCTGGGAGATGTGCAAAAGCCAGGAGACTCCAGATACCCCCTGCTTAAGTCTCTACAGGCCATTTGCCAGGCCTATCCAGAACAAAAAATCGGAGTTTTGGTCCGAGGTTGCGATCAAAGGGGACTCAACGCCCTGCAGGTCTGGAAGCAGATAGATCTGCAGCAGGTGGTCCAAGTGGGCATCTGCTGCCCCCAGGAGCTGGCAGATGCCTGCCAGTGCCAAAAACCCTATCCTGAAAAACCTGTAGCTGGGGAACCTGCCCAACCCAGAGAGTTTGAATCAGTGGCCCAGCTAGAGGCCCTGGACCTGGAAGAGCGCTTTAAAAACTGGATGTTTGAATTTTCAAAATGCGTTAAGTGTTATGGTTGTCGAGACATCTGTCCCATGTGTTTCTGCAAGGAATGCAGCCTGGAGGATGAAACTCTGGTCCAGACCGGGAGCCTGCCCCCAGAGATACCCATCTTTCACTGGGTCCGGGCTGCGCATATGGCAGGCAGATGTATAGACTGCGGCCTATGCGAGCAGGCCTGCCCCGCAGACATCCCCTTGCGTACCCTGTACAAGAAAGTAGAGGCCATCCTGAACCAAGAGTTTAACTATTACACAGGGGCTGATGCAGAACACAAGGCCCCCTTGAACTTGATACAGAGCTAAAACTGAACCAAGGACAACATCCATGCAATACAGCAGCACACTCACCACCTGCCCCTATTGCGGCTGCGGCTGCAACTTCTTTTTGGAGGTGATCGAAGATAAAATCATAGGCCCCATTCCTTGCAAGACTAGTCCAGTCAATAAGGGCAGTCTGTGTATTAAGGGCTGGAACGTGCATCATTTTATCCAGGACGAAAGCAGGCTTAAGACGCCTTTGATCCGCAAAAATGGGGAGCTGGTAGAGGCCAGCTGGGAAGAAGCCCTGGACTATACTGCCTCCAGGCTCGGGGAGATCAAGGAGAAGCACGGTCCTCAGAGCCTGGCCTTCCTGGCCTCAGCCAAGATCACCAACGAGGAGAACTACCTGCTGCAGAAGCTGGCCAGGGGCGGGATAGGCACCAACAATATTGATCACTGCGCCAGGCTCTGACATTCCTCCACAGTGGCCGGTCTGGCCGCCTCATTCGGCAGCGGAGCCATGACAAACTCCGTGGATGAACTAGAAGATGCGGATTGCATCTTTGTCATTGGTTCCAACACCACATCTTCCCATCCCATCGTGGCTACCAGGATTTTCCGGGCCAAGCAAAAAGGGGCCAAGCTGATTGTGGCTGATCCCAGGCGCATCCAGCTGGCAGACTTCGCTGACGTATATGTACAGCAAAGGCTGGGGTCTGATGTAGCTTTGCTCAACTCCATCATGCAGGTTATTCTGGAACAGGGCTGGCATGATCAGGAGTTCATCGACAGCAGAACTGAAGGATTTGAAGAGCTAAAATCTATCCTGGCTAACTACACCCCGCAAAAGGCCAGCGAAATTACTGGCGTAGCTCCAGAGGATATCCAGAACATCGCAGAGGCCTACGGCAAGGCTGACAAGGCCTCCCTGGTCTACTGCATGGGCATCACCCAACATGTAACCGGAGTGGATAATGTCAAGACCCTGGCCAATCTAGCCATGCTCACCGGCAACGTGGGCCGGGAATCTACTGGTGTAAATCCCTTACGGGGCCAGAACAATGTGCAGGGAGCCTGCGACATGGGCGGCCTGCCCAACGTCTTTAGTGGATACCAGGCAGTTACAGATGCCAGCAGCATCAAAAAGATGTCCGAAGTCTGGGGGGCTACAGGCCCGGATCAGGTTGGCCTAGCCTTGCCTGAGATGTTATCCGGTGCAGCAGACGGCTCGGTGCGAGCCTTCTATGTCCTGGGCGAGAACCCGGTGCAGAGCGATCCTGACAGCACTCACGTCAAAAAAGCCTTGCAGAACCTGGAGTTTCTTGTGGTACAGGACATGTTTCTGACTCCCACGGCAGAGCTGGCGGATGTGGTCCTGCCCGGGGCTTCATTTGCGGAAAAAGACGGGACATTTACCAATACAGAGCGCAGAGTGCTGCGGGTCAGGAAAGCTATAGAGCCAGTGGGCCAGTCCCGTCCTGACTGGGAAATCATCCAGGACCTCTCCACCAAACTGGGTTATCCCATGCAGTACTCCTCCCCGGAAGAGATAATGCAAGAGATCTCCAGACTGACTCCTTCCTATGCCGGAATCAACTATGCCAGACTGGAAGGGGAAGGCCTGCAGTGGCCCTGCCCTGATCCAGAGCATCCAGGGACCAAGTTCCTGCACCAAGAGCGATTTGCCAGAGGCAAGGGCCTGTTCCATGCCATAGAGTACAAGCCTCCTGCAGAAAGCGTGGACCAAGAATACCCCTTCTGGCTGACCACTGGCAGGGTGCATGCCCATTACCACACCAGCACTATGACTGGGCTATCCCCTGTGTTGCAAAGGGAGGCCCCGGAAAGCGAAGTCCAGATCAATCCCCAGGATGCTCAGGAACTGGAGCTGCAGCCAGGGGACTTCCTCCAAGTCAGCTCCAGGAGAGGCCAGGTCAGGGTCAAGGCCAGGATTACGGACACTTTGCCCCAAGGCACGGTGTTCATGTCCTTCCACTACCTGGAAGGCAACGCCAATGTTCTGACCAATACCGCTATTGATCCTATAGCCAAGATCCCTGAGCTCAAGGTCTGTGCAGTTAAGCTGGAAAAGGCTGAGCTCGAGACTGCTTGAGGTTATTTTCTGAGCCATGTTCCAAGACACGAAGCATATGCGCATCAAGACCATAGCTACCTTGGGTCCCTCCTCCAGTGACCAGGAGACCATCAAGGACATGGCCCTGCACGGGGTGCGCATCTTCAGGCTCAACTTTTCCCATGCAGACGCCCAGGCCTTTTTACCCACTGTAGAGTCCATCCGAGGCCTGGAGCAGAAACTGCAGCTGCCTTTGACCATCATGGGCGATCTGAGCGGGCCCAAGATAAGGATCGGGAATATCCCTGGCTCCCCTGTCCAGGTCAGCAAAGGGGATAAGATCTACCTAGGGCTGCCTGATTTCAAGGACAAACACCAAGACCGGCTCTTTATCAGCCTGGATCAGCCCCAGGCCCTGAAAAATCTGGGCCTGGACATGCCAGTCACCCTAAGTGACGGGGTGCCTCGCTTTCAGGTCCGAAAAATCTTAGAAAAGGATCGCCTGTTCCTGCTCGAGGCAATAAACGGCGGAATCCTTTCCTCGCACAAGGGCATCACCTTTCCGGGTAAAAAGATCAGGTTGCCCGCCTTCACCTCCAAGGACAAAGAGAACTTGCATCAAGGCTTGGATATTGGCCTGGATTGCTTTGCCCTGTCCTTTGTGCAGGATAAGAAGGACATTGAAGAGGTCCAGGCAGAGCTGCAGAAGCATGGCAGCTGGGCCCCGATCATAGCCAAGCTGGAAAGGGCTAATGCAGTGGAGAACCTGGACCAGATCCTGTCCGTTGCCGATGGGGTCATGGTGGCCCGCGGTGACTTGGGTCTGGAATGCGAGCTGCCTAGTCTGCCGGTGCTGCAAAAAAAGATAATCAGGGCCTGTAGGCATGTACAAAAGCCTGCCATAGTGGCTACCCAGATGCTTCTGTCCATGGTCAACAATCCTCTGCCCACCAGAGCGGAAACTACTGACGTGGCCAACGCTATTCTGGACGGGGCTGACTGCGTGATGCTCTCTGAGGAGACAGCAGTGGGCAGCTATCCTGTGGAAGCAGTGGGGTTTATCCAGGAAATAGCCTGGCATGCTGAGGCATATCTCCTGGAGCGCATGCAAGGTCCTTACCGGCCCAAACAGGAGAAAAACCCTGCCAAGTACTTGGCCTATTCTGCCTGTCTGGTAGCTGAGAACACTGAAAGCGCTGCCCTGGCCTGTCACTCCACCACTGGGGCTACAGCCAGGCTGCTTTCCAGTCGCAGGCCTGCACAGCCCATCTATGCTCTGACTCCGGACATCCGGGTAATCCGCTTCTTGAACTTCTTCTGGGGCATTCTGCCTAGGACTTCGGATGAGAGTAAGACCAACCACCTGCAACGGGTGGAAGATTTTGTCCAGGAATCAAAATTTTTCCAACCTGGCCAAAGCGTGGTCATCACTTCAGGACAGCCCACACCTGGACAAAAGGAAAGGCATACCAATCAAATCAAGGTCTACTACAAATAACCTTGTAGGGCCTGCCACCAGGAAAAGAAAACAATAAACAGCGCAGCCAAGCCCAGAGGCGCATCCCATGCTGGCCTAGGCCACCCCCCTTTGGACATGCTCTGGCCCAGCACCAGGCCCAGGGTCCCCCCCCAGAAAAAGCCCATTATATGGGCCCAAACGTCAATATTCTGGTTGCTTCCCAGACCCAAAAGGGCCAATAGGCCCAGTCCGGCAGCCAGGGGCAAGAGCTCCCGCCTCAGGTCCTGGTCTGCACCCTGCAGGCTGCGCAGCCCAGCCAAAAGACCCACCGCACCGAAAACTGCAGTGGAGCCACCCAGGGAGACATGCGTAGAATCCTGGACAAAAAAATTTGAGAGATTACCAAGGATCCCAGAGAGTAAGACCAAAAACCATCCCAGACCTGAGCCCACGCTTCTGCAAAGCTGGATAATAAATATGCCCCCGATGCAAATATTGCCCAGGACATGTGGGAGGTCGGCATGCAGAGTCAGGGCAGTGACCAGCCTCCACCACTGTCCCTTCTGCACAGCCAGGACTTCCAACCTGCCCAGCTCCTGCCATGGAATCTCAGTCTCCCAGATTATCCCGGATTGGACTTGGGTCAAACGATAGAAGAGCAGGATCGAAAGCAAAATCCAAATGCTGGGTTCCAGCCTTCCCTGGGCTCCAGTGGCCTGGAAGCTGGCTGTCTGCTCCTGATTCTCCTGCTCATAGGCCAGGATCTGCTCCAGAGCCTTCTCCTTATCCTTAAAATCCACCAGGAGAGCCCAATGTCCTGTGCCCTCCTGGCGTATAGTAAAGGGGATGCGCAATGCACTGAGCACAAGGATCCAATCTCGAATCCTCTCCTGCCCTACCTGCTCCATGCCCAGCCTGGAGCGAGCCTCCCGGGTAACATCCTCCATACTAGGCCTTGCATCCCTTGGGCTGGAGAACTCTAAGCAGCAGGATGAAGTCCTTTTTCCAGCGAGAACTACTTATAGACCTTAAACTCTGCCCGCCTGTTTTTGGACCAGGCCTCCTCATTGGAACCTTCTTCCAGGGGCCTTTCCTCTCCATAGCTAATAATGCTCAACCGATCCGCGTCCACGCCCAACAGGACCAGAAATTCATAAGCAGCTCTGGCCCGCCGCTCGCCCAGGGCCAGATTGTATTCAGCAGTACCCCTATCATCGCAGTGGCCCTCTATGACCATCTCCAGCTCTTTCTTGTCCTGCAAAAGCTCTGCCTTCTCCCGCAAGATTTCTCTGGCTTCTGAGCGCAGCTCATAGGAATCGAAAGCAAAATGGATTCTCTCCTGCAGCCTTTGCTTGGTATCCTGATCCAGCTCCTTGACCTTTTCTTCGTCCTCCTGCTTAGCTTCAGCCTTTCTCCTTTCCTCTTCCCGGATCCTGAACTCCTCCATGTCTTCAGCATCCCTGCGGTCCTGATCTAGCTCAGACTCTGTCAAATCCTGCTCATCATCCTGGTCTGCCTCTGCCCTCCAGCCATCTCCATGCTCAGCCTCTGTAGCCACATCCTTTTGGGCGCAACCAGCCAGCAGCCAAGCACTGAAAAAAAGGATCCCCAAAATCCACATTATCCTGCGACCCTGCCTCATGCCTGCTCCTCCTTTATTTATTTTTTTCTGTGCGCTGAACACTCAAAAGTTCTTTAGCAACGCCTTGTGTTTACAAACTATTTTCGACATTCTTCATGTCTCTACCACTCACGGCTGAACATACCGATTTTATTGCTTACTTGCATTTATTCACCATCTACTATGCTCGGATAAGCATTACCGAGGCAGAAACCAAGGTCCGGGGGTTCGGTCCACAGGCTTCCGGCACCTACTTCTGTTACTTTTTCGTTTCAAAGATTCGATTAGGCCAGCAAAAGTAGGTGCCGGATCTGAGCGATTTAGAATGCGTTAAGCAAACTGTGCAAGCTATTTCAACCTCAAAGTCCACCATGATCCTCTGGAAGTTCAAGAGGTCCAATATCAAACTTTTGCTTTACGCATTCTTAGGAGCGAGTTTTTTGAGTCCTGTGAACCGAACCCCCGGACCTGGTGAATAGTTACGCTTACTTTTTACCTTTCACTTTTTACTCTCAACTCACAAGCTGTGCAGATGCCTGCCTAAAAGCCCCTGGACAAAAGCTTACCTTGGATTGGGATTCCAGGCTGGGAAGGTAGCCTCTCCAGGGCCTGTAGGAATCTCCCTGGGCTCATCCCCGTGCCTGGTGGTTACATACAGCCTGTATTGATCTGAACGGTTGGAAGCAAAGGCCAGAAAGAAACTGTCAGGGCCCCAGGCCGGGTCCTCGTCATCACCCGGTCCCTGGGTCAGCTGCTTTTCCTTCCCGGTCTGCAAATCATGCAACATGATCCTGTGCCCCTGCTCAGTCTGCCTGGAATAGGCCACGAACCTGCCGTCTGGACTGATACTGGGATTTGTGTTGTAGGAACCTTCATAGCTGATCCTTCTCACCTTGTCCTTTTCCAAATCCAGCAGAAAAATATGCGGATTGCCCAGCCTGCTGGAGACAAAGACCATCTTCTCCCCGGAGCTGTCAAAATCTGGAGAGATATCTATTGCCCAGCTATCCACCAGCTTCTTGCCCAGCCTGCCCTCCTGATCCAGAAAGAAAATATCTGGATTGCCTTGGGGATCCGCGCTGATCACCAGATCGCCCTTGGGGCTGAAAACAGGGCTGATAATGGTATTTGCTGGCAGGGGGATGCTTTCAGTCTGACCTGAATCCTGGTGCCAGATAATCAACTCATGCCTTTCTTCGCCCAGCAGGGTAAAGGCCAGCTTGGAGCCGTCCCAAGACCAGGCCGGGCTCAAAGAGATCAAATCAAAATCAGATATCTGGCGTAGGTTGTCCCCTTGGGGTGTGCTGGTATAGACCTCTTTTTTGCCTTCAGATTTGCGCACAAATGCCAGCCTGGAGCGAAAGAAGGCAGAATTGCCGGTTAACTCCTGCATGACTTCCGCACTAAAGCGGTTGCCTGCCTCACGGATCTGGTCTTCTTGGCTCAGCACATAACCCCGACCTACCAGAAGCTCCCTAGCAAAGGCGTCCAAGAGCCTCAGCTCCACCCGGACTGCACCTTCTCTCTCCTGCCTCCAGCCCAGAGTAAGCAAGAGGTCCACCTGGCTAAGCCGCAGGGGCTCAAAATCAATATCCTCTGACTTGACCCCTTGCATGAATGGATCCTCCAATAGGATCTCCTCCTGCCCCATTTGGCGTAAAAAGGGCAGATATTCCAGATTGCTTTCCAGCTTGGACTGCAACATGCGTACAAACTCTGGCACTCCTTGGCCATTTTGATCCTGCAAAGCTCTGGGAGCTGCCATGAGTAAATTCAGCCTAGGCTGGCCAGGGCCATAGATATCGACATGCAAATTTTCCTGGGCTGAAAGGGGCTGGGCCAGGCCAGGAAGCAGCCAGCTCCAGACCACGGCCAGGAGTATAAACAACTTCAATTTCCTGTTCACTGCATACTGCCTTTTTTGTGCTTTCAGGCCTTTCACCTGAGATTTATCCCTCGAGATCCTGGGCATGGAAAGTGATACTTATCTCGCGCAGATCCTCCCTGGGTGGTCTGGGCAGCCTTTCTGTATCCTGCACAGCGCGCAGCACAGAGCTGTCAAAATCTCTGCGGCCGGAGCCATTGCGCAGACTGAAGCTCACAATTTCCCCTTGGGCATCGATCTGAATCTCCACCTCTGCTGCCAAATCCTTCTGCCTTCCCAGGCTTGGATAGCGCCAGTTCTCCTGGATTCTGGACTGCACCTGCAGACCATAGATTTCTTCTAGTCTGGAGGACCCGCTCCCCCTTGAGGAGCGTGCTGACCCCTCGTCAGCCTGGGAGCGCAGACTCGCCAACTCCTGGGCCAGATAATCTTGCTCGCTCTCCTCCTGGCTTTGGGCATGCTGCCTGATATCGCCCAGGGCCTGATTCAAAAGCTCATCCCGGCTAGGCTGGGCCTGGGCCTTTTTCCTTTGTTCTGCCTGCTTTTCCTGCTTAGGGGGTTGCCTTTCCTGCTTGGGAGGTTGCTTTTCTTTTTTCTGCCTGCGCTCAGGTGCTGGCTTACCTTCAGCCTGGGAGTCCTTTTGCAGCCGCACAGGCTTGGGCTGGGCTGTCTTCTTTTGGGGCTGGCTCTGTTTTTTGGAGGCCTGGGGCTGGGCAGGCTCCTGGCTGGAGGGCTCTTTTTCGGCTGTCTGGGCCTGATCCTCCTGCGCAGGTATCTGCTCCGCCTGCTCAGGTTCAGGCTCAGGCTCAGGTGCGCGCACCAGATTCACCTCATACGCCGGCCTGCCCAGATCCACCGGCTTGTCCGTTCCTTGCCAAGGGAAATAGAGCCCCAAAAAGAGTATGCCCACATGCAAAAGTAGGGACAAAAGACAACTGCTTACGCGCATCCCGGCCTCAAAAACATCAATCCTCTTCCTGCTCTGGCTCTGCCACCACCCCGATGCGATGGATGCCCGAGGCCCTGATCTCGCTCATAACCTGGACTACGAAGCCGTAGGCTACCTCCTGATCAGCTCGCAGGTAAAGCATCTGGTCCTGACTGATATCCAGCTTTTTGAGCTGCTCCTGCAGATTGTCCAACTTGACCTGATATTCATCCAGCAGGATCTTGCCTTCCTCATCAATGCTGAGTACCAGCTCCTGGCTGTCCTCCGGCAAGGTCTGCACGGTCTGGGTCTGGGGCAGGTTAACCTCCACCCCTTGGGTCAAAAAGGGCGCTGTGACCATAAAAATAATCAACAGCACCAGCATGACATCCACAAAAGGAACCACATTGATCTGGGCCAGGAATCCGCCCCTACGGGGGTTAAAATCCATAGCAATTCCTCTGGGTTAAGGTCACAGACTATCCTCCTGCGGGCTCTGACTGCTGGCGCTGAGCCAAGGCAGCTCCCGCTGGGCCCGATTCAAAAAGGCTCCAGCATAGTCTATCAGCTCAGACTCTATGCTATTTAAGATACCCAGAAAGGTGTTATAAGCTATAGAGGCCGGGATTGCTACAGCCAGCCCGAAGGCGGTAGCAATCAATGCCTCGGCTATGCCCGGGGCAACTGCAGTCAAGGCTGCGCTTTGCTGTACTGCAATCCCCTGGAAGGAATGCATTATGCCCCATACAGTGCCAAACAGGCCAATAAAAGGCGCGGAGTTGGCGCAAGTGGCCAAAAAGGACAAAGCATAAGCCAAGCTGTTTATCTCCTGGCTGACTGCCTGGCGCAGTACCCTGCGAATATTGTCTGCAGAAACCCTTACTCTGCCCCCTGAGGTCAGACCGGACCTCTCCAGCGATCGAATCTCGGAGACTGCCTTGGCCCCAATCAGGTAAAGCCTGGATCCGGATTTCCTCTTTAAGGTGCGCAGGGCTGTAGCCAGATCCTTGGCTGTTCCAAAGGCCTGAAATTCTTTTTTGATCTCTTTTTTGGCCTTACTGAGCACAAACAGCTTATAAAAGATCAAGGTCCAGCTCAGGATAGACATACTAAGGAGTATAAAAAAAACCGCCTTGACCACAAGGGTGGCCCCGGCCAGAAGGGAAAGAAACTCAATATTCGCAGCTGCTTCCATGCTCTAAACCCTTTGTTTCAGATTGGACTTTTTCCTGGGTTGGCTGAGGACAATATCCGCATGGAGTTTGCCTCAGCCTCCTGGAACTGTTCCTGGCTCAGGCCGCTGCCCAAGGCGATTTTAGCCCTTAGTTCAGCAGAGACCAAATCCCCTGGTACGTGGGCATCATTATTGATGACCAGTCTGCAGCCGTACTTTAAAGCCAGGGCTGCCACATGCCCATTGCAAAGGCAGTGCCCCTTTCTGGTGCTTATCTCCAGGGCTACCCCATTGGCAGCAGCCAGTCTGACCTCTTCTGGTGCAATAAGACCTGGATGGGCAAGAATATCTGCACCAGCCTCAATGGCAGCCAGATTGGTGCCTGGAGCCACAGGCTCCACCAGGGTCTCCCCATGCACGAGCACTGGAAAAGCCCCGGCATGCCTGGCTTTTTGTATCAGAGCAGCGATCTGCTCCGGAGGGACATGGGTCAGCTCGATGCCTGCGCACAGCTGCAGCCCAACTGCCTGGGATAGTTCCTGAATCCCGGGCAGCATTCGCTCCAGGATCCAGGACATGTTGGTTTGATCCGCATGATCTGTAGTAGCCAGGCCCTGATAGCCAGCCACCCTGGCCCTCCTGGCCAGCTCCGCAGGGATCAAGGCCCCGTCGCTAAACACGGTGTGCGCGTGCAGATCAATCATCTCTGGCCTGCTACCTGCAATACCCTGCGAGCCGAACCCAGGCTACATCTTGTACTTGGTATCCTCGGCATCAAACCTCTCCAGGATCTCGGTCCACTTTTTAGCTTCCTCATCCAGCAAGCCCACTTCATGGTCCTGCTGGGCGAATCTTTTGCCTACCTGCTCCAGGAGATCCTGGCTGGCAAATATCGGAGCCTGGGTCCGCACTGCCAGTGCCACTGCATCAGAAGGCCTGCTGTCCACCAAATAGGTTTGATTGGCATGTTCCAGGTGGATCTCTGCATAATAGGTGCCTTCTTTAAGATCAGTGACCACTACCCGCTGAATATTGGCCTCCAGGGTCCCCAAAAGATTTAACAAGAGATCATGGGTCAAAGGCCTGGAAACCTCCACCTTGTTCAAACTAATGGAAATGGACATGGCCTCCATGGCTCCGATCCAAATAGGCAGCACCTGCTGCTCTGCCTCTTTGTCCTTGAGTATCAGCAAAGGCACCTGGGTCTGTTCATCCAGGGCCAAGCCGTATATCTTCATTTCAATCATGACGGTTCAGTCACCTCCCCCCATAGTGAGTGTTTTTTGGCCTGCTTGATGTGCACCCCAAGCAACTGCCCGGTGAGATCCTTCCTCGCAGGGGAGCTGAAATTGACCACCCTGCCCCCGGGCTCTCTGCCTTTCCACTGCCTGCCTTGCCCATTGCCCTGTTTGCTGCTAAGTCCCTCTACCAACACCTGCAGAAAACTTCCCACTTGCTTCTGCAAGTCTTGTTCCGTAAGCTTATCCTGCAGTGCTTGCAACTCCTGCAATCTACAGGCCTTGGTCTCCTCCTGAATCTTGTTCGGAAAAGAAGCAGCCCGGACCCCAGGTCTATCGCAGTACTTGAAAGAAAAGCTGCTGCAAAACCCCGCCTGCCTCACCAGCTCCAGGGTCTGCTGAAAATCCTGCTCACTTTCTCCGGGAAAACCCACTATCAAATCTGTGCTCAGGGCCAGCTCAGGACAATTGCGACGAAGCTCCTGCACAATCCACAGATAGTCCTCCCTGGTATATCTGCGGCCCATGCTCTGCAGCACTCTATTGGATCCGGACTGCAAAGGCAAATGCAAAGCCGGACAGAGATTGGGCAGGCTGCCAAAGGCCTGGATCAGCTCCAAAGGGATGTCCTTGGGATGGGAGGTGGTAAAGCGTATCCTCTGCAGTCCTGGTATGGCGCTGATCCTATACAGAAGCTTCACAAATGAAACACCATCTGCGGATTTGTCCTGGCCATAACTGTTCACATTCTGGCCCAGAAGGGTAACTTCCCTGACCCCCCTGGCTGTCAGGGCCTCGCATTCCCGGATCACCTCCGCGCTCTGCCTGGATCTTTGCCTGCCCCTTGTGTACGGCACAATGCAATAGGTGCAGAAGTTGTCACAGCCCTGCATAATGTTCACATAAGCCTGGGCAGGAGTAAACCTAGAATCAAACTCCTGCGGCCTTTCCGGATAGTGTTCTGAAAATTCCAGCAAACTAAGCCTCAGCCCAGGCTCTTTAAGCAGACGCTGCAGGCTGTCCGGGACAGAGCCAATGCTGTCCGGCCCGAACACCAAGCGCACATGTGGAAATCTGCGCCAGAAATCCTCTCCCACCTGTTGGGCCACGCACCCGCCTACTGCCACAAAGGCCTGAGGATCTTGCCGACAGAATTTCTGCAGCCTGCCCAGGATGCTGTACACCTTCTGCACTGGCTTTTCGCGCACGCTGCAAGTATTGAGCACAAAGACCTGGGCCTGTTCCTCAGGGCTCTGCTGCCAGCCACGGCTCTCCAGGGCCCTGGCCAGCCAGAGGGACTCGCTGACATTCATCTGACAACCCTGGGTCAATAGATGGTAATGCATATGGCAAATAGCCTAACTTGAGGGGATAACATTCATTTTGTCTTGAGCTGCCGCATTTCATTGGCCCAGCGCTTTATTCTTCTTGCTCTGTTTCCTCCCGGATCCAGCTTAAGAATTCCGGGTTGCCATCTATAATAGGCACAGCCACCACACAGGGACAATCGTAGGAATGCACCTCCTTAACCTTGGCATTCAGCCTGGATACCAGTCTCACTCTGGTCTTGGCCAAAAGTACTGTTTCCTGTTCTGACTGGGCCCCGCCCTGCCACCAGAACATAGACTGCATATTATCCAGGATGTTTACACATGCAGCAAGCCTGGCCTCTACCAGAGCTTGGCCCACTTTTTCGGCTTCCTGTCTATCTTTGGCTGTCATGTAGACAAGCACTGCACTCATAACATATACTCCGTTTTTTACATTATTTTTTCAATCCCCTAGAACCTTGAGGCACAGACATGCAAGGCAGATTCATTCCCAGAGACCTCACTGCACCACCTGCCTCAAAACAAAAAAAACTTTGAAGCCTGAACTCAAATCTAATGTCCCCGCAACAAAAGGCAGAGATCACATTTGCAGCCCTGCAGGCAAGGTATCCAAAAGTTCAAGGCATGCTTCTTTGGGACTCTCCCTGGCAGCTGCTGGTAGCCACTATCCTGGCTGCCCAATGCACAGACCGCCAGGTGAACAAGGTTACCCCCGAGCTGTTCTCCCGCTGGCCCGGTCCAAAAGAAATGTCCCAGGCAGATCCAGCCCAGGTGGCACAGGTGATCCGGCCCACTGGTTTTTACCGGAATAAAACCAAAAGCCTCATCCAGAGCGCAGCCAGAATCCAGGAAGTCTACCAGGGCCAGGTACCCAGGAGCATGTCAGAGCTGCTCACTTTGCCTGGAGTAGCCAGAAAAACCGCAAATATTGTGCTTTCCAACGCCTTTGGCCTGCAGGAGGGCATTGCTGTGGATACCCATGTGGGCAGGATAACATACAGGCTGGGACTAACTCAATCCCGGGACCCCCGGCGTATTGAACAGGATCTTGTGCTTCTATTCCCTGAAAAAGACTGGGGCAGGATCAACCATCTCCTGGTCTGGTTCGGCAGAGAGGTCTGCCTGGCCCGCAATCCAGGATGCCCTGATTGTGAGCTGGCCCATATCTGCTCGAAACAGGGTTTGCAGCAGAATTAAATACTAG
>CAZBUB010000031.1:0-27882 GCA_964494985.1 uncultured Desulfohalobiaceae bacterium | reverse complement strand
CTGCAGTGTACGTGCTCACTCGCATTCCGCGGCACTGCAAACTGCAAACTGCAAAAACATGAGTTTCTTGCATTGATGATGCAAGTACCACAAATAGGACCAGAAACTATTTATGGACAATCTGCATACAGATCTGCTCTGATGCAACCTCTTTTCTGAATGCTACATGGCCCCAAAAGAAATCAGAGAACTTAGGCGGGTTCTGCGCTACAGAAACATGATCCTTTACCAAGCTGTAAAAATGAAAAATAAGATATCCGGATTGTTGAACGAAATAAGCACTTGCAACCCGTGATTTAGGAAGTGCAAAAAACTATAAAAAGTTTGGCAAGCCAAATTTTTTTCTTGACAATGTCAACAACAAGGCATAATTTTATTTTTGAAAGCTTTGTCTAACTTTGTTTTCATTTCCTATTTAGGATGCTTGAATTCATAAGCGGCTGGGCATTGCACTGACCATGCACAGCCAACCCTAACTACCTATGGAGACCATAGATGTTTCAGACCAGGGATGACCCAGGCGGATGGAGATCGCTTCTGCGTCGAGCAACGTGCTGCGGGCTTTCGGATTCATCCCCCACAATCGGACCAGATGAGGATGAGAGGTGCTTGGATCAAGTCCGTCCCGGCCAGACCTTTCGCATTACCCGGGTCAGCGAGGGCCATGGGTTGTGCTGCAAGCTGTACGGGATGGGCCTGGTTCCCGGGGTTCGCCTTACAGTGATCAATAATTCCGGCCATGGACCGGTGGTGATCTCGGTTCAGGGCTCGCGTATCGGCTTGGGTCGGGGCATGTCCAGGCATATCTGGGGCTGTATCTGGAGCCCGTATGCAACAAAAAGTTAGCTCATTTGTCTATCTTCTGTGGACATATCTTCTTGTCACATGCTCTGAACAAAAAGGCTTGAAAGGGTAATTCAAACTGCCTTTTTTTATCTTGTGTGTGTTAGTGATATCTAATAATAATAGTTTATCTAAACTTTAAATGATGGGTCCTGGCAACGCATGAACACTTGGGGCCCTCAGCTGATAAAAAATCAAAAATCCAGGTAACTGTTCACCAGGTCCAGGGATTCGGCCCACAGGGCGCAAAAAACTCGCTCCCAAGAATGCGTAAAGCAACACTCTGATTTTGGACCTCTTAAACTTCCAGACAGCCATAGTGGATTTTGAGGTTGAAATAGCTTGCACAGTTTTGATTAACGCATTCTAAGTCGCTCAGATCCGGCATCTACTTTTGCTGATACTTTTCACTTAAAATATTTGAGTTGGCTTATAATATAAAAGTAGGTGCCGGACGCTCTGTTGCCAGAACCCCCGGATCCAGGCCTTATCAGCATCCAGGTTTCTGGCACAACTGGTGCTGAATAATTACGTTAGAATTACCTAATGATAGTTGATAGATCTTTCATGTGACTTTGTGGAGAGGCTCTGGTGCAGACCGCTCTTCTCATTTTCATGGCCTGTTTGAAAACACGGCCCTGGCCCTGGAATACCTGCAAGTCGGGTTTGAAAACAACGATGGATACGAGCGGATAACCGCTCAGCTGGCTGTGGAGTTCTAGTTTACCGGAAGAGCAGCGACTATTGAAGTTGAAAAGAAAATGGCCAAGTCCATAATAACAAGACGTTCCAAGGGAGGATCCTGGTGCAATGGAACAGATTGCATATGATAAATCCTGGGAACGAAGAAAAGGGGATGGCCAAAGTTATGAAATTCATTTTTGATCAAACTGGCCGTATGCTGCCAGGGACAAAACTGAAAGATCACACGTAAGCCCCACGCTCAAACTGGCAACCAAAAGACCAATGCAGAGCAGCGCCATGCAATCAATTGCAATCCAGCACTCCATCCCTGGACGGATCAGGCTGAAGATCCCGTCCATTCGACACAATGCCCCCCAAGCCGAGGACTACATCCGTCATTGTCAAAATCAAGACGGAGTCTTGACTGCACACAGCAATATCAAGGCTGCCAGTCTCATCGTCCGCTACGACCCCAAGGCAGTCAGTGCCCAGGACATTTTGGATGACTTGAGCAAAAAGTCCTCTGTGGCCTTGCCAGTCCCGAGACAAAATCAAGGAAGCTTTCGAACTATCCAACAAACAAAAAATGCCGACAGCGCCCCCTCTGTACGTTCAGCATTTGTCCGTTTTCTGGGTCTTTCCCTGCTCACAGGTATCGTCTTTGTCCGGGAGACAATCCTCAAGCGACCAATGGCCCAGGTCCTTTTCAGTCCCCTGGGCCTGACTGTATCTCTGGCCGCTGTGCCCATGCTCACACGAGGAGTACGCAGCCTGAGACAGAAAAAAATTCGCCTGGAGAGCTTCCTGGGCGGCAGCATCCTGGCCGCTGTCGTTGCCGGTGAATCCGTTGCCGCCCTGGAAATCTTGTGGATATCCAGCGGCGGCGACCTCTTGCAGGCCTGGGTCAACGCACGTTCCAGGCGGGCTATCCGGGATATCCTGAAGATCACGGCCAAAGACACCTATATTTTGCAAAACGACGTCGAGGTCAGCATCCCTGTAGAGCAGGTCCAGGCCGGAGACATTGTGGTCCTGCATACCGGAGAGAAGGTTGCTGTGGACGGAGAGGTGATCAAGGGTCAAGCCATGGTTGACGAAGCCCCTATTACCGGCCGGGCTGAGCCTGCGGCCAAAAGCCCTGACGATACGGTCTTTGCTGGGACCTTTGTTCAGCAGGGGGTGATCCATGTTCAGGCCCGGGAAGTCGGAGACCGGACCTATCTGGCTCGCATTCTGCGCATGGTGGAAGAGTCCCTGGAAAAAAAGGCCCCGGTGGAAGGAGTAGCCGACAGGCTGGCCCAAAAGCTGATCAAGGTCGGCTTTGCCGTGACAGCAGGCACATTGATTCTGACCCGCAGTCCCTGGAGGACCTTTTCCGTCATGCTGGTCATGGCCTGCCCCTGCTCCACTGTCCTGGCTGCTTCCACTGCGGTCAGCGCAGCCCTGAATGCAGCCGCTCGCAGGCACATCCTGATCAAGGGAGGGAGATATCTGGAAGAAGCCGGGCAGGCAGAGGTGATCTGTTTTGACAAGACCGGGACCCTGACCAGCAAAGAGCCGGAGCTCTGCGAGCTGCACACTTTTAACGGCATTTCCGAGGAAAGACTGCTGCAGTTGGCCTATTCCACGGAAATGCACAACTCCCATCCCCTGGCCCAGGCCATTTCCCGCACAGCACAAAAGCAGCGCATTGAGCCCATCCAGCACGAGGTCTGCGACTACATGCCAGGCATGGGCGTGCGGGCAAAGATCCAGGGCCAGGAGATTCTGGTAGGCAACTTCAAGCTCATGGAGCGCTTTGAAGTCCAGAGTGACCAGGTCCATGCCTATCTGGACCAGGTCAAGCAACAGGGCAAGACCCTGGTCTTTATTGCCCGCGATGGCGTGCTTCTGGGCGTGGCCAGCTTCGCCAGCCGGGAGCGCCCGGATGCAGCTGCAGCCCTGGATTCCTTGCGCAGGGACGGAATGCATACATCAGTTCTGGTTACTGGAGATTCCAAGTACGCGGCCCAAGATATGGCCCGCAGGCTAAAATTTGATCACTGCCACTTCTCCATCCTGCCCGGGGACAAGGCGGATGTGGTCCGCGAGCTGCGCAGCAGGGGCCATAAGGTGTTCATGGTCGGGGACGGGATCAACGATGCACTGGCCCTTGCCGAGGCCGACATCGGGGTGGCCCTGGGTGCTGAAGGGGCGGAAGTGGCCCTAGAGGCGGCTGATATCGCTCTAGTCCAGGACGATCTGCAGGGGATCCTCTATGTGCGTACATTGAGCCACCAGACCCTGGCCGTGGTCCACCAAAATTTCTGGATCGCCACCGGGACCAATATCGCCGGAGTGGCTCTAGGGGCCCTGGGCCTGCTCTCTCCGGTTATGGCTGGATTGGTGCACATCACCCATACCCTGGGCATCCTGGCCAACTCCAGTCGCTTGCTGGCCTTCCAGCCTCCGGCACTGGAGGGGAGAAAAGAACCCGAGCCTGCGTGCAGGAGAGGCGAATGATGATTTGCCCTCTCGTGCCCGGGCAGACACCCAGTTAAATACCCTGAAGGGACCTGATTTAACCAGACAAGCAAGGACTGCCATTTGAATATGAACATCAAGATCAGGAGGTGAACATGACCCACGACGTAACGAGCACCCAGCAGGCCGAACAGGCTGCAATGCAGCCTGGACCAGAAGAGCACGCCCAGGCCGGACCTGGACCCGACCAAGGAGGAAATCCTGGACCTGGACCAGCGCAGAACAGCAATCCTGGACCTGAGCAGGGTGGTCCTCTCGGAGGTCAACCCGGCCCCGGGCCGGAACAGACCCATGCAACGCACCCTCCTTTTCACGATCCCAGGTTTGCAGCATACGGCCCAGGCCCAGGCAACACCCAGCAACAGGTACCGGGCTGGCCACCGCCAGCCGGCAGTACAGGTCCCCAGGCCGGGCATTCTATCCCACCCTATGGGGCATACGGCCCCCAAGCCTGGCCCCCCTATTCACCCTATGGACAGCAGGGTGCAGACCCCAGGTTTTTTGCCCAAGGCTTTCAAGGTCCTCCGGGATACGCCCAGGCCCAGGCTCATCCGGGACAGGCCCCTGGTCCAGATTCTGGTCCGGGCCACCCCAAACACGACGCCCACCGCTACGGCCAAGTCATGGGCCTGATCAACGACGTCGCCAATGGAAACGCGGACCCATCCAAGGTGATGCAGGTGCTCAGCAGCCTGGATTCCCAGTTCTGGAAAGGTGCCCTGATTGGGGTAGGGGCCACCTTGCTGGTGACCAATGAAACGGTCAAAAACGCCTTGGTCAGTGCCTTGTCCGATCTGGCCGGCTGCTTTGAACAGGGTTCAGAAAGTGCTAAAATTGAAACAAAGTAACAAAGGAGATCGCCATGCCATTGAGCTCAAATCCGGGACCCGGAAGTTCGCTTCAAGCCAGCAGTTTCTTGCCCAGAGCCACTCTGGCCATGGGCGGCATCGGGGCGGTAATAGGAGCCACCGGTGCAGCGGCTCGAAATATCCGCCAGGTCAAAGAAGCCCAAATGACCAAGGAAGAGGCAGTTAGGGATACGCTCAAAGAATCCGCTGGAACAGGACTGGCCACTGCAACGGCCACTGCAGTTGTCGGTCTGGCCGGGGCCGGGGGGCTGTTCTCCCTGGCCGGCATGCTGGTTGTGGCTACTGGCAGCAAATACCTCTTTGACGCCGCCACCTCCCAGGAAAAGGCACGCACCCAAGCCGTCGAGAAGTCTGGCCCCAAGCCGGGAACTGAGAAAACACAACCCTCAAAATAAACACAAAGGAGTTTGTCCATGAACAGCCCAGATTACACCGCATCTCAGGCTTACGCTTTTCCCCCGCACGCTTCGGCCCAGCCGGAACAGAATCAGGCCCATCCTGGAGTTCATCCTGCCCACCACCCTTCAGGAACTGGTCTGTACCCTGTTCAGGTCCAGCAGGAAGCCGGGGCCGACTATGGCCTGGGCAGCTGGTTCGCCTTTTCCAATCCCGGATATATGAAGGGCTTTCTCCTGGGAGCCGGGGCAACCCTGGTCCTGACCAACCCTCGGGTCAAGAAGGCCATGCTCCGGGGAACAGTCAAGCTCTGGAGCATGGTCCAGGGAGGGGTGGAGGAGGTCAAAGAGCAGTTTCAGGATGTGCAGGCCGAAATGAGCCAGAAAGAGGAACCCAAAGCATAAGGACGCGCCATGAACACCACGCCAGTGCACTCAGCCCAGTCGCCTGCCATTCGGCAGGGTCGCAGCGCCGGGAACCGGCCCAGAACAGCAGCCAAGATCGGAATGAGCATCTCCCTGGGGGCTCTGGTTGCCACTGGTTTCTTGCCCGGCTCCCGGAGCAGACATCTGCATATCTGGTCCGGCCTGGCCCTGGTCGGTTTTTCCATCTGGCATCACAGCCTGTATCAGACTCGAACCAGGAATTCATGAAGACTTATGCCCTGGTCATGTGAACAAAAAGATAGCCTGCGCATTGTGCATGAACTGCCCGGCCGACTGAGAATCCGCAGCCCCATGCTCCACGATCCGGTTTTTGATCCGGCATATGCGCAGGCGGTTCTGCTGACCATTGCCGGAGTGAGCTCAGCCCGCTTCAATCTCAAGGCCGGGACAGTGGTCGTGACGTATGACGGCAGTCCGGAGTCCCGGGAACATATCCTGGAATCCCTGGCCTCAATGCCTCAGGAGGCCTTCTCACCCCTTCGCTCGCCAGGTCGGCCTCCAGACCCGGTGGGCACCGGGGTAAAGGGGGTCCTGGCCTTGATGACTCCGGCCCTGCCCAGGACGATGCGCGGTCTTGCGGCCTGGGCCATGTCCCTGCCTGTGCTGGGCCAGGGAGTGGATACCCTGATCAATGAGGGGACCCGGGTGGAGGTCCTGGATGCAAGCGCTGTGGCTCTTGCCCTCTTGCGCCGGGACTTTCCGACCGCAGCTTCAATCATCGCCCTGCTCAGCCTGGGGGAATACCTGGAGGATGTCTGTGAAGACCAGAGCACTGGTCTGCTCAAGAGGCTGCTGCAGCCCCAGGTGGAGACCGTCCGGGTCAAGCGGGAGGATCGTGAGCTAACGATTGCTGGAGACCAGGTTCAAATCAGGGATCAGGTGGTCTGCGGCCCAGGAGAACTGATTGCCGTGGACGGGGAGGTGATCGAAGGCGAGGCCCTGGCCAACCAGAGCTTTATCACCGGTGAATCCGTGCCTGTTCATATTCAGCCCGGAGATGAGGCCATTTCCGGATCTGTGATCCAGGAAGGGCGGGTGATCATTTCAGCCCGGCAGGTAGGCAAGGACACCGGCATGGCCCGGATCAACAGGTTTCTGGAAGACTCCCTACGCTTTCAGTCCTCCTCCCAGAAAAAGAGCCAGGCCCTGGCCGACCGCTTGGTGCCGGCTACTCTGGCCCTGGGCCTGGGCATTCTCCTGGCCACCAGGGATCTGCGCCGGGCAGCCGCGGTTTTGACTGTGGATTACTCCTGCTCCATTAAGCTGGCCAACCCGGTGGCGGTGAAAACTTCTATGTACACTGCGGCCCGACACAATGTCTTGCTCAAGGGCTCTCAGGCCCTGGAGGCCATGGCCCAAGTAGACACCCTGGTCCTGGACAAAACCGGAACCCTGACCCAGGGGGTCCTGCGGGTCACAGATATTATCCCCACCGCGGAGATGAGCGAGCACGAGCTGTTGGCCCTGGCTGCCGGAGCTGAAGAGCACTACGCCCACCCTATGGCCCGGGCCGTGGTTAAGGAGGCAAGGCAGCGGGGAGTATCTCCAGATCCGGCCAGCCATGTAGACTTCATTGTGGCCCACGGTGTTTCCGCCTATGTCCGGGGAGACAACGTGCTGGTCGGTAGTTGGCACTTCATCTCTGAAGACGAAGGAGTGGACTGTTCTCAGGCCGCCTCCCTAACCCAGAGCCTGCGCCGTCAGGGCAAAACTCTGCTCTATGTCAGCCGGAATGGCTCTCTGGAGGGCGTGATCGCCCTGGAAGATACAGTCCGTCTGGAAGCCGGGCAGGCCCTGCAACAGCTCAAAGATCTGGGGATTGGCAACATCGTGATGCTCACCGGAGATCACCCGGACACGGCCCAGGCCATAGCCGCCCGGCTGCCCGCCCTGGATGAAGTGCATTGGGAGCAAAAGCCTGAAGACAAGGCAGAGATTGTTTCTAGGCTCAAGGAGCAGGGATCAATAGTGGCCTTTGTCGGGGATGGGGTCAATGATACCCCGGCCCTGGTCAATGCCCAGGTAGGGATCTGCATGCCAGGAGGAGCTGATTTGGCCAGGGAGGCCGCCCAGGTCATTTTAATGCAGGACGATCTTCGCGCCCTGGTCACAGCCAGACACATCGCCCAGCGCACCCAGCACACGGTCAAGCAGTGCTTCTGGTCTTCTGTGGGCCTAAACACCCTGTTCCTGCTCCTGGCCGGCAGCGGCCGCCTGCCCCCGGTCAGTGCGGCGATCCTGCACAATGCCAATACCTTAGGCACCCTGGGCTATGCCGCATTGTCCGGCATCAAGTCCATTGACCATATCCACGCCGAAAATACCGGGCAAGGAGACACAACGTGAGCAAGGAGATCATGCTGATCGATGCCCCAGAGGGCCAGCCTGTATTGATCAGCCGCATCCTGGATCAGGATCTGGCCCTGCATCTGCACCGCATGGGCCTGTTCCCAAAACAGGAAATCACCCGTCTGGACCAAGAGGTGCAAGTCCAGCCGGTCAAGATACGCGGGCCGCAGGGAGAGGCGGTCCTGGGTGGGGGGATGGCCATGAAGATCGTGGTCCACACTGATGATGAGCAAAAGCTCCCCTTAAGCGAAATGCAGCCCAGGGAGAGCGGTCATATTGAAGGTATCAGCGGCGGTCAAACCCTGAACAATGTGTTGCAAACCCTGGGGCTGCACCTTGAGGATCACATCGTCTTTGTGCGCAAGCTGCCCCCTATGGTCTACAACGTGCTGATCAAGGGCAATGGACGGGTACGGCTGACCGAAGGCATGGCCGCCAAAATCTGGGGCCAGATGCAGGACCAGGATCTGCAGTTTATTGTCGCTCGGAGCAAAGAGGCATTCCACGTCAAGGCCATCCTGGGCGGTATGAGGGCCGAAAATATGCTCAAAAAAAGTGGTATTGAGCCAGGACGGATCATTGTCCTGGAAAGCGTCAGTCAGGCCCAGAATGTGCAGATTGGGGTCCGAAGCACAGTGGCAGTCACCAACCGGGAAGGTCTGCGTCTTTTCATCACCCCGCACCATGCCCGGCAGATCCTGGTTCAAAGCCTTCATCCCGGCGAGAGATACGATGGTGGCTAACGTGCATCCGTTCAGAGGACCTTTTCCAGCACGGCAGGGAATGATGATTCTGAACCGTGAACCTCTTGGGGTGCGGGCGTAGCTTGCTTTGGTGTTGAAATGCCTTGATTCCCGCTTACTCAAGGATCAAGGAAACAATGAACTTTTGGTGAAATGTTAGATTTATCGTATTTATTCACCATCTCCTGTGCCCGGATAAGCATTGCCGAGGAAGAAGCCAAGGTCCGGGGATTCGGTCCACAGGCCTCCGGCACCTACTTCTGTTACTTTTTCGTTTCAACGATTCGAAGAGGATGAGCTCCGGCAGCATCAAATCACTTTCGGACCTTTAAGCTGTCCGGACCGGGGTACCCAGCGCTGCTCCGGACCAAACCTGTGCGGACGTAGGGTCCTGTATGTGATAGGTACCTAAGACTTGACATCTGATCAGAAACCTGTGATGTAGCTTCCCAGGGTTAGATACATATAATCAAAGAAGATTACCCTTACGGTCTTCGGCCTGACAAGGCGCGGAGAAAGTGAAGGCGCAGCCTGCGGAAAGCGATCTGCTAGGTTGCGCTTTTTTTTGTTCAACAAAGGAGGATAACGCATGAACGTGGGCAAAGAGAGGCGATGGCTTTTGCTGGGGCTTGCTTTGACCATGTTTGCCGGGCCCCTGGAAGCCGGGCAGCAGGTCACGAAGCAGGAGGAGATGGTCGTTACCGCCACCAAGACTGAAAAAGAGCAACACAAGGCCCCTGGAGCTTTGCAGGTGATCACAGCCCGGGACATACAAGCGACGAACGCCCTGACTGTGGCCGAAGCCCTGGAGGAGAGCACCGGCCTGATGGTTGAACGGGAAAGTGGAAGACAGAAACGGCCCAACATCCGGGGAACTGGAAGCAAGCATACCCTGGTTTTGATAGACGGTCGGAGATTTTCTGCCGGCTACAAGGACTTTGTGGACATTGAGCAGATACCTGTAGACATAATCCAGCGCATTGAGGTCACCCGCGGTCCGTCCTCAGCATTGTACGGAAGCGATGCCATCGGCGGGGTGGTGAACATCATCACCAAAAAACCGCCGAAAAAGACCGAAGCCCAGGCCACTCTGCAATACGGGCAGGACGTATACGGTGAGGGAGAAGAGCCTGAGGGCCGGGGGTATTTCGGCAACTCAGCCGGACCCTTCGGCTATCTCCTGGCCGGCAGCTATCGGACCAAAGAGATGTGGGACAGGGACGGAACTAGTCCGGATGACGGGGACGAGCAAGAGGATAGAAATATTGCCGCCCGCTTTTCCTATGATCTCAATGCAAACAACAAGCTGACCGCAGGGTTTGATTATAGCGATATGCAGGACGAGGGGCTGAGATTTTTACACCAGAAGAATCGTCAAAGAAAGGCTGAAGATGACCGGCTGGGATACTATGTCCAATACGATGCCAAGCCCACCGCTTTCTCCTCCTTCATGTTCCGCTACAATCACTCGGAACACGAAAACGACATCAGCACTGACCCGTTTACAGAGCTGACTGCTGAAGAAAACGCCGAGCGGTCCCTGGATCAGGCCGAGGGCAGGTACACGGCCTGGCTGGGGGACAAGCATCTACTGACCCTGGGATCAGAGTTCCGGACAGAAGACCGCCAGGACGACACCGGCCGGGATGACGATATCGAGAACCTGGGGTTTTATATCCAGGATGAATACCAGATCCTGGATCCCCTCTACCTGGTGGCTGGGTTGCGCTATGACGAGCATTCGGATTTTGGCTCTGAATGGACTCCACGGACATCGGCGGTCTACAGCCTGCTGGACAGTCTGCGGCTGAAAGCTTCGTACGGCACAGGATTTCGAGCCCCGTCCATCTCAGAGCTTTTTGTTCCTTCCTACAGGAAACGCGGCAAATGGATCTATGAGCCCAACCCGGACCTGGATCCTGAAAAGTCAGAGAGCTTCGAAGTGGGCATTGAGGGTGAATATAAAATGGTTCAGGCCGGACTGACTGCCTTACGAACCGAAATGGAAGATCTCATTCAGCCCATGCTGTACAAATCCATCAAAAAGAAAAAGCAAAGCTATTATCGCTACGAAAATATTTCCGAAGCCACCCTGCAGGGATTGGAGCTGGAGTACACATTTTTCCTCCCCAAGGGGTTCACTTTGTCCGGCAACTGGACCTACATGGATACTGAAAATGAAAAAACCAGGCGGGATATAGAAGGCGTTCCAGAGCATAAAGGCCTGCTCAAGCTGAGCTACGCTCACCAGGAACTGGGGCTCAGGGCGAATATCCGAATGAACTATATCGGCGAGCGCTATTACAAGGACAAATCAGAGGGCGACTATACAGTTTTTCATGCCTACTGCTCAAAAAAAGTGCATGAGAATTTCGACCTCTTTGCAGGCATGGACAATATCTTCAATACCAAAGAGGAATCAGACAATGTCGTCTTTCCTGAGCCGACAACCGTGTATGCCGGAGTAACCTGGAATTATTAAACGCAGTACAAACCAATGCCAGCCTAAGGAGATACGTATGCACAGGACACCTCAGAACATGCTTGCCTGCACATTCTTCATCATCGCCGTGTTTATCAGCGCGGTTTTCTTTGCGAACCAGGCCTGGGCCGGCCCCAAACAGGCCCCGCAACGGGCAGATGTGATCATGCTCGGCGATCGGGTGGTGGATATCGCCTACAACCTGGGGGTGGTACCGGCGGCCATGTCCGTTCGCTGCGCCCTGTGGCCCATGTGCAAAGAGCTGGACAATGCCTCCCAGGTTCTGGGCTGCCCCAACTGTGTGCGCAAAAAAAGGGCCCAGCCTGTGCTCGATACAGTGAAAAACAAGGGCATTCAGCGCATCATTGTGGAGAAGCATCCCCAGTTCTGCATGTACATGGATGTGGCCCCGGAAGATATCGTGCCCGTGCTCCAAGAGCATGACCTGAAAATTGATTATGTCGATTTTACAGACGGTCTGGAAAGTGCTGTCCGCCAGACCGCAGGCTTGCTTGGCCGCCAGGAGCAGGCGGATAAGGTAATCACAAGGTATTCCCAGCAAATGGCCAAGGCCCGAAAGAATCTGCCTGATTCTTCGCAATCCACCCCGGTGGTCATCATCAATGGCATTCATCAGCCGGCAACAGGCAGGGTAATGCTCCGGGTGGAGGCCCCCGACGGGTATGCGGACAAATTTCTCCTGGAGCCACTGGGCTGCGTGAACAAGGGAAGCGTCTTTCAGGGAAGCGGCGAACCCCACAAAGGGCATTTTATGGTCAAAAAAGACCGCAACGGCCCAATCCTGACTCCACTTCTAGAGGCGGACCCGGAGATCATCGTTACCACTGGAGACGACTTTGCTGTCCAGAAATCAATCTCCCGGGCTGCAGATACGAACCCTGAGCTTCAGCAGGTCCCGGCTATCAAGAACAACAGGATATTCAGTCTGCCCCGGTATATTGATGCCAGCGTCCTGGAGTATCCCGAAGTGCTGAGCATCTGGGCCCAAGCTTTCAAGGAATAACTGCACCCCGATTTTGTGCATACAAGGGGCATCTGCGATATCCAGCCGGTGCCCTGACAATCACATAAGGATGCAGACCGGGAAAAGTACTTACAGAAAAAGCAGACGGCCACTTTGGTTTTTCAAATTCCCGGTGAAGTAAAAAATCCCGGTATATGAGGGCAATATTTTCATGCCAAATGCTGTGGTTCCCATATCGATAACCATGCAAGCTGATAAAAAAGGGCAATGCCGGCTTCCGGATCGAACCATCTGGTCTGATCCGGATATCCAGATTGTTCATATAGCATCATCGTTTTGTTCCCCACATACATTGGAGCATGATCATTCCGAGTGCATTTGTCTGTTTTTTTGTTTGTGTGGAAAAATTCGGGTCACGGCTGTACTTGAAGGGCAGGCCCGGGAGTTTTGGGTTCCGGATAACTGCTGCCATTTTTACTGCTTCCCCAATGGCTGCAGGCTGGAATTTGAAGGCGCCCCAAAAAGCTGCCAGGGGCTCATGGTAACCATCTGCCGGCGTTTGCTGACCCGCGTGGTTGCGGAAGAAAACGCTGCCCAGATTTATGAAAAAATAAGGGCTGGCCAGGTGCTTGCCCATCAGCAGGTCATTCCGATTACTTCCGGCATGCGGTCTGTGGTCAACGAGATTCTTGATCCTGATTTTGCCAAAGGTCCGGTTTATTTGTTTTATCTGGCCAAGATCCTGGAGCTTATCTACAATATCCTTGCCATTGATGACGTAATCCCGTTCAATGATACCAGCCCGTCAAACATGCAGATCATCCAAAAATCCATCGCCTGCATGGAAGAAGCTATGGATAACCCGCCTTCAATCGTGGAACTGGCCAGTCGGGCAGGGGTCAGTGCCTCGAAGCTCAAACAGCTGTTTCCCCATATTTGCGGCACGACCCCTTATGCGTATCTGCGCAGGCTGAGGATGGAAAAAGCGATTTCGCTTCTGCGCCAGGGTGAAATGAATGTAACTGAAGTGGCTTATGCGGTAGGCTATGACAGCATAAGTCATTTCAGCAAGTTATTTCACCAATACCACGGAATCCATCCCTCCCGGGTTCGCCGGCAAACCTGTACAATGATCCCGTCCAATCCGAAAAAGTAACAAGCTTTCAGCCTTCTTAAAATGGCCTTTGTCTTCTCCCGGTTGCCAATGGAAAAATCCGGCATGGCCTGGAACGTCAATTTACTGGCCTGAATTGTTGGACAAATCGTAACTACTGCCGTGAAAATGTTGGGGTTCGCAGGCCGTACTATGCCTATTGCCGGATTTGTTCCGGCATACGTAATTTTCATCCCTGGGGGTGAAAAAATTTTAAAGAAGGATTCTCCAAGGGCATCTCATCTCAAAAAAAGTCTTGACAGATGGCTGGGTGTAATGTTAGAAAAATCTAACTTATTTTAGGCTTGCTAACCAGAAGGATCGAATCATGGTGACCAACCATAAAGAGAGCATGGCGTAGAGGCCTTTGACTTTTGTTGTTGAAGATTACCTGGAAGCTATTTTCGACTTGGACCAGAAAAAAAGTTTATCCGAGTTAAGGATATCGCCAGGCGGATGGATGTTAAAATGCCCACTGTTTCCAGTATGCTCAAAATGCTAAATGACAGCAAACAGGAGAACTTGACACTGCTCGATAGAACTTTGGGTCCTGTCGGTGAAAAATATGCATATTTTGGTAGCCGTTTTTATGGGCAAGAGGCTGTTTTTTATGTATTTAAAGTTAGAGGTGCCTAACATTGAAAGGGGAGCCGAGCTCTATGGGGGTTGATAAACGGGAATTAATCGATGCGCTGAACACCAGCGTCAAAGAGCTGCAGCAGGGTATTGATTTGCATTGCTGCCTGGTAACCTCAATTTTGGAGGGCCAGGTAGATGAGCGAAATCTGAAGCCACTTTTGGATATGTGTCCCAAGCGATCACGTGAATTGCTAATGAGAGACGCGATCAAAGAGGCCATCGACGTGTTGGAGGAAAGCAGAAAAGCGTTTAAATCCAAAAGGCTGGAAGCATTACGCAAGAAGCTGACCCAGGTGTTGATCGACGTTGATTAGTTCCTGAAGGGATGTCTTACGGGTTCCATGCCATTTTTTTGGCAAGGAAAAAGTGAAGGCGTAACTCGATATCGAGAATTATCGAGGTGCGTCTTTTTTTGTTTTATCCAAGTAAGCGGCCAGGAGGCAACAAGAGATGTCAGGTACCATACAGTGTTTGCAAAACGATACTAAATCTTTGGATACGAATTTGGCAACGAGCCAGCATCGAAAAGGCCCTTTGAAATCCCGGCTGAAATTCTGGGAAATCGACCATTTCTTCAAATGCCCGGTGGTGGGTATGTGCCTTACCCTTTCAGAGCAAAAGCAATTGCTTAAAAAGTCCGGCATACCGACCAAGAAAAAAAGCCCCTTTGAAATACACGAAACACTGGTGGCAAGTTCGGAGAGCGAAAACCGGCTATCGAAAAAGGTTGATAACCTGCTGAACAGAAAATTCGGTAAAGAAACGGCATTATTGCTGGAACTCGAAAACGAGGCGTTCAAGAAGCATTTCAAAGATGCGTTTGAAGCCGGTGATTGCATGGGGGTGACATGGGCAGCGGCCGTCAATCCCGACTTGTCCCCTGAATTGAAGCGAGAAATTTTCGGAGATATCCACATGACCATGCATTGGAGCGGAGAGCAACGCATCAAGCTGAAACAGCAACTGGCCAGACAATGTAAAAAAACCGATGACCTGCGCGAAAATCTTGGCATCGCCAACCAGCGCAGGCGCGCTTTGCAAAAGGAAAACGAACATTTGAGACAGGCACATGAAAAATTAAGGACAACTTTGACCGCGGTCGAACGTGAAAAAGCCAGTTTGGAAGAGGCCTTGGCCTCAGCGGATAGCAGAAACCGGTATACCGAAATTGAGCGAGAAAACCGAATGTTGAAAGAGAAACTGAATGCGATGTTGCTGAGTGGCAGGGATCAGCAGCATTTGGTGGCGTGTCGCGAGGAAAAGAATTTGCGCCTGTCTTCGGAAATTGAGCGACAGCAGGAATCGAACCGGCAGATCAAAAAGGAAACGCAGGAAATACTGGAGGAGGTTGTTACCCTCAACCGTTGCGATGCAACCTGCCCGTCTTTCGATTTGTGTAAAAAACGTATTCTGCTCGTCGGTGGAATTACGCGCATGGAATCCTTGTACCGGGAATTGGTTGAAAACAGCGGCGGTGTCTTCGATTACCACGACGGTTATATGAAAAAAGGGGTAAAAAAGCTGGAAAACCGCCTTAAACGGGCGGATGTAGTGGTCTGTCCGGTTAGCTGCAACAGCCATGCCGCGTGTTCCATGGTAAAAAATCTGGCAAAGAAACATAATAAAACGGTTCATATATTGGCCAATTGCAGCTTGAACGCCATATCCCAAGCGCTCTGGGCTGGCAATGATGGCGGCACCATCAATTAGCAAAAGCCGAAATGCCGCCGAAGTCATAGCAAGCGGAATAAGAAACGCAACCCAAAAACGATCGGAGGTATAAGCATGGGTACTAATTTTCAAATCGATGTAAAGAAAAGCAACGGTCACCTGCATGTTATCCCACGGGGGAACTTTGACGGCAGCTCCGCCTGGGAGCTGGTCAATCTGCTTCATGAGCAATACGACGGCAATGGGGATGTGGTGATCGATACGCAGCACCTTGAAGAAATCAGCCCTTTTGGATGCAGCACCTTCCAATGCCGGCTGAACCGCAACACCGTACCGGCCGAGCGTCTGGTCTTTCAAGGGGATAAGGCCGGTAAGATTTCTCCCGAGGGGAGCAAGGTTGTCAGCTCTCATGGGGATCACAAGTGCCAGTGCGATGGTAATTGCCCACATTGCCCATGTGCCAGTGAAAAGAAAACGTCCTAATAAAAGGTGGTTATTGGCATGGCAAAGGCAGGCAAAGAAACCATTCGGATTGAAATCGCCGAAAAAACGCTGCTCCGTCTATTGCGTGCGAGACAGGTTTGCGCGGCAGATCTTCGATGCCTGGATTGTAAATCAAAACAATGCCTTTGGCGGTTATGTCTGAGAAGTTGTGCTGAAAAACTGAAGGCCGGTATGGATGGTATTGCCCCTCGAAAGGGATCTGAGCCAGCTTGTGGCCGATACTCCGGCAAAGAAGATGAAAGGGGTGATTCAGAAAATTGGGCATGATTTAAAAAAAAAGGGCTTGACATACAAATATCAAGCGGGCAGTTAATTGTATCTTAACAAGATAGAAATATCTAACTTGTTACGGACTGACTTACGGCCTTCGGCTGTTTTTAGCGCGGAGGAAGTGAAGGCGAGAAACGAATCGCAAATCTGCGACTGTTTTTCGCCTTTTTTGTTTTAAAGCAAGGGATGCTTTACGGCTTTCGGCCACTGATGGTGCGAAAGAAAGTGAAAGCGTAACCTGCCCATATTTCAAATGTGTGGTTTGCGCCTTTTGCTCTTTTGGAGGAATTTGATGAAAACACGGGCCAAAATTCACAGCCATCGCGGGAAAACGGAGCTTTTCGAGACAGCGCTGAATAAGAAGCAAAAACATATGTTTTTTGCCCGCGAGGGGGTTGATCCGCTCACCCATGCCTTTCAGAAAAAAATCTCAGTCCATGCCGGTTTCGACGGCCGACTAGTGCCCGACTCCGAACACCTCGGGGTATTGAACCTGCTGTTGTCTGAAAGACGGCAGAAAAGATCAGCTGTTTACATTCATGTGCCGTTCTGCGAAACCCATTGTTTGTACTGCGGATTTTATAACCGCGCTTACAGCCGTGACGAAAGCATGAGATTTACCGATGCCCTGTTGCAGGAAATTGATATCTGGCATGAGCACGCAGCGGTAAAACGCGGTCCTATCCATGCTGTGTATATTGGTGGAGGCACTCCCACCGTCCTTGAACCCTGTGATCTTGAACGCTTGCTCAATTATGTCAAAACCTCGTTTCCGCTCGTAAATGATTGCGAAATAACCATTGAAGGACGTGTCTATAATTTTAACGAGGATAAAATTGAGGCATGTCTGGCCGGCGGCGCCAATCGCTTCTCCGTCGGCAAGCCAGACTCGACTTTCAGGAATTTATGAGTGCGCAGATTCTTACATCTTGAAATATCTTACGATTTTGCTGCTACACTTGTAGGACCCATGCGTCGTGGATTACATCGCCCTTTCCCTTGAGGATCTCCGAACTGCGCTTCGGCTTCATGGAGTCTTTATGCCTGGTTAAAATACAGTCAAGGTTGTGCAATTCTTCCCTGATCACTTTGGAGTTTCTGGGTCCGGTCATAGAGCTTCTTACGTTTGGTCGCGGGATTGATTTATCCGTACGGGGTGCCACCTGATTCCTGAAGCTCCAGTCAAAGACCTTGTTCGACCACTGGTGTCTGCTTTTATGTGACCAGCGCCAATGATCTGTCCTTTATGAATGAGTTGACAGCTGACAGGGTATCAGTGTAGAAAGATAAATAAAAATCTATTTTAATAATCTTATCTACACAGGATATGTACGTTATGGTCCCTGAAAGAAGTTTCCAAACGCCAGAAAAGCCGCTCACTACGGCCATGGAAGATTATCTGGAAGCAATATTTGACATCGGGCAGGAAAAAACCTTTGTCCGGGTCAAGGACATTGCCGGCCGCCTGGACGTCAAGATGCCCACAGTGACCAGTATGCTCAAGACCCTGCGGGACAGGGGACTGGTGCACTACGGCAAGTATGAGTATGTGGAGCTGACCCGGGCCGGAACAGACGTGGGCAAAGAGATGCGCCGGCGGCATGGGGTCTTGAAGGAGTTCTTGACCCATATCCTAAAGATCGATCAGCAGGTCGCGGATGAAGAGGCCTGCAAGATGGAGCACGTCCTGAGTTCCGAGACCTTGCACAGCCTCACGGATTTCATGCAGTTTATCCAGCAGTGCCCCCGGGCCGGGGAAAACTGGCTGGAGCATTTTGAAGAGTATCGAAAACACGGCCATAGCCCGGAGAAATGCCGAGCAAAGATGGAAGATTTTGCCTGCACTTTTGAAGAACGCAAGCAGCTTCTGGACAAGCAGGACAGGTAAATTTTGAAGGGCCAGGTTGAAGGGTCAGAGACGAGGGCCCCTCCCAAAGCGCTTTGATTTTCCCCTTTGGGGGTATAGTGCATCCATAGAGTTCGCTGAAGATCGGCTGTCAAAACGGCAATGGAGATAGAATTTATGATAAGGAAAAACAGACTTCTGTCCCCCCCACACCAACCAGTTCAATGCGAGTTGGGATAATCGCCAGCATTTTCATCATCTGCAAACATGGCGGAAAAAGGCTCAAACCGGGCAATATCCCTAACAGTACAAAAATGCATGCCTTTTTTTCCCCTGAGCATCATCAGTGGCTGCGCCTTTTCCGGGTCCAGTTTTCCATCCGGGTCCAGGACATCATCATTGACCTCCAGCCTGAGCACCCTGCCCACTACCAGCACATACTCTTTTTCCCGGTATTCCCGCACCCACTGGCACTCCATCCAGGCGTAGCAGCCGGAAATTCCCGGCGAAAGGATCATATTTGATTCCTTGGGCTTCAAACCGGCTATCTCAAATTCATCCTCTTCCGGTGAACTGGCCCTGGCTGTTGGCATGACCTTGTCCGCCAGATCGATTCCGGGAAGATTGACCACAAATTCCCGGTTCTCGACAATATTTGCCAAAGTATCCCGGCGGAAGGCCGAGGCCAGACAGACAAGATCCAGGGGACGTAAGACAGGCATGACACAGGAGTAGGGGGCAATGTTTCGGATCCCTGCATTGCTGATGGTCGATATCAAAGCGACCGGCAAAGGCATGAACGCAGAGCGCATAACCGGGTTAAAGATCATATTTCCTCCTTGGAGCCAATAAGTTAAGGGCCATTTTTACAGTGTGCTGTCAATGCATCATTTTCAGGACATGGGCCGGGAAAATCCTTTTCTGTGCCCATGGCAGTAATCTTTATCGTACAGGTTTGAAAAGACAGGACCGCAGGCACCATCCCCATTCAATGCCCTGGGACACGATGACCAACGCGTGGTTTTTGATCTGCCTGTCCTTTACCGTGTCTGCCAGATCCTTTATGCACCATTTGATTGTCAATCAAAGAGGCTGCCCTCTTACTCTTTCTTCACCTTCTCCCAGGCCAGTGGTGGTTTTTATGCATGCCGGCACTTTCTCATGCATCAGCAATTGAGACTTCCCATCGCGAAGGTCGCAGTGCAAAGCGCTGGATCCCTGGGATTTCAGTGAAACAGGGTCAGTGCTAAAAGCAGCAAGAATAATTTGGCAATTCATTTGCTAGTTTTTAAATACACGCCATTCTCTTTTCTAGGAAGCTGAATTTTCTTTATAAAGCTTCCTGGCTTAAATGGATTGCCAAACAAGATATGAATACGGCAAAAACCCCTGTCTCTTTTGTGATAAGATGGTAACTCACTATCCCTGCTGCCAGGGCCATCAAACCGAGTGCGATCAGCGCCAGCAGCCCGTCGCGGGCGGTCAATGACAGACCGAAAATCGTCAAGATGATGCCCGCGGCATTGGCACTAAACGGAATAAACTCCATAAGTGGCATAACTGCAGCAACACAGATGCAAACAAACGCAATGACATGTAGGCCGCCATTTTGGATCATCATTGTCAGGCGCGGTCGTATGAATCGATCTAAAAATCGCGCAACAGGTCGCAGCCATTCCAGTCCTTTGCACAAACGGTTTTTTCTGACCGACCGCCTGAGCATCCAATGCGGCATCCAGAAATGTTCCCGGCGGATCAGCAATTGTACCGCCGTCAGCATGACCACCAACCCTATAATGGTTGGCATGCCAGGGACATCCCCTATTATCGGCGCAAGTGTGATCAGTCCGGCTAAAAGCAATATGGGGCCAAACGAGCGACGTCCCAGTGCCGAAAGGATCAGATCCAGGGAAATCTTTTCCTTATCCTCAACCGTACTTTCGATCAGGTCGATAATCTGCTCGATTTTATTGATTTCCTGGTCCATTCCGATTTTCTCACGAGAAACAATAGAGTGTATACCATGTCAGCGCCGCCCCTGGTCGCATTCGCCCAGTTTGATCGTAACTGTTCACCATAATAATAACAACATCATGTCCGGTGATCCGGGGGCCTGCCAACAGGACGCAAAAAACTCGCTCCAAAGAATGCGTAAATCAAAATCCTGATTTTGGCCCTATTGAATATTTTATACGTTCAGTATTCCGGCGAAAGCCGGAATCCAGACTCAAAATTGTAAGAACTGGACCTCGGCCTGCGCCGGGGTCACGGATAAAGCAAAATCTAGTTTCATACCAGCTCTCACCAAAAATACGGCCTGGGCTGCGATCTTGCCGATGGCATTGCTCACCGCACGCTCGGCATATCATAATAGCTCCTTTCTGCTTGATGCCTCAGGGGGAAACAATGCTGGAAACTCCGTACACGATGAGATAGATGGCGATTATGTAGTTTAAAAGACGGGGAAAAGCAAGAATAAGTACCCCAGCCAAGACTGCCAGCACAGGCTGAAGAGCGAGATGAAAGGTCATGTCAGACTCCTGAATTATGCCTGGCCGGATATTGGCCGACCAGGCAGTCTGGTGTTTCGGAGGTACAATCGCATACAAAAGATTAGTCTTCAGCCTCTTCTTCAATAGCCGCCCCACCCGATTCAATGTCTTCGCCCATGCCGCCTATGGTGTTGCAGCCCACTATAGCGGTCATGAGCATGGCCCCAAGAATGAGAAGGGCAATCAGACTGATGATTCGTTTCATAACGACCTCCTTATGTGTTGTTTCAAGTGCTGAGTGATATGAACAATGGTTTGCTTGCCCGGCATGGAACTGCCTTGAAGTTGTTGAGTCATTCCAGGTTCCAGTACAGCACAAAAATGAGGGATTGACTACAAATTGATGGATAAATACCCGATTATTCACCCATAACCCGCTTTTATTCATCTTCCAAATGGGGTAGACTGGGAGCCAAAGCTTATATGACCTTAACAACGCATCCTAAAGGAGGGAAGCTATGAATTCACGAGAAGAAACAGTGAAAAATCTCAAGTTAAAACTGGACGAGTGGAATGCCAAAATCGACGAGTTGGAGGTTCAGGCCAAACTGGCTGAAATGCAAAACCGGGAAAAATTTGAATCGGAAATCGCTCGTATGAAACAAAAGAGGGACGAGATCAGGGATAGGCTTGAAAACTTGCCTGAATCCGGCCAGAAGGCGTTTGAAGAGCTCCGCCAAGGGACACAGCAGGCTTGGGATGTTCTGTCAGATGCTTATCAAAAGGCCAGGTCCCACTTCAGCAAGTAAACGTCAAAGGGAAAGATTTGCGACATCACACTGCTGTCAAAGGAATTGCCTGAAAACCATCCGCTATCAACACAATCCCCTATTGACATCCTCTACGCAATGCTTAAATTATCAAAAAATTTATTCGCAGCCTATGTTGGATGAATTTCTGAAGCAGTTTGCAAATGCAAGTTGTATTCAAAATTCATCTTTATCCGCCAGTCGCTATTAAGACTGCGGGAATATAGGCATTCAAGGGATGTCTGGAAGGTTGGTAAAAGACCGACATTGCAAGTTTATCCAGAGCGTAGCGAAGGACCTCGAAGCAATCTCCTGTTTTTATCCGAGACAGTTATCTGCTGGAGATTGCTTCGTTGAAGACTCATCGCAATGACGGGTTATACTCCAGCTGTTAGCACCCCCTGAATAGTTACGCGGAAATTACTTTCATGATTCTTGTCTTGACCTCTCATCTTTCCTGAGAGGCGTGTTTGGATCATCCAGATCCAAAAAGAGATTCCTGATTTATAGATCGGCACAAAAGATACAAGACATATATGGTCTGCTATATGAACGGATATAGTTTACTATCTGATTTTTACAGGTTTCCTTTGTTTTAAATGAGCACCATTCAACATGCATTGCTTTTAAGAAGAGAGTATATACAATGAAGATAGCCCAAGTTGCACCCCTTTTTGAAAGTGTGCCTCCAAAATACTATGGAGGTACAGAACGAGTGGTTTCCTGGCTTACTGAAGAGCTGGTCCAGAAAGGCCACGACGTAACCCTTTTCGCCAGCGGAGATTCAGTGACCAACGCCAAGCTCATACCAATATGCCATCGTTCTCTCCGGCTGGACAAGCACAGCATAGACCATATGGCCCAGCACATCCTCTTGTTGGAGAAAGTATTCCAACAAGGGCATAATTTTGACATCATCCACTCCCATATCGACTATCTGCCCTTTCCATTGATCCGCAGACATCCGGAGCTGGCTGTGCTGACCACCCTGCACGGCAGGCTGGACATCCCGGACCTTCAGCCTCTTTACAGCGAGTTTCGCGACATGCCGGTGGTCTCCATCTCCCAGTCTCAGCGCGAACCACTGCGGCACATAAATTGGATCAATACTGTGTATCATGGTCTTCCCAAAAATCGGTATCAGTATCGCGACCGTCCAGGGGACTATTTAGCCTTTCTCGGCCGGATTTCACCGGAAAAAAGAGTGGACACGGCTATTGAAATCGCCCGCCGGGTGCAAATGCCTTTGAAGATTGCCGCTAAAGTGGATAAAATGGATAAGGACTACTTTCAGCAGGTGGTCCACCCCCTTCTCCGGGACCCCTTGATTGAGTATGTAGGAGAGATCGGTGAGGCGGACAAGAACGAGTTTCTGGGCCATGCTTATGCCCTGCTGTTTCCGATTGACTGGCCTGAGCCTTTCGGACTGGTCATGATTGAGGCCATGGCCTGCGGAACTCCGATTATAGCCCGAAGGCACGGCTCTGTTCCAGAGGTTATGGAGCAGGGAGTGACCGGGTTCATTGTCTCAGACGTTGATGAGGCTGTTCGGGCGGTGGAAAATGTTCCCAGCCTAAGCCGCCAACGCTGCCGCCAGGTCTTTGAGGAACGGTTTACCTCCGAGCGAATGGCTGGTGATTATCTCAAGACGTATGAGTCACTGCTCAAAGTCAAGGACTGGCTCAAGCAACAAGCGGCCTGAATCCCATGGAAGATGTCATCCTTTTTCAAAACACTTACTACATCAAGGCAGATGCCTCCCCTTTGGACGAGCGGAGGCATGTTCTAAAGCAGGGGGATACGTTTGCAGTCCTAGACTCCAGGGGCAACATCAACCCCTTGGGCATTGAAAAACATGGAATATTTCACTGCGGCACGCGTTTTGTTTCAAAGCTTGTCCTTGAACTTCAAGGGCTTGTTCCCTTGCTTTTAAGCTCGAGGGTCCGGGAAGACAACGACCTTCTGGCGGTTGATCTAACCAATCCGTCCATGACCTGTCCAGATGGCACATTTATTCCCCAGGACACTGTTCATATCCAGCGCTCCTCTTTTATCTGGGATGGCTGCTATTATGAACGTATCGCTGTCAGCAGTTACTTGCCCTGTGCTGTGCATCTGCCGCTTAATTTCCATTTTGGGGCAGATTTTGCCGACATTTTTGAGATTCGCGGAACGAGCCGCATACATCACGGAACTTTTGAAAAAGCCCGGCTTGAGGAAGACAACTTGGTCTTTTGCTATACCGGACTTGACTCCGTTATGCGGCAAACCACTGTTACATTTCATCCTCAGCCCCACATAGCTGGGGAACGGACCGACTACCTCCTCGAGCTAAAGCCGCACCAAACTACCGAGCTCTGCCTGTGCATTGCCTTTTCCTTAAGTGACAGGACAGCTGGCTGCGTGCACAGCCATGCCGCCTTAAGGCGTCTTAAAGAGCAGACTTCAGAGATCAGCAAAAAACGCTGCATTATCGAAACCTCGAATGAGCAGTTTAATGACTGGCTTAATGCCTCTTGGGCCGATCTATTGATGCTCATTTCGAACACCCCATATGGGCTCTTTCCTTATGCTGGAGTCCCCTGGTTCAGTGCACCTTTTGGCCGGGACGGAATCATCACCGCCCTGCAGATGCTTTGGGTACTGCCTGATATTGCCCGGGGAGTTCTCGGTTTCCTGGCCCACCACCAGGCCGACTGTTTTGACCCTGCACGGGATGCAGAACCTGGCAAGATCATGCATGAAAAACGCCAGGGTGAAATGGCCAATACAGGGGAGATCCCTTTCAAGCTCTATTATGGAAGCATCGATGCCACACCGTTGTACATCATTCTGGCCGGCTCTTACCTGCAGCGGACAGGGGACCTGGAGTATGTTCACAGTCTGTGGCCCACTGTCCAATCAGCCCTCGAATGGATCGATAACTGCGGAGACCTGGACGGCGATGGTTTTGTTGAGTATGCCCGAAAATGCGAGACCGGGCTCAGCAACCAAGGCTGGAAAGATTCAGATGATTCCGTCTTTCACGCCGACGGGACAAATGCACCTCCGCCAATAGCCCTGTGCGAGGTCCAGGGCTATGTGTACCAGGCCAAGCTCCAGGCAGCTTACATCGCCGAGGCCTTAGGCCGTCAGAACATGGCTTCTGACCTGAAAAGTCAGGCAGCCGAGCTTCGGAAAAGATTTCACAAGCGATTCTGGTGCCAGGACATCGGAATGTATGTCCTGGCTCTGGACGGGAACAAAAAACAATGCCGAATCAGGAGTTCAAATTCGGGACACTGCCTTTATACCGGCATTGCAGATAAGACACATGCCCAGAATATAGTTACCCAGCTTATGGATCAGTCCTTCTTTTCGGGTTGGGGAGTACGCACACTCGCTTCCAGCGAAGCCCGCTACAACCCCATGTCATACCACAACGGTTCGGTCTGGCCCCACGATAATGCCCTCATCGCCAGTGGCCTGGCAATGTACGGTTTCAAAAAGGAGGCTGTCCAGATCCTTAGCGGGCTTTTCGATACCAGCATTTTTATGGACTTAAGCAGGCTGCCGGAGCTGTTCTGCGGTTTTAATCGTCAGCCCAAGGAAGGTCCGACCCGATATCCAGTGGCCTGCATGCCTCAGGCCTGGGCCTCAGGGAGTGTGTTTCAAGTCCTGCAGGCCTGTCTCGGCCTGAACATAGACGGCCGCAACGCAATCATCAGTTTTGATCGTCCCATGCTCCCGCCCAGCCTACAGGAAGTCGAACTCAAGGGGCTGAGTTTTCCATCCGGCAAAGTAGATATTTCCTTAATCAGACAAGACTATGACGTTGTGGTTAACGTATCAAAGAAGCATGGAGATTTTGAGCTTATGATCAGGAAATAGGAGACTCAAGCATTATGACCAAGGTTCAAGCTTCGAATGCAGCCGACCTCTCTTCCGAAGTACAGAAGTAGGTGCCGGAAGCCCTGTGGACCGAACCCCCGGACCTTGGTTTCTTTCTCGGTAATGCGTATCCGGGCACAGGAGATGGTGAATAAATTCCAAAGCTTTTTAAATGTAAAGAAGATTCCGCTCCCCCCCCTAGTGCCGCGTCATATGTGTATTGTCTGATTTTCGATACGAAAGCATTCCTCCTCTGGTTCCCCTCCTTGCCGCCTGTCTTACTGGCGGGAGGGAGGGCTTAGGGAGGGGTTCTTTGCTTGCAACACTTGAGATGTGTCCCAGGAACCCTATCAGGCCTGGATAACTGCTTGATTCGAGCGGACGAAACAAGACGGCGGCTGCTGGCCTGTCGCAGATAACGGCGATAGGATCAGAGCTCATGATCAAAAGTGGTAAACCGCTTCTGGCCTTCTATCTGGCAGGCCCTGGCCAGCTCCATATGCCGCAAGGGGGCGAAGTTGGTCTGGAAGGCATCGTCGTCAAGATTCAGCCGGGAACATATATGCTCCTTGCTGACCGGCCCATCAGCCCTGAGCAGGTCAAGGATCCGCTGCTGGGTCTCGGTGAGCTGAGGGCTTTGCTCGGCAGTCTGTTTGGCCTGGTACACGGCCCAGGGATCGCAGGTCTTGGGTTTGGCCACGGCATCCAGGTAGCAGTCCTCGCAGAGGGTTTGCCCGTTGTGCTCATAGGCCTCGCTTTGAGAGATCTCTGCCCCACATTTCTTGCAATGCATAGAAAAACTCCTCGTATACGTGTCATTTTTCCTTCATGTGTGTAACAATATAAGCTCAAAGCAAGATGTCAACCTGATACAAATTGCCACGTTATCTACGGGAAGTGATATGGCTTCAGGCCTGCATCATTTTAAGGACAAGACCCTGATCATCACAGCTGCTTCCACCGGCACCAGACTGGCTCTGGCCCTGGCCCGAGACGGCGGACTGGCTATTTTGTCAGCTCCAGGGCTGCAGAGATTACAGAACTCGGGATAGGCGCATACTGTGCAGCCCAATCGGCTGAAGAGCAGTTGGCCAGGCAGCTTGCTGCTGAAACTGGCAAGGTCACATGTAGTGTTTATCGTCCGGGAGCTGTGGATACCCGGATGCAGGAGCAGGCCAGACGTAGGCATTCAAGGGATGTCTGGGAGGTTGGTGAAAGACCGTCATTGCGAGTTTATCCAGAGCGTAGCGAAGGACCTCGAAGCAATCTCCTGGTTTTATCCGGGACAGTTACGTGCTGGAGATTGCTTCGTCGCAGACTCCTCGCAATGACGGGTAATGCTCAAGCTGTTAGCACCTCCTGAACGGTTACACTCTGCGCTTGTCAGCCATATACTTGCCCAATATTGCTCCTGACACATGGGGAAGCCTCTTCGCATCAGTACCAGTCTTCCACTTTAAGTCCATCAATCCTGCTGAGCTCGCGAACATTTCTGGTCACCAGAACCAGAGCATTGGCCAGAGCTGTGGCTGCAATGAGAGTGTCGTACGGTCCTATTGGGATGCCTGCAGACTCGAGACCAGCCCTGATCTTCGCTGCCGATCTGGCTTCGGGCATCCCGAAAGGAAGGACAGTGACCATGGTTAAAAGGTCGTCCAGATCTTGGCGAAGCCTTTCAGGCTGTCTTGATTTGGCAATACCAGTTTCGATCTCAAAAACGGTGACGCTCGGTACAGCAATCTCCCCTGGGGGTATTGCCAGCAGTCGTTCAGGGACCTTTCCCTGCCCCTTGAAAAAATAAATCAGGGTATTGGTATCCAAAAGATACATCACCAGGGCTCCCTGGGGAGATCGGAACCGAACTCACGCCTGAGCTCATCAGCCTCAGGGAAATCCTTCCAGGCCCCGGCCAGCTTCTTGATCCGTTCCGGCCATTCCGAGGAGGTTTTCTCCTTGATCAGCGAGGATATCCATTTGCTCTTGGAAGTTTTCGCCCCCTCCAGAAAAGCCTGCAGCTTCCGCTCCGTTTCCGGGTCCAGATAGATGGTCACCTGTCCCATGAAAGCTCCCTATAGTAAATATATGTTAAAGCATATGTGTTCTAACACACGTGTCAAGGAAAAAAGCCGAGTGCTGGAAAATCATGGTCCTGGCTTCTGGTGTCGACTAAACAATCATTTTTCTCCTGTCCCCATGCTCTGATCTATATGGCAAATCTACGTCATGTTGACTACGGTGGAGGATTCCTTTCATTACCTGAAAAGCGATCTAGGGCTTAGACCGAACTTTCATCAAAAAGGGAAACGGA
>CAZBUB010000030.1:0-31057 GCA_964494985.1 uncultured Desulfohalobiaceae bacterium | reverse complement strand
AGGGTACTAAGCCAGGCGATCCAAAAGCTGGCCCTGCATATCATCCTGGGTGCTCACCGCAGAGGCATTGGCAGAGTAGGCAGTCCGGTTTTGCATCATGTCCACCATTTCCTGGGCCACATCAGTTCCACTGGGGCTGCCTGCTGCATTCTCCTGCCCCGCCCTGATTTGGACCGCATCTGCATTTTCCCCGGCCTGATCCTGCTGCAAGGAGCCGGTTTTCTCCACTGTCTGCACAGCTACACCTTGCCTGTCCCCCACCTCTTCCAAGGTTGCCCTGCTGGGCTGAAAATCCTGGGTATTCATGTTGGCCAGGTTATTGGCGGAGACCTGCTGCCGCAGACCGAAGCTCTGGAAGGCTCCCATATCAGATATGCTGTTCATGCCTTCTTCCTCCTGATGTTCAGAATAGGCTTTGTCTGGATAACGGTTATCAGTTATCAGTTGTTAGTCTTTCTTATGTACGGAAATTTGTCAACCCAAGTTTTTATGGGGTACTTCGATACAGGCATAGGCATTGTGGTTGTGGATTGACTCGAAGCTCTCCACTTCCACCTTGAACCACTGCACCTGCTGCATCTCCTGCAAACGATGAGCCACATTGCGCACCACATCCTCCACAAAGGAAGGGTTGGCAAAGGCCTGCTCCGTAACATGCTTCTCATCCACCCTCTTCAGCAGGGCATGCACCGGGCTGGATGCTGACTCCTGGGCTACCTGAATCAAATCCTCCAGCCAGATGCGCTTCTCGAATCCTGCCTGGATCTTGACCACAGAGCGCTGGCTGTGAGCGCCTTGCTCACATATGGCCAGGGAGCAGGGACAGACTGTCATGACCGGCACTTCCACACCTACGAACATGTTGGGACCGCCTTCCTCCAGCTCCCCGGAAAATGTGCATTGGTAATCCATCATGGCCAGGCTGCCGCTAACTGGCGCAGCCTGCTCCATAAAAAAGGGAAAGCTAAAGCTCAGATGGGACCTGCGGGCATTCAGCCTGACCTGCACCTCCTGCAGCAGCTGCTTAAAACTGTAATAATCCAAAATTCCTGCCCATTCCTGCAGGGCCTCGATAAAGCGGCTCATGTGCGTGCCCTTGAACTCTCCTGGCAGATCCACGCACAGGTCCACCTGGGCCACGGTATGCAGCACTCCATCGTTCTTATAGCGCACAACCAGGGGATAACGCAGGTTCTTGACCCCTACCCGATCAATGGACAAGGACACCAGGGAAGGGCTGTTTTGAACGTCTTGCATCTAAGCTAAATCCTTTCCTGTTGTGGACAGGCTCAGCTTGCCGTGCTTGATACCCCGGGTGGAAATCAGACGCTGGGAAACGCGGCGCACCTCCTGGGCAGGCCCGCGCAAGACCAGGACCTCCAGACAGTTATGGGCATCAATATGCACATGCAGGCTGGTGATGATCACATCCAAAGCCTGATGTTGGAGCTCAATCATCTTCTGAGCCAAGTCACTGTGATGATGATTGTAAACCAGGGTCAAGGTGCCGGCCACCTCCTGGTTCTCATCCTCCCACTGCTTTTGCACCAGATCTCTGCGGATCAGGTCCCGGATGGCCTCGGAGCGGGTCTGATAGCAGCGCTCCTGGCAAAGGCTGTCGAATTTCTCCAAGAGGTCCGAATCCAGGGAGACTCCAAATCGAATGGTCTGCCCCACAGTCCTCCTCCTTTGATGCAGATTTAAAGCTTGATCCTGGGATCAGCCAGTGTATATAAAACATCAGAAATAAAAGTCCCAGTCAGGACCAGCACTGCGGAAATAAAGTTTACTGTCAGAATAACTGGATAATCCCTGGCCAAAATAGCTTCGTAGGCCATCCTGCCTATCCCGGGCCAGGAAAAGATAGTCTCGATAATGATGGATCCGCCCAGCAGCCCAGGCAGAATGAGCCCGAACATGGTCACAAAAGGCAACAGGGCATTGCGCAGGGCGTGCTTGTAATGCACCTGGTCCTCGGGCAGGCCCTTGGCCCTGGCTGTACGAATATAATCCTGGCCTTCCACCTCCAGCATCTGATTGCGCACATACCTGGAGAGCACAGCAATGCCCCCGGTAGCTCCCAGCACAGAAGGCAAAAGCAGATGCCAGACCCGATCCATAACCAGCACCAGCCAGGAGTCAGGCTTGATACCGAAGGTCTCCATGCCGATCACTGGCACCTGCAGATAGTTCACTACCAATATAATCAGGATGTAGGCAAAGAAAAACCCTGGGATGGAAATCAACACATAAGCCAGAAATGTACTGCTGCGATCGAACCATCCCCCCCTGTATATTGAGGCACGTATACCAAGGGGAAAAGAAATAGTCCAGGTCAACAAAGTACCCACTGCAAAAAGGGGCAGGCTGTTTAAAAATTTCTCCCAGATCTTGTGCAGCACTGGCTGATTGTCCTTCCAGGATACAGTCTGACCGCTGAACAGGTTCTTATAAAACAAAAAATATTGCGCATGCAGGGGCTGGTCCAGGTGGAACTCCTTTTGAAACCTCTCCAGGACCTCAGGAGTGAACTTAGGATTCATGGGATCGATCTGGCTAGGCTTGCCTGGAGCCAAATGGATAATGGCAAAGGAGATCACTGAAACAAAGAACAAAGTGATGCTTTTCTGGACCAGGCTGCGGCAAATAAAGCTGAACATCCCTGGCTAGCCTCCTGACTCGAATTCCGGGGCCTCTGGCAGCTTTATCCACTTATTGAAGTAAAAGCTGTAGTCCCCGGTGGGGGTGGGCTCTATAGGCTTGTATACAGTATTGCCTTCCTGGTCTGTGTCCTGGAGGACAATCCTCTTATCCAGCACAGCAGTCCACTTGTTCACGAACAGGAAAGTATAGGGCAGCTCCTTGGCTATAATCTTATGCAGGCGGTGACAATACTCTATCTTCTGCTGCTGATCGTACTCCTTGCGGATACGCTCTATCAGCTGGTCCGCTTCTGGGTGGTCGAAGCCTACAAAATTCAGCTCATAGGGATCCCTCTGGCTGGAATGGAAGATCTGATACAGATCAGACTCCACACTCATGGACCAGCCCAAAATCAAAGCATCGAAATCGTGCTTGTTAACCCTCTCCTGGATAAATACAGACCACTCCAGGGTATCAGTGCTCACATCCACACCTATATCCTTCCAGGAGTCCTGGACAATTGCCAGGATGGCCTTGCGCAGCTCGTTTCCGCTGTTGGTGATCAGAGTGAACTCCAGCCTTTGGCCGTCCTTTTCCAGCCAGCCCTTTTCATTTTTGCTGTAGCCAGCCTGCTTTAAGAGCTGCAGGGCCTTTTGCGGATCGTAATCCAAAGGCTCCAGCTCATGATTGTAGTACTCTGTATCCTGGACAAAGGGTCCTGTGATGCGCTTGCCTTGTCCGTGCAGGACATATTCGATAATCTTATCCACATCCACAGCCAGAGACAGGGCCTTGCGCACCCTGTGGTCCTGGAAAGGCTCCCTGCGCAGATTATAGCCGATATAGGTATAGCCAAAAGACGTGCCTGAAAAGTTCTGGAAGCGCTCGTCCTGGCGCAGCCTTTCCACCTGGTGCGGCTCCACTGTATAATCGTCCAAAGTCCCGGCGTAGAACTCCATTTCCTGGGTCAGCTTATCCGGGATAATCCGCAGCACATATTCATGGTAATTGGGCGCTCCTTCCCAATAGTCCTCAAACCTGCTCAGCCTGATATACTGATCAGACTTCCAGCGCTCGAATTTGAAAGGCCCGCTGCCCACTGGTCTGCGGTTGAATCTGCTGTCCCGCAGGCTGAAATTGTCTGGATTCTTGCCCCTTGCTTTGGCCTCCTGCTCCAGGGCCTGCTCATTGAGCAGATGCTGCGGCAAAATGCCTATAGTCCAGCTGTATAAGGCAGGGGAATACAGTTCCTGATACGTGATGCGCACAGTGAGCTCATCCAGGACTTCCACCTGTTTGACTGGCTCAAAATCAGCGATTCTCGGGGATAGATTCTCAGGATCCATCAAGGCCTGATAGGTGAACTGCACATCCTGGGCCGTGAGCTGCTCCCCATCATGGAAATACACATCCGGTCGCAGCTTGAAGACCAGCACTGGATTGTGCTCCACAGCCGGAAGAATTTCAGGAATCATTTCCTGCAGTTGCTCCGGCTGCAGCAGATCCTCAGCCTGCACATATCTGGCTGCAGGGAAGGAATCAAAATACTCCAGGCCCAGAATCCGGCTCAGATTTTGGAATAAATCCTGATCCACCTCCTCCAGCACCAGTTTTATCCTCTCCGGGACCCTTACCCTGAACTGCACCTCGTGCTGTTGTTGCTCCTGCTGCCCTTTCTGGGCCAGCTCTGGCTGCTTTTGCTCCAGCTCCAGACGGCGCGTTTCCTGCCTGCCTGACTGGACCTCGATTGATTTGATATTGCGCAGAGTCTTGGACAGCTCTTTATCCACCCCTGGCGGATGGGCTGCCAATCTTCGCAAATGCTCGGCCACCTGCTCAGCATTCGCTTTGCCCAGCCCAGGTATCTGCCTGGCCTGATGCACTTGAAAAAAGGCTTCCTCGTATACCTCCCAGGACTTGGCTACCCTGCCCCTTAGGCTCAGATCTTCGTCCAGATCCACCAGGCCCTCGAAGACCTTGGAATTGATCTCGCTGCTGGTTGAATCAGAAGACAGCACAGGATTCAGTATGCTGGCGTCTCCAGAGGAGGCAGTAATAAACTCCTGCAGCCTGGTAGGATTGCCCCGGGTCTGCTCCTGATAGCTGGGGACCCAGAAATAGGACTGCAGCAAGAAAAGGACCAAAAGCAGGGGCAATAATATCAGGGTTCTCTTGATCCACATGTTGGTTGTCGATTATCGGTTATCTGTTATCAGTTATTGGTTATCGGCTGTTGATAATCGCTAGCTGCTGCCTGTTACCTGGTAACTGATAACCGATAACCGGTAACAGCATTCAACATATCCTGGGCAGCTGCTCCCCTTCCAGCATAGACAAAATCCTGTGCCCCCCAATCCTGGTGCGCAGCAGCACCCGGCCAGGATCCTGGGCCTGTACTTCTCCGATCCAGACCGCATTCCTGCCTGCCTGATGGGAGCGCAGGATCTGCAGAGCCAGCTCTGCCTGGTCCCTGGGCAGGATGCAGATAACCTTGCCTTCATTGGCCAAATACAAGGGATCCAAGCCTAACAAAGAACAGCCCTGGCTTACTGCAGAGGTTACAGGCAAGGCCTCCTCCTGCAGCAGACAGGAACAGCTGGACTGGGCAGCGATCTCGTTCAGGGTGCTGGCCAGCCCGCCCCGGGTAGGATCCCTTAGCACATGCACCTGCTCCACCTGGGTCACAAGATCCACAAGCATATGGTTCAGGGCTGCAGAGTCGCTCTGTACCCCGGTCTGCAGGCCCAGATCCTGCCTGGCAGCCATGACAGCCAGACCGTGCTCGCCAAGATTGCCGCTGATCAGGATCGCATCCCCAGGCCTGGCCCTGCTGCCTGCAGGGGGCTCCTGGGGCAGAATCTCCCCCAGGCCGGTGGTGTTGATAAATATTTTGTCCACCTTGCCCTTCGGCACCACTTTGGTATCTCCAGTTACCATCTCCACCCCTGCAGCCTGGGCAGCTCTGGCCATAGAAGCCACGACCCTCTCCAGGGTCTGCATGGACAGACCCTCCTCCAGGATAAATCCGCAGCTCAGGAACCTGGGCCTGGCTCCCAGCATAGCCACATCGTTCACTGTGCCGTGTACAGCCAGGGAGCCTATGTCTCCGCCTGGGAAAAACACTGGATCCACGGTAAAGGTGTCCGTGCTGAATGCCCATCTGCCCTGCATCTGCAGGCAAGCGGCATCATCCAGAGAATTCAGGACCTGATTGCCCAAATAGGAGAGGAAAAGCTCCTTGATCAACCTCTGCGAGGCTCCGCCTCCACTGCCGTGGTCCAAAAGCACTTTATCCTGCATGTCAGTTGTCAGTTATCAGTTATCGGTTATCTGTTATTGGTTATCAGTTATCAGTTATCGGTTAACGCTGCCTGCGTCGATCAAACAGTTTACGCCTTGTTTGTAAAGCCCCCGGACCCTGGATATTCTCCGGTACGCTTAGATTTTCAAGTTTTGTCAGCTGGCGAATTGTTACGCTATCGCTATCGCAATCGTGGTCATAGTCGATATCTATGACCAAGCTCTTAATTTTCAGCATATTTGTAATAGGCAGCGCAGCTGCCCTCTGTGGAGACCATGCAGGGTCCTACAGGGGAAGCAGGGCTGCAGGCCTTGCCAAACAGCCTGCAATCCTTAGGGCTGATCCTGCCCTGCAGGACCTCACCGCATCTGCAGCCCTGTATCTCTTCAGCCTGGATCTCTCCCAAGGCAAAGGCCTCTTGGGCATCAAAGCCCTTGTACTCAGAAGTCAGCTTCAGACCACTGTCCGGAATCTCCCCCAAGCCCCTCCATCTGCCTGGTCCTGGCTCAAAGACCTCTTGCATGATCTGCCTGGCCCTGGGATTGCCCTGCTCTCGAACCACCCGGGTATACTGGTTCTCAATGCCTGGCTTGCCATGAGCCTGCATCTGTAAGAGCATGTACAAGGCCTGCAGGATGTCCAGGGGCTCAAATCCGGTAATCACCGCAGGCAAAGAAAACTCCCTGGCCAGGAATTGATAAGGTTCTGTGCCGATGATGGCTGAGACATGGCCAGGCAGAACAAAGCCTTGAACTGCTAGCTGGGGATCCTGTACCAGCTGCCTTAAGGCCGGGGGCAGGAGCTTATGCAGGCTGAGGATTTTGAAATTGTCCAAGTCCATGGCCTGGGCCTGCTGCACTGCAACAGCCACAGTCGGAGCAGTGGTTTCGAAGCCTACAGCCAAAAAAATCACTTCCAACCCTGGATTCTGCCTGGCCAGCTGCACAGCCTGCAAAGGGGTGTAGCAAACCCGAATCATTGCCCCTTCACCTTGTAAATCCTGCAGGCTCTGGCCCCTGCTGCCTGGCACCTTGAGCATGTCCCCAAAAGTGGCCAGGATTACTCCAGGCTTCGCAGCCAGCTGCAGACACTGATCAATCTCCCCCTGGGAGGTGACGCATACCGGGCAGCCCGGACCTGAGGCATGCACCAGATCCTCAGGCAAAATGGATCGCAATCCACTTTGAAAAATGGACATAGTGTGCGTGCCGCAGACCTCCATGAATCGAAAAGGCTGCTGCAAATGCCTCTCTATGGCCTGAATAAACTTAGTGCACAGCTTGGGCTGGGCAAAATCCGCTGACTGGTTCAACATGTGCGATCCCCATACTTAAAAGCCCTTAACCATGAACAGCATAAGGGGGTACCAGCAAAAACCGGCTTTACTTTTGACATTATTTGTGGCTAAAGTCCATAATAAGAATACAGCGCCATAAGTTAGAAACTGAATCGTTGAGAGATTATCAGGACGCAGGCTCTGAGCTGATAACCAACAACTGATAACTGGCAACCGATCACATTCCCTTTGGCTGATCAAGCATAAGATGATTATCTGAAACATGATGCACCGCGACTCTTTCCCTGCCCGGCCCTTCCAAGCCCGGAGCTTGGGCGAGGTCCCCTCGGACCAGAAATGCTACCGCCTCTGGGATCAGTATCAGATGCTGGAGCAAATCAGGTTGCACAGCGAGTTGGTAGCCCAAGTGGCCTGGGAACTGGCCAGGCTGCTCAAAGCTAGGAGCCAAGATCTCGATCCCCAAAGTTTCAGGGCAGCAGGTTTATTGCACGATCTGGCCAAGAGCTATACCCTGCGCTATGGAAGCAATCACTGCCAGATCGGAGCGGCTTGGGTGCTGTGGCACACAGGAAATCCCGTCTTGGCCCAAGGAGTCATGCACCATGTTTACTGGCCTGGAACGCTGGACCTGGAGAAGCATGCTTTGCCCCTGTGTTTGATCTATGCGGACAAAAGGATCATGCACGACCGGATCGTACCCGTATCCGAAAGATTCAACGATCTGCTGCAGCGCTATGGCAGCACCAGGGCCAGGGTGCACATGATTCAGGAATCCTTTGCCCAGGTCAAAGAGATAGAAGACCAGCTGAACAGGAGACTGGAGGTCGATCTGAATGCGTATCCTTTTGATAGCCGGCGGATGGTCTAATGAGCGCGAAGTTTCCCTGCGCGGAGCAGAATCTATCCAGGCTGGTTTACAGGATCTGGGACACGAGGTGCAGCGCCTGGATCCTGCCCAAGAGTTTGATAAGCTGCTGCCACAAGCAGACTCCTGCGATTTCGCCTTCATCAATCTGCACGGTTCTCCTGGAGAGGACGGGCTGATCCAGGCCCTGCTGGAGCAGACAGGCTGTCCCTATCAAGGCAGCGGTCCCAAAGGCTCACTCCTTGCCCTGCACAAGGCTGCTGCCAAGGAGATCTTTCACAGCATCGGGCTGCCCACACCTAAATGGGAGTATTTGCCTGCCAGGGTTTCCCGGGACTGGAAGCCTGCCTTGGAGCTGCCCCTAGTGCTCAAACCCAACTTTGGTGGTTCCAGCCTGCATGTCAGCCTGATCCAGGATCTGCCCCAGCTCTTGCAAAAGATGCATGAGCTCTGGGACATGGGCTGGGAAATCCTCTTGGAGGAACGCATCCCTGGCCAGGAGATCACCTGTGCTGTGCTGGGCCTGCAGGCCTTACCCCCAATATTGATTCAGCCTGCCCAGGAGTCTGCATTTTTTGACTACTACAGCAAGTACACCCCTCAGGCTGCCCAGGAAATTTGTCCTGCTCCGATCAGCCAGGAGCTAACAGCCAAAATCCAAAATCTGGCCCTGCGTGCGCACCGGGCCCTGGATCTGCAGGGCTACAGCAGAAGCGACTTCCTGGTTCTGCAAGAGCAGCCCTATCTACTGGAGGTGAATACTTTGCCCGGAATGACCTCCACCAGTTTGCTGCCCCAGGCTGCCCAGGCCCAGGGCTACAGCTTCCAGGACCTTTTGGCTGAGCTCATCTCCCTGGGCCTGAATGCTTAAACCCAGTCTAAGAGCCGCAATTCAAGGATAAGGATTGAACAGGAGCAGCAAATGCCAGCAACAGACTCAGACGCAAAGCCCTTTACCCTGACCAGCTGGGCCTATTCCCTGGTCTGGCTGCTTGCGCTGCCCTTTTTGCCCTTGTTCTCCGCCCTGCGCGCCGGTTTTTGGCAAAGAATCCGGCCTGCTGGGCTAAGGCCGAAGGTGGACCTATGGCTGCAGGCAGCCTCTGCAGGTGAGGCAGCCCTGGCCAGGGAGATCATCTTGAGCTGGCCCCAGGAAAAACCTGTGAGCATCCTGGCCACCAGCAACACCCCCCAGGGGATGCAGATCTTGCAGGAGATGGAGCCCCCAGAGCAGGTCAGCCTGCAGAGCAGGTACTTCCCTTTTGATGCCCCCTGGATCATGGCCAGCGTCTTGGACAGGCTCAACCCCAAGATGGTAGCCCTGGTGGAAACTGAGCTCTGGCCCGGACTGCTTTCTGCCTGCAGGAAAAAAGGCCTGGGATGTATCGTCCTCAACTCCAGGATGGGACCCCGCAGCCTGGCCAGATACATCTTTTTGTTTCAAAGTGCTGGACTGGGCTCTGCCCCGCAGAGAATCCTGGCCCAGAGCCCCAGGGATGCCAAGCGCTATAGGCTGTTGTTCCCAGAAAGCAAAATAGATGAGGTGCCCAACCTGAAGTTCGATCGGAGCTTAAGCGCAGATTTCCTGCCCTATGTGCAAAACCCCTTGTCCTCTTTATTCAAGCCCAGCTCCCCTGTGGCTGTCCTGGGCTCGGTGCGTAAAGAGGAGGAAGCAGCCATGCTCCGGGTCCTGCAGGGGCTGCTCCAGGAAAAACCCAGATGCATTCCAGTTGTGGTCCCCAGACATATGCAGCGTGTCTCCGCCTGGAAAGCCCAGCTGGAAAGTTCCGGCCTGCCTTGGGTCTTGCGCAGCCAGCTGCAGAAGGCCCCTGCAGCCGGGGAGGTCATCCTTTGGGATAGATTCGGAGAGCTGCAGCAGCTCTATGCCCTGGCCAGGGCAGTGTATGTGGGTGGCAGCCTGGTCCCCTTGGGCGGCCAGAATTTCCTGGAACCTTTGGCCCAGGGAGTCAGCCCTTGTATTGGCCCATTCTGGGAAAACTTCGCCTGGGCAGGCCAGGAGATAGTAGACTGCGGCCTGGTCCAGGAGGTGCACACCGAGCAGGAGCTGGTCCAATGCCTGGTGCAGGGCCTGCGTCAAAGTAAATCCAGGGAATCAGTGCTGTCCCAATTCCAGGAATATGTACAGGCTAGAAGGGGCGGCCTGCAAATAACTCTGCAGGCCTTGCTGCAGGAGTTATCAGTTATCGATTAATGGATCTTTAAACTCTGCATTTGAATCAATACCCGACACCGATAACTGATGACTGACCGCTGACCGATAACTATTAACAGATAACAGACAACCATCCATGGCCTACCGCTTCGCACTGATCATCGTCCTGTTTGTACTGCTTGCCGTGTACATTATCCGCATTGGAACCCAGGGCAAGATCTCTGGCATGTTCCGTACTGTGAGCCTGATCCTGCTCTGTGTGCTCCTGGGCCTGAGCAGCCTGGGCTATTACTACAGCAGACAGCAAAGTGTGGACACCCTGCAGGAAAGATTCTCAGCGCAAAAGGAAACCATTTTGCATGAAATACAAAGCCTGCAGGAACAGCAGAAGTACACCAGAGCCAGGGAGCTTGCTGACAGCTTCCTGACCCAGGTCCAGGACCATAGGCTCAAGGAGCTGCGGCAGGAGAGCAGACGTCTGGAGCTGGAAGCAAAGCTTCAGAACCAGGACCTGGAGCCCCAGGAGCTGCTCCAAGCCTACCAGGAGCTGAGTGAGCTAACCCAGGACCCCAGATACAGTATGCTCTGGCAGGAGCAAAAGCAAAAAATCCGGCAAGCAAAGGAGCAAAAACTACTGCAGCACCTGGAAGCCCTGCCTGAGGACAGCCTGGCCCAGAGGCTTTTGGTCTACCACAGCCTGCTGCAGATAAAACCGGAAGAAAGCGCCTACCAGCAACAAAGGGACAACCTGCAGCAAAGCATAAGCTCCAGAATTGACAACTCCCTTTGGAGCAATGTCTGCGGCAGGGAAGGCACGGACTCCTGCGAGCATATCGGCTGGCTGGCCTTTGAGGCCACCCCTGGAGAGCAAGCCTCCAGCCAGCCCCTGGGGGAGATCCTGGGTGTGACCTGGAGGCCCAGGAGCACCCTGATATCTCGGGACGGAGATCGGGCCCAGGAAAACAGCTACTACTACATCCTTTATGACTGGGGCCAGGACAAGGTCTTTCTGCAGCAGGTGGATAGTGTCCAGCCCCAGGCAAACCTGCCGAACTAGGCTTAAAGCCCTAAAACCAAAACCTTCCAGGCCTCCAGATCGGCGGTCTGAGCACCTGGGCCAGCCCCCTGGGGAGGACCTCAGTGCTTGAGATCACTTCGTGCAAGGCGGGCCAGGGCAAACCTTCCTGCTCTAGGGCCATGAGCTCATCTACCCTTTGCTGGGTCTGGGGGTGGGTGCGCAGCATGGAAGGCTGTCTCTGCCTATAGCCAGGGAAAAATATCCTGGTCCAGATCCCCTGCTGTACCTTTTCCATCTTGATCAGGGCCTGGGCCAGACCCTGGGGATCACCGCTTAGGACAGCAGCATCCATATCAGCGTCAAACTCCCTGCTTCTGGACAGGGCCAGCTGCAACAGGGCGCTGATGCTGGGGGCAAAAACCAGGATCAGAATCAAAAGCCAGGGTATAGAGTGTTCTTCCATCGCCAAAAGTGGCAGATTGATGAACAGCAAAAGCAATCCGGCAAAGGAAAAGGATGAGGTCACCCTGCTGAAAACATCCGCCAGATTCAGAACCCAGAGGTCCTTGTTTCTGATATGACTGAGCTCATGGGCCAAGACAGCAATCAGCTCCCTGCGGCTGAGCCCCCGCAGCATGCCATCTGTAACCGCAATTGCCGAATTTTGGCCCCAGCCCACAGAAAAGGCATTTATGACCTGGGAGGGCACATAAAAAAGTCCAGGCACAAATTCTAATTCTCCTCTTTTGGCCAGCTCCTGCAGGGCTTGACGCAGATAAGCAGACTGCAAGGCTTTCGCCTGATACATGCGCAAAACAAGCTGAGGGGAGATCCGCTGGGACATCAAGAGCAAAAGCACGCTTAGAAACAGGGTCCATTGCAAGCCCATACTGCCAGCCACCATCCAGCCCAAAGCGGCCATAAGCAAAAGCAGGGCCAGCACAATGCACATGGAATGCAGAATATTTTTCAGCTTGCGGCTGCGCAGGGCAGCCCTGCTTGTCCTGTGTGCTCCAGTCAAGGCAACTGTCCTCCGAATTTCTCAGTAGGTTGCCAAATCCAGGATAAAGGTTTTAGAATTCAGATATGAGCCAGGGGCAACGTTATCCCAAAACAAAAATCCCAAATTCGAATTTCCAAATCCTAAACAAATTCGAATAAGACATAAATTCAAAATTCGAAACAAAGAACTGCAACTATCCGATTTTATTTTTTTCTTCTCGTTTCGTAATTTGGAATTTGTATGGAATTTCCGCGTCAATCTCCAACTGGGTCAATGCTAAAGCTGGACAGGAGGAAATATGCTGGGAGCAATAATCGGTGACATAGTGGGCTCCAGGTTTGAGGCCAGACCATTCAAGGGTACAGATTTCGAGCTCTTCACCCAGCAATGTACTTTCACCGATGATACTGTGCTCAGCGTGGCTGTGGCTGACAGCCTGCTGCAGAGGGCACCCTACAGCACAAAGATAAAGGAATATTACAGGAGATACCCTTGGGCCGGATTTGGGGGGAGCTTCCAAATCTGGGCGGCCTCGAACTCTGAAGAACCCTACAACAGCCTGGGCAACGGCTCTGCTATGCGGGTCAGCCCTGTAGCCTGGTACTATAATCAGCGCGAGCAGGTTTTGCAACAGGCGGAAAACAGTGCTGCCGTGACCCACAATCACCCTGAAGGCATCAAAGGCGCCCAAGCTGTTGCCCTGGCCATCCATCTGGCCAGGCAGGGTACTGACAAAGCTGAAATAAAAAGCCAGATCAGCCAGGGTTTTGGCTACAACCTGGACAGGAGCCTGGAAGACATTCGTCCTGGCTACAGCTTTGACGTGACCTGTCCCGGCTCTGTACCTGAGGCCCTGATTTGCTTCCTAGAGGCCCAGGATTTTGAACAGGCCATTCGCAACGCTGTTTCCCTGGGCGGTGACAGCGACACCCAGGCCTGTATCGCAGGATCAGTAGCAGAGGCTTTTTTCCAGGGGGTACCCCAAAAGCTCCGCGAGCAGGGACTGGATTTTCTGGACAATTTCCTGCAGAGCAAGGTTGAAGAATTCTTGAAAACCGTGGGTAATTAAGGGTTATCAGTTAGCGGTTACTAGTTGTCAGGACTCTGAATTTGAAGCAATAACTGATAACAGATAACCGACAACAAACCACACACAAAGGAACATCCATGCAGCAGCAACACGCTGATCATAAACTCAAACTGCGCAATCTAGAAAGCTCCGACTACGACCAGATCCTGGAGATTATGGAGCAAGTATACCGGGTCATGCCGGAATACTGGAGCAGGGGAGAGTTTGTCTCCCACCTGGCCCGCTTCCCTGAAGGCCAGATCTGTATCGAAGACAAGGGCAAGGTGGTGGCCGCAGCCCTGAGCATGATCATCGACTCTTCCAAATACGGAGAAAACCACACCTATGAGCAGGTGGTAGGCGAAGGGCATCTCAAGAACCATGATCCCAACGGGGACTACCTCTACGGCATCGAGATATTCGTGCATCCGGAATATCAGGGCATGCGTCTGGGGCGCAGACTCTACGACGCCCGCAAGGAGCTCTGCGAGAATCTGAACGTAAAGGGCATCCTGGTCGGAGGTCGCATCCCAGGCTACCACAAGTACGCCCAGGAGCTGACCCCGCATCAGTACGTGCAGATGGTCAAGAACAAGGAGATCTTTGATCCGGTGCTCACTTTCCAGCTGTCAAACGATTTTCACATCAAAAGGCTGATCAAGGGCTACCTCCCGGAGGACCGGGAATCCCGTGGATATGCGGTGCTCCTGGAATGGATCAATATTTACTACGAAGAGCGCAAAAGCGTCATTGGAGGCAAAAAAACGTATGTCCGGCTGGGCGTGGTGCAGTGGCAGATGCGGCTCTTTGAATCCTTTGACGATTTCCTGCAGCAGGTGGAATTTTTTGTGGACGCAGTCTCTGGATATACCGCAGACATTGTGCTTTTTCCAGAGCTGTTCAATGCTCCGCTGATCTCCAAGTTCGACCAGGAGTATCCTGCAGAGGCCATGCGCTCCCTTTCCGAATATACCGAGCCCCTGCGCCAGGCCCTTTTGGAGATGGCCCTGTCCTATAACATCAACATAGTCTCCGGCAGTGTGCCTGAATACAAGCGCAACAAGCTCTACAACGTCTCCTTCCTCTGCAGAAGGGACGGCACCTGGGAAAAGCAGTACAAGCTGCACATCACCCCAGAGGAGACCCAGAGCTGGGGCCTGAGGGGTGGTCACAAGCTCAATGTCTTCGAGACAGATGTGGGCAAGATCGGGATCCTGATCTGCTATGACCTGGAGTTCCCTGAGCTCTGCAGGTTATTGGTAGACCAGGACATGGACATCCTGCTGGTCCCTTACTGGACAGATACCAAGAACTCCTATTTGCGTATCCGCAGATGCGCCCAGGCCAGGGCCATAGAAAACGAATGCTACGTGGCTATTTCCGGCAGCGTGGGCAACATTCCCCGGGTGGAAAACATGGACATCCAGTACTCCCAGGCAGCCATTTTCACTCCCTCGGACTTTGCCTTCCCCCATGACGCTATAGCTGCAGAGGCCACTCCAAATACTGAGATGACTCTGGTGGCTGACCTGGATCTGGATCTGTTAAAGGAGCTCCGGGAACAGGGCAGCGTGCGCAATCTGAAGAACAGGCGCTTGGACCTGTACAACTTAAACTGGGTGGGCACCAGGAGCTAGGCTGTGACGCATCAGCTTATGCAAGGCTTAAGGCTTTTCTGTCACGCAGAACAAAAGCTGCAGGACCTGCTCCAGGAGTTTGCAGCCAGGTTCCCAGGCATGGAGCTGCAGCTACAAGGCAGCATCCCTGATCTGGGCCTCACAATCCAGTCCAAACAAGAACAGGAATCCAGGCTGCAAACGGCCCTGGATTGGCTGCTGCAGGAGCTGGGTCCTGACCTCTATTCCACTCAAGGCCAGAGCCTGCCTGCTGTGCTGGGACAGATTCTGAGCAAGCAGGGGCTTGGCCTGGCCCTGGCAGAGAGCTGCACCGGGGGACTGATAGCCCATATGCTCACAGATGTGCCAGGCAGCTCAGAATATTTCCTCTTTTCTGCTGTGACCTATTCCAACCAGAGCAAAATAAATGTGCTGGGAGTGAAGCAGGACAGCCTCCAGCATAACGGTGCGGTGCACGAGCAGATAGCAGAGGAAATGGCCCTAGGCGCACGCTGCCTTGCAGGTGCGGACTACGCCCTAGCCAGCACAGGCATAGCCGGCCCCACAGGGGGCAGCCAGGATAAGCCGGTAGGCACAGTCTGCCTGGGCCTGGCCGGTCCGAATTGGGTCAGCTCCAGCCGTCTGCAGACCGGAATTACGGATCGCAGCAGGAATAAATACTATTTTGCCCTGACTGCCCTGGATCTTCTGCGCAGGCAGCTGGAGAAAATTTGACAAAACCTGATCTCGGATTTAGATCTTAGTTGACTATGATTCGGACAAAGAATGTTCAGGTCAATACTGCCAAGCATCTTTATCTTGTCCATACCCTTAAAAAGCGCTCTTAGGCCTGCACAATAAGCTATGCCCCAAAAGCAAAGTGGTAAGAGCTAAAAAAAGGGCCAAAACCAGGATTTTGATTTACGCATTCTTTGGAGTGAGTTTTTTGCGTCCTGTTGGCAGAACCCCCGGATCACTGGACAAGATGTTGTTATTATGGTGAACAGTTACAAAAAAAGAGACACAAGACTATGAGCAAACATGTAGTAATCCTGGGCGCAGTAGCCCTGGGCCCCAAAGTAGCCTCCAGATTGAAGCGTGTGGCCCCTGACTTTCAAGTCACCATGCTGGACAAGGACCGGCTCATCTCCTACGGGGGCTGCGGCATCCCCTATTACGTGGGTGGGGACATCAACGACATCAAGGATCTGCGCTCCACTATCTACCATATGGAGCGCAATGAGGATTTCTTTGACAAGGTCAAGCACTGCCAGGTGCTAACCGGCAAGGAAGTCCTGGAAATAGACCGGGAGCACAAGAAGATCCGCTACCAGGATGTCCAGGACCAGTCCCCGGGCGAGCTGGAATACGACTACCTGGTTCTGGCCACCGGAAGCACTCCGATTATCCCCAGACTGCCTGGAGCGGATCTGCCTCATGTTTTTGCAGTCTCCAACCTGCATGAAGCAGCCAGGATCAAGGAGCTGCTCAGCCAAGGCCAGCTGGAGTCTGTAGCAGTGGTAGGCGCAGGCGCCATTGGGGTGGAGATGGCAGAAGCCTTGACCGATCTCTGGGGGATTGAAACCACCCTGGTGGAGATGCAGGACCGGGTCCTGCCTGCAGCCTTGGGCCCGGAGATGGCTTGGTTGGTACAGAAAGAACTTCAGGACAACGAGGTCCAGGTCCTGACCAAGACCCAGGCCCTGCGCATTTTGGGAGACCAGGAGCATGGAGTTACTGCTCTGGAGACCACCCAGGGAGAAATCGACTGCCAGGCAGTGATCTTCTGCATAGGTGTCAGGCCTAACACAAAGCTGGCCAGGGAAGCTGGTCTGCCCTTGGGGCCGCAGCAGGGTCTCCTGGTGGATTCCAGAATGCGCACTATAGATCCCAGCATATATGCAGGCGGGGACTGTGCGCAGCAGCTGCATCTCATAAGCGGCGACTATGTCCACCTGCCCCTGGGATCCCTGGCCAACAGGCAGGGCCGGGTCATCGGGAGCAACATCGCCGGCGGCAATTACAAATTTAAAGGCGTGCTGGGCAACTTCTGCGTTAAGGTCTTTGAAACTGGGGTGGCCAGGGCCGGCCTGACCCTGGAGCAGGCCAAAGGGGCTGGATTTGAGCCAGCCTCAGCTCTAGTGGTCCAGACAGACCGGGCCCATTTCTACCCCACTGCAGCCCTGATGTACATGCAGATTATCGCAGACAAAAAGACCAAACAGGTCCTGGGGGTGGAGGCTGTAGGTCCCAACGGGGATGCGGTCAAGGCCAGGGTGGATGCCATAGCAATAGCCATGAGCCATGAGGCAGACCTGGAGGAAATCTCCAACCTGGAGGTCAGCTACTCTCCTCCTTATGCTTCTGCCATGGACATTGTGAACACCTGTGCCAATGTTCTGCAGAACATTATGGACGGCCTGAATCAATCCAGCAGCCCCTTGGAATTTCTGCAGGCCTTCCAGGAGGATGGCTGCAATGTTCTGGATGTGCGCAGCCCTGATCTGGCCCAGAACTGCACCAGGAAATACGGCCAGAAATGGATAAACATCCCCCTGAGCCAGGTAAAGGAACGCTTCCAGGACATCCCAGGCGATCAACCTCTTTTTGTATACTGCAATACCGGCACTACTGCCTATGAAGTCCAGCGCTATCTCAACGCCCAGGGTCTGGAACAGGCCAAAAGCGTGCAGGGCTCGTATGCCATGATCAAAGAGCTGGATAACGATTTTGAAAGCCTGGAATCAGAATAAGCTCAAGACAGTCAACTGCCGGATTCTACTGATTGACAAAAAAAAATTTTGGCTTTACTGATTAACTTTCATGATTTTTTAATTGAGAAAGAACCTGATAAAGATTTTTTTTCCTGTTTCATCCAAGGAGGAATTTATGGCCGAAGCCGCAATCAAACTTGGTGGCAAGTCCGAAAGCACGTTCCTGGAAAAGGTAAAGGAAGTCCTGCCAGAAGGCGGGAATCTGAACCTTTGCCTGACCTGCGGGGCCTGCTCCTCAGGCTGTCCAGCCACAGGCCTGGAGGGCATGGACCCCAGAAAGTTCCTGCGTATGGCAGCATTGGGGCTTGATGAAGAGGTCACCAGCACCCGCTGGGTCTGGCATTGCACCCAGTGCCAGCGCTGCATCTATGCCTGCCCCATGAAAATCGACATCCCTCGCCTGGTCTACCACGCCCGCAAAAGTTGGCCCAGGGACCAGAGGCCCAAAGGCATCCTTAATTCCTGTGATGCTGCTTTGAAGAATGAGTCCTGCAGCGCCATGGCTGCCTCCCCAGAGGATTTCAAGTTCGTGGTGGAGGACATCCTGGAGGAATACCAGGAGGCCCAGCCTGAGTTCAAGGACATGGAAGCCCCTATAGACAAAGAGGGCGCAGAGTTCTGTTTGAACCAGAACTCCAGAGAGCCGGTCACTGAACCAGACGAGCTGGTCCCCCTGTGGAAGATCCTGCACAGCGCCGGAATCAGCTGGACCTATACCAGCAAAGGCTGGGGCGGAGAGAACTACTGCATGTTCCTGGCAGACGACGATAGCTGGAAACATATTGTAGAGACCCAAATAAACGCCGCCAAGGAGCTGGGCTGCAAGGTCTATTTAAATACAGAGTGAGGCCACGTAACCTTTTCAGTCCTGGAAGGACTGAGAAAGTACGGAATCGACACAGGCGACCTGGAGATCGCGAGCATTTACCAGTACTACGCCAAATGGATCCGGGAGGGCCGCCTCAAGGTCAGCTCGGACTGGAATAAGGATCTGAAGATAAAGTTCACTGCACAGGATCCCTGCCAGATCATTCGCAAGGCATACGGAGACCAGGCTGCTGAGGATTTAAGGTTCGTAGTCAAGTCAGTGGTGGGTGAAGAGAACTTTATAGACATGTACCCCAACAGATCCAACAATTACTGCTGCGGTGGAGGCGGAGGGACACTCCAAGCCGGATACCACGACATGCGCCGCGCCTTCGGCAAGGTCAAGTTCGACCAGATCGACGCTACAGACGCTGACTACTGCATTACTGCCTGTCATAACTGCCACGCCCAGATCCACGATCTGTCCGAGCATTTTGAAGGCAAATTCCACGCCGTGCACCTCTGGACCCTGATCGCTCTTTCCATGGGCATCCTGGGCCCCAATGAGCGGGAATACCTGGGAGACGACCTGAAAGAGGTCAATGTCTTCCATCCCGAACAGGCGGAGATGTAGGAAGCCATGGAAAGTCTGGAAAAAGGGCGGCTCAGCGCTGCCCTTTTTTAATGTCCTGGGTCTTGCAGGCTGTATTTTCCGGGCTTTCAAGAAAAGATAAAGCAATCCAGCATATACCCTGATCTGACCTTTTCCAATGCCTCTTCCAAATTTGACAAAAATTACCGCGGGTATTAGAAGAACCCTGTTCAATTTCTCACAATCATGCCTTGCTTGTTCTAGCTCAATGCAAGGCTTTATTTCGTTAGAGACAAACTTGCAGCGATAAGGAGCAATCATGACCACTGCCCAAGCAGAACAAAAACTTGGCTCGGTTATGGTCGTCGGCGGCGGGATTACTGGAATGCAGAGCGCCCTGGATCTGGCCGATTCAGGGTATTACGTATATCTGGTGGAAAAGTCCCCGGCCATTGGGGGAACCATGGCCCAGCTGGACAAGACTTTCCCTACCAACGACTGCTCGATGTGAATTATCTCCCCCAAACTGGTCGAGGTCGGCCGGCACGAAAACATCGAGGTTTTGACCCTCTCTGAGGTCCTTTCTCTGGAGGGTGAAGAAGGCAACTTTACGGCAACGGTCAAATGCGCGCCCAGATATGTGGACATGGACAAGTGCATCGCCTGCGGGCTGTGCGCCGAGAAATGTCCCGCCAAAACAGAAGACGAGTTCGAGGAGGGCCTGTCCAAGCGCAAGGCCATCTATCTGCCCTATCCCCAAGCTGTCCCCCTGAAGTACGTCATTGACCGGGATCGCTGCATCTACTTTAAGAAGGGCAAATGCCGGGCCTGCGAAAAGTACTGCCCCACCGGGGCCATTGACTTTGCGGAGGAAGAGTCCACCCGTACCCTGCAGGTCGGCTCAGTGATTCTCAGCGGCGGGATGCAGACCTATGATCCCAGCGGGGTGGACGTCTACGGCTACGACCGCTTTTCCAATGTGGTCACCTCCCTGGAGTTTGAACGTATCCTGGCTGCCGGTGGTCCTACAGGCGGCCATGTGGTCCGCTTAAGCGACCGCGAGCCGGCCAGGCGTATCGCCTGGCTGCAGTGCATCGGCTCCAGGGATCAGAATCGGACCGCGAACGAGTACTGCTCCGGTGTCTGCTGCATGTACGCCATCAAAGAGGCGGTCATGGCCAAGGAGCATGTAGGCCAGGACTTTCAGCCTTCAATCTTCTTTATGGACATGCGCACCTCGGGCAAGGATTTTGAGAAGTACTACACCAAGGCCCAGGACGAAGGGGTCCGCTTTATCCGCTCCCGGGTGCACACCATCACCCAGGCCGACGAGAGCGGGACCCTGCGCCTCTCCTATGCCACGGAAGACGGACACCTAATTTTTGAGGATTACGATCTGGTCGTTCTCTCCGTGGGCATGGAAGCGGCCGACACAGCAGTACAGACAGCCCGAACCATGGGCGTGGACATTGATCCTCACCGCTTTGTGCGCACCGACGACTTCAACCCAGTGGCCACTTCCAGAAGCGGGGTTTATGTGGCCGGCGTCCTCCAGGGCTGCAAGGACATCCCCCAGAGCGTGGTCGAGGCCAGTGCCGCAGCCAGCTGTGCCGGCCGGACCCTGGCCCCGTCCCGGGGATCCCAGGTTACGGAAAAGATCTTTCCGCAGGAACGGGAGGTGGCTGGTCAGGAACCGCGCATCGGAGTCTTTGTCTGCAACTGCGGAACCAACATCGGCGGAGTCGCCGATGTGCCTGCTGTTGCCGAATACGCCAAGTCCTTACCCAATGTAGTCTATGTTGAGGAAAACCAGTTCACCTGCTCCCAGGATACTCAGGAAAAAATGGCCCAGACCATTCGAGATCAAAACTTGAACCGGGTGGTGGTGGCCGCCTGCACGCCCAGGACCCACGAGCCCCTGTTCCAGGAAACCATCCGCGGTTCCGGCCTCAACGCCTATCTTTTTGAAATGGCCAACATCCGCAACCAGTGCACCTGGGTGCATTCCAAGAACCCGGAGCGGGCCACAACCAAAGCCAAAGACATGGTCCGCATGGCTGTAGCCAAGGCCTATCGCCTGGAGCCCATACCGGACATTGCTGTGGATATTGTCAAAAGCGCCCTGGTCGTGGGCGGGGGCGTGGCCGGCATGAGCGCTGCCCTTTCCCTGGCCGACCAGGGCTTTCCAGTCACTCTGGTGGAAAAGAGCCAGGAGCTGGGCGGAGCAGCCAGGGATATCCGCCATACCTGGCGCGGCTCAGATGTCTCCCAGGCCCTGTCCGCCTACCTGGACCGGGTCACCGAACATCCCCAGATCGAGGTCCTGACCGATGCCGAGATAGAGAGTTCCGGCGGCTACGTCGGCAACTTCCGGACTCGGATCACTACGTCGCAGGGTACAAAGGAGATCGACCACGGGGCGACAATCCTGGCTACCGGAGGCAGGGCCGCGGAAACGCAGGAGTATCTGTACGGACAGTCGGATCGGGTCAGCAAGTGGCACGAGCTGGAAGACAAGCAAGAGGCCATAGCTTCCGCCGACTGCGTGGCCTTTATCCAGTGCGTGGGATCCAGGGACGAAAACCGGCCCTACTGCTCGCAGATATGCTGCGCCAACTCCTTGAGCCAGGCCATTGCCATCAAGGAAGCCGACCCAGCCAAGCAGGTAGTCATTATCTACCGGGATATACGCACCCCGGGAGAGAAAGAGCTGTTATACAAAAAGGCCCGCCAGCTGGGGGTCATCTTCATCCGCTTTGATCTGGAGCACAAGCCAGAAGTCCGGGAGACCGACCAGGGGCTGGAGATCGAGGTCTTCGACCCGGTCCTGCAGCAAAAGGTCATAGTGCAGGCCGATCTCTTGAACCTGGCCACAGCCATTGAACCACATCCAACCAAAGAATTGGCTTCGCTTTTCAAGCTCCCGGTCAACGAGGAGCAGTTCTTCATGGAAGCCCATGCCAAGCTGCGGCCGGTGGAATTCGCTTCGGACGGGATCTTTGTCTGCGGACTGGCCCATTATCCCAAGGCGATCGAGGAATCCATCGCCCAGGCCCAGGCGGCTGCCTCCAGGGCCATGACCATCCTGGCCAAAAACCAGGTGCACATCTCGCCGCTTATATCCCAGATCGATCAGTCCAAGTGCATTGGATGCGGCCTGTGCGTGGAACTCTGCCCCTTTGGGGCCATCAAGGCTGAAGAGATTGAAGAGGGTGTGACCCGGGCAGTGAACATCCCGGCATCTTGCAAGGGCTGCGGATTGTGTGCAGCCAGCTGCCCGCAGCATGCCATCGACATGCTCCACTTCCGGGACGCCCAGATCGAAGCCGCCATAGAGGCGGCGGTTTAATTGCACAAAACATTTGAGATTTGCCTCAGGCAAATCTCAAGGGAGATGGCACATATGGACCAGTTTGAACCTAAAATCGTTGCCTTTCTCTGCAACTGGTGCGCTTACGCCGGGGCGGACCTGGCCGGAGTTTCCCGCCTCCAATATCCGGACAATCTCCGGCCGGTGCGGGTCATGTGCTCCGGACGGGTGGATCCGGTCTTTATCCTGGATGCTCTGCTGGACGGTGCGGACGGGGTGCTGGTCTCTGGTTGACACATCGGAGACTGTCATTACCTGGATGGTAATGTGGAAGCGGAAAAGAAGATCGCCCTGACTCAGCACCTCTTGGATCACGCCGGCATCGGATCTGACAGGCTTCTTTTGGCCTGGGTCTCCTCGGCCGAAGCCCAGCGTTTCGTAAGCGTGGCCACCACCATTGTGGATGACGTCCGCAATGCCGGCCCCCTGGACCGCGAAGGCCTGAACCTACAGCTGAAGGCCGTCCGGCGCACCCTGGACAGCGAATATGTGCGCTGGACCGTGGGCAAGCAGCGCCGCATCCTCCGGGACGGGGACGTCTACGGCCGCCCGTGGGACGAGGACTCGTTCACCCTGGCCCTGCAGCGGATATCAGACACTGAGTACGAAAAGAGCCTCATCTATACCGCCCTCAAGCACGGCAGCACCTCGGTCCGGGACATTGGTGCGGCCACAGGACTGCCCCTGGCCCGGATATCCCATCACCTGGTCAATCTAGAGCAGGCCGGAGAGGTGGCATTCCAGCGCATGGTCGAGCACAAACCGGAATATGCGGCTGTTTAAGGAGTACAACCCATGACAGGTACAAATACAAGCGGATCCGTCATGGTGGTCGGGGCCGGGATAACCGGCATGCAGACCGCCCTGGATCTGGCCAACTCAGGCTTTAAGGTCTACTTGGTGGAGCAGTCTCCGTCCATTGGAGGGATGATGTCCCAGCTGGACAAGACCTTCCCCACCAATGACTGCGCAATGTGAATTATCTCCCCCGTACTGGTCGAGGTCGGCCGGCACTTAAATATCGAGATCCTGGCCAACAGCCGGATCCAGGCTCTTGAGGGAGAAAAAGGCAACTTTACAGCCACAGTGCACACCAAGCCCAGATACATAGACGCAGACAAGTGCACCGGCTGCGGAGAATGCGCCGCCCACTGTCCGGTGAGCGCAGTGGATATGTACAATCAGGGCATGCGGGACCGCAAGGCCATCTATATCGACTATCCCCAGGCAGTCCCTTTGTCCTTTACCATTGACCAGGACACGTGCATCGGGTGTGGATTGTGTGAAAAGATGTGCCTGGCCCAGGCCATCACCTATGCGGATCAGCCCACGGAAAGGACCCTGAATATCGGAGCCGTGGCCCTGTCCGTGGGCACCCGGACCTTTGATCCGTCCGGGCTTGACTACCTGGGCTACGGCCGGTTCCCCAACGTGGTCACCAGCATGGAGTTCGAGCGCATCTTAAGCGCATCCGGACCCTATTTCGGCAACCTCATGCGCCCCCTGGACCGGCAGGAGCCGCGCAAGATCGCCTGGTTGCAGTGTGTTGGCTCCAGGGACGTAAATCGATGCCAGAACGCCCACTGCTCCTCGGTGTGCTGTATGTACGCCATCAAGGAAGCGGTCATTGCCAAGGAGCACGCCACAGACGAGCTGGACTGCTCTATATTTTACATGGATATGCGCACCTACGGCAAAGAGTTCGAGCGCTACCTTGATCATGCCCGGGACGAAGAGGGCGTCCGCTTCATCCGCTCCCGGGTGCACACAGTGACCGAAAATCCGGAGACCGGCGACCTGAACCTGACCTATGTCAACGATAAGGGGGAGATGTCCACGGAGACCTTCGATATGGTGGTCCTCTCCGTCGGTCTGGAAGCAGATCCCCAGAGCATGGAGCTGGCCCGCGAGCTGGGCGTGGAGCTGACTGAGGGCAACTTCTGCAAAACATCCTCCTTTGCCCCCATCAGCACCTCCAGGGAGGGCATTTATGTCTGCGGTGCCTTTCAGGGCCCCAAAGACATTCCCACCTCGGTGGTCGATGCCAGTGCAGCCTCCGCCCTGGCCGGCGAGCTGCTAAACGATGCCAGATTCCAGGACGCGGAGGTCAAGGAAGAGGTCCCAGAGAAGAACGTCCAGGGCGAGCGACCGAGCATCGGGGTCTTTGTCTGCAAGTGCGGGAGCAATATCGCCGGCGTGGTCAATGTAGAGGAAGTCCGCGATTACGCGGCCAATCTTCCTTTTGTGGATTACGCGACCGACAATCTGTACACCTGCTCCCAGAATACCCAGGACGAGATGACCGAGATCATCAAGGAGAAGAACCTGAACCGGGTCGTCGTGGCCTCCTGCTCCCCCAAAACCCATGAGCCTCTGTTTCGGGAGACCTTGATCAATGCCGGGATCAATAAATATCTGTTCAACATGGTCAATATCCGCAACCAGGACTCCTGGGTCCATCGCTTCAACCCGGACTTGGCCACAGACAAGGCCAAGGACCTGGTGCGCATGGCCGTGGCCAATGTGGCCCTCAAGGAACCTCTGGAAGAGCCCGAGCTGTCGGTCAATCAGACCGCCCTGGTTATTGGAGGCGGAATCTCTGGAATGACTGCGGCCCTTTCCCTGGCCCGCCAGGGCCATCCCACCCATCTGGTGGAAAAGAACTCCCAACTGGGTGGACAGGCCTTGTCCCTGTACCGGACCTGGAAAGGAGAGGACATCCAGGCTGAGCTGGCCGGCATGATTCAGGAGGTGGAGCAGGAGCCAAACCTGAGTGTGCACCTGGACAGCAGCATCACTGACGTGGACGGTTTTGTGGGCAACTTCAATACCACCGTGTCCACCAAGGACTCAGAACAGACCATCACCCACGGGGTGACGGTCATGGCAACTGGGGCCAGGGAGCATACCCCGGAGGAGTACCTGTACGGCCAGGACTTAAGGGTCAAGACCAGCCTGGAGCTGGACCGCATGTTCCAGGAAGACGACCCGGCCCTGAAGCAGGCCAGGTCGGCGGTCTTTATCCAGTGCGTGGGCTCACGGGAGCCGCATCGGCCCTATTGCTCCCGGGTCTGCTGCACGCATTCCATCCAGAACGCCCTGGAGCTCAAACAGAAGAACCCGGACATGGACGTCTTTGTCCTCTACCGGGACATTCGGACCTACGGTGAAAAGGAGAATATCTACAACCAAGCCAGGAAGGCAGGAGTCATCTTTATCTGCTTTGATCTTGAGCACAAGCCAGTTGTGGAAAACAATGGCAGCTCCCTGCTGGTCAAGGTCCGGGACCACGTTCTGGACCAGCCCCTGGAGATCGAGGCCGATCTGGTCACCTTGGCCGCGGCCATCGTCCCCACAAAGGACGAGACCCTGGCCAATTTCTACAAGGTCTCCTTCACTGATGACGGCTTCTACGCCGAACGGCACGCCAAAATGGGACCTTCGGAGTTTGCTACCGACGGGATGTTTCTCTGCGGTCTGGCCCACTACCCCAAAGCCATCGACGAATCCGTAGCCCAGGGCAAGGCAGCCGCGGCCAAGGCCATTACCCTGCTGGCTCAGGAAATCATCCATTCCAGCGGTGAAGTGGCCCAGGTCAATCCCATGTACTGCAGCAGCTGCGGGGTCTGCGTCTCCATCTGCCCCTATTCCGCTCCCTCGTTTATCGAGGAGGGACGGTTTGCCGGCAAGGCCCAGATCAACCCCTCCTTGTGCAAGGGCTGCGGGCTGTGTGCCGCTTCCTGCCGTTCCGGGGCCATCTCCTTGAAAGGTGCTGACGGGAGGCAGATCTACGCCATGATCGAAGCCCTATAAAATTTTGCACAGGCCGTTTGTAAACGGCTTGTGCGAAATTTTATTTATATTTATTGCAGAAACACTTTAGAAAGAGTTTTTTTCTACAATTAGTTATTTAAAAATGTGCAGTCCTGTGCATATTTTTAAAGGAGACTTAACCTATGTCTGAATGGGAACCCAAAATCGCTGCTTTCCTGTGTAACTGGTGCAGCTACGGAGCGGCTGACCTGGCCGGCGTGAGCCGCCTCCAATATCCGGCCAACATCCGGGTTGTCCGCATTCCGTGCACCGGAGCCATGAGCCCGAACTTCATTCTCCAGGCCCTGCGCCACGGAGTTGACGGGGTATGGGTATCCGGGTGACACCCAGGCGAATGTCACTATATCAGTGGCAATATGTTCGCCAGACGGCGGTTCGTCGTCTTGAAAGACCTTTTGGAGTACATCGGTATTGAACCCGGTCGGGTGTACTTTTCCTGGATTTCCTCGGCCGAAGCCACCAAATTCCAGGCCACAGCCAAGAAAGTAGTGGAGCAGATAAAGGAGCTTGGACCGGCCACCCGCCTGGTCAAGGACATTCGCAAGGAGGCGGCATGAACGAGACAACCAAGCAGTTGCGCGAACGCGCCAAACAGCTGCTCCAGGACGGGACCGTAGACTGCGTCATCGGCTATGCCCAAGGCAGTGTGCCCATGCAGGAGCAGCCTTTTTTCGCCTACACTCCGGAGGAAGCGGACAAACTGGTCTGGACTGGATTCTGCACCAACAACCTGGCCAACTTCCTGATCAGACGGTCCGGGAAAAACGCCATCGTGGCCCAGGGATGTGTGAGCAGAAATATCGTGGGCCTGATCAAGGAGAACCAGGTCCAAAGGGAAAATGTGTACATCCTTGGAGTACATTCCCCGGGCATGATTGATGCCCATAAGGTCCAGGACCATTTTCAGGGCCGGACCATCGTCGATGTCGATGAGGAAGATCAGGATATCGTAGTCAAGGGCATGGACTTTGAAGAGCGCCTGCCCCGCAAAAAATTCAAGCGCGACAATTGCTTTACCTGCACCCATCGAAATGCCGTGCTCTATGATGAGTTCATCGGCCAGGAAGGTCAGCAGACCGGCGGGGGCAATATCGACAACGTGGCTGCTCCCTGGGAGAAGCTGGACAGCGATGAACGCTGGGCGGAATTTGAAGAAACCTTCAAGGACTGCATCCGCTGCTACGCCTGCCGCAATGTCTGTCCACTCTGCTACTGCGATGTGTGTTTTGTAGATGAAAACAATCCCCAGTGGGTAGGCAAATCTCTGCATGAGCCGGATGTATACACATTCCACATCCTGCGCGCCTTTCATTGCGCCGGACGGTGCACAGACTGCGGAGCATGCGAATCGGCTTGTCCGGTGGGCATCAAGATGCGCCGCCTGACCAGCAAGATCGAAAAGGACATCCGCCAGCTCTATGACTACCAGCCGGGTCTGGACCTGGAAACCCCGGCCCCCTTGAGCCTGTATCGGCCCAATGACCCGGATGTAGCTGAATGAGCAAGGAGAGGAGAATGCAAGATAAAATAATCGCCAAACAGGACCTGGACTCCTTTGTCCGCTCTTTGACCCAGAGTCGGGATGTCTTTGCCCCGGTGCGGGAAAAAGCGGGCATGGTCTGGAAACAGGTGGAATCAGCCGAGCCTTTGGAGTTTGAATTCGCCAACACAGACATGTCGCCCAAGGCCTTCCTTTTTCCCCAGAACGAGCGGCTCATGCATTTTACCAATGACAGCCAGGATCCCAATGGAATGATCCTGGAGGAGGAGCCGCCCCGGGAAACGGAACAGATTCTTTTTAATATCCGGCCCTGTGATGCCAAGGCCTTTTGCGTATTGGATCTCGTCTTTTGTCAGGACGAACAGACTTTGGATGTGTACTGGAAAGACAAGCGGGACAAGACCCTGCTCATTGGGCTGGCCTGCAAGGCCCCCTGCCCGACCTGCTTTTGTACTTCCGTGAATTGCGGACCGCATCACGAGGAAGGCCTGGATGTCCTGCTTGTAGACCTGGGAGACAAGCTTTTGGTCCGCCCCTTGACTGAAAAGGGCCAGTCTCTGGTCGCCGAGCTGGCTGATGCGCCTCAGGAAGCCATTGATCAGGCCGCAGCACAAAAGGAAAAGTCCGAGCAGGCTTTCAGCAGCCAGGTGGACATGGGCAATATCAATGAGCGCCCGGTCCTGGAAGAATATGAACATCCCGCCTGGGACCGGGTCTTTGAGGCCTGCATCAACTGCGGGACCTGCACTTTTTACTGTCCCACCTGCCACTGCTTTGACATCCAGGATGAGACCCAGGACGAGTTCGGGCATCGGGTGCGCAACTGGGATACATGCATGAGCTGGTTGTTTACCCACCATACCTCTGGGCATAATCCCCGGGGTACGAAAAAGGATCGGGTCAGGCAGCGCTTTATGCACAAGTTTAAGTACATGCCCATCAAGCTCAATGGAGCTGTCGGCTGTGTGGGCTGTGGACGGTGCACAAGGAAATGCCCGGTAAACATCGATGTTAGGACTGTGGTCAACAGCATGAACGAATAAAGTGAGACGGCCATGAAGAATCCATATCTGCCCTACCCGGTACGCATCCACAAAATGGAAATTGCCACCGAGGACAAAAGCCTGAGGACCTTTGACTTTGAATTCATAAATCCGGAGGATGCCGAGGCCTTTAAGTACCTGCCCGGCCAGTTCGCCGAGCTTTCCGTGCCCGGCTATGGCGAGGCCCCCATAGGTATCGCCTCCAGTCCGACGGAAGGCAGCCATCTCACCTTTACCGTGAGCAAGGCCGGGGTGGTAACCAGCAAGCTGCACAGCATGAAGGAAGGCGATGTCATGGGCGTGCGCGGTCCATTGGGGCATCCGTATCCCCTGGGCGGCATGGAAGGTAAGAACCTTGTCATCCTGGCCGGAGGGTATGCCGTGACCACCCTGCGCTCGACCATGGTCTGGCTCCTGCATCCGGACAACCGGGACAAGTACGGGGAGATCACCTTCATCTACGGAGCCCGCACTCCAGGCATGCTCCTGTACAAGGACCTCCTAGAGGAATGGGACGCTCGTAGCGATGTGAACACCTACATCACCATCGACAACAAGGTGGAAGGCTGGGACAAGTACGTGGGCTTTGTGCCCCAGATCGCGGATCAGGTATCTCCGGAACCGGACAACGCCGTGGCCCTAATCTGCGGACCGCCGGTGATGATCAAGTTCACCCAGCCGGTTTTGGACAAGATGGGCTGGACCGGGGACCAGATCATCATGAGCCTGGAAAACCGCATGAAATGCGGGATAGGCATCTGTGGCCGCTGCAACGTGGGCCCCTACTACGTCTGCAAGGACGGACCCGTCTTTACCAAGGCCCAGCTGGACGAGCTGCCCAAGGAATATTGAGCCATAGTCCCCCCACAAACCCCAAAAGGCGCAGAGAAGAACACGGAAGTGGGCTTGACAGTCCGAATACATTGTGGGCTCCGGCCCGAGCTCTTCCAGGGCATCCTGCGCCTTGTGGGGTACAATAAGCATGGAAAACGTTTACCAGGTCCCAGTCAGGCCCTCATAGCAGATAACTGATGACCGGCAACTAATAACCGATAAGCCTGATCCATTCAAACTGACAACTTTCCCATGCCAGGTTGCCTCCATTCCAGGCATGGGAGTGAGACAAAAACTTTCCCTTATGCTCAGCGCCCTGGCCCCGGTCTTCTTCATCATCCTTATGGGCTACGGCCTCAAGGCCTGGGGCTTTCCCGGGGATCCCTTCTGGGGCTATGTAGAACGTAGCACCTATTATATCTTCTTCCCCGCGCTTTTGATTCACAAGCTGGCCCAGGCAGAGCTGACCCAGCAAAGCGCCCTGCCCATGCTGGCGGCTATTCTGCTCTCCATCCTGATCCTGGCTGGGCTGTTATATCTGATCCGGCCCTGGAGCGGCCTGAGCGGTCCGGCCTTCTCCTCTGTCTTCCAGGGCGGATTGCGCATGAACACCTTTGTGGGCCTGGCAGGCGCCTCCGCCCTCTTGGGCGACCAGGGTCTGACCCTTTCTGCTTTGGCATTGATGGGCATGGTGCCTTTGCTCAATCTGTTATGCGTGCCTACTGTGGCTGGCTTCTCCAAAACAGGTCAGGCCAGCTGGGTGTCAATGGGTCTGGAAATAGCCAAAAACCCTCTGATACTGGCCTGTGTGGCTGGGTTCGGCCTGAGCCTGCTGCCTTTTGCCCTGCCTTGGTCCATCCTGCAGATATTTGACCTGCTAGGCAGATCAGCCCTGCCTTTGGGGCTTTTGGCAGTGGGTGCAGGCCTGCAGATCAGAGCCCTGAACACCAACCTCTGGGGCCTGGCCCTGAGCAGTGTGGTCAAGCTGCTTATCTACCCTGCCCTGACCGCGCTTTTGTGCTCTATGCTCTCGGTCACAGGCCCGGCTCTGACTGTGGCCGTGCTCTTCTCCGGGCTGCCCACCGCAGCCTCCTCCTACATCCTGGCCAGGCAGCTGGGCGGGGACCAGGAGCTCATGGCGGTGACCATCACCGCCCAGACCGCCCTGTCAGCCATCACCCTGCCCCTGGTGCTGCAGCTCTTGGCCTAAGAGCCTATTGATCTCCAGGCCGTAATTATTCACCCCTGTTGGGCTCGAAAGTTCTGAGCATAGTAGATGGTGAAAAAATACGATTTTTTCATCTTAGACCCCCATTTTTT
>CAZBUB010000029.1:0-32271 GCA_964494985.1 uncultured Desulfohalobiaceae bacterium | reverse complement strand
GTGAGGGCAAACATATGATAAATTCTATCGCTACTAGCCTCCTTCGCATGGCGGCATGAGGAATTTACGTGAAACTTCAGCTACTTAGATGTGGAAGTTAAAAGTTATCACTCAAAGATTGATTTGTGTAATTTATAGTGATATCGTCCCTTCTGCAAAGGGGTGTTATGAATTTAGTAATCGACAGTATATTAGACGAGAACCTTGCATATTACCGGGGCAGGAAAGGTGTTCTTGTGGGCAGAGTGCTCATAAATGGAAAAGGCTCCGTAATAAGACGCAAGATAAAAAATAATCTATATGTGTATCTAAAAAGAAAAGTCCAAGGCAGACATTTAGATACTTATATAGGCCCGGAAGGATCATGGGAGGCAGACCATGCCAGGAAGAAAGCCGAGAAAACAAAGAGGGATGTTGAAGAGCTTAGGGTCGCCCGTCATGCGCTGAAACGTTTAAGAGCAAAAAATATAAACACAGAAGATTTTGCGCAGCATATCAAGGATCTTTTTAGCCTCATGGACAAAGACGGGCTATGGGACGAGGGCCTGCAGCTTATCGGCTCATGGTGCTTTAAAGTGTACCAGAACTATTTTGGAGTCGAATATTATCCTGAAAGAACTATAGACCTGGATTTTGCCATCTCCATTCCATACAAGGGCAGCCCTGTAAAGTTGGGTGAGAAGATTAAAAGATTAGGCTTTGAGGAAGAAGTTAATCGTGCAGATGGAACTATTGCGTATGTCTCTAGCGATATGAAGATCGAATTTCTAAGATCCCGGAAAGGCAGTGGAAAGCGGGAGGGGAGTCCATACATGCCTGACCTGGACATTGCTCCCCAGGCAGTTCCCTTCCTGGATATTCTGCTAAAATATCCACGCACGGAAAAACTTCGGGACTTGGGCAAGGTCACGGTTCCCTCAATGGGCGCCTTTCTGGTCCACAAGCTTATTGTCGCCGCAAAGCGAAAGGATCAGAGAAAGAAAACCAAGGACTATAGGCAGGCCTATTTAGTGGCCCAGGCCATACTTTGGGATGAAAGGGAACTAGATAGGGTGTGTCAAATTATTGGAGAGCTGCACAAGAAAAGGCAGAAGATGATGTTCGCCTCCTCTAAAGAAGCGGTGAGCTTTGTGCCAGGGGCTCATGCTATGTTTGCCAGGCTCTGGGAGGTTTTAGAGCACGGCTAAGAGCTATTCTTAATGTTCAGGAAAGAGAAACCTTCGGTTTCTCAGATGGACAGTCAACGCGGCGCATGGAGTAGAGAAAGAACACGGCAATGCCCCAGAGGGGAACAAATTCAAAATACCGCTGGCCAGGGTGTCGTATCCTGGACCGCGCCTGTGGCACCCGGAGCAAATAGGTCGACTTCCCCCACGGGGAGATGTTTCGATATCCAGGGCCAGTCGACCTCGAGGTTCCCGCAAATGGATATTTCCATAGACAAAATCCCTTTGCGGTTGAACGCGATTCAGGATAGACTCGATCAGCATCCCGTTCTCCTTTGTCTGGATGGATTTTGTGGTTGAAACCCATCATGTCAGACAAGGAGGCGGGATGCACCTTTTTTATTGAAGCTTGAGCCTGTTGCGTGTAGCTCAAGTTGAGGTTCTGGTGCCCACAAATTCTGGGGAGGGCCCAAAATCGTTTAGATTAGGGCAGATACTGGATAAGCACTGATTCGGAGAAAGCATAATGAATGATACCGGAAAATTAGTAGCTATCATTGCGAAAGGAAAGGCACGCTTCGTGGTTTTAAACGGAGCCTTGTTATTTGGTGTTCCTGCGGCGACATTGGCACTCCTGATTCGCCTTGCCCTTGGTGGCGATTTAACTGTCGTTTCTATCGGATCGAGTTATTTAATGTTTCCGTTGGCAGGTCTTTTTTGGGGTCTGTTCATGTGGAGCCATCTCAGAAAACGGCTTCAGAGATTGCGCCAAGAGCAGACAGATTTAACGCAATCAGAACAGGTTAAGGCACGGAACAGCGAATAGCGTAACCGTTCAAGGAATATTATGAAAATTGCTAAAGATCAGCGGAATATCAGGGCCGAAAAGATTGTCTCCGAGTTTTTGCGTAATGGAGGATATGTGGTTGTATACTCCAATGACCACAATTTTATAAAAGTCATACGCAATGTGATCACGAAACAGTTGAATATTAATCATGATTGTTTTTTTTCCTCTGCAGAGGAACTTTCAATCTATAATGTGCTGAAGAGGAAATCTCAAAAAGAGTTTAACATAATACTATTTGTGGAAAATGAGATACATAGGAGCTCAACAAAATCTTTCATTCGTTTCATAATGATGCATTATGAAAAGATACATATTGTAGTCTTGACTACTGAGGTTGAGCAATCAGAGTTGATATATCTCTATGAGTTAGGAGTTCAGAACTTTATCACAAAGCCTTTGACCGTGAATACGCTAGTGGAGAAGTTTGCCAATACAGTCAAGCCACCTAGCGGCTTTGCCAAGGACATTGAAAGAGCCAAGGAGCTTATTGCTGCTGGAGATTTGCAGCAAGCATTAGATTTGGTTGAAGCGCTTGTGGAACAAAAGCCGAACAGTCCGGCAGCAAATATGCTCAAAGGGGACATCTATCTCAAAATGGACAAGAAGCAGGATGCCATTCAAAGCTATGAAGCTGCCCACAATGCGGAAAAATTGTACCTGGAGCCTATTAAGCGCATGGTTGGCTTTTTTCAGCAAACCGGAAACGAGCAGAAGCAGCTGGATCAGCTCAAAAAGCTGGATAGGTTAAGTCCGCTTAATGTGGAGCGCAAAATGCATATTGGTGAGCTGTTCTTAAGGCAGGATAAAACTGAAGAGGCAGAGCAATATTTTCAGGAGTCAGTTAAAATAACCAAAAAGCAGATGAAAAATAAGGTTGCCAATATAAATATGGAAATTGCTGAATTGTTGATGGACAAAAACCCTGAAAAAGCAGAGGAGTATTTACGGCAGGCCCTGGAAACCAAAAAGGATACTCTGGATAAAGAAGATATCCACCTTTTCAACAGACTAGGTATGTCGCTGCGCAAACAAAAAAAGCCACAGGAGGCAATCACCGAGTATAAAAAAGCCCTTAAGGTTTCGCCAGAAGATGAAAATCTCTACTATAATATTGCCTTGGCTTATCAGGAAGACAAAAAATTTGCCAAGTCAGAAAACTATATTAGAAAAGTTTTGGGAGTAAATCCTAACATTTATAAGGAAAGCGAGGTTGTTGCCTACAACATAGGATTAATATTTTACTCTAACAGGCTTTTTGATCAGGCCTTGCCCTATGTCCAGTACGCCCTGGAGTTGAATCCAAACTACAGCAATGCCCAAAGGCTTTTAACCCAATTGGAAAAAACCTAACCTTAACGCATGCTGAGCGATGTTGTCTTGGCGCAAAGTCCTACACCATGTTGTCATCTGCCCTGAGCGTTACCAGATCCTGGGTCATAATATCCCGGATTTTGGAGGTGAGCTTGAGCTCCTCAAAGCAAGGATGCGTTTAGCGCAGATCCCGCATGCTGACCACTGCCAGCTCGTCTTTATCGTCCAGGACCGCGAAATTGTGTACCAGGAACTTTTAGAGGGGAATAGGCTATGAGCAATCCTGCAGGCAATATGCATCCCAGGCTCCAGGAATGGCTGCAGACCTATAATGCCTATTTGCGCCAACTTCTGAGCAGCGGGTTTCGGATCACCCCGACCAATGCCAGGGAAGGCCTGAGCATCCTGACCCGGCAGTGGACCCAGGACAAAGTCGAGCTGCCCTGGATCCAGGACGAGCTGATCCTGCCTGCCCAGGGCTACCAGGTCCCGGTGCGCATCTACCACCCGGATCCATCTGCGGCCCTGCCTGTGCTGGTCTACTATCACGGGGGAGGGCATATGGCAGGCAGTGTTGCGGATTATGACCCCATTTGCCGCAGGATAGCCTACCATACCCAGCAGATCCTGGTTTCCGTGGACTACCGTCTGGCCCCGGAATGCCCTTATCCGGCGGGGCTGGAGGATGCAGTGCACAGCGCCAAGTATGTCTGGGCCGCGCTGGAGTCCAGGAATGTGGCCTATAAGCCCAGACTGCGCCTGGGCGGGGACAGCGCAGGAGGTGCATTGAGCGCAACAGTGGCCCATCTTGCCCAGTATGACCCCGGCCTGCAGGTAGAAGCCCAGATCCTGATCTATCCCTCTCTGGACTACACCATGTCCAGCCCCAGCATAGATGAGTACCAGTCCGGTTTTCTGCTGCAGAAGCAGAACATCCAGTGGTATTTCGACAACTATTTCCAGCGCGGGGAGGACCGCAAAAAGGCTTCTCCGCTGTTTATGGAGGTTGCTGGGTCCTACCCTGCCACCTTGGTGGTGAGCGCCGGGTTTTGCCCCTTGCAGGACGAGGCAGAGGCTTATGTAGAGAAGCTGCGGCAAGGCGGGATCACTGCAGAGCACCTGCATTTTCCGGACCTGATGCACGCCTTCATGAACATGGAGCGTTTGTTCCCGGAGCGCATCCAGGAGCTCAATCAGGCCCTGCAGGCATTTTTGGGCAGGGATTTTGGCTGACCTAGATGCCCTAGATGGGCTCAAGGCACGGAAAATCAAGCTCCAAAAAAGGGCAAGCGCCGCTCGCAATGCAAGGGACTCTTTTTTTGCGGACAAGGCCATATACAAGGGAGAGGTTCCGCACGATTTGAGCCTGAATCACGATCGGCATCTTTATCCTGATTCGGATCAACATGATTTTCATTGATACAGGTGCATTCCTGGCCCGTTATCTAGAAAAAGATCAATTCCACCAGCAGGCTCAGGATTGCTGGGCTGAGCTGGAATCAGGCCAAAGGAGACTTGTGACCAGCAATTTTGTTCTGGACGAAACTGCGACTTTGCTGGGAAGAAGGGCTGGCAATCTCTTTGCTGCTCATCGCTTGCAAAATATTTATGCATCAAGAGCCTTGCAGATATGACGTCCGACTCAAGAGGATGAGATGAATGCCCTGAACTGGTTTATAAGATTTGCTGACCAGAGAATAAGCTTTACAGACTGCATTTCCTTTGTGCTCATGATCAAGGGTCGAGTGCAGTCAGTCTTTTCCTTTGACCGTCATTTTGATTCTGCCGGATTTGCCCGTGTACCTGCAGTGTATAGCTGAGTTTCTTCCATTCCAGGAGTTGTTCTAAACTTTCTTGCGCTGGAGCTCCAGTTTGGTCTTGAAAAAAAAAGGCTGAAGTTCCAATAAGGGACCTCTCTGAGAGGACCTTGGTCAGCAAGAAGAGAGCCGAGGCAGGACTCCTTACCCAGCCCCGGGCAGATAGGTCTCGGGCTCCTGCCTGATCTGGCAGTTTCTGCTCAGTTTCCTGGCCAGCTCCAGCAAAGGCTGGGCCTGGAAAGTCATGGCCCCTGTGGGGCAGTTTTTGACGCAGGCCTGGCAGAAGATGCACAGAGCAGGATCAGCCTGGACCTGGGAATCTATCTTGATCGCTCCGCTGGGGCAGGATTCGGCGCAGGTGCCGCACAGGATGCAGACCTGGGGATCAGCCTCAGGGGCGGCTGGATCGTGCTTTGGGGGCTCTTTATAAGGCCTGTTGCCGGGGACCTTGAGTTGGGGCAGCTCCCTGGCAGAGGCTGCAGAAGAAAGAAGCTCCCGGATCCTGGTCCCAAAGTCTTCCGCCAGCTCCCTGTCCCGGGCGTCAGGTCTGCCGTTGGCAATAGGCGTGTTTTGGCTGGCAAAGGAGTGCTCTGCGATAAAGGCCCCGCCGGCTACAGGCAAAAATCCCCAACCTTCACTCAGATCCTTCAGCTCCAGCAGGGCGTCCTCATAGGCCCGGTTGCCGTAAACCACCACCAATACGGCAGGCACGCCCTGGGACTGGATCTGCTGCAACCGCCTGGCAGCCAGGGAGGGCACCCTACCTCCGTAAACCGGGACCCCCAAAAGGGCCAGATCCCCTTGCAATTGGACAGGATCCTGCTTTTCAGAGTCTGGCAGGGTCAGATCCAGGTGCTGGATGTCCTGGGCTCCCAGGCCTTGGGCTATATGCTCCAGGACCTGCCGGGTGGTGGAAGTGGGGGAGAAGTAAACAAGCCTTAGCTGATTGATCTGCATAGCTCCTCCTGGGATAGCTCATGTTTTTGGCTCAGGGTTGAAGGGGACTGCGTTATTTTGGCTGTCATTGTCTGTTTCCAGAACGGAACATCCAAGGCGGGTACAGAGCTTAATTGACTGATATCTGGAAATCAAGCATAAGGATGCTTGCATAAATATTAGGAAGCATTATTAATAGGAGTTATTATTTTCAGGTGTAGTCTAGCCTTCCCGCCAATTTTTTCTAGATGCACCAAAAGGGGAAAATCATGAAAACATTTTTGGCTGTGATCCTGTTTTCCATACTGGGCTTATTCCAGGCCCAAAGCGCAAGGTCTGAGCAACCCAAGCAGCAGGCTGGAGCCTATTTTGCTGGGGGCTGTTTAAGGTGCAGTTCCCTTTCTGGGCGTGAGGCCTTTATTGCTCGCTACTACCCCCAAAAGGCAAAGAATGACTCCAGCCAGCCTCCAGGGAGCTGGGCGGAGTATAGCAAACCGGATCAGGAAACTCTAAAGGCCCGCCTCAGCGATATGCAATTTAAGGTTACCCAGGAGGACAAAACAGAGCCTGCCTTTGACAATGAATATTGGGATCACAAACAACAGGGAATCTATGTGGATGTTGTCTCAGGTGAGCCTTTGTTCTCCTCCAGGCACAAGTTCGATTCCGGGACCGGATGGCCGAGCTTTAGCAGACCCCTGGAGCAGGAGCATATCGTAACCAGGCAGGACAAGTCCTTGTTTATGACCAGAACAGAAGTCCGCTCCAGGTATGCAGATTCCCATTTAGGTCATGTGTTCGAAGACGGTCCAGAGCCTACGGGCTTGCGCTACTGCATAAATTCAGCTGCCCTGCGTTTTGTTCCCAGGCAGGATTTGCAGCAGGAAGGCTATGGCCAGTATGTGGAGCATTTCCAGGACTGATCCCTGGGAAAAAAGTCTGCAAAGCAGCCAGACAGCATAAATTCAGGAGGGACAATGCAGGATTTTTCCAAGCCCAGAATCGGTATAAGCAAGTGTCTTCTGGGACACAACGTGCGCTATGACGGCGGTCACAAGCTGGATCGCTTCATTCGGGACACTCTGGGCAGGTACGTAGAGTTCGTCCCGGTCTGCCCAGAGGTGGAATGCGGCATGGATATTCCCCGGGAGGCCCTGCGCCTGGTGGGCGACCCAGAGGATCCCAGCCTGGTAACCATCAGATCAGGTATTGATTATACTGGGCAGATGCAGGCCTGGGGGGCAAAAAGGCTGCAAGAGCTGGAAGCAGAGGGCTTAAGCGGCTTCATCTTTAAGGCCAAGTCCCCCAGCAGCGGGATGCAGAGGATCAAGGTCTACAATCAAAAAGGGCATCCTGCACCTAAAGGGGTGGGCATCTGGGCCAGGATGTTCATGGAGCATTTCCCTTTGCTGCCGGTGGAGGACGAGGGCCGGCTGAACGATCCGGTGCTGCGGGAGAATTTCATCACCCGGATATTCGTGTATGCCTCCTGGCGCAGCCTGCTGGCTGAAAACAAGACCAGGCAGGGCCTGGTGGACTTTCATACCAGGCATAAGCTACTGCTTATGGCCCATCATGTGCCCACCTACAGGGAGCTGGGCAGGCTGGTGGCCAGCCCCAAGGACTATGACCGGGAAGAGCTGTTTCAGCTTTACCAGGAAAGGCTCTGCTACGCCCTTTCCCTAAGGCAGACCGCCAAGAAGAACGTCAATGTCCTGCAGCACATCGCCGGATACTTCAAGAAAGATCTCTCCAGGGATGAAAAGCAGGAGCTGCAGGAGCTCATCCAGAGCTATCACCAGGGGCTCGTCCCGCTCATAGTTCCCAGTACCCTGCTTAATCACTATGTGCGCAAGTATCAGAAAGATTATCTCCAGGATCAGGTCTACCTGTCCCCCCACCCCTTGGAGCTTAAGCTCAGAAACCATGTCTGAAAAAGCTTTCAAAGCTGCTGTCTATCCTCAGGATCAGCCCTTGTTTTTGAAATCAATAGCTTGTCATAGATTCTAGGCGGTTAGATATTTTTGCGCTGCACCCTTGATTTTCACTTTAAATGTAGTACATTCATAGGCTTTGCTTGTTGCAGTGCACAAATATCAAAAGAATAGGAGGGAATTCCCCTATGTATGTTGTAAATCCTGTTGGCGCGAGCAATTTTTCGCTGAATCTATGGAACGAGGCTGCAGAGTATACTGTTGATTTTTGGCAACGTAATATATTATTTATGGATACATTGCGCCAACGGGGCAACATTTATATTGAACATATCCACAAAGGCCAGCCACCAGTACTGACCTTTCCTTACTCGGTCATTATTGATGGCCGCGACCTGGACCCGCCGGTAAATTATTCCCTGGTACATATTCATGACAGGCGGGCACCTGGTTTGCATCAAGGTCTGAGCCCTTATGAGCGCCGCCAGGATCCTCAACTGATAGAGCATGAGGAAGATCCCACCCGGCGACCTATAATCATTATCGATCCCAGGGCTGGTCACGGTCCAGGGATCGGGGGCTCAAAGCAAGACTCCCAGGTAGGCATTGCTCTGAGCAAAGGTCATCCAGTTTATTTCGTCATATTTTCCCCGGTTCCTATGCCCGGACAAACATTAGCTGATGTCCACAATGCCCTGGGGCGATTTATTGAGGAAGTCCACTTACTGCATCCTCAGGCTAAGGAACCGCTGATTATTGGAAACTGTCAGGCCGGTTGGGCAACAACCCTGATTGGTGCTGAAAGGCCAGATATTAGCGGGCCGATGGTACTCAATGGCGCTCCGCTTTCCTTTTGGGCCAGCATAGACGGCCAAAACCCGATGACTTACAAAGCCGGATTATGGGGAGGTACCTGGATAGCCTCATTTTTGAGCGATTTGGGGAACGGACGTTTTGATGGGGCTAATCTTGTGGCAAATTTTGAGGATCTCAATCCAGCCAATACCATGTGGAGCAAATTGTATAACCTTTATTCTCGTTTAGACCATGAGGTTGAACGCTTCCTGAGTTTTGAGAAATGGTGGGGTGGCTTTTATCTCTTAAACGATGAAGAGATCAATTTCATTCTCAATCATCTGTTTGTGGGCAACAAGCTGGAACATGGCAGGCTGGAATTAACACCGGGCCAGCAGATCGAGCTGCAAAACATAAAAGAACCCGTGTTGATCTTCAGCTCCAGAGGGGATAACATAACCCCTCCGCACCAGGCCTTGAACTGGATTAAGGCAGTTTATGGCTCAGTTGAAGAACTCATTCGGCAAAGCAAGGTCCTGGTGTACATGGTGCATGAGCGAACCGGACATTTGGGTATCTTTGTTTCGCAAAGCGTAGCCCGGAAAGAACATCAGCAGATCCTGGAAAACATAGAGCTTATACGTTATCTTCCTGCAGGGTTGTATGAAATGGTTATTGCTGAGGACCTGGAAAAGGCCGATTATCAGGTTCGGTTTGAGAAAAGGACGCTTGAAGACTTGACCGGAGGCGAAAGCGACGAACAACAAAGCCGCGTTTTTCAAACAGTCGCAGACGTTTCCCAAGCCAATGACAGCATCTATCAAACATTTGTCAGGCCCTGGGTGCGTATGGGATGCAATGAGCTCTCGGCAGAAACCTTACGCCAGCTTCATCCCCTGCGTTTTCAGAGATATTTTCTTTCCGATCTCAATCCTTTGCTTTGGCCATTGAAGTGCATGGCTCCTTTGGTCAAAGAACAGAGGCAACCAGCCTCCAAGACCAATTTCTTCACATTGTTGGAAACAGAAATGGCTCAAGTTGTGGAGAGTACTTGGGAAGTATTTCGTAAATACCGGGACAATACCCAGGAACTGTTTTTCAAACTCACCTTTGAGAATCCTTTAGTGCAGGATCATTTCCTGGGTGCCCCCAGCGTAGAAACTCTCCGGGCCGAATCTGCTCCGGAACAAATAGAAGAAGACCAGGCTTTCCAGCATGCGTTGACGGCTCGAATGAGCCAAGGCGGATTCCTTGAGGCGGTGATCCGGTGTCTGGTGTCAGTCATGAATGCCAAGGAGGTTATTGAAGTTAACAAACTGAAATCTTTGAGAGATATTATAAATAACCACAAGCGGTTCCAAAATGTGGATTCAGATGAGCTCATTCAAATCATCCGCAATCAGACCGCACTGCTTTACTTGGATGAAGAGCAGGCCTTGTGCGCCTTGCAAGATATGCTTCCTACCCAGAAAGAACGGGAGGAGGCCCAGGCTATAGTCCAGCAACTGGCTCAAGCTGAGGGTGCTTTATCTGATGCACAAGAACAGGTAGTACAGCACGTGAAAAAACTTCTGCTATGCCTGCAAGTATAAATAATCTGGTCTGTGGTGTGTTTTTGGATCGCGATGGCACTATTATTGAAGATCGGGGTGATCTATCAGATCCATCGCAAGTGGTGTTCTTCAAGGACACAATAACATCACTGCAGAGTCTGTGTGAGCGGTATTACCTGTTCATGGTCACAAATCAGTCTGGCGTGGCCAAGGGCACAATCTCCATGCAAGAAGTAGAAGGGGTGAATGCATACATTGCGTCATACCTGAGAGGACATGGCATACTTTTGAAAGCAATTTATGTCTGCCCTCATGCTCGATGGTCTGGCTGTCATTGCATAAAGCCCAGTCCCTACTTCCTCGAGAAAGCAGCAGGGGATTTTGGAGTTGACCTTGGATGTTCTTTTGTCATTGGAGATCACCCCCATGATGTTCAGCTTGCGATCAATGCAGGGGCAACAGGCATATATGTTCTTTCCGGCCACGGAAGGAAACATAGCCATGAAATACCTGCTGGTTCCACAGTCGCCCAGGGGATCAAAGAAGCCACTGAAATTATTTTAGAAAGAACATAACTTTATGAACGTATGGGCATAGCAATAGCCAGTGATTCCTAGCAGAGCGGTTTGCAGTCCAGGAGGTGGCTTTGCACAGGATCCGAAAAGTTGTGCAGAAGATGCAGCCAAAGAGGGTTCAGGTGCCTTATGCTGTCCGGATCAGTCCTAGGGCCAAATATGTCCGGCTGCGTATCCTGGAAGGGACAGGACTGGAGGTTGTGCTTCCTCAGGGCTGGCCTGCTTCCCAGGCCCAGAAGATCCTCTGGGCCAACCAGGAATGGATATTGCAACATAAGGACCAGATCGAGCATGCGGCAGCACTCAGGCCGGAGGCAGCGCATCTGCCAGGGGAAATCCACCTGGAGGCCAGTCAGCAATTCTTCACTGTGGGCTATAGGTCAGATTCGAGTCAGGATCCCTGTTGGGAGATGCCCAGCAGGGATCAGATTGTGATCCAGGCTGATCCCCGGACCCAGGCTGATGTCTGCTGTTGGCTGCTGCAGGACTGGCTCAAGGAGCAGGGCAGGGCAGTATTGGTGCCTTGGGCCTGGGCCTTGGCCCGGGAGCACAACCTGCCTGTGGCCAGGATCCAGGTCCGGAGGCAGAAGACCCGCTGGGGCAGCTTCTCATCCTCTGGGACCTTGAGCCTGAACTGTCAGCTTTTGTTCCTGGCTCAGGAGCTTGCCCGCCACGTGCTGCTGCATGAGCTCTGCCATGTGAGGCATCCCAATCATGGCCCGAAATTTAAGGCTCTGCTCACTGAGCTCTCGCCGCAGAGGGCCAGATATGAGCAGGAGCTCAAGGCAGCGCGCCAGATCGCTGTGCCCTGGTGGGCCAGGTTCTGAACCGAGCATGTTGATCTCCTGCTATCATTGCAGGGAAACTTTCTGCCTCACCATGCAGATTCCGGATCAAACCTGGAACACGCCCGAAGCCTGGCGTCAGGCCCAGCTGGGACTGGATCTCACCCTACACAGACTGGGAGGCAGAGCCCTGGCTTTGTTCAAGCAGGCCCTGGATATCCAAGGCCTGATTATAAGCCTGGATAAGGATTTGGAGGAGCTTTGCTCCAGGACTTGCCCCTGGTGTGCTGATTCCTGCTGCAAGCGGGCAGAGGTGGGCTACGACTTCCGGGACTTGTTGTTCCTGCACTGCCAGCAGCTGGCCCTGCCCCTGGGCCAGCCCAAACCTAAAGCAAACCAGCCTTGCGCCTTGCTTGCCAGGCAGGGGTGCCGCCTGCCCCGCATCCTGCGGCCTTTTATGTGCACCTGGTATCTTTGTCCCTGGCAGATGGGGCTGGTGCGGGAGTCTGTCTGCAAGCGACAGAGGGCGCTCCCGGCTCAGTTGCAATTGATCCAGGATAAGCGCAAGGAGCTGGAGTCCAGCTTTTTTGACCTGCTCCAGCTCTGAGCCCATAGCTTCCAGCAGGGACTAATCATGCAGGTATTTCTCGTTCTCCTTCTTTAACTCCTCTAAAAGCTTGTCGATATTATTATCTCCAGTGAATTTGACTAAGTGTGGCTTGGATTCTTGCAATAGGCTGTTGAAGAACTCCCTTCTTTTGGGAACTGGCTGCCGGACTACCTCCTCCCAGGAATTAAAGCTGCTCTTTTGCACTGCTTTTTGAGCCCCCTGTCTGAAGGCACCTTTAAAGGTCATAACTTTATAATCAGGGAAATGCCTCTGGGCTATTTCTGCCAGCTCTGTGATCTTTTTTTCCTGTTTTTCATCGCCCATGACCGCCATATGTATCTCCTTTTTTGGTAATAACTCAGCATAAAGTATGCCAGGCTGCTCTTCTCAGGCTGAGTGGTTTCCAGGCTTGCAGCTGGGGTGTGGCAAGCGTTACAATGTCGTTACGGTAACGCCCTTGTGGTAACGTTATTGGGGCCAAAGATGGTTTCTCAGGTTCCAGATCCGTCTGTTTTTCTCCGTTTGCTGGGAATTTTGCTGTCTGGCACTGTATTTGCTTGCAAAGAAGGAAAACCTAAACATTAGTCAGCCAGCTGCTGAAGCCATTGCAGCAGTTGTCCTGCATAACCAGCAAAGGAGGAAAGCCATGACGAGCTTCCAGGATATCGCTCTAGTAGCCTGCGGCACCGTAAGCCTTGAGCTGAATCACCTCAAGCAGGAAGGTTTCTTGGACACTGAGCATCTCAAATACACCACACCAGGACTGCATGAGGATCCCCAGGAGCTTGAGCGGCAGCTGGTGCAGAGGATCAAGCAGGCCAAAAAATCTGTAGACAAAGTTTTAGTCGTCTACGGTGGTAAATTCTGCTATATAAATGTCCAGGAGCCCACCCGGAGCATAGATCACGTCATCCAGGAGCAAGGGGAGAATATCACCAGAATCCAGGCCACGCACTGCATGGACATGCTCGCCAGTCAAAAGGAACGGGACAGGATCGCCCAGGAAATGGCAGGCGGGGAAAAGGTCTGGTGGATGGTCCCGGGCTGGATCAAGTTCAGGCATCAGGTATTCCAGGGCTGGGACAAGGGGCTGGCCACTGAGAACTTCCCCAAGCATACCGGCGGGGCCATAGTCCTGGACGGGATCGGCTACACAGAGGAGTTCATGGCTGAAAAACCGGAGGAGTTCCTGGATTATTCCGACTGGATGGGCATTCCCATCCAGTACTATCCTGTAAGCCTGGACAGGTTCAAGGATCTGCTCCTGCAGGGAGCTGAGAGGCTTCAGGGCTAGAGTCAGGATGGAGCCCTGGGACAGGGTGCAGGCCCCAGGGAAAAAGATGGCAAGCACAAGCAAAGGAGGCCTTTATGCAGAAAGGAGAACATTTGATAATCGTGGGCTGTGGCGGTGTTGGAGGGCCAGCAGCCATGCGGGCCAGACAGCTTATGCCGGATATCAAAATCAGCCTGATCAGCGAGGAGGACCGGTTCATTGTCAGGTGAGCCCTGCCCCATGTGGTGGCCGGTCTGGTCGCCCCGGAATCCATTGTGAATCCGGACAAAATGTTTGCAGACAATAACATCGAGCTGATCAAGGACCGGGTCCAGGAGGTGGACAGCAAGAATAAGCGGGTGCAGCTCTCCCAGGGCAGGGAGCTGGAGTACGACAAGCTGGTGCTTTCCACTGGAGCCAAGCCTATAGTGCCTCCCATCCCAGGCAGCGATCTGGAAGGGGTGTTCACTCTGCGCAGTCTTGCGGATGCGGAAAGGATTCGGGAGTACATGCAGGCAAAAGACCCCAAAAAGCTGGTTTTGGTAGGTTCCGGTTTTATCAGCCTGGAGTCCAGCACCCTACTTTTGGAGAACCGCCCTGAAGATTTCCAGGCAGAGGTGATTGAGTTTTTGGATCAGCCCCTGCCCCTGATGCTGGATAGTGAGCTGGGGGAGCAGGTGCATGGCTATCTGCAGGAACAGGGCCTTTCCATGCGTATGGGCCAGAAGGTGGAGAAGATCCTGGGCCAGAATGGCCTGGTTACAGGAGTGGAGCTTTCCTCCGGGGAACAGGTAGATGCGGACATGGTGTTTATGAATGTAGGGGCCAGACCCAACCTGGAGCTGGCGGAGAACATGGGCCTGGAGATGGGCCAGTTCGGGATCCAGGTCAACGAGTTCCTGGAGACCTCGCAGCCGGACGTTTTGGCAGGCGGGGACTGTATAGACAACTGGAATTTTATCACCGGCCGTCCTAGTCCCATACAGCTCAGGGGACCGGCTGTAATCCAGGGCAGATACATCGCCAAGAGGCTTGCTGGCTATGATTTCCCCTTTCCCGGGCTGCTGGGCAGTAGCCAGGTCAGGCTGTTCGGCAAGTATATCTCAGCTACAGGCTTTACAGAGTCAGCAGCCAGGCAGGAGGGCTATGATCCGGTCTGCGCTACAGTGAATTCCCGCAGCAAGCACGCCATGATCCCTGGTGCGTTGCCCTGGCAGATTAAGCTGGTTTTTGATCGCGGCACCCGGAGGCTTTTGGGCGGGCAGATCATCAGCGATCACGAAGGGCCGGCCAAGGAGATAGATACTGTGAACGCTTTGATCCTGGGGCACAAGACCGCCCAGGACCTGACCACCCTGATGTGCGCCGGCAACCCGGACAACTCCTCAGAGCCCAGCCTGGAGCCGATCAGCATAGCAGGGGAGCAGGCCCTGCAGAAGATGGCTGGATAGCCTTGTCTGTGGAAGAAATCATCAAGATCGACCACGACATCGACTACGACCCTGATGTAAAAGGCTTGAAAGGTTTCTTCCCACCGCTATCGCTATCGTTGCCGTAATCGTAACCTATTCAACTTGAGCCCGGTGCAGCGCCCCGTGGTGTTATACTTCCCTCCTTGGGCCGGATTCTAGGTCTGGGCAATGGGGTGTCCAGGCCTGGAACCCGGTTCACAGCTCATTTTGCCTCAGGTCCAGATGAGCCTGGATATAGGCCCGGACATTGAATTTGCGCCTGCAGCCTGCCTGGCTCATGAAGCGGATCTTGCCGAATACCCCGCGCTCTTTAAAGCCCTGATCGTGCAGGCCGCCTATGGCCCAGAGCAGTCCTGTGTACCCGTTGGGATCCCTGCCGTCCAGCTCAAAACGGTCGTTGAGATATATGCCGAAATCCAGGGCCTGCTCCGGGTCCCTGGTCCACTCCAGAATCTTTTTGGCCCAGTACATACGCATGTAGCCATGCATCTTGCCAGTTGCAAGCATCTCCCATTGGGCCGCGTTCCAGAGTTCATCATGGGTCTGCCCTGCCTGCAAATGTTGCAAAGAATAGAGGTGGGCTCTGGGATCCTCTCTGTGCTTGCTCAAAGTTTGCCTGGCCCAGGCAGGGAGCCCCTGCAGGTTGTCGTAGTCAGGGTTCTGCCAGCAGAAGTTGTCCGCCAGCTCCCTGCGGATGATCAGCTGTTCCAGGAAGGCCTGCTTGGCCTGGGTGGAGATGCCCGGCTGCTGCCAGACCTCCCAGGCAGCCCTTTGCGGCCCAAGCTGGCCGAAATGCAAGTAAGGGGAGAGGTCTGACTGGGCCCGGACATTGGGATCCCTGCTTTTTTGCTCATACATCTCCAGCCTGGAGCGCATGAATTCCTGCAGCTTTTCCAGCCCGGCTCCTGGGCCAGGCCGCAGCCAGCTCACGGCTGCTACTGAGGAGTCTATATCCAGGCTGCTCTTAGCCTGGCCCCAGTCAGGCAGCCCAAGCTCTAATCTGGATACGTGATAGGGATGCTTGATGGGTTCAGGAATGGGCTGCAGGAACCTGGGCAACTGGCTCTGGATCTTGGGCCGGATGGTACGCGCAGCATATTCCTGCTTGTTCGAGACCTGCCAGCAGGGGACAATGTTGTGGGCGTCCACCAGGTGCATGGGGATCTGGATGCGCTGCGCAACCTGGCTGCGCCATTCGGCCTTGATGCGCAAGGGATCGAAATCGCAGACCAGGCACCTGGCCTGCAGTTGGGTGATGATATCCGGAACAACCTCTTGGGGCTCCCCCAGCCTGAGCACAAAGGGGATGTTCAGCTCCAGGAACTGTCCGCAGGTTTCCTGCAGGCCCTGGAGCATAAAATCGTACTGCCTCCAGGTTGCTCCCAAAAAGCTTGGCTGCAGGCAGAATATGACAGCCAGCCCCTGGCCTGCCTCCAGGGCCAGGTTCTGGGCCTGCAGCAGGGCCCAGTTGTCCTGGATGCGCTGCTCCCGGCTCATCCAGTACAGGACCGGGCCGTCCCCGGGCTCAGCCTGGTTCAGAGCCTGTATTCTGGCAGGATCTATACTATGCACACAAAAAACTATGCGGTCGATTATAACTTTTAGCGTATTTATTCACCATCTGCTAGGCTCGGATAAGCATTACCGATTCACGGCAATAGTTACCTTTTAGCAAGGATCAGCAGCTTAAATAGGCTGTACCTGGTCCAGACTGACCTCCACTGCTGCGGCCTGGGCAATGGCCTGGACGTTCAATACCAGCTTGGTCTGGTTTTTATAGCGAACCACTATGCCCTCCAGGCCGGCCAGGGGACCGAAGGCTATACGTACTTTGCTGCCCTGTCTGACCATATCGCAGAGTTTGAGCTCAGCGCCCAGATCCACAGCCTTAGCTAAGGAGCGGAGCTGGCTCAACAGTCCTTCCTGATCCCGGACCTCGAGAACCTGGGCCAGTCTCCTGGTGCGCATGACCTGATGCCGATGCAGGGCTGTGCCCTGAAAAAATATGTAGCCGCTGAATAAGGGTACCAGTGAGGTGCGAATGCGGCGCTGGCTTTTCTGGGTCTTAGTGACCAGGGGCAGGAAGTAGGGGATATCCCTGGATTTTAGCTCCCAGGCCAGGGCTTTTTCTTGTCTGGAGCGGGTCTTGCCCACCCACCAGAGCCTTTGTGGATCCGGAGCTGTGTCCAGGGCCTGATCCGGAAAAATCACTGAGGGATTTGCCTGAGGGCTTATGGTCATAAAGGATTGCTGCTCGTTGTGCTCTCTATGCTGATAAAAGAGTATTTTTCTGTACTTAGAGCCACAGGTATAACACACTATTTAGCACAGCCTGCAAGGGCTTACAAGGGCTGCTCTTTGCCCGCCTGCAGTAAGCACAGTCCGGAACCCGGGGCCAAGATGTTGCAGAAAATGCCAACCTGAACTACATTCAGCCTTTGCTCGACCAGTGGGGACTGGAAAAACGAGCAGGCACAAGACATGAAGGAGAGACACATGTCCCACAAGGAGGAAAGCAAGGGCTCTTCCAATTTTATCCGGAATATCATCCGGCAGGACCTGGAAAGCGGTAAGCATGATCAGGTGGTGACCAGGTTTCCGCCGGAGCCCAATGGATATCTGCATATCGGCCACGCCAAGTCCATCTGCCTTAACTTTGGAATGGCCTGGGAATTCGGAGGCCGCTGCCACCTGCGCTTCGACGACACCAATCCTTTGAAGGAAAGTGAGGAGTACGTGTGCTCCATTAAGCAGGACGTGCGCTGGCTAGGCTATGACTGGGGACAGTACCTGCACTTTGCTTCTGATTATTTTGAGCAACTTTATGAGTTTGCCCTGCACCTGGTCCGGGAGGGCAAGGCCTTTGTCTGCAGCCTGAGTCCGGAAGAAATCCGCGCGTATCGGGGCACTTTGACCCAGCCGGGCAAAAACAGTCCCTACAGGGAACGTAGTGTGGAAGAGAACCTGGAGCTTTTGGAAGGCATGCGCAGCGGGAAATATGCTGAAGGTGAGCATGTGCTGCGGGCTAAGATTGATATGGCTGCCCCGAATATCAATATGCGCGATCCGGTCATCTACCGCATCATGCACGCCAGACACCATCGCACAGGGGACAAGTGGTGCATCTATCCCACCTATGATTTTGCCCACGGTCTAAGCGACGCCATAGAAGGAGTAACCCACTCCTTATGTTCCATGGAATTCGAGGACCACAGGCCCTTGTACGACTGGTTCGTGGACAATGTGCCTGTTCCTGCCAGACCCAGGCAGTATGAATTCGCCAGGCTGAACATGGGCTATACAGTGCTCAGCAAGCGTAAGCTGATTCAGCTGGTGCAGCAAGGCTATGTCCAGGGCTGGGATGATCCCAGGATGCCCACTATCTGCGGTATGCGGCGCAGAGGCGTCTCCCCGGCCTCGTTGCGCAACTTCTGTGAAATGATTGGTGTGGGCAGGAGCGACAACCTGGTGGACATGTCCATGCTGGAGCATGCAGTGCGGGAGGACTTGAACCGCAACTCGCCCAGGGTCATGGGGGTACTGGATCCTTTGAAGGTAGTGATCATCAATTATCCAGCAGAGCAAGAGGAGGAGCTGGAAGCCCTCAACAATCCAGAGGACCCTGCCGCGGGAAGCAGGGGCGTGCCCTTCAGCAGAGAGATCTATATTGAAAGGGAGGACTTCCGGGAGGAGCCGCCCAAAAAATTCTATCGTCTGGCTCCAGGGCGGGAGGTCAGGCTGCGCTATGCTTACTATATTACCTGTGAAGAGGTTATTAAGGACCAGACAGGCAATATCCAGGAGCTGCACTGTACCTACGATCCTGAAACCAAGGGCGGAGACTCGCCCGACGGCAGGAAGGTTAAGTCCACCCTGCACTGGGTCTCTGCTGCCCATTGTTTTAGGGCTGAGGTCCGCCTCTACGACAGGCTGTTCACCAAGCCGGATCCTGCAGCAGAGGAAAGAAAGACCGGGGATTTTAAGAGCTGCCTCAATCCGGATTCCTTGCAAGTTCTAAATAATTGTCCGGTGGAGCCTTCCCTGGCTCAGATTAGGCCAGGGGAGAGGGTCCAGTTTGAGCGCAAGGGCTATTTCTGTTTGGATCCGGACTCCAGCCAGGACAGGCTTATCTTTAACCGCACCGTGGCCCTGCGTGATACCTGGGCCAAGATAGAGGCCAGGGAGAAGGGCCAGAGTTAAGATTTTGGTAAGGGAAAGGATGAACCCGCAGGGTGAGGTGGCCGGAGCCAGCAAAGCTGTTGGTTACGAAGGAGGACTCTGGTAACGAAAAAAGGGTGAGCGGCACTCGTCCTTGCTGGCAACGCAGCAGCACGTCATTTTATCATGGGCCTATGTGAAAGCATTGGCTTGTAGGGGCGACCGGCAGTCGCCCTTGAGGAAAAAACTGTTGCTTGAGATCTGGTTTTCTATGCAAACCCCAAATACAAAGGAAGGTGATCAATGTGGAAGTTGAGTCTGCAATTGGTGTTGGCATCGATTCTAGTTTTGCTCTTGGCCTGTCCAGGCCTGGCCCAGGAGAAGTATGTGAATGGCATTGACGCCAACTTTCCGCCTTTTGCCTATGTGGATGAAAACGGAGATCCCAGCGGGTTTGATGTGGACGCTGTGGACTGGATCGCTGAGGAGATGGGGTTTGAGGTAACGCATAAGCCCATGGATTGGGATGGGATTATTCCCAACCTACTGGCTGAGAAGATCGATTTCATCGCCTCTGGTATGAGTATTACCGAGAAGAGAAAGGAGAAGGTGAACTTCAGCATCCCCTACTGGGAGATTAAGCAGGTAGTAGTGGTCCGTGAGGATTCTGATCTGAGCATGGAAAAGATCTTGAACACTGGCAAGCGCCTGGGTGTGCAGCGAGGAACTACCACAGCAGATATGTTGGAGGAGAAGATCCCGGAAGAAGGCTGGGACATCAATGTCCGTTACTATGACTCTGCTCCCCTGGCTGTAGCTGATTTGGCCAACGGCAGGATAGACGCCGCAGCTATGGATGATGCCCCTGCGGCAGAGGCCAAGCGCAACAGGCCGGTGAAGATACTGGATGCCTTTGAGGGTGAGGTGGAGAAGTTCGGCTATGCAGTGCGCAAAGAGGACACAGAATTGCTGCAGACCCTGAATGAGGGCCTGGAGAGACTGATGGATGACCCCTACTGGGATGAGCTGATAGACAAGTACGAGCCCGGGCAGTAATCTTGAAACAAAAAGGGGTCATATATATCGATCCTGACCAGGACTAGGACAGCGATTGCGAGAGAGGCTAAAAACCTCCTTTGGTGCCTTCAATCGTATTCGATCCTGATGACATCTACCACTTCCAGGTATAAGCAATGATCGAAGCCCTGCTGGTAGTTTTGCAGGCCCTGCCTTATTTGCTGCAGGGCGCTGCTGTGACTGTTGGAATTGTGCTCGGGGCCATGGGCCTGGGCCTAGCCCTGGGACTGCCCATGGCCTTGGCCCAGGTCTATGGTAATCGGCCCCTGAGATGGTTGGTGGGTCTGTACGTCTGGTTTTTCCGGGGCATACCTGTCCTGGTATTGCTGTTTTTGTTCTATTTCGGCTTGTTTTCCATGCTGGGCCTGAACATGAGCGCCTTTGCCGCAGCCCTGATAGTACTGGGACTGCGCAGCATGGCTTACCAGTCCCAGATTTTCCGGGGGGCGATCCAGTCCCTGCCCCAGGGGCAGCTCAAGGCCTCCAGGGCCTTGGGCATGAGCGACCTGCAGGCCATACGATCCATCATCACCCCCCAGGCCCTGAGGCTGTCCATTCCAGGCTGGTCCAACGAGTACTCCATAGTGCTCAAGGATTCAGCAGTCGCCTTTGTCCTGGGCACTTCGGAGATCATGTCCAGGTCCCATTTCGTGGCCTCCAGGACCTATGAGCACCTGTCCCTGTACCTGGCAGCAGGGGCCATTTTCTTTATTTTGACTTGGCTGGGGGTCAGGGGGCTGAAGTATCTGGAGTACAAGATGCGTATCCCTGGCTATTCAGATTAAAACCATTTAGGAAGAATAAGTATGTCCCAGGCTCCACTCCTGGAAGTGTGCGAGCTGAGCAAACAATTGGGCGGAGAGGAAATACTACGGGATGTCTCTCTGACTCTGCACAAAGGCGATCTCAAGGTGCTGATCGGTCCCTCGGGCGGGGGCAAAAGTACCCTGCTGCAGTGCATGAATCTGCTGCATTTCCCGGATCAGGGCTCGATTTACCTCAATGGCCAGGAGGTAGCCTTCAGACGCAAGAAGGAGCTTTTGCATTTTCGGCAGCAGGTGGGAATGATTTTCCAGGATTTCAACTTGTTTGATCATCTAACTGCCCGGGATAATGTGGGCATTGCCCTGCGCAAGGTCAAGAAACTCAGTCGAAGCAAGGCCAGGGACCGTGCAGAACAGGAGCTGAATCGGGTAGGTCTGAAGGATAAGTCTGATTTGTATCCTGCAGAGCTCTCTGGAGGGCAGAAGCAAAGGGTCTCCATTGCCAGGGCCTTGGCTATGGACCCCTTGCTTCTGCTTTTGGATGAGCCTACCTCAGCCCTGGACCCGGAGCTGATCGGGGAGGTCTTGACTGTGATCAGGAAACTTAGCCAAAGCGGGATGACCATGCTCATGGCCACCCACCAGATGGGCTTTGCCCGCACCCTGGCCCAGGAAATTCTGTTTATGGAGCAGGGCCGGATCGTGGAGCAGGGCAGTCCAGGATTGCTCTTGGCCCAGGAGCCGGAGCAAGCGCTCAGCAGGACTTTGAATTTCTGCAACAAGTTAAGCGAGGCCTATGGGGAGCAGTAGGTCAGGCTGGCTCAAAGCTTGGCCTAGGGCCAGAAAACCTAGAACCTGAACCCGGAATCCAGCCTTGATAGATTTCCAGTTTCTGTCCCAGGAGATCATTCCTGCCCTGAATCAGGGTCTGGTGGTCAGCCTGCTCTTGATCCTGCCTTCTGCAGTCCTGGGGTTGTTGTTAGGCCTTTTGGCTGGCAGCCTGAAGGTCTTTGGCCCGGGCTGGCTGCGTTGGCTGTCAGCAGCCTATATTGGAGCCTTCCGGGGGACTCCTCTGGTGGTGCAGCTGTTTGTGCTCTACTTCGGCCTGCCCAACCTGGGCATCTACCTGGAGCCCTATACCGCAGCAGTACTTGGCTTTTCCCTGTGCGGCGGGGCCTACCACGCAGAGTATATCCGGGGCGGACTGCAGTCCATCAAAAAAGGCCAGCTGCAGGCTGCCCAGGCCCTGGGTTTTACTCCTTGGAAGGCGATTGTTGACATTATTCTGCCCCAGGCCCTGCGCAGGGCCCTGCCAGGCTGTGGCAACGAGCTGATCTACCTGATCAAATACTCCTCCCTGGCCTATATCATCACCTGCATCGAGCTCACTGGAGAGGCCAAAAACCTGGCCTCCAGCAGCTTCAGGTTTACTGAGGTCTTTCTGGTAGCTGGGCTCTATTATCTGGTTCTGGTGACCCTGGCCACCTTGGGACTGCAGAGGCTGGAGCAGCGCCTGCAGGTGCCGGGTTTCGGCAGAGCAGAATGATGTTTGGATGCTGGGATGCTTGTGGATCTGGCCTGCAATCCACATAATGTGTAACTGCCACGTAAACGAAGATAGCTATATGCCTGCCAAGGATGTTTTGCAGCTGATAGGTAAGACCCCCCTGGTTTTTCTGCAAAGGATGAGCCCTCACCCTAGAGTGAGAATAGCAGCCAAGCTGGAATCCCAGAACCCTGGAGGCTCGGTTAAGGACCGGGTGGCTCTGGGCATGATCGAAGCTGCGGAAAGCTCCGGGGAGCTGACTCCAGACAAGACCGTGATCGAGGCCACCTCAGGGAATACAGGCATCGGTCTGGCCATGGTCTGCGCCAGGAAAGGCTATCAGCTGCTGCTGGTTATGCCTGAGTCAGCCTCTGAGGAACGTAAGCGGATCATGTCCGCCTATGGTGCACAGCTTTTGCTTACTCCAGGACATTTGAGCACTGACGGGGCCATAGAAGAGGCTTACCGCCTGGCTCGGGAAGAGCCTGACAAGTATCTCCTGGTGGATCAGTTCAACAATCCGGCCAGCATCCAGGCCCATTACCAGAGCACTGCGCCAGAGATCTGGGAGCAGACCCAGGGCCAGGTGACCCACGCAGTAAGCGCCCTGGGTACCTCAGGCACAGCCATGGGTCTGGCCAAGGGCCTCAAGGAATTCAGCCCGGAAATCCAGGTGGTGGCTGTGGAACCCTATGCCGGGCACAAGATCCAGGGCCTGAAGAATATGCAGGCCTCCTATCCCCCGGGGATCTATAACAAGCGCCTCTTGGACCGCATCCTGCATGTGGATGATGAGCAGGCCTTTCATTTATGCCGGGAGCTGGCCAAAAAGGAAGGTCTGTTGGCGGGCATGAGCTCAGGCGCGGCCCTGGGCGGAGCTTTGCAGCTGGCGGAGGAGCTGGAACAGGGCTTTATCGTGGTCATTTTCCCGGACTCAGGGGAGCGCTACTTGAGCACGCCCTTGTTTTTGACCCCAGCCAAGCAGGGTCTGGCCTTGTATAATATGCAAAACAGGCAGCTGGAGTTCCCCAGTCCCAGCAAGAGCCCCCTGGGCATTTTTACCCCTGGGCCTTCGCCGGAGCGGCCCGGAGACCTGGAAGACTGGCGCAGGCTGGTGTTTGCTGATGTCCTGGCCAGGTACCTGGGCCGCAAGGAGCTGCCCAGCAAGACCGTGGCAGGAGTGGCTGATTTCGAGGATCAGGCCTTGGAGCAGGCCAGAAGCAGAAATCTGGAGTTGCAGGAGTTTTCCAACATCTTTCTGCAGGGGCTGCAAAGCCTGGGCAGCAGCCTAAACCTGCACCAGGAGTTTTGCTTTGTGCCAGCCAGCGGGCTGCAGAGGCATATGCTGGACGTGTGCCAGCGGCTTTTGGACAAAGGGATGGCCTATGAGAAGCTGCGCTCGGTGTACTATGATGTGGTTCGTGATGCGGACTACGGCAGGTTGCTTAATGCTGACCTGGGCAAGCTGAGCCTGGGCAAGACCGTGGATTTGGAGGACTATGCCAAGGATCACCCCCAGGACTTCACCCTGCTCAAGAGGGCCAGCCTGCAGGATCTCAAGCGCGGGGAGTTTATCAAGGCCAAATGGGGCAACGTCAGACCCTCCTGGTACCTGCAGATGGCTGCCGCAGCCAGGGAATGCGGTCCCGGCCTGGAAGTGGTCATGGCCGGCAGGCAGCACAGCTTCCCTCACCTGGACAACTTGCGGGCAATCTGGGGCCGCAGCGCTCAGGCCCAGCCCGGGATCTGGATGCTGATCCAGAGCCTGGAGGCCAAGGAACAAGAAGAACTGCCCCAGCTGGAGGATCTGCTGCAAAGCGGGGTTCCGCCCCAGGCCCTGCGCATGTGGCTGCTCTCAGCCAGCTACAAGAAGCCCTTGGTTTACAGCAGCCAGAGCCTGAAGATGTGGGTCCAGAACTGGCACAGGCTGCAGAACCTGGCTGCTTCCTTAAGCCTGGTAGGGAGCCCTGGCCAGGTGCAAAAGCAGACCGAACAGGCTTTGTTCGATTTAAAGCAAGGCCAGAGCGAGAATCTGGAACAGGATCTGGGCCTGTATAGATTCTGGCCGGTGTTATTTTCCTTTTGCAAGCGCCTGAACAAGCAGTTGCTGCAGTCCAGGCTAAGCCAGAAAGAGGCAGAGCTGTCCCTGGAGCAGCTCAAGGAGCTGGATGCGGTGCTAGGGGTGATTGACTGGCAGCTGCTGCCATTGCCAGAGGCTGACTGGCCCCAGGAGGTGCGCGAGCTGGTGCAGGACAGGCAACAGGCCAGGAAAAAGCGAGATTTTGCGCAGGCAGACCAGCTGCGGGACAGGATCCGTTCCCTGGGCTATGAGCTTCAGGATGCGCCTGAGGGGGTCCGGCTGTTCACAAGGGGATAAATTAAAGACCTTCAGTCCCTGAGGGGAGTGGCGGAAGAAGTCATTAATATCGATTACGGCAACGACAACGCCTACGATTTGCCTTTCCCCCCTCGCTATCGTTGTCGTGGTCCCAGTCCTTGTCGATACTGATGAAATTTACCGTCTGCCTTAAACATTGAAGCGGAAAGTGATGATGTCTCCGTCCTGGACCTGGTAGTCCTTGCCCTCCAGGCGCAGCAGACCCTTTTCCTTGGCCTGCTTGAAATTGCCGCAGGCCAGGAAATCCTGCCAAGACAAGACCTCGGCCCGGATAAAGCCCTTGGCAATATCTGTATGGATGGCACCTGCAGCCTCCAGGGCCCTGGTGTCCCTGGGTATGGTCCAGGCCCGGACCTCCTTGGGTCCGGCTGTAAGGAAAGTGATCAGGCCCAGGAGCTGGTAGCTGGCAGAAATGATTCTGTCCAGGGTTGAGCCCTGAAGCCCCAAATCCTGCAGGAACTCCAGCCTATCCCCTTCGCTCTCCAGCTCTGCCAGCTCCCGTTCCAGCCGGGCGCTGACCTGGACGTAGCCTTCTGCTGCATCTGTGAGCTGCGCAGGTTTTTCGCTCTGCAGCTCGTCTTCTGGTAAATTCCAAACAAACAGGATGGGTTTGGCGCTGAGGAAGCAAAAGCCCTTGAGCTCCTTGGCCCTGGCCAGCGCTGGCTCTGCACGCAGGGGACGTCCCTGCTCCAAAAGGGCCTGGGCCTCCTGCAGACGCTCCTCTTCCCCGGGCTGGTCTAGATCTTTGCCCTTTTTCTTGTCCAGGGCTATACGCTCCAGCCTCTTTTCTGCTACAGCCAGATCAGAGATGATTAAATCGGCGGTGATATCCTCTACTTGCTGCTGGGGATCCCGCATGCCAGAGAAGCAGTCCACCACCGCCAGTAAGCAATCGCAGGGCCTGATCGCGTTCAAGACCTTCTGTCCCAGGCCCTGGCCTGTTTCTCCGGGGCCGGGCAGATCCAGGAACTCGATTTCCGCAGGGGTAACCTTGGCAGGGTTGTAGAGCTCGGTTAGGGGTTTGAGCCTGGGCTCCGGCACCTTGACCAGGGCCCTTTCCCTGGCATTAGCCTGTTCCCTGCTTAAGGCCCGAAACAGCTCTGTCTTGCCGCTGGAGGAAAAACCAAAGATTCCGGTCTGCATGCCTTATCCCTTGATGGTTTGCATGTTCTGCAGGGTCTTTTCCACTACTGGCAGGGCATGTTCAAGCATTTTCTGCACTCCTGTTGCATTGGGATGGAGGCCATCCGGCAGCGTCAATTCTGGATTGCCAGGCACTCCAGCCAGAAGATCCGGGATAAGCGGCAGCTGGTATTCCTGGGCCAGGGAATGAAATACCTGGCTATATTCCTGTCTTCTCTGGGAGCCGAATTCCGGGGGCAAATCCGTCCCAGCCAGGATGATCTCCACGCCTTTGGCCCTGATTTTATTTATGATGCTCTCCAGGTTGGCCCGGATCCTGGCTGGATCTTCGCCCATGGCTGCATCGTTGATACCCAGCTCCAGAAAGACCAGATCCGGGGCCTTTTTCAGCTCCCTGTCAGCCCGGGCCAGTCCTCCGGCTGTGCTGTCTCCACTAATGCCAGCGTTTATGATCCGGACCTCATAATTTCGCTCCTGCAGGGCCTTTTGCAATTGGGAGGCAAAAGAGCTATGCAAAGGCAGGCCGAAGCCTGCGCAGAGGCTATCGCCCAAGGCCAGAATTGTTTTGGTCATTGCCTAGTACCTTGTGTTTTCTGTTTGAAGATTGAAGACGACCCTCATGTCTAGATTAAGACACCACCAAACATAGAAAAGTTCCCATTCCATACAAACCCTCTATGCACAGCTGGTATCTATTCTCTTTGCTGGCCCTGCTGTTAATAGGCAGCCAGCGCTTTTTGTACAAAGTGGCCGCGGCCCGCGACTGCAGCACCTTCAGGACCACCTTTGCCTTCATGGCCACAGTGGCCCTGTTGGCTGCGGCTGCCTTTGCCTGGCTGAGGCCGGAGGTCCCTTCCTGGGGCTTTCTGGCCATTATTTCCCTGCTGAACAGCCTGACCTTTGCCAGCGCCACCCTGTGTCATATCCAGGCCCTGAAGTATGTCCCGGCCTCTGTGGCCTATCCCCTGATCAGGATGAACATTGTGCTGGTAGTCCTGTTCGGGGTCCTATTCCTGCAGGAGAGCCTGTCCTGGACTCAGGTTCTGGGTCTTATTTTCTCCCTGGCTGCAGTCTGGGCCTTGAGCCTGGACAGAAACACAGACTTTCGAGCCGGGATGCAGGCCAAGGGACTGACCCTGGTGGGGTTGGCCCTTATTGCAGGTGGCCTGTCTGCCATTTCCTCAAAGTATGCAGCGGTACATACTGATATCTGGGCCTTTATCGCCCTGTCATATATCCTGTCCACCCTGCTCACTCTGGTTCTGGCCCCGAATATGTTCAGCGGCGCAAAAGCAGGAAAAGGGAGCCTGGATCTGGGCATAGGCCTGGCCATGGGAATTTTGAATCTGGCTGGATTCTATATGTTCCTGCGGGCCTTAGCCATGGGGCCATTGTCCATTGTGGCTGTGGTAAACGGCATGCATTTTCTGGTGCCGGTGGTCCTGGCAGCCCTCTGGTTCAAGGAGCGTCTGGGACCAACCCGGGTCCTGGGCCTGCTCATGGCCTTAGCGGCACTTTATTTTCTAAGGGGCTAGAAGAACTCAATACCCTGCCTGCTGGTCCTGGCCTGCCTGCTTCCAGGGAACTGCAGGGTTTTGGCTCTGGATTTTTCCTGCCAGGCCAGATCCAGGTCCCACAGGTTCCTGGCCAGGGTCTGCCTGCAGCCCAGGCGCTGTAAGGCGTCCCGGTACCAGCGCAGGCGAAGGGCGGGATGCAGGCGGCACAGCTCTGCATCCGGAAGCAAGACTCCTTGACTGGTTTTAAGCTCCAGGAAGCGCAGCCTTTGCAGCTCTTGCGTCCAAAAATCCTGATCCAGCCTGCCCTGCCTCCAGAGCTGGGCACAGGTCTGCAGGTAATTTGGGTTTTCCTTGAGCAGCAAAGGCAAAATATTTTGCCGGATCCGGTTGCGTGTATAGCCCTGGTCCTGGTTGGATGGGTCCTCCTGCCAGGAAAGACCTAGACTGCCAACCAATTCCTGCAGCTTGGCCTTGGGCAGCAACAAAAAAGGCCTGAGTAAAGATTGCTCAGCCTCCAGGGCGGACATGCCCGCTAGGGCAGGCCAGCCTGCGCCCCTGAGTTGGCGGAGCAGGATATCTTCTGCCAGGTCGTTGAGATGATGGGCGGTTAAAATCCAGTCTGCCTGCAGCTTGCGGCTCCAGGCCTGCAGGAATCTGTAGCGCAGCACTCTGCCTGCTTCCTCCAGGCCTAGCCCCCTGGCCCTGGCATAGGCTGCGGCCTGGCTGCGTCCTAGCTTACAAGGGATATCCAAGCTGCTGCAGAGCTTTCGCACTTCGTTGGCTTCCTGACCGGATTCCGGGCGCAGACAGTGGTCCAAATGAGCCGCGTACAGTCTGCTATTCCATCTGGGTTCCAGGGCCTTGCAGAAAACTGCCAGGGCTGTGGAATCCAGGCCTGCTGACAGGGACAGAAGCAATCTGCCGCCCTGCAGTTGAACCCCTAGCTCTCGGGATACAAAACGCTCTGCCTGCAGGCAAATATGCGCTGCCCTGGAGGGCAGATCCTGCAGGCTGAGCCTGGAGAGGTCCATGATCGGATTCAGGTCCACCAATACTATATCCCGTGCTGGGCCAGGAGGTCTTCCAAGAGCTGGATGCAGTAATCCCGCTGCCTGGAGTCTGCATAGCCCACACAGCTACAGCGGAAGGTGTTCCTGGCTCTCAGCAGAAGCTCCAGCTTGAGCCAGTCCTGGCCAAGCTCCAGGGATACGATATACGGTCCGCAAGCCTGGAAGTGATCCTGTTGCGTCGCTGTCAGCACCTGCATAGGCAATTGGAACCAGTAGATATCGTCTATTGGTCCTTGATAGCCTTTGTCCTGTAACTGCTTAGCGAGCTTTTGCAATTTGTCTGGCTCAATCTCTTCAATGAAATAGCTGCGCATAAAAGTCACTCCTGGCGCTAGCCCTGGGCCATCTGGGCCCGAACATACTCCACCAGCCCCCCCTGCCGCAGTATGTTTTGCATAAACTCTGGCAGGGGCTGGACCTGGATCTGTTCACGTGTGCTTTGATTAAAAATGTGGCCCTGCTCCACATCAATATGCAACACATCGCCCTGGCTGATGTTTTGGACTTGGTCTGCGATCTCCAGCAGGACCAGGCCCATATTGAATCCGTTGCGGTAGAAGATGCGGGCGAAACTGTGGGCCACCACCACTGGTATCCCTGCGCCTAGAATGGCTAGTGGGGCGTGTTCTCTGGAGGAGCCGCAGCCGAAGTTGGGTCCAGCTACCAGGATGTCTCCTGGATTTATGCCTTGCACCCAGTCCGGATCCAGGCCTGCCATGCAGCTCTTGCCCAGCTCTTGGGGATCGGTGCTGATCAGGCATCTGGCCGGGATAATGGCATCGGTATCAATATGGGCGCCTACTCTGTGCGCCCGGCCCTGGTATTGCATAGGCTGTCCTTGTTCTTAGCTGGTTTGTATAGCAAGCTGTATAGCAACGGAAGAAATCATCAGAAACCGATTAGGACCACGACAAGGACTGCGATGACCATGTGCCTTTCTCCTGGATCTCGTTGTCGTGGTCGATATAACTGTCCTCATCCACATCAGAGGCTGTCTGGATGCTTGATCTCCCCGGCAACAGCGCTGGCTGCTGCTACGGCAGGGCCTGAGAGGTAGACCTCGCTCTTCAGGCTGCCCATGCGGCCCTTGAAGTTGCGATTCGTGGTGGCCAGACAGCGTTCCCCTCCGGCCAGGATGCCCATATGTCCACCCAGGCAAGGGCCGCAGGTGGGGGGTCCGATGACTGCTCCGGCCTGCATAAATATCTCTAAGAGACCTTCTTGCAGGGCCTGGGAATAGATGCCCGGGGTGGCAGGCAGGACGATCAGTCGCAGTCCTGGGGCTGCTCTTTTGCCCTGCAGGATACCAGCAGCCTCGCGCAGGTCAGAAATGCGGCCGTTGGTGCAGGAGCCGATGACTACCTGGTCCAGTTTGACGCCCTGCACATCTTGGACGCTGTGTACGTTCTCCGGCAGATGGGGGCAGGCCACCTGGGGCTCCAGATTGGAGAGCTCCATATGCATGATGTGCTCATAATCCGCGTCAGGGTCAGGATACATTTCCTGGCCCCCCTGTTTGCCCCTTTGACTGCAGTAGTCCAAAACCTTCTGATCAGCTGGGAATATCCCGGCCTTGCCTCCGGCCTCAATGGCCATGTTGGCCATGGTCATCCTGGCCTCCACTTCCAGCTCCTGCAGGGCTGGCCCCCCAAACTCCAGGGCCTTGTACAGGGCGCCGTCCACTCCCAGCTGGCCGATCAAGGCCAGGATGATATCCTTGCCCCCCACATATGTCTGCAGACTGCCTTCCAGCTCCACTCGAATAGTTTGGGGCACCTTGAACCAGGTACGGCCTAGGGCCATGGCAGCTGCTATGTCGGTGCTGCCCATGCCAGTGGCAAATGCACCCAGGGCCCCATAGGTGCAGGTATGGCTGTCCGCACCTACTATAATTTCCCCTGGGCCCACCAGACCAAGCTCAGGCAAAAGGGCATGCTCCACTCCGGAGTCACCCCCTTCAAAGTAGTGACTGATGTCCATTTTGTGGGCGAAATTCCGGACCCTTTTGACCTGCTCAGCAGAATCGATATCCTTGTTCGGAGTGAAGTGGTCGCTGACCAGGATGACCCGCTCTGGATCAAAAACTCTGTCCGCGCCCATTTTGGTCAGGGAATCTATAGCTAGGGGCGCGGTGATGTCATTGGCCAGGACCTTATCCACCCGGCACTGTACTATCTGACCAGGGGCTTGGATCTGTTCCTGGCTGGCCCCCTGCAGGAGCTTCTGGGCTAGACTTTGGCGCATATTTTTTCTTCCTCCTTGCGGGCCAGTCTGTTCAGAGCGTTAATATAGGCCTTAGCGCTGGCCACGATAATGTCCGGATCCGAGCCCCGGCCGATGGCAGTACGGTTTTCGTCCTCTAGCTTGACCGTGACCTCGCCTTGGGCGTCCGTGCCTCCAGTGATGGAATTCACTGAAAAGCGCAGCAGCTTCGGGCATTTGCCCACCAGCCGACAGATGGCGTTGAATACCGAGTCCACAGGACCCACTCCGAACTCAGAGAGCTGCTGCTCCACACCGTCTATTTCCATCTTTAAGGTAGCGGTGGGAATGGCCATATTCCCGGACAGGGAGCTCAGGTACAGGAGTTTGTATTTGTCTGGTATCCTGAAGATTTCTTCCAGGACCAGGGCCTCCAGGTCCTCAACATAAACCTGCTTCTTCTTGTCCGCAAGATTTTTTACAGCCTGGGAAACCTGGTTCAGCTGCTCATCGCCCAGCCTGTAGCCCAGCTCCTCCAGACGCCTTTTCACTGCATGCTTGCCTGAGTGCTTGCCCAGGACCATCTCCGAGGGTGGTCTGCCGATACTTTCCGGGGTCATGATCTCGTAGGTCTGCTTGTTCTGCAGCATGCCGTGCTGGTGGATCCCAGCCTCGTGGGAGAAGGCGTTGCCTCCGATGATGGCTTTGTAGGCAGGGATTGGCTGGCCAATGATCATGGACAGCAGCCTGCAGGCGGGAAAGATCTGCTCCTGGTTGATGTTGGTGTAGATTTCGAAGAAGTCTCCCCGGACCTGCAGAGCCATGACTACTTCTTCCAGGGCCGCATTGCCTGCCCGTTCGCCAATGCCGTTTAAGGTGACTTCCACCTGTCTGGCCCCAGCCCGGACTGCAGCCAGGGTGTTGGCTGCAGCCAGGCCTAGATCGTTGTGGCAGTGCACGCTGAGCACAGCCTTGTCTATGCCGGGCACATTCTGCCGCAGATAATGGATCAGTTCAGCAAACTCCTCCGGCTGGGAGTAGCCCACGGTGTCCGGGATATTGATAGTGGTGGCCCCGGCCTGCAGAGCGGTTTGTACTGCCCGGGCCAAAAATTCCCGCTCTGATCTGGAGGCATCCTCTGCAGAGAACTCCACATTCGAGGTGTAGCTGGCCGCCCTTCCCACTGCAGACTGGATGCAGTCCAGAACCTCTTGCCTGTCCATTTCCAGCTTGTGCCGCATGTGTATGTCTGAGGTGGCCAGGAAGGTATGCAGCCTGGGCCTTGCTGCATGCTGGATGGCCTCCCAGGCCCGGTCGAT